>NZ_BSDI01000020.1 GCF_027923225.1 Phytohabitans aurantiacus
CCGGTAACATTCCGAACCCGGAAGCTAAGCCTTCCAGCGCCGATGGTACTGCACTCGGGAGGGTGTGGGAGAGTAGGACACCGCCGGACATCTTTCACGTTTGAGGCCACCCCTTCGGGGGTGGCCTCGACGCGTTTCAGCGCTCTTGAATGCCCTCGCGAATGTCACGCAGAAGCGTGGCCGAGTCGTCGATCGAGCGGCCCGGAAACATCGCGATGGCGACGCTGCCGTGGTCGGCCCAGCCGCACACCGGCATGTCACCCTCGGGCGAGGCGCTGGTGCCGCACTTCATCACGCCGCCCAGGTCGCCGGCGTCGACGCCCTTGAGCCCGTTGACCTTTCCGGTGTCGTCCGAGAGCAGATCAAAGAGGCTGTCGAGGTCACGCTCGGGTGAGAGCAGCAGCGTGGTGCCCCCAAAGATGAGCACGCTGCGATCGGCCGCGGCCGGGTCGGCGTACACGGCTCCGATGCTCTCGTCCAGGTCGATCTGGGCGCCTATGGCAGTACGCAGATAATCGGCTGTGGAAGCGGCGCGTTCGCTGCGGTCGAGCCGCAACCCCGCGACCTCGTCAGGGGTCGTGAGCTTGGCGTCCTTCTGCTGGAGGATCCGCCACCCGGCGACGCCGGCCACCGCACCGCCGGCCAACGCGACGGCGAGCAGCGAGCCGAGCACGATCTTCCGCTTGCGTGAAGGCGAACGTGAAGGCGAACGCACAGGCGACGGGGGAGGAGAAGCAGACGGAGGCGTCACGTCTACAGGCTCGGGATGCACACACGCCACCGTACCGAAACGGCGGGTGGCGCACGCCACGTGCCGCGAGCCACTCCGTAGACTCTCAGGGTGACCGAGACACCGCAGACCCGCACCGATGCACCGACGTTGTCCGCCCAGTATCAGCCGGGCGAGGTAGAGGGGCGTCGGTATGAGGGCTGGGTATCGGCGGGTCACTTCCGGGGCGACGCGAGCAGCGACAAGCCCCCGTTCACCATCGTCATCCCCCCGCCGAACGTGACCGGTTCCCTGCACGTCGGCCACGCCCTCGATCACACGATCCAGGACACGCTCGTGCGCCGGCGGCGGATGCAGGGATACGAGGCGCTGTGGCTGCCGGGCATGGACCACGCGGGCATCGCCACGCAAAACGTGGTCGAGCGCCAGCTCGCCGCCGAGGGCCTGTCGCGGCACGACCTGGGCCGGGAGAAGTTCGTCGAGCGGGTCTGGCAGTGGAAGGCCGAGTCCGGCGGCGCGATCCTCGGGCAGATGCGCCGGCTCGGCGACTCCGTCGACTGGGAGCGCGAGCGCTTCACCATGGACGAGGGCCTGTCGCGGGCCGTCCAGACCATCTTCAAGCGGCTGTATGACGGCGGCCTGATCTATCGGGCTGAGCGGATCATCAACTGGTGCCCGCGCTGCCTCACCGCGCTGTCCGACATCGAGGTCGACCACACCGACGACGATGGTGAGCTCGTCTCGATCCGATACAGCGACGAGGTGGTCGTCGCGACCACCCGCGCCGAGACGATGCTCGGTGACACCGCGGTGGCGGTCAACCCCGACGACGAGCGCTACAAGCACCTGATCGGCACCGAGGTCGAGCTGCCGCTGACCGGCCGGCGCATCCCGATCGTCGCCGACGAGCACGTCGACCCGACCTTCGGCACCGGCATGGTCAAGGTGACACCGGCGCACGACCCCAACGACTTCGAGATCGGCCAGCGGCACGGCCTGCCGAGCCTCACGATCATGGACGAGCGTGGCGTGATCACCGCGCACGGCCCGTTCCAAGGGCTTGACCGGTTCGAGGCACGTCCGGCGATCGTGGCCGCGCTGCGGGCGCAGGGCCTGATCGTCGCGGAGAAGCGGCCGTACGTGCACGCGGTCGGCCACTGTTCGCGCTGCAAGACGACGGTGGAGCCGCGCCTGTCGCTGCAGTGGTTCGTCAACACGGGCCCGCTGGCCAAGGCCGCCGGCGACGCGGTGCGCGACGGCCGCACCCGGATCGAGCCGCCAGAGCTGGCCAAGCGGTACTTCAACTGGGTCGACAACATGCACGACTGGTGCATCTCGCGGCAGCTGTGGTGGGGCCACCGCATCCCGGTCTGGTACGGGCCGGACGGCGAGGTGGTCTGCGTCGGCCCCGACGAGCAGCCGCCGAGCGGTGACGGGTGGCGCCAGGACGAAGACGTGCTCGACACGTGGTTCTCCAGCGCGTTGTGGCCGTTCTCCACGCTGGGCTGGCCCGACGCGACGCCCGACCTGGCGAAGTTCTATCCGACGTCGGTACTGGTCACCGGATACGACATCCTGTTCTTCTGGGTCGCCCGGATGATGATGTTCGGCCTGTACGCGATGGACGGCAAGCAGCCCTTCGACGTGGTGGCGTTGCACGGCATCGTGCGCGACCAGCACGGCAAGAAGATGTCGAAGTCGTTCGGCAACGTGGTCGACCCGCTCGACTGGATCGACCGGTTCGGCGCCGACGCGACCCGGTTCACGCTGGCCCGCGGCGCCAACCCCGGCTCCGACGTGGCGGTCAGCGAAGAGTGGGTGCAGGGCTCGCGCAACTTCTGCAACAAGCTGTGGAACGCCACCCGCTTCGCGCTGATGAACGGCGCGCACACCGAGGGCGAGCTGCCGGCGTCGCTGTCCACTGTCGACAGGTGGATCCTCTCCCGCCTCCAGCACGTGGTGGCCGAGGTCGACCAGCAGCTCGAAGGGTTCGAGATCGCCAAGGCGTGCGACACCCTCTACCACTTCGCCTGGGACGACGTCTGCGACTGGTACGTCGAGCTGGTCAAGCCGGTGCTGGCCACCGCTGACGGGGACGCGACGAGAAGGGTCCTGGGCCACGTCCTCGACCAGCTGTTGCGCCTGCTGCACCCGGTCATGCCGTTCGTGACCGAGGAGCTGTGGACCGCGCTCACCAAGGGCAAGACGGTGGTGACGGCCGCGTGGCCGGTCGCCGATCAGGCGCTCGTCGACGACGCCGCCGAGGCCGAGCTGGCGACCGTGCAGCGGGTGGTCACCGAGATCCGTCGGTTCCGCTCCGACCAGGGCCTGCGCCCCGGCCAGCGGGTCACCGCGCGCCTCGGCGGCCTGGCCGGCGCCGGCATCGCCGCACACGAGCCGCTGATCCGTTCGCTGGTCCGGCTCGACGAGCCGGGCGACGGCTTCGCGGCCACCGCGACGCTCGCGGTGACGGGTGCGATCGGCGTCGAGCTCGACACCCGCGGCACGATCGACGTCGCGGCCGAGCGTGCCCGGCTCGAGAAAGACCGTGCCGCCGCCCAGAAGGAGGCCGACCAGTGCCGGGCCAAGCTCGGCAACCCGGCCTTCGTCGACAAGGCGCCCGAGCAGGTCGTCGGTAAGATCAAAGACCGCCTGGCCGCCGCCGAGGCTGACCTGGCGCGCATCGTTGCGGCCTTGGGGGCGTTGCCGGCTTCATGAGTACCGAGTACGAAGCGGTCGAGGCGGAGCTGTCCCGCCGTGGCTACACGCGGATGGTCTTCGACCTCGATCGCATCACGCAGCTGCTCGACCTGCTGGGGAGCCCACAGCGGGCGTACCCGGCCATCCACCTCACCGGCACCAACGGCAAGACGTCGACGGCTCGGATGATCGACTCGCTGTTGCGCGCGCACGGCATCCACACCGGGCGATACACGAGCCCGCACCTCGACACCGTTCGCGAGCGGATCAGCTTCGACGGCGAGCCGATCAGCGAGCGCCGGTTCGTGGCCGCGTACGAGGAAGTGGCCCCGCTGGCCGCGCTGGTCGACGAGCGTGCCGACGAGTCGCTGACGTACTTCGACATGACGACGGCGCTGGCGTTCGCCGCGTTCGCGGACGCCCCCGTCGATGTGGCGATCGTCGAGGTGGGCCTGGGCGGCGCCGAAGACTCCACGAACGTCATCAACGCCGGCGTCTGCGTGATCACCCCAATCGGCCTGGACCACACCGAGTGGCTCGGCGACACGATCGAAGAGATCGCGGTCGCCAAGTCCGGCATCATCCACAAGGGCGCCACGGTGATCACCGCCGCACAGGACGAGGAAGCCGCTCGGCCGATCCTGGAGCGCTGTGCCGAGGTCGAGGCCACCGTCGCGCGCGAGGGCAGCGAGTTCGGGGTACTGCGGCGCGCGGTCGCCGTCGGCGGCCAGGTGCTCAGCATCCAGGGCCTCGGCGGCGTGTACGAGGAGATCTTCCTGCCGCTGCACGGCGCCCACCAGGCGCAGAACGCCGCCCTGGCGCTCGCGGCGGTCGAGGCGTTTCTCGGCGCGGGCGCCAACCGGCAGCTCGACCCCGAGGTGGTCCGCGAGGGCTTCGCGGGTGCCAGCTCGCCGGGTCGGCTGGAGCGAGTGCGAAGCGCGCCGACGATCCTGCTCGACGGCGCGCACAACCCGCACGGCATGACCGCGACGGTGACCGCGCTGCTGGAGGAGTTCGCGTTCCGGCGGCTCGTGGCCGTCGTGGCGATCCTCGACGACAAAGACGCCGCCGGCGTACTGGAGCTGCTGGAGCCGGTGGCCGACGAGCTCGTGGTCACCCGCAACACGTCGCCGCGGGCGCTGCCGGTCGAGCGGCTGGCCGCGATCGGCGAAGAGGTGTTTGGCGAGGATCGGGTGACCGTCGCCGCCAACCTGCCCGACGCCATCGAGGCGGCCGTCGCCCTGGCCGAGTCCGATGTGGAGGGCGAGCTGAGCGGTGTCGGCGTGCTGATCACCGGCTCGATCGTCACCGTGGCAGACGCGCGCAAGCTCCTGAAACGATGAGCTCTGGGCTGCGCAACCCGCAGGCCGCCGCGCGCGGTCTCGGCGCCGGCACCCTGATCATCGAGACGCTCGTGCTGGTACTGGGCATCCAGCCCATGCGCGTGCTCGGCGGCGACCTGAGCGGCGCGGCGATCGGCGTGATCATCGGGGTGGCGGTGGCGTGTGTCGTGCTCGCCGGGCTGCTCAAGCACCGCTGGGCGTGGGGCGCGGTGGCGGGGCTGCAGGGGCTGCTGACGCTGGGCGGCTTCCTGCACTGGTCCCTGGCCGTGCTAGGCGTCGTCTTCGGCGCGGTCTGGCTGTACGTCCTCCACGTGCGAAAGACGATCCTCGCGTGATCAGGGCGTCCCTCAAGTCGTTCTAACGACTTCAGGGACGCCCTGATCACGAAGCGCGGGATGGTTAGTCGGGGGCGGGGCGGTTGCGCCACTGGGTCAGGGCGATGCCGTGGCCGTCGGGGTCGCGGAAGGCCGCGGCCCACAGGTCGAGCTTGGAACCCCGGTTGACCACCCGCGGGGCGTACGTGAACCGGACGCCCTTCTCCTTCAGCTCCTCGTACATCGCCGTGACGTCGCCAACCTCCAGGTTGACGTGCACGGTGCGCGGGCCGGCCGGCTCGAGGTCGGAGATCGACCGCAGCACCAGCCGGGTCTCGCCGGACGCCAGCACGGCATTGCCGTCGCCGTTGTCGACCTCGTAGAAGCCGAGCATGTCGCGGTAAAACGCGATCGACCTGTCGAGGTCGGTGACCAGCACGGTCACCCCCACGCCGTGGATCGAGCCGCCGGGGCTGGGGTGCGCGCTCGGGTACGGGCTGGCCGCGTCGTCTGGCGGGTCGGCGACCGCTGTCGCGGCACCGGCCTCGCCACCGTTCTGCTCGTGCGACGCGGCCTTCGCCCGGCGGGGCAGCGGCACCGAGCGCGGCTCGACGGACGGCTCGACAAGCGTGCCTTCCAGCACGATCGGGCCGCCGGGCTTCTGGTGCACGACGACCGGCTCGTCGCGGATGCCGCCGCCCAGGTCGTCGGTCAGGTCAGCGGTGACCGGCTCGGCACCGTCGAGATCGGGGAACGGCTCGTCGGGCCGGCGCGACCACGGCGGCTCCTCGTCGGGAAACAGGTCGTCGCCGAGCAGGTCGGCGTCGCTGAGGCCGCCGCTCGCGGGCCGGCTGAACCCGCTGGCGGCCGCCTCGGCATGGGTCAGCACGTCGTCCCAGAGGATGCGGACGTGCCGGATGTCGTCGACCGCCACCATGATCGGCAGGGTCGCGCCGTGGTCGGGCCACTTCGCCACCGGTACCCGAGGATCCCGCACCTTGATCGCGGCGCCCGGCAGGCCGGGAGCGTCGATCACGATCTGGAGCTCGCAACGACCGTACGAGGAACTGGCCGGCGGCTCTGACGCGCTGACGACGTGCGCCGTGCCCGCGACCCACGCACGGGCGCCGCCGCGGATCGTCGTGACGAAGACCAGACCGATAGCCAAGACGATGACCGCGACGCCGAGCGCGACGATCGCCCAGCTCTGCATGCCCGCGCCGAAGAGCACGATGAACGCCGCGAAGGTCGCCAGCACGCCCGCGACGAGCTTGCGTACCGGCGCGATGGGTCGGCGACGTGCGTCAGCCACAGTGGACCTCCCAGGGGGTTCCCCGCCAGGCTAGGCCGGTCCGGCCACCCATGGGAAGACTCGATAGGCTAGCGGCGTGACCACCAGCACCCCCGTAGAGCGCACGCTCGTCCTCATCAAGCCCGATGCAGTGCGGCGCGGCCTCGTCGGCGAGATCCTCGGCCGTTTCGAGCGCAAAGGGCTGACGATCGAGGCGATGGTCCTGCGCGGCATGGACGCAGCGCTCGCCGACCAGCACTACGCCGAGCACGTCGACAAGGGCTTCTACCCGCCGCTCAAAGACTTCATGACCGGCGGTCCGCTGGTCGCGGCGGTGCTGGTTGGCGACCAGGCGATCGAGGTCGTGCGCACCCTGACGGGCGCCACCGACGGGCGCAAGGCCGCGCCGGGCACGATCCGCGGCGACCTGTCCCTGTCAAACCGGGAGAATTTGGTACACGCTTCCGACTCCGCCGACAGCGCCAAGCGCGAGATCACCCTCTGGTTCCCCGACCTCCCCTGACCGCCCTCGGCCGCCCCTTGGCCGCCGCCGGCCGCCGCCGGCCGCGCTGGCCGCGCCCCCTGAGCGTCGATCAAGGGCAAACGCACGCGCTTTGATCTCAAATCCGCGTGCACTCGGCCTTGATCGATGAAGATCTCCTTGATCGCGGTCAGGGTCAGGGCCAGGGTCAGGGTCCTTTGGGCTGCCGCGGCGTGCGTCGCGGTCGGTGCCGCTGCTCCCGCGGCCTCACCCTCCGCGGTCCACAATCAAACGACCCGGACCCTGCCGGCCCGCCGGGGTCTTGGCGGCGGTGCCCGCCGCTGGTCCATGCCGCCCTGATCACGACGGGGCTCTGGGGGTGGGGACACGCAGGGTGAGGCCGCGGGAGCGACGGTCTGGATCACGGCGGGCGTCGCGGCAGCTCGAACCCATGAATCGGGTAGGTGCTTCCCGACCTCCGCGGACGGACGGACCGCCCGCGCCGGTGTCCTGGTAACCCGTGACCCTGCTCGCTGCGCCCTTGCCCGCGTCGCTGCGTCTGGTCCGCCGCGCATGCGTGCCCTGCCCTGGCCCGCACGTGTGGCTGCCCCCGGCCTGCAGGCGAGATCGCGTCGTCGATCAAGGAGATCTCCATGGATCAAGGCCGAATACACGCGGATTTGAGATCAAACCGCGTGCATTCGCCCTTGATCGGCGACTAGGGGCGGGGGCCAGCGTGACGGGTGGGTTGTGAGCGGCGGCATGCCGCACCCGGGTTATTGGCGGGCTCTCGAATGAGCGGTCGGGTATTCTTGGCGGTTGTAAAGGCGTTGACCCGGCCATCACCGGTGAGCCTCCGGAAGAACGGGCGCGAGCCTCAGTAGAACCGGACGGGTCCGGCCCGTCACAGCCGGCCAACGAGCGGGTGGTTCCCCACCAGGGAGCCGCCAAGCGGGGTGGTACCGCGGGCCATGTGGCTCGTCCTCGCAGACACGAACGAGTGAGCTGCGAGGAGACCTACGGTGTACCCGAAGACCGATCCCACGGCCGGCGTGCCGGCGAGCCCGGACCTGCCGGCCGTCGAGCGCCGGGTCCTGGAGTACTGGGCGTCCGACAAGACGTTCGAGGCGTCGGTCGACCAGAGGGACGCTGGGCCCAATGGCTCGAACGAGTACGTCTTCTATGACGGGCCGCCGTTCGCCAACGGGCTGCCGCATTATGGTCACCTTTTCACCGGCTACGTCAAGGACGTGGTGCCGCGGTACCAGACCATGCGGGGACGGCGGGTGGAACGCCGCTTCGGGTGGGACTGTCACGGCCTGCCGGCCGAGGTCGAGGCCGAGAAGCAGCTCGGCATCTCGACGAAGGCCGAGATCATCGACCTGGGCATGGCCAGGTTCAACGACGTGTGCCGCTCGTCGGTGCTGACGTACACCCAGGACTGGGAGCGGTACGTCACGCGGCAGGCGCGCTGGGTCGACTTCGCCAACGACTACAAGACGCTCGACCTGGACTACATGGAAAGCGTCATGTGGGCTTTCAAGACCCTGCACGACAAGGGCCTGGTCTATGAAGGCTTCCGGGTGCTCGCGTACTGCTGGCGGTGCGAGACGCCACTGTCGAACACCGAGACCCGCATGGACGATGTCTACCGCGACCGGCAGGACCCGTCCGTCACCGTGTGGTTCACATTGGACACTGGCGAGAAGCTCGCGGTCTGGACCACCACGCCGTGGACGCTGCCGTCGAACCTCGCGCTCGCCGTCGGTCCCGACATCGAGTACGCCGAGCTGGCCGACGCCAGCGGACAGAAGTACCTCGTCGGGGCGGCGCGGGTGTCCGCGTACCAGAAGGAGCTGGGGGATCTCACTCACGTTGGCGTGGTGCGCGGTGCCGACCTGGTCGGGCGCCGTTACACGCCGCTGTTCGACTTCCTGACCGAGCAGGCCGGCCCCAACGCCTACCAGGTGCTGGGCGCCGACTTTGTGACCACAGAGGACGGCACGGGGGTCGTGCATCTGGCGCCGGCCTTCGGTGAAGACGACCAGAACGCCTGCAACGCGGCCGGCATCCCGACCGTGGTGACCGTCGACGAGCACACCCGGTTCACCTCGCTGGTGCCGCCGTACCAGGGTCAGCAGGTCTTCGACGTCAACAAGCCGATCATCAGGGAGCTGCGCGACCGCGGTGTCGTGCTGCGCCAGGACACCTACACCCACTCGTACCCGCACTGCTGGCGGTGTGACACCCCGCTCGTATACAAGGCGGTGTCGTCGTGGTTCGTGGCGGTGACCCGGTTCAAGGACCGGATGGTCGAGCTGAACCAGCAGATCAACTGGACGCCCGCTCACGTCAAGGACGGCTCGTTCGGCAAGTGGCTGGCCAACGCCCGTGACTGGTCGATCAGCCGGAACCGGTTCTGGGGCTCGCCGATCCCAGTGTGGAAGTCGGACGACCCGGAGTACCCGCGCGTCGACGTGTACGGGTCGCTGGAGGAGCTGGAGCGTGACTTCGGCGTCAGGGTGACCGACCTGCACCGGCCCGGCATCGACGAGCTGGTGCGGCCGAACCCCGACGACCCGACGGGCAAGTCGATGATGCGCCGGGTGCCCGAGGTGCTCGACTGCTGGTTCGAGTCGGGCTCGATGCCGTTCGCCCAGGTGCACTACCCGTTCGAAAACCGGGACTGGTTCGAAAACCACTACCCGGGCGACTTCATCGTGGAGTACATCGGACAGACGCGTGGCTGGTTCTACACCATGCACGTGCTGGCGACCGCGCTCTTCGACCGGCCGGCGTTCCGCAACTGCCTGAGCCACGGCATCCTGCAGGGCGAAGACGGGCGCAAGATGTCCAAGAGCCTGCGCAACTACCCGGACGTGTATCAGGTATTCAACTCGCACGGCTCCGACGCGATGCGGTGGATGCTGATGTCGTCTCCGGTGTTGCGCGGCGGCGACATGCCGGTCACCGAGGGCGCGATCCGCGACGCGGTACGCCAGGTGCTGCTTCCACTGTGGAACGTGTGGTACTTCTTCACGCTCTACGCCAACGCGTCCGGCTACGAGGCGAAGCGCCGCACCGACAGCGACCACCTGCTCGACCGGTACGTGCTGGCGAAGACGGGCGAGCTGGTGGCGACCGTGCGCAAGCAGATGGACGAGTACGACATCTCCGGTGCCTGTGGCTCGGTGCGGTCCTATCTGGACGCGCTCACGAACTGGTACGTGCGGCGCTCGCGCGACCGGTTCTGGAGCGGCGACCGGGACGCGTTCGACACCCTCTACACGGTGCTGGAGACGCTCGCCAAGGTGGTCGCACCGCTGGCGCCGCTGACCGCGGAGGAGATCTGGCGCGGGCTCACCGGCGAGCGCTCGGTGCACCTGGTCGACTGGCCGTCCGAAGAGGACTTCCCGGCCGACCACGACCTGGTCGCCGCGATGGACGCCGTCCGCGACGTCTGCTCGGCGGCACTGTCGCTGCGCAAGGCCCGAGGGCTGCGGGTGCGGCTGCCGCTGCTGGCGCTCACGGTGGCGACCCCGTCCGCGGAGGCGCTGCGGCCGTTCGCCGATCTGGTCGCCGACGAGGTCAACGTCAAGTCGGTGGTGTTCACCGGTGAGGTGTCGACGTACTGCGAGCAGGTGCTCACCGTGGTGCCGCGCGCGCTCGGCCCGCGGGTCGGTGGCGCGGTGCAGCAGGTGATCCGGGCGGTCAAGTCGGGCGACTGGTCCCTTGTGGATGGTCAGCCGGTCGCCGCGGGCGTGACGCTTCAGGAGGGCGAGTTCGAGCTGAAGCTGGTGGCCGCCGACGCCGACCACTCGGCGCCGTTGCCGGGTGGCGAGGGCGTGGTGGTGCTCGACACGACCGTGACGCCCGAACTGGCCGCCGAAGGGCTGGCCCGTGACGTCGTCCGCGTCGTGCAGCAGGCCCGCCGCGAGGCGCAGCTCGACGTGTCCGACCGGATCGCGGTCACGCTCGCCGGGGCGCCGGAGGTCACGGCCGCCGTCGAGGCGCACCGCGACTTCGTGATGCGCGAGGTACTGGCCACGTCGCTGGCCTACGCCCCGGTCGACGGTGGCTTCGCCGGCGAGGTCGGCGAGGGCGAGCAGGTCACGGTCGGCGTGGCCCGCGCATGATCAGGGCGTCCCTCAAGTCGCCCTAACGACTTGAGGGACGCCCTGATCACGTAGTTGGGGTCACGGGGGAGTCTCGCCGCGTTCCCGTTCCTGCGCGACCACGTCGGGCAGGTCGGGAATGCGGTCGAGCTGGCGCAGCGCGCGGGTCATCCGGACGTTGCCGTGCAGGCGCTCGCGGGCACGGTCGAGGAAAGCCCAGTACCCGGCCGTGAACGGGCACGCGTCCGGACCCCGCCGCTTGGTGAAGTCGTACCGGCAGCCGGTGCAGTAGTCGCTTATCTTGTCCAGGTGCGCCCCGCCGGCCGCGTACGGCTTGGTGGTCATCGTGCCCGGGTCGGCGTACGGCGTCATGCCGACGACGTTGCCGACCATGGCCCACTCGAACCCGTCGACGAACGAGCGGTGGAACCAGTCGACCATCTCGCTCGGCCGCCAGCCCCGGTGCAGGGCGTAGTTCGCCAGCACCATCAGGCGCTGCGTGTGGTGCACCCAGCCGCGGTCGCGCACCTGCGCCAGCGTGTCGGACAGGCACCGGGCGCGCACCGCGTCGGCGTCGAGCCGGGCGAACCACGGCGGCACGGTACGCGTGCTCCCCGGGCGCCGGCCAGCGGGTGAACCGGCCTCCAGGTACCAGTACAGGTGCCAGATGTAGTCGCGCCAGCCGAGGATGCCGCGCACGAAGCCCTCGACGCTGGACAGCGGCGCATCGCCCGCCCGGTACGCCGCCTCGGCCGGGCGCACCGCTTCCAAAGGGTGCAGCAGCCCGAGGTTGAACGATGTGGACAGTCCACTGTGCGATACCCACGGGTCGGTGGCACGGATCGCCTCGTCGCGGGCACCGTAGAACGGCAGCCGGTGGGCGATGAAGTGGTCGCGCCGGTCGACCGCCTCGCGCCGGGTCGCGGGAAACAGCCGTGGCCCGTCCCGCCCGACGAACTCGATGCCCTCGGCCTGCCAGCGGTTGAGATCGTCGCGCACCTCGGCGTCGATGTCGTCTTCGACGGGCGCCGGTGGCGGTGGCAGGTCGGGCACGTTGCCGGTGGGCGTCACGTGCCAGCGGCCACCGGTCGGCTCGTCGCCCTCCATCAGCACCCGGTGCCGCCGCCGGGCGTACCGGTAGAAGTTCTCCAGGCGCATCGTGCCCCGCTGGCTGTCGGCCCAGGTCGCGAAGTCTTCGGAACTGGTGACGAAGCCGCGCGGCGGCAGCATCGCCACGCCGGGCTGGGCGCGCACGAAGTCGCGGGCGCGGCGGGATGTGGGGTGGCAGACGTCGAGCGGTTCGTCGAGCCGGCGCAGGGCGTGCCGGTACGTCTCGGCGGTCAGGTGCACGGCCTTGTCACCGAGCTCGGCGGCGCGGTGCCGCAGCGCCGAGAGCACCAGGTGCGCCTTTTGCCGGTGGAACGCCCGGCGCCGGAACACCGCCTTCGACTCGATCAGCAGAACCTGTTGGTGTGGGACGTCCAAGTAGTGAGGGCCGAGTTGATCAGCGAACAACCAGCGCCGCCGCATGTCCAGATTGTGCCCGGAAATGCTCGTCAGGGCCATCACGTACCACTCCCGGCTGACTACTGCCGGCTGACGATCGCTTCCCGTAGCTCTTCGAGCAGGCTCGCGCTGTCGCGGGGCGAGCGCCGGGTGAAGACGGCGGTGGCGAGGCTGCCGTGGTCGGCCCAACCGCAGACCGCGACGGTCGCGTTGCCCTCCTTGCCGACTCCGCAGCTCAGGAACTCGCCGCGGGTACCGGTGTCGATCGTCTCGACATCCTGAAGGCGGTACTCGTCGGTGAGGCGGGTCATCTCCGCCCGCAGGTCGCCCTCGGGGGAGAAGCGGAAGCCGGTGGTGCCGAAGACGGTCACCTTCTTGCCGGCCCGGTCGGCGTACACGCCGGCGAAGGTGTCCTCCGCCAGCCAGTGCGCCGCCCGCAGGTCCGCCTTCAGGCGTTCCGTGGTGCGCTGGGTGGCGTTGTCTTCGCGCAGCCGCAGGTCGGCGACCTGGGCCGGCAGGGAGGCAGAGGCCGGGTACTGCTCCCACATGGGCTTACCGAAGTACGCGGGGCAGCCGCAGCAGCAGGCGATCGTGAACAGCAGGAACCACGGCCACTTGCGGCGGCGACGGCGGAACGCGGGTGGCCCCGGCGGGTAGCCCGGTGGGTAGCCGGGGGGAGCCTGCGGCGGTGGTGGTGGCGCGTTACGAACCTTGGGCGGCTTGGGCCGTTTCGGTGGCTTACGCACCGGTACCAAGGCCTGCGGGGGCGGCAGCGCGGCGCGCGGCTGCACCGGCGGCCTGGTCGCGGGAGTGCGGTTCGCGGGTGGGCCGGGCAGCGCGGCGGGCGGCAGGGCCGGAGGGAGCGCCGCGCGCGGCGGCACGCCGTCGAGCAGCGTCGGCGGGTACTGGCCGTCCAGGAGCGCGGGCGGGTATGGCTGGTCGAGCGGGTCGGCATGCGCCCACGGGTCGACCGGCGTCGGTATCTCGTCGTCGGGCGCCTCACCCTGCCCGTCGGAGCCGCTCCCGCGCCAGCGGAACTTCTTCTTCGCGGCAGGCGGCGGGACGGCCGCCGCGCCGGTCCACTTCACCGGCGGCGTGGGGCGGGTAGGCGTGACCTCTTCGTCCGATTCAGCGGCTTTATCCGCTTCGACCGGTGAGGACGGTGCGGTGGGCCGCGTGTCGTCCGGGTCCGATCCCGGCATGTCCATGCACTCCCTTCGGGCCCTTCCGAAGATAGCCACGCCACGCCACCGCTGTTACGGCGCGTATTCTGGTCGGTTGGACCCGTCCGGTGGAGGTTTTGTGAGCGTCCAGTCCGTCTTCCCGCAGCTAGAGCTGCTGCTGCCCCAGGTGAGCAAGCCCATCCAGTACGTGGGTGGCGAGCTGGGCGCGGTCGTCAAAGACTGGGACGCGACGACCGTCCGGTGGGCACTCATGTATCCCGACGCCTACGAGGTGGGGCTGCCCAACCAGGGCGTCCAGATCCTGTACGAGGTGCTCAACGAGCTGCCCGACGTGCTCGCCGAGCGCACGTACGCGGTCTGGCCCGACCTGGAGCGGCTGATGCGCGAGCACGGCGTGCCCCAGTTCACCGTCGACGCGCACCGCCCGGTGGGCGCGTTCGACGTCTTCGGCCTGTCGTTCGCGACCGAGCTGGGCTACACCAACCTGCTGACCGCGCTCAGCCTCGCGGGGATCCCGCTGGAGGCGCGCGACCGCGACGATTCGCACCCGGTCGTGGTGGCCGGCGGGCACGCGGCGTTCAACCCCGAGCCGATCGCCGACTTCGTCGACGCGGCGGTGCTCGGCGACGGCGAGGAAGCCGTCCTGGAGATCACCACGATCGTGCGGCAGTGGAAGGCCGAGGGCAGCCCCGGTGGGCGCGACGAGCTGCTGCTGCGGCTCGCCCGCACCGAGAGCGTGTACGTGCCGCGCTTCTACGACGTCGACTACCTGCCCGACGGCCGGATCCAGCGCGTGGTGCCAAACAGGGCAGACGTGCCGTTCCGGGTACACAAGCGCACGACCATGGACCTCGACGCCTGGCCGTACCCGAAGAAGCCCCTGGTCCCGCTGGCCGAGACCGTCCACGAGCGGTACGCGGTGGAGATCTTCCGAGGCTGCACCCGCGGCTGCCGGTTCTGCCAGGCCGGCATGATCACCCGGCCGGTACGCGAGCGGTCGATCACGACCGTGGGGCAGATGGTGAAGGAGGGGCTGGAGTTCTCCGGCTTCTCCGAGGTGGGCCTGCTCTCGCTGTCGTCGGCCGACCACTCCGAGATCGGCGACATCTGTTCTGGCCTGGCTGAGCAGTACGAGGGCACGAACGTCTCGCTGTCGCTGCCGTCCACGCGGGTCGACGCCTTCAACATCACGCTGGCCCAGGAGCTGTCGCGCAACGGCCGGCGCACCGGTCTCACGTTCGCGCCCGAGGGCGGGTCCGAGCGCATCCGCAAAGTGATCAACAAGATGGTGTCGGAGGAAGACCTCATCCGCACCGTGGTCACCGCCTACAGCAACGGCTGGCGGCAGGTGAAGCTGTACTTCATGTGCGGCCTCCCCACCGAGACCGACGAAGACGTGCTCCAGATCGCCCGGCTCGCCCACGAGGTCATCCGGGCAGGTCGGGCCGCCACCGGCTCCAAAGACATCCGGTGCACGGTGTCGATCGGCGGGTTCGTGCCCAAGCCGCACACCCCGTTCCAGTGGGCGTCGATGTCGCCGCCCGAGGTGATCGACTCCCGGCTGCGCAAGCTCAAGGCCGAGATCAACTCGGACCGGTCGCTCGGTCGGGCCATCGGCTTCCGGTACCACGATGGCGAGCCGTCGCTGATCGAGGGCCTGCTGTCCCGAGGCGACCGCCGGGTCGGCGCGGTCATCCGGCGGGTCTGGGAAGAGGGCGCCCGCTTCGACGGCTGGAGCGAGCACTTCTCGTACCAGCGCTGGGTCGACGCGGCCGCGGCGGTACTGCCCGACTTCGGCGTCGATCTGGCCTGGTACACCACCCGCGAGCGGGACGAGCTGGAAGTACTGCCGTGGGACCACCTGGACTCCGGGCTCGACAAGGACTGGCTCTGGCAGGACTGGCAGGACTCGATGTCCGAGTTCGAGCAGGACGACTGCCGGTGGACGCCGTGCTTCGACTGCGGCGTGTGCCCGTCGATGGACACCGAGATCCAGATCGGCCCCACCGGTAGGAAGCTGCTGCCCTTGACCCCGGTGAACACCGGCCTCAAGGTGCCCGCGCCCCACTAACCGCGCCGTGATCAGGGCGTCCCTCAAGGCGCCCTAGCGACTTGAGGGACGCCCTGATCACGAAGACAGGAGCATGACGATCAGTAGGAAACCGCAGCCGGAGGGCGGCCAGGCGCCGGTCGTCCAGCGCATCCGGATCAGGTACGCCAAGCGTGGCCCGCTCCGGTTCACGTCGCACCGAGACTTCGCCCGGGCGTTCGAGCGCGCCCTGAACAGGGCCGGTGTCCCCATCGCGTACTCGCAGGGCTTCACCCCCCACCCGAAGATCTCGTACGCCAGCGCGGCACCGACCGGTGTGGCCAGCGAGGCCGAGTACCTGGAGATCGGCCTCCGGGCGACCGTCGACCCGGCCGACGTGCGCGCGGCTCTCGACGCGGCTCTCTCGCCGGGGCTCGACGTGATCGACGCCGTCGAGGCGCATGGCGGCAGCCTCGCCGAGCGCATCGACGCCTCGATATGGCGGATCGAGCTGCCGGGTGTGGAATCCGACACGTTGCGGCACGCCGTCGACGCGTTCGAGGCCGCCGAGGAGGTGCTCGTCGAGCGCCTTACCAAGCAGGGCCGCCGCACCTTCGACGCGCGCGGCGCGGTGGCACGGATCAGCGCCGGCACCGAGATTGCGGCACCTAACGAGGTCACGGGCGTACCGTGTGCGATACTCGACCTAGTCGTACGGCAGGTCACCCCGGCTGTGCGACCCGATGACGTCCTTTCCGGCCTCCGCGTGGTGGCCGACCTGGAGCCGCCGGTCCCGCCAAGGGCGACCCGGCTGGCGCAGGGCACGCTGACCGCGCAGGGGGAGATCGTCGATCCGTTGGAGGCGGATCGCGACGGAATACCCATCGGTGAACGCTAGCTGGGTTCTGGTTGGCGGTCAGTTAGGCAGACTTCGGTGGCCCGTCCCTCGCGGGCGCGCCGCCGGAAACACTTAGGCGACCCTGCGTGGCAGCGCTCACCCGCGCCCGGGGCGGCCAGAACTGGAGAACGCCCATGCTCGACAACGAGCCAGAGGGCGGTGACCGGACCGGCTCCGAGCCGGCCGGCGATACCGCCGCAGATAGCACCACACCGGTCAAGCGCACCCGTACGAGGCGCAAAGCGGTTGAGCCGGTCGAAACGGTCGCTGAGGACACGCCCGCCCCAACCCGGCGCCGCCGCACGGCTGCGAGCACGCCACCGGTCGAGGGGGACGCGCCCGTAAAGGCGACCCGCACCCGGCGCAAGAAGGCGGTCGCCCCCGAGGTCACCGAAGAGCCACCGCCGGTGATCGAGGCGGCCGCGGACACCCTGGATGTCCCGGTGGTGGAAGAGGAGTCGGCCAGCGCGCGCCGCAAGGCGGCCCTGTTCACCCCGACGGTGCTTTTCATGGCGCCCGAGCCCGAGGAAGCACCCACCCCCAAGCCGGTGACGCCGGTGGCGGTGAGCGAGCCAGCCGCGGAGGAGCCCGCCGAGCAGGATCAGGCATCTCGCAGGCGGCGGCGCGGACGGCGTACAGCTGAAGCCGTGGAAGCGGCGCCGGAGCCTCCCGAGGAGAGCACCGCGGCGGAGGTCGAGGAGGCCGTCGACGAGGCGGACGAGGACGACGGCGATGACGACGACGATGCCGCTGGCCGACGCAGGCGCCGCCGCGGGCGCCGCGGGCGCGGTCGCGGCAAGGGCCCGGCTGACGAGGACGCCGACGAGGAGGAGGCCGCGGAGGCCGAGTCCGACGAGGCCGAGGGCGACGACGGCGAGACGCTGACCCGGCGGCGCCGCCGGCGCCGGCGTAAGGGCAGCGACGAGGGCGAGGCCGGCGACGACGACGGCGTGCCGACGGTCGTCAAGATCAGGGAGCCGCGGCGCGGCTCCGACGAGGTGCAGGGCGTGTCCGGCTCGACGCGGCTGGAGGCCAAGCGCCAGCGCCGCCGCGACGGCCGCGAGCAGCGCCGGACCAGGCCGCCGATCCTGACCGAGTCCGAGTTCCTGGCGCGGCGCGAGGCCGTCGACAGGGTGATGGTCGTACGCCAGCGCGGCGACCGCACCCAGATCGCCGTGCTCGAAGACGGCGTGCTGGTCGAGCACTACGTGACCAGGGCGTCGGCGGGCACCATGGCCGGCAACGTCTACCTCGGCAAGGTGCAGAACGTGCTGCCCAGCATGGAGGCGGCGTTCGTCGACGTGGGGCGGGGCCGCAACGCGGTGCTCTACGCCGGCGAGGTCAACTGGGACACCAGCGGGCTCGAAGGGCGGGCGCGCTCGATCGAGCACGCGCTCAAGTCCGGCGACTCGGTGCTGGTGCAGGTCACCAAGGACCCGATCGGCCACAAGGGCGCCCGGCTGACCAGCCACATCGCGCTCTCCGGCCGGCACCTCGTCTACGTGCCGCACGGCAACGCCTCGGGCATCAGCCGCAAGCTGCCCGACAACGAGCGCAAGCGGCTGCGTGACGTGCTGAAGAAGCTGGTACCGGACGGCGCGGGCGTGATCGTGCGCACCGCCGCCGAGGGTGCCAGCGAAGACGAGCTGGCCCGCGACGTCAAGCGGCTGCAGGCGCAGTGGGAGGACATCCAGGCCCGGGCCGCCGAGGGTGGCGCGCCGGCGCTCCTCTACGAGGAGCCCGACCTGGTCATCCGGGTCGTCCGCGACCTGTTCAACGAAGACTTCCGCGAGCTGGTCGTGCAGGGCGACGCCGCCTACGACATGGTCGAGTCGTACCTGGCGCACGTCTCGCCGGACCTGGTGGCGCGGCTGCGGCGGCACGCTGGCGCGGTCGACGTGTTCGCCGAGAAGCGGATCGACGAGCAGATCCTCAAGGGGCTCGACCGCAAGGTCTTCCTGCCCTCGGGCGGTCACCTCGTCATCGACCGCACCGAGGCGATGACCGTGGTCGACGTCAACACCGGTAAGTACACCGGTGCGGGCGGCAACCTCGAAGAGACCGTCACCCGCAACAACCTCGAAGCGGCCGAGGAGATCGTGCGCCAGCTCCGGCTGCGCGACCTCGGCGGCATCGTGGTGATCGACTTCATCGACATGGTGCTCGAGTCGAACCGCGAGCTGGTGCTGCGGCGGCTCACCGAGTGCCTCGGGCGCGACCGCACCAAGCACCAGGTCACCGAGATCACCTCGCTCGGCCTCGTCCAGATGACGCGAAAGCGGATCGGTGCGGGGCTGCTGGAGGCGTTCAGCGAGACCTGCGAGCACTGCAAGGGGCGCGGCCTGACCATCCACACCGAGCCGGTGGCAGGGCGGTCCTCGGGCGCGGCGTCTTCGGGCGGCGGCTCCGGTGGCGGTTCCGGCTCGGCCTCCGGCGCGGGCGACAAGGTCAAGGCGGTCGCCGCGGCGGCCAAGACCGAGTCGGCTACGGCGCAGAGCACGTCGTCGCGGCGTCGGGGGCGCAAGGCCACGTCCGCGCCCGCCGTGTCCGGCGAGATCATGCCCTCGGTGCCGGCCACGGTCGCCGCTGACGATGACGACGACACGATGGGGTACGACCTGTCGCGTTACGAGAACGCGTACGAGTCCGCCGACCTCCCGGAGGAGGGTGGCGCCAACGGGCTGGCGAACGGTGTCGCCGCTGACGCCTCGGAGTCCCTGCGCCTCGCCGGCGCCGACGACCCCGACGCTCTCGACGATGACGACGACGAGCCCGCGGGTGCGGGTGGTCGCCGCCGGTCCCGGCGCCGCCGCCCGCGATGAGATGGGTGCTGCTCGTGGGGCCGGTCGCGCTGGCGGCTGGCTGCACGAGCCAGCCCTCGGTTCTCCGTCGGCTTCGCCCTCGGGTGTGGTCGTGGCCCCCGCTGGTGGAAACAGTGACGCGGTGTGTGCCGCGGCACACACCGCCAGCGGGCAGGCTGTGCGCCCCATGACTCAATTTGGGTTTCGCCAGCACTATGGCGTAGTCTTGCCTGCGGCGCATTTTCGTGTGCCCGCTTTTAGTGTGCCCACCAAATGACTAGGAGTACGCGTCCGATGTACGCGATCGTCAAGACCGGCGGCAAGCAGTACAAGGTCGCCGAGGGCGACGTGATCGAGGTCGAGAAGCTCGTCGGCGAGCCCGGCGACGCGGTGACGCTCGCGGCGGTGCTCCTCGTCGACGGTGAAGACCTCGTCACCGATGCGGCCAAGCTGGCCGAGGTTTCGGTGTCCGGCGAGATCGCCGCGCACACCAAGGGCCCCAAGATCCGGATCCACAAGTTCAAGAACAAGACCGGCTACCACAAGCGCCAGGGTCACCGCCAGCCGCTGACCCAGGTCAAGGTGACCGGCATCTCCACCGGGAAGTAGGCGACCAGAGAATGGCTCACAAGAAGGGTGCTTCCAGCTCGCGCAACGGCCGCGACTCCGGGGCAAAGCGCCTCGGCGTCAAGCGGTTCGGCGGGCAGGTCGTCAGCGCCGGCGAGATCCTGATCCGGCAGCGTGGCACCAAGTTCCACCCGGGCGACCTCGTCGGGCGTGGCAGCGACGACACGCTGTTCGCGCTGTCCGACGGCTCGGTGCAGTTCGGCACCAAGCGCGGCCGCAAGGTCGTCAACATCGTGCCGGCGCAGGCCTAGCAACCAGACCTACGAAGCGGGCCGTGGACCTGGTGTCCCGGCCCGTTTCGCTGTCTTAGTACGAGAGGATGGGGACGTGGCGACGTTCGTCGACCGTGTCGTGCTGCACCTCCAGGCGGGTGACGGCGGGCACGGTTGTGTCTCCATCCACCGCGAGAAGTTCAAGCCGTTCGGTGGGCCAGACGGCGGCAACGGCGGCCATGGCGGCAGCGTCACGCTGGTCGTCGACCCGCAGGTCCACACCCTGCTCGACTTCCACTTCCGCCCGCACATCAAGGCCGACAGCGGCAAGGGTGGGCAGGGCTCCAACCGCGACGGCGCCAACGGTGGCGACCTGGTCCTGAAGGTGCCGGACGGCACCGTGGTACACACCGAGACCGGTGAGGTGCTCGCGGACCTGGTCGGCGCCGGCACGACGATCGAGATCGCCCGCGGTGGTCGCGGTGGTCGCGGCAACGCCTCGCTGGCGAACACCAAGCGTAAGGCGCCCGGCTTCGCGGAGCTGGGCGAGCCGGGTGAGCGCCGCGACGTCATCCTGGAGCTCAAGAGCGTCGCCGATGTCGGCCTGGTCGGGTTCCCGTCGGCCGGGAAGTCGTCCTTGATCGCTGTACTGTCGGCCGCCAAGCCGAAGATCGCCGACTACCCGTTCACCACGCTCGTGCCCAACCTGGGCGTCGTGCGCGTCGACGACCACACGTTCACGATCGCCGACGTGCCGGGTCTCATCCCCGGCGCGGCGAAGGGCAAGGGGCTCGGGCTGGAGTTCCTGCGCCACATCGAGCGGTGCGCGGTACTCGTGCACGTCGTCGACACCGCCACGATGGAGCCCGGCCGCGACCCGCTGGCCGACATCGACGCGATCGAGGCTGAACTGGCCGAGTACGGCGGGCTGGCCGACCGCCCCCGCCTGGTGGTCCTCAACAAGATGGACGTACCGGACGGCCGCGACCTCGCCGACATCGTCCGCCCCGACATCGAAGCGCGCGGGTTGGCAGTGTTCGAGGTCAGCACCGCCACGCGTGAGGGCCTGCGCGAGCTGACCTACGCCTTGGCGGCGCGCGTGGAAGAGGCACGCGTCCTGGCGCCGCCGCCTGAGGCCACCCGCATCGTGATCCGGCCTCCCGCGGTCGACGACGCCGGCTTCACGGTCGCCGAGGAAGACGGCGTGTACGTGGTGCGCGGGCCGCGGCCGGAGCGCTGGGTGCGCCAGACCAACTTCGACAACGACGAGGCGGTCGGCTTCCTCGCCGATCGGCTGGAGCGGCTTGGTGTCGAGGAGGCGCTCGCGAAGGCTGGCGCCGAGCCGGGAGACCTGGTGCGGATCGGCGAGCGCGAGTTCGACTGGCACCCGACGGCTGGGGAGTACGTCTCCGGGCCGCGCGGCACCGACATCCGCCTGGAGGAGAAGTCCGGACGGGCCACAGCCGCCGAGCGCCTGGCCGCCCGCAAGGCCCGCCGGCCCCGCCTGCTGGGCCTACAGCCCGACGACGACCTGGACGACCTCGTCCCAGACGACGACGAGGACCCCGACTAGCCGGCCGCGCCGGCCGCTGCGGTGACCCGCGCGCCGTCGCGCCGTCCGCGCGCCGGTCCGTGCGTCGCTGCACCGGCCCTGCGACACCGCGTTGCCCCCTGCAGCGGTCCGCGCCGCTGCGCCGGTCCCTGCACTGACCCGTGCGGCGGTCCGCGCGGCGGACGGCGCCGCGCCGCCCCCTACCCTCCGCCGCCGATCAAGGGCGAACGCACGTGGTTGGATCTCCGATCCGCGCGGAGGCGCCACGCGGCGCGCGTGGTACGGCGTGTCGCCACGCCAGTTGCGCCGATCAAGGGCGAACACACGTGGTTGGATCTCTTTTCCGCGTGTTTTTGCCCTTGATCGACGCGAATGCCCTTGATCGGCGATGCTCGCCGGCGCCACGGCGCCACGGCGCCACGGCGCCACGGCGCCACGGCGTGCCGCCGGGGGGCCCACCTGGTTGCGCTCGGGTCAGGGTTGAGACTTGGGCTGCCGCGACGTGCGTCGCGTGTGCGGCCGTTGCTCCTGCGGCCTCGCCCTCCGCGGCCACACGACCCGCGCCCCGCAGCTGCGTTCGTGGCAGCAGTTTCCCTGATTTTGCGGCCTCCGGGCGTTGCCGAGGGGACAAGAAACGGGATGTTGTTGGGATCTTGAGGGGCGGCCGGCGAAGTCGGGGACGCGGTGGGTGAGGCTGCGGGAGCGACGGTATAGCGCCCGACGTACGTCGCGGTAGCGCGGGATTTCTTGAACTGGGTCGGCGGTGAGCCGCGACTCAGCCGAACGGCGCTTGTCATCGAAGCGCTTCAGTTCGATACTTACGACTGTCTGAGAGCCGGACGTGGTCGGAGGATGGGCAGCTTCCGATCGGGCATCCCGTGATGCGCCATGTTCCGGAGGACTCGAGACCCATGAAATTGAAGATCAAACTGCTGTGCGCCGGGCTCCTGGCGGCGGTGCTGACCGTGGCGGCGGCGTTGACCTTCGCGGCGCCCGCGTCGGCCGCGACGTTGACCGAAGTTACCGCGTTCGGGGCGAACCCCAGCAACCTGCGCATGTTCCTGTACGTGCCGGACAACGTCGCGCCCCGGCCGGCCATTGTGGTCGGTGTGCACTGGTGCGGCGGCAACGGCCAGGCGTTCTACTCGGGCACGCAGTATGCCCAACTCGCCGACCGGTACGGCTTCATCGTCATCTACCCGTCGGTGACCCGCAGCAGTGCCTGCTTCGACGTCTACACCGAGCAGGCGTTGCGTCGCGGTGGTGGCAGTGACCCGGTCGGCATCGCGTCGATGGTCAGTTACGTGCAGCAGCGATACAACGCGGACCCGAACCGCATCTTCGCCACCGGTGTGTCGTCCGGCGCGATGATGACCAACGTCCTGCTCGCCTTGTATCCGGATGTGTTCGACGCGGGCTCGGCCTTCGCGGGCGTGCCGTACACCTGCTTCGCCACGACCGGCGGCTCGGAGTGGAACGGCGAATGCTCCAGCGGCCAGATCATCAAGACGGCGCAGGAGTGGGGCACGTTGGTGCGCAACGCCAATCCGGGATACACCGGGCCGTGGCCGCGCATGCAGACCTCGCACGGCACCGAAGACACGGGGCTGCACTACCGGAACTTCGCTGAGCAGATCAAACAGTGGACGAACGTGCACGGGCTGAGCCAGACACCGACGTACACGGATACGCCACAGTCGGGTTACACGCGCACCCGGTACGGCGGCTCGGGCGGGATGGCGCCGGTCGAGGCGATCAGCATGGCGGGTGTCGGACACAACCTTCCCGTCGACGCGACACAGGCGATCCGCTTCTTCGGCCTCGACACGAGCACACCGGGCCCCACAACGCCCGCTCCGACCACACCAGGCCCTACGGTGCCGGTTCCGACCACTCCGGCGCCCTCCGCAGGTCACTGCCGGATCAACTACGCCGTCAACGCGTGGAACACCGGCCTGACCGCCAGCGTGACAATCACGAACACCGGCACCACCGCGGTCAACGGCTGGAGCCTCGGCTTCACGCTCCCCAGTGGACAGACAATCACCAACGGCTGGAATGCCACCTACGCCCCGAACAGCGGAGCGGTGACCGCCAGCAACCTCTCGTACAACGGCACCATCGCGCCGAACGCCTCGGTGGGCATCGGCTTCCAGGCCACTCATACCGGCAACAGTGGCAAGCCAACAACCTTCACACTCAACGGAACAGGATGTGCGGTCGCATGAGAACCAAGCCCATTCTGGCGGCGCTGCTCCTCGCGACCGGTGTGCTCACCGGTGTCGCACAGCCCGCCGCGCACGCGGCCGCCGGCGATGCTGTCACGGTCTCCGTCAACGCACGCGCCGGCCTCGCCACGGTGCCCGACACGGCACTCGGCATCAACGACGCGATCTGGGATCAGGAACTGGGCACCAACGCGGTCGCCGACCTGCTCAAGGGAGCCGGTGTCGACATGCGCCGTTACCCGGGTGGCTCGTACAGCGACATCTACCACTGGGAAGACCACACCGCCCCGGGCGGGTACGTCGCGCCGAACACCGACTTTGACACGTTCATGGCGGGTGTCCAGCGCACCGGCGCCCAGCCGATGATCGTCGCGAACTACGGCACCGGCACCGCCGCCGAGGCGGCCGGGTGGGTGCGGTACGCGAACGTGACGAAGCGGTACGGCGTGAAGTACTGGACGATCGGCAACGAGAACTACGGCAACGGTCACTACGGCGCGAACTGGGAAGCCGACAACCACGCCGACAAGAGTCCGACCGGATACGCCAACCTTGTCGTGGACTATGTGGACGCCATGAAGGCGGTCGACCCGACCATCAAGGTGGGCGCCGTGCTCACCATGCCGGCGAACTGGCCGGACGCGATCGTCGGCAGCGGCGACGCGGCGACCTGGAACCAGACCGTGCTGTCGATCGTCGGCCCAAAGATCGACTTCGTGGACCTGCACTGGTACCCGGGCGGCAGCACCGCCGCCGAGTCGCTGGGCAAGACGGCGCACATCGTCGACGCTGTCTACCTGGTACGCGAGATGATCGCCAAGTACGCCGGCCCGAACTCGTCGCGCATCGGCATCAGCATGACGGAGACCAACGCTGGCTTCGGGCAGAACACCCAGCCGGGCGCGATCTACCTCGCGGACGCGTACGCGGGGCTGCTCGCGAGCGGTGTCTTCACCGTGCACTGGTGGAACGTGCACAACGGGATGGGCACGGTGTCCACTGTGGCCGGGCACACCGACTACGGTGACTTCGGCATGTTCTCCAGCGGCGGCTGCAACGCCGACGGCAGCGTGTGCGAGCCGGCCCTGAATACGCCATTCGCGCCGTACCACGGGCTGTCGCTGGTGAACTCGTTCGTGCGGCCGGGCGACCAGTTCGTCAAGACCGCCACCGACCAGCCGCTGGTCACCGCGTACGCCGCGCGGCGGCCGAACGGGGACCTCGCCGTCATGCTGCTCAACAAGGATCCGGACAACGAGTACCCGGTCGCTCTCGGCTACACGGGCTTCTCGCCGGCAGCGGGTGCCCCGACCGTCTACTCGCACACCAACGGGGCCACGTCGGTCAGCAGTACCCAGACCGGCACCGCCACCAGCCAGACGCTGCCGCCGTACTCGCTCACCGCACTCGTGCTGCGGCCGTCCCGGACGGTCGCTGGCGCACCCGGCGCGCCGGGGCAGCCCGCAGCGAGCAACGTGACCGACACGGCCGCGACCATCTCCTGGCCGGCGGCGACGGCGGGCGCTCACCCGGTGGCAAAGTACGAGGTGCACCGGCAGAACGGTGCGGTCAGCGAGCAACTGGGCGAGACGCCGGGCACCTCGTTCACGGTGCACAACCTGCAGCCGGGCAGCCGGTACACGGTCAACGTGATCGCCCGTGACACAGCCGGCAACGTTTCATGGTCGTCGCCGCCGCTGACCGTCACCACCGGCTCGCCGGCACAGAGCACATGTACCGTGCGCTGGACCACCGTCACCGACTGGGCCAGCGGGTACGTGGCGAGCATCGACGTCACCAACACCGGCCAGTACCCGATCGACGGCTGGACCTTCGGGTTCACCTGGCCGACCGGGTGGCAGTCGATGAACGGTGGCTGGAACGCGAACTGGTCGCAGACCGGCAACGCGGTGAAGGTGACCAGCGACGCGGATCTCGCCGCTGGCGGCGGCACGATCAACGTCGGCTTCGTGGGCGGCTACTCGGGGCCCAACATCCAACCGACCGCGTTCACCTTGAACGGCACCGTCTGCACCACGCTGTAACCCGTGATCAGGGCGTCCCTCAAGTCGTTAGAACGACTTGAGGGACGCCCTGATCACAGTGAGCCAGGCCCGGTAGCGGGGATCCGCACCGCGCACCGCGTCCGCGAAGGCGGCCTGCAGTTTGCGGGTCACCGGGCCTGGCTCACCGATCTCGCGGTTGTCGACCGACCGCACCGGGATCACCTCGGCGGCCGTGCCACAGATGAAGATCTCGTCGGCCGTATACAGGTCGGAGCGCACCAGCGTTCGAGTGCGCACCGGCAGGCCGAGGTCGGTGGCGAGCCGCCGCACGGTGTCCTGGGTGATGCCTTCGAGCGCGCCCGCGCTGGCCGGCGGCGTCGCCAGCTCACCGTCGCGGACCAGGAAGATGTTCTCTCCGCTGCACTCGCTGATCTGGCCCGTGGGGGAGAGCAGCACCGCCTCGTCGTAGCCGGCGGCGGCAGCCTCGGCGCGGGCGAGCACCGAGTTCAGGTACGGGCCGGTGGCCTTGGCGGCGGGCGGCACCACGTTGGGGTCGTTGCGGCGCCAGGAGCTGACCATCAGGCGGATGCCGTTGTCGGTGCCCTCGCCCAGGTATGCGCTCCACTCCCAGCTCGCTATCGACACACCAACCGGGCAGGAGCGCACGTCGATGCCCATCGCCCCGTACCCGTAGTACGCGACGTGGCGCAGGTAGCAGGAGCGGTGCCCGTTGGCGGCGACCAGCTCCAGCGACGCGGCGCGCAGGTCGGCGTGCGAGTACGGGAGTGGCATCCCGATGATCCGGGCGCTGCGCAGGAGCCGGGCGACGTGGTCGTCGAGCCGGAAGATCGCGGGGCCGTCCGGGGTCGGGTAGGCGCGGGTACCCTCCAGCACGCCGGTGCCGTAATGCAGGCCGTGAGTGAGCACGTGGACGCGCGCCTCGTGCCACGGGACGAGCGCGCCGTCCATCCAGATGAACTTCGCGGGTTCCATCAGTCGTCTCCAGGTGGATCAAAAATCGACAAGAAATTGGGCCACTTGCTCAGAGGGTGGCAAGCTGGTGGGAGGCCCGCAAGCGATTGCCCACACACCGGGAAAATGTCCACGTGCGAAGCCCCGACCACGACCACCTCACGCTGCTCCTGCGCGACCGGCTCCGGCTGCGCGGCGGCGGTGAGACGCCCAGCCGGCGGCTGACCGGGGCGGTTCGCGACCTCGCCGAGGCGGGCGCGCTCCCGGCCGGTACCCGGCTGCCCTCCGAGCGCGAGCTGGCATCCGCGGTCGGGATGAGCCGGGGTACTGTCGCCGCCGCGTACCGGGCGCTGGTCGACGCCGGGCTCTGCGAGCGGCGGCACGGCAGCGGCACGTACCTCCTGGCGCCGGCCATCAGCGACATCGGGCACCTGATGCGCCGCGACGCTCTGCTGATCGACATGTCCAAGTCGACGGTGCCGGACCCGTCCTTCCTCCGGCTGCCGGACCTCGACCCGGCCGAGCTGCTGCGGGCGCCGAGCCAGCACGGGTACGACCTGATGGGCGACGCGCGGCTGCGAGCGGCGCTGCGTGGACGAGTGGCCGGCGACTTCCTCGTCACCAGCGGCGGGCAGCACGGCATCGACCTGGCCCTGCGCAGTTTCGCCCGGCCGCGCGACGCGGTGCTGGTCGAGGAGACCACCTATCCGGGCGCGCTCGCCGTGATCCGGCGGTGCGGTGCCGAGCCGGTACCGGTGGCGTGTGACACTCACGGGCCCGATCCGGACGCGTTCCGGGCCGCCGTCGCGCGGCACCGGCCCGCCGCGGCGTACCTCATCGCGGTGCACAGCCCGACCGGCCGCGTGACCGCGCCCGAGCGGGTCGCGGAGGTGGCCCGCATCGCGAGGGAGCACGACGTGCTGCTGGTCGAGGACCGCGCTCTGGCCGAACTGGTACATGGGGCGCCCGTCCCGCCCTCTTACGCCGGCGAGCACCCGGACGGCACGATCACGGTCGGCTCACTGTCCAAAGTGCTCTGGGGTGGCCTGCGCGTCGGCTGGGTGGCCGCGGCACCAGCGCTGCTCGCCCGGATCGCCGAGCTGAAGATGGAGAACGACCTCGCCACCAGCACCGTCAGCCAGCGGATGGCGGCAGCGGCGTTGGAGAATTCCACATTGGACGAGTGGCCCGCGGAGCTGATTCGGCGGCGCGACCACCTGTCCACCGCGCTGCGTCGCGTTCTTCCACAGTGGACGTGGCGCCAACCCGATGGCGGCCTCTCGCTGTGGGTGCGCCTGCCCGGCGCCGACGCCGAACGCTACGCCGACTTGGCCCGCGCGCATGGCGTGGCGGTGGCCCCCGGCCCGCTCTTCTCGCCCGACCGCGCCTACCGCGACCACGTGCGCATCAGCTTCGCCCTGACGCCGGAGCTGCTGGATCGCGCGGTCGTCGCGCTCGCGACGGCCTGGCACGCCCGCGATGCCAGCGCGGGCGCCATCGATCCGGGCCTGGGGTTGCCGGTCTAGTTCAAAGAGATGCCGAGCTACCGCGACGCTCGCCGCGGTCCATACCGCTGCTCCCGCGGCCTCGCCCTTCGCGGCTACACAACCCGCCAGATCGTGAGCGTGACTGGACGCGGTGGGTGAGGCCGCGGGAGCAACGGGCATGGCGCGCGGCGGGCGTCGCGGTAGCTCGAAGTCTTTTCTGGTTTGGGGGAGGTGTGCCCATGAATAGCGCGGTAGCCTCGCTCGGTCAGATCGCGGCGGTACGGGGACGATGCGAGGAGGACAATTGACAACGACCTTTGCTCAGCTGGTAGCCCGCGTGCGCGGTGTGGAATTGCGGAGTCAGCGAGCGGATGAGGACGTCACAGCGGTGATCTCAACCGTGGTGGAGATCCACGAAGACGTTTCCTGGATGAAGAACAAGTTGGCCACGGTAAGCGGTGACGTGGCTGTGTTGAGTGGCGATGTGGCCGTGTTGAAGAGTGACGTGGCCGGGTTGAAGGGTGACGTGGCCGTGTTGAAGAGCGATGTGGCTGGGTTGAAGAGTGACGTGGCCGAGTTGAGTGATGGTGCGCGGTGGACGAAGCGGGCCTTGAGTGCGCTGCTGGCGGCACAGGGTGTGAGCGTGGCGCCCGACCACGACGACGTATCGGTGTAGTGATTACTGCTTGCTGAGGGTTGAGGCGCGGCGGATGAGTTCTACTTCATGGAGGCGCTCAGTGCCCTCCTCCGCCGCGCCGTCCAACAGGTCGAAGAGCAGCTCGGCACACGCGGCGCCTGCCTCGCGTGGGCGGAGGTCGATGGCGGTCACGTTGGCAGAGCGCATGCTCGGACCGTCTACACAGGACGCCAGCAGGAGGTCGGCGCCCACGGTGCGGCCACATTCGCGGATCACCGGGAGCAACTCGGTCGCGGCGCCGGCCGGTGCGCAGACCAGCGCGTCCAGCTCTGGCTCGGACTTGAGCAGGTCACGCGCCGCGAGATGCAGCTCCTCGCCCGAGGTGTCGAACTCGACGGTCCGCACCATCGGCGCCACGCCACTGCGGGCGCACCACTCGCGATACCCCTGATGCACACCCGCGGCCCAGTCGCTTTCGTTGCCGGCGACGATGAGCGCGGGCCTGCTCGCGCCCGCGGACCGCACGTGATCGAGCAGGTCGCCCACGACGGTGGCGTGCTCTGAGCGCACCACGCCGCCAGCCCGCGCGCCGCCGGGGAAGCGTTCGCAGGTCACCGTCGGTACGCCGGCGTTCATGAGCCGGTCGACGACCGGGTCACCCCCGAGCGGGTCACCGAGCACGAGGCCGTCGACGCGAGGCGGTCGCCGGTTGGGCGCACCCGAGGTGATCAGCGTGACGTCGTAGTTGAAGTCGGCGGCCTTCTCGACGACGCCGAACACGAACGACATGTAGTAGTTCGACCGGGTGAGCACGGCGGGCAGGTGCAGGCCGATCGCGCCGGTGCTCGCCTTGCGCAGGTGCTGGGCGGAGCCGTTCGGCACGTATCCGAGCTCCTCCGCGATTCGCAGCACGCGGGCGCGCGTCTCCTCGGACACCCGGCCGGAGCCGCGCAGCGCGTCGGACGCGGTCGTCTTGGACACGCCGGCCAACTGGGCGACGGCGAGAAGGGTAACCGGTTCGGCTGCGGGCACGGCTCAGATGGTAGCCCTGGGTTAAAACCCTGTATCGCCCCTTGCCCTACCTGCGGGTGGCCAGTAGCTTGACGGTGCCGGAACGTTCCGGCACGGACGGCGAGGGAGCTCGGGGTGTTTCTCGTAGGCGGCGACCGGTCCCACCCATTGGACCCGCTGAGCGCGGAGGAGATCCTCGCCGCTCGGCAGATCTTGGCTGACGAGGGTGTCCTGGTAGCTTCCACACGTGTCGCCTACCTCGGCCTCGAAGAGCCGCCCAAGGAGGCTGTCCTCGCAGGTCAGCCCTGTGCTCGACGGGTGCGCGCGTTCCTGCTCGACCTCGCCACCGAGGCTTCCGAAGATGTGATCGTCTCGCTCACGGACCAACGGGTCGAGGTACGCGCTCCGATCGACCCCGCCACCGACGGCCAGGTGCCGCTCCTCACCGAGGAGCACGCTCTGGTCCGCCGGGTGCTGGAGACCGACGAGGGCTGGCTCGCGGCCCTGCGGCGCCGCGGCATCACAGACCCGGGCACGGTGTACGTCGCGGCGCTCACCGCCGGCCACTTCGAGCTGGCTGCCGAGCAAGGACGGAGGATCGCCCGGGTACTGGCACACCGCCAGCCGGCACCCGAGAGCCTGCCGTGGGCGTACCCGCTCGACGGCCTGGTCGCGTACGTCGACCTGACCAAGCAGGCGGTGCTGGAGATCGTGGACACCGGCGCACTGCCGATCCCCGAGGAGTCCGGCGACTACCACCTCGCCGAGGTGTCCGGGCCGCACCGCACCACCCAGAAGCCGATCCAGATCACGCAACCGGAAGGGCCCAGCTTCCAGGTCGACGGCAACCTCGTTACCTGGGAAAAGTGGAGCCTGCGGCTCGGGTACGACATGCGCGAGGGGCTCACACTGCACCAGATCGGGTTCGAGGACGGTGGCCGGGTCCGGCCGATCGTGTACCGCGCCTCGGTCGCCGAGATGGTCGTGCCGTACGCCGACCCGAGCCCCGTGCGCTTCTGGCAGAACTACTTCGACACCGGCGAGTACCAGCTCGGCAAGCTCGCCAACGCGCTCGAACTGGGCTGCGACTGCGTCGGTGACATCACCTACTTCGACGCCACCATCGCCGGCGACAACGGTGAACCCATCGTGCTGCCCAACGCGATCTGCATGCACGAAGAGGACTACGGGGTGCTGTGGAAGCACACCGACCCGGCCAACGGCTCGCGCGAGACCCGCCGCCAGCGCCGCCTCGTCATCTCGTTCTTCGTCACCGTCGGCAACTACGACTACGGCTTCTACTGGTACCTGTACCTGGACGGCACGATCGAGCTGGAGGTCAAGGCCACCGGCATCGTCTTCACCGGCGTGTACGACGAGCGGGCCGTGCCATACGCCTCACAGGTCGCGCCCGGCCTGGCCGCGCCGTACCACCAGCACATTTTCAGCGCCCGGCTGGACATGACGGTCGACGGCACCACCAACGCGGTCGACGAGGTCGACGTCGCGCGCTACCCGCGCGGGCCGATCAACCCGTACGGCAGCGCGTTCGGGCAGGCGTTCACCCGGCTGCGCACCGAGGCGGAAGGGCAGCGCGACGCGGACGGCAGCGTCGACCGCACCTGGCACGTGGTCAACCCGTCCGTGCCAAACCGGTTCGGCCAGCCCGTCGGGTACGCCCTCTTCCCGCAGGACAAGCCGACTCTGATGGCCGGCGAGGGCTCCTCGATCCGGCGGCGGGCCGCCTTCGCGACCCGGCACCTGTGGGTCACCCGGTACGACCCGGCCGAGCGGTACCCGGCCGGCGACCTGGTCAACCAGCACCCCGGCGGCGCCGGGCTGCCCCGGTACGCGGCCGCCGACCGCGACATCGACGGGCAGGACATCGTCCTGTGGCACACGTTCGGGCTCACGCATTTCCCCCGGCCCGAAGACTGGCCGATCATGCCGGTCGACACCTGCGGATTCACCCTCAAGCCGGTCGGTTTCTTCGACCGGAACCCCACCTTGGACGTCCCCCCGACGACTTCTGAAGATCACTGTCATTGCTAGGAGATGATGCTCCGTGCGCCATAGATTGCTGGCCGTCCCGCTAGCCGCGGCCGTACTGGTGACGTCGGCGTGTTCCGCGCAAGAGACCTCGACGACCGGCGGCAGCACCGCCAAGGCGGGATACGTCGCGACAGTCGACGACTCGCTGCCCGCCGGCGGCACGCTCGACGTGGAGCTGCCGATCGACATCGGCGCGGCGACCGGGCTCGATCCGCAGCTCGCCGACGTGGCTTCCTCCTGGCAGCTCATGTCGCTGGTGTACGAGACGCTCGTGACGGTCGGGCCCGACTTCGCCGTGCAGCCCGCGCTCGCGGCGAGCTGGGAGAACCCGTCGCCGACCAAGTACGTCTTCCGCCTGCGCGATGACGTCTTCTTCTCGAACGGGCGGGCGATGACAGCCGACGACGTGGTCGGGAGCCTGCAGCGGCTGCTCGCCTCGCAGTCGGTGTGGCGCGGCCAGCTCGGTCCGGTCAAGTCGGTCACCAAGGTCGACGACAAGACGGTCGACGTGGAGCTGACCACGGCGTACACCCCGTTCCTCGCCGCGCTCGCCAACGTGCCCGCGGCCGTACTGCCGATGAAGGAGATCAACGAAAAGTCGGTCGACGTCACGAAGACGATGCTCGGCACCGGACCGTTCAAGGTGGACAGTCACCGGCAGGACGTGTCGTGGGCGTTCGGCAAGAACGACAAGTACTGGTCCGACGGTGAGCCCCGCCTCGACGGCGTCAACGTCACCATCGCCACCGAAGAGGCGGCCCGGGTGGCGTCGCTGCAGAGCGGCAAGGCGTCCGTCGCGACGCTCGGGAACGTGGACTCCAAGTCGATGCTCGCCGGCGCCAGCGGAGTCGAGGTGCTCAGCCAGGCCACCACCGACTTCTACTACCTGATGCTCAACACCCAGGTGAGCGGCTCGAAGTTCGCCGACCCGCGGGTGCGCAAGGCCATCAACATCGCGCTGGACCGCGAGCAGATTTCCAGCGTGGCGCTCGGCGGCCAGGGCAAACCGACCGGTGTCACACCGACCGGGTTGCCTGGCGCCTGCGACCCGGCCGGGCTCCCGTCGGCGACCGCTGGCGCCGAGGAGGCCAAGAAGCTCCTCGCTGAGGCCGGGGCGACCAACCTCACGTTCACGCTCAGCATCTTCTCGACCGCCCCGGCGCCCGCCGTGGCCCAGGTGATCCAGCAGAACCTGGAGCAGGTCGGCATCACCGTCAAGATCGAGCAGATGGACGAGGCCAGCTGGGCCGGCAAGGTGTACGGCGCGGTGCCGGCCACCTTCGACGCGGCGCTGTCCTGGTTCGCCGGGTACGCCGACGCGGGCATGGTCACCAAGTGGTGGAACCCCGATGTGGCCGTGTTCAACAAGGGCTTCATGAAGTCTGATCCGGCGCTCAGCTCGGCGATCGACAAGGCGGTCGTGCTGCCCGCCGGCGACGCGCGCACGGCCGCCCTGGCGGAGGTCTGCACGAAGGTGGACGAGGACGCTCAGATGCTGCCGCTGGTGACCCGGCCGTCCACAGTGGCGTACCGCACCGACGCCGCCAGCGTGGGCCTCTACGCCACCGAGGGCTACGGCAACGCACTGCGGCTCATCGCCGACTTCCGGAAGAAGTCGGCCTGACACATGCGGCTCGCACTCTGGTGGTTAGGTCGGGCGGTCAGCGCCGCCGCGACGCTGCTTGGCGTCTCGATTCTCATCTTCGCCGCCGTGCGCATGATGCCGGGCGGTTTCGCGGAGACGATCCTCGGGCCGTTCGCGACCGCCGACCAGAAGGCAGAGCTGGCTGACCGCTACGGGCTGGACCAGTCGGTGTTCGTCCAGTACGGACACTGGCTGGCCGCCGTGGCGCGGGGCGACTTCGGCGTCTCGATGATCAGCCGGGAGCCGGTGGTGTCGGAGCTGTGGGCACGGCTGCCGGTGACCGGCCAGCTGACCCTCTTCTCGGTGCTGATAGCCACGCTGGTGGGCGTGCCGCTCGGTGTGCTGACCGCGGTGCGGGCCAGGCGTGCGGCTGTCGGGCGGCTCCTCAGTGGACTAGGCGTGAGCGTTCCCGAGTTCGTGCTCGGCAGCCTCGTGGTGTTCCTGTTCTCCCGGTACGCGCTCGGGTTGCCAGCGGGCGGATACGACAACGTGCGCTCGCTGGTGTTGCCGTCGCTGGTGCTGTCGTTCTTCGCCATCTCCATCACCGCGCGCACCACGCGTGACGCGGTCATGGGTGTGCTCGTCGAGCCGTACGTCACCGCCGCCGTGGCGCGCGGTGAGTCGCCGTGGTTCATCATCCGGCACCACGTGCTGCGCAACGCGGCGATCCCGGTGGTCACTCTGCTGGCCACCATCACGGCGTACCTGCTCGGTGGCGCGCTCATCGTCGAGTACGTCTTCAACCTGCCCGGCATCGGGTCCTATGTGGTCCAGGCCGTCGGCCGGCGCGACTACGCCGTCGTACAGGCCGGTGTGCTGCTGGCCGCCACCGTCTTCATCGTGCTGAACCTCCTGGTCGACCTGGTCGTTGGACTCATCGACCCGCGGCTGGGCGTGACGTCGAAGGGAAGGCGCGCATGAAGGATTGGCTGACGCGCGCCGGAATGGTGTGTCTGGGGCTCATCGTCCTGGTCGCGCTCGCGTCGGTGGTGAACCTCGCGGGTGACCCCGACGAGATCGTCGGACCGCGCCTGGCACCGCCGGGACCGGGTTACTGGCTCGGCACCGACAACCTCGGGCGCTCGATGCTGCCGCGCATCATGGAGGGAATCGCCACCACGCTGTTGCTTTCGTCGGTGGCGGTGCTGGTGACCGCCGCCCTGAGCGCGGTGCTCGGCATCGTCGCCGGATACCGCGGCGGCGTCGTCAACGAACTCATCATGCGCCTCGTCGAGGTGCTGTACTCGTTCCCCGCCATCGTGCTGGCCATCCTCGTCGCGGCGGTTTTCGGTCCCGGCCAGCTCGCCGCGCTCGCCAGCATCGTGCTCGTGACGATCCCGTTGATGACGCGGCTCGTCCGGGCGGCGGCGGTCGGTGTGGCGCAACGCGACTACGTCACAGCCGCCATCATCAGCGGCGCACGGCTGCCTCGCATCCTCGGCCGGCACCTGCTGCCGAACGTCGCCGGCACGATCGCGGTACAGGTCACCTACGCGCTGTCGGTCGGCATCGCCGTTGAGGGCGGACTCAGCTTCCTCGGGTTCGGGGTGCAACCGCCACAGGCGTCACTCGGCGTGCTGATCCAGCAGGGCACCACGTACATGACCGCCGCACCCTGGATGATCACCGGCCCGGGTGTCGTCTTCGTGGTCGCGGTGCTGGCGATCAACGTGGTCGGCGACGGGCTCCGCGACCGGTTCGAACCCAGACAAGCGAGGTCACTGGTATGACCGCCTTGCTCGAAGTACGCGACCTCGCCGTCGAATACGACAGCGGCGAGCGCCGGGTCCGCGCGCTCGACGGCGCCGACCTGACGGTCGCCGCCGGAGAAACCATTGGCATCGTGGGCGAGAGCGGATCTGGGAAATCCACGCTCGGGTCCGCCGTCGGCAGGCTCCTTCCTAGTACCGCCAACCGCGTCACCGGCGATGTGTGGCTCGCCGGCGAGCGGGTGTTCGACCTGCCGCCCGCGGGGATCCGGCGCCTGCGGCGCGAGCGGCTCGGTTTCGTGTTCCAGGACCCGATCGCCTCGCTCGACCCGACCATGCGGGTGGGCAAGCAGTTGAAGCTGGTACTCGGGTCCAAAGGGGACCCACTGTCCCATCTGGACCGGGTGCGGCTCGCCAACCCTGGGCGCGTCGCCCGGATGTACCCGCACCAGCTCTCCGGCGGCATGGCACAGCGGGTGGCGCTCGCCATCGCCATGGCGTGCCAGCCGCGGCTGCTCATCGCCGACGAGCCGACCGCCGCGCTCGACGCCCAGGTGCGCGAGGAGGTGCTGGAAGTGGTGTTCTCCGTGGCCGCCGAAGCCGGCACCAGCATCGTGTGGCTGAGTCACGACCTCACCGCGGTCGCCCGGCGGTGCTCGCGGGTCGCGGTGATGTACGGCGGCCGGGTGGTCGAAGACGGTCCCGCGGCGGATGTGCTGGGGCAGCCCGCGCACCCGTACACAGCCGCGCTCGCCCGATCGGCGCCCGCGATGGCCTCTCTCGGTGATCGCCTATCGCCGGTGCCCGGGCGGCCCCCGGTACTGGCCGAGGCGTCACACGGCTGCGCGTTCGAGCCGCGGTGCCCGTACGCCGAGGAGCGGTGCGCCAAGGAACGGCCGGAACTGCACGTGGTCCGTACCCAGGAGGCGCTCTGCCACCGCGCGACCGAGCTGGTGACCGCGTCATGATCCTGGAACTCGACAATGTCACCGTCACCTTCACGGCGGGCCCGCCGTTCCGGCGCGAGCATGTGCACGCGATGCGCGGCGTCTCCCTTTACGTGGCCGAGGGCGAGACGCTCGGGCTGGTCGGCGAGTCAGGCTCCGGCAAGACGACGGCCAGCCGGGTCGCCCTGGGACTCCAGCGTCCTACGGCCGGCGCGGTGCGCTTCGAGGGCAAGCCGTTCCCCAAGCGGAGGCGCGAGCTGGCCGGGCACATGCAGGCTGTGCTCCAGCATCCACATTGGTCACTCAATCCGCGGATGCGGGTCGGTGCCAGCGTCGCCGAGCCGCTCGCCGTCCTGGGGGAGAAGGCACCCGACCGGGTACACGAGATGCTGGAACGGGTCGGCCTCGAAGCCGGCCTTGCGACCCGGTACCCGCACGAGCTGTCCGGCGGCCAGCGGCAGCGCGTCTCCATCGCGCGGGCACTGGTGACCCGGCCCCGGTTCCTCGTATTCGACGAAGCGGTCAGCGCGCTCGACGTGTCCGTGCAGGCCCAGATCCTCAACCTCATCAAGGACCTACAGCGCGAGTTCGGCTTCAGCGCGCTGTTCATCTCCCACGACCTCGGCGTCGTGCGGTACATCGCCGACCGGATCGCCGTCATGCGCGGCGGCGAGGTCGTCGAGACCGCCGATACCGCGACCTTCTACACCGCGCCCGCTCACGAGTACTCGAAGCGGCTCCTGGAGGCACTGTGAGTACTGTCCCTGAACCTCGCCTGGCACCCGTGTCGGCCTTCGCACCGGACGTACCGGCCAACGGTGACCTGCCGCTCACACCGCGGCCCAGCCCCGGGCGGGCCGCCGTGCCGTTCGACATTCCCGGCGTCTTCGTCGGCACCGCCGAGTACACCGAAGGCCCGACCGGCTGCACGGTGGTGTATGTGCCGGCGGGTGCCCGGACGGCGGTCGACGCGCGTGGTGGGGCGGTGGGGATGACGGGCGGCTACGAGTTCAACCACGCGATCTGCCTGGCGGGTGGTTCCGTGTACGGGCTGTCCGCCGCGGCGGGCGTGAGCGCCGAACTGCTGGCCCGTCGCCAGAACCGCACCAAGTGGGACGAGCTGCAACTCGTGTCGGGCGCGGTGGTGTACGACTTCTCCTCCCGCGAGACGGCGATCCACCCCGATCCGGAGCTGGGCCGGGCGGCACTGCGCAACGCGGTGGAGGGCGCGTTCCCGGTCGGCCGCTGCGGTGCCGGGCGCAGCGCCACTGTCGGAAAGGTCGACAACGTGCGCGCCGAGTACGGCGGGCAGGGCGCGGCGTTCCGGTCGATCGGCGGCATCAAGGTACTGGTGGCCACCGTGCTCAACGCCGTCGGTGTCGTGGTCGACCGGTCGGGCACGATCGTGCGCGGCAACTACCACGCGTCGCTGGGTTCGCGGGTGCATCCGGTGGAGGACTACGCCTTGTCGCTTCCCGAGCCCGTGAACGGCAATACGACGCTCACCGTCATGGTGACGAACGCGCGCCTGACCGACCGCGAGCTCAACCAGCTCGCGCGCCAGGTGCACAGCTCCATGCACCGTGGCATCCAGCCGTTCCACACCGAAAACGACGGCGACGTACTCTTCGCGCTGACCACCGACGAGGCCGACCTCGACGGGCTGAAGCCCACCGGTCTCGGCGCTTTCGCCTCCGAGGTGGCCTGGGACGCGATCCTGAGCGGCGCGGAGTAGGCCGTGTTCGAGTTTCCCCGCTTCGCGACCGGCGACCCGAGGCACGCCGTCGAGTTGGTCCGCGCCCACCCGTTCGCGATGGTGGTGACCGCCGTGGGCGGCGCACCGGTCGCCACCCACGTGCCGGTCATCGTGGACGGCTCGGTGGAAACGTCCTTTGTGGGCGCGACGCTGCTCGGGCACATGGCGCGCGTCAACCCGCACTGGCGCGACTTCGCCGACGCGCCCGAGGTGCTGGCGGTCTTCACGGGTCCACACGGATACGTGTCGCCGACCGTCTACGCCACCGATCCCGCCGTGCCCACCTGGGACTACGCGGCCGTGCACCTCACCGGCAGGGTCGAGCTGATCGACGACTCAGCCGGCATTCTCGACGTGGTCGAGCGCACGGTGACAGCACTTGAGTCGCCGCTAAGTCCACAGTGGCACCCGACCCCGAAGTCCCGCGACCGCTTCGCTTCGCTGCTCTCCGGAGTGATGGCTTTTCGTGTACACGTCACCGCCGAGCGGAGCCTCTTCAAGCTCAGCCAGGACGGCGACGCCGACCGCCGTGGCCGCGTCCGCGACGCGTTCCGCAACGGGCCTTACCAGAACGCGCCGTTGGCAGACCTGATGGACCGGGTGGATCCCGCGTGAGCATCCCGACCCACACGTCTACCGAGACCTCTCCGGGCTCGCGCGGCCTGGAGTTCGGCGCCCGGTGGCAGTCGTCCGTGGCGGCGACCTTCGATGGATACGCCGCCCTCTTCCGCGCGGGCGGCGCCACGGACGCCCAGGTACGCGACTGGGGTTCGCAGGCGCTGGCGGCCACCGAGGCGTGGGCGCCCGATCTGGCCGCGGAGATGGTGGGCATCGCCAGCGGCGCGTGCCTCGCGCCGTGGCAGGTTGCGGCCGTGAACGCGCGAACCGAGATCCTCGCCGCTTTGCGGGTGACCGGCGAGGGAGAGTGCTCGACAGCTGTCGTCCTGCCACCGGGCGGCGGTGCTCCCCGCACCGTGCAGACCTGGGACTGGCACGACCACCTGCGCGACGTGCCGGTGCTGTGGGCGTACGAGCCCCGCCCCGGGCACGTGGTGCGGACCTTCACCGAGTTCGGCGTGCTGGCCAAAATCGGTGTGAACAGCGCCGGGCTGGGCGTGCACTTCAACATCCTGCGGCACGCCTCCGACCACGCCGCGATCGGCGTACCAGTCCACCTGGTCGCCCGCCGCATCCTGGACGAGGCAACCACAGTGGACGAAGCTCTGGCTCTTGCCCGCTCGGCACGAGTGTCCGCGTCCACCGCGATCACGGTCGTCTGCCGCGGCGCCGCCGCCACGCTGGAACTCTGCCCGGACGGCGTGGCGGTCGTGCCGGCCGATCGTTTCCTGGTGCACACCAACCACTTCCTGGACCCAGGCTTGGCGATGGGCGAGCGCTTGGGTGTGGAGCGCCCCTTGACCTACGCCCGCCTGAAGCACCTGCTCGACCGCGCCGACGGATTGGGCTCGGCAGACCCGACCGCACGAGCCCGCGCCCTCCTGAGCCACGGCCCAGCGGACGCCCCGGTCTGCGCCCACGCCGATCCGGCCCTGCCCTTCGACCAGCGCTGGGAAACCGTAGCCACCATCGCGCTCGACGTCGCCACCACCACGTTGTCCGTGCACCCCGGCGGCCCCTGCTCCGCGACCCCCGACACCTGGCAACACTTCTAACCCGCCGTGATCAGGGCGTCCCTCAAGGTGTTCTAACGACTTGAGGGACGCCCTGATCACGACTGGAGGGCGGACTCCAGGATGGACAGGCCCTCGTCCAAAAGAGCGTCGGGGATGACGAGTGGGGGGAGGAAGCGCAACACGTTGTTGTATGTGCCGGCGGTCAGGGTCAGCAGGCCCTCGGCGTGACAGGCCTTGGACACGGCCGCCGCCAGCGCCGCGTCGGGCTCCAACGTGCCGGAGCGGACCAGCTCGATGGCGACCATGGCGCCGCGGCCGCGTACGTCGCCGATCGCTGGCACGCGGGACTGCAGGGCGCGCAGGCGCGGAAGCATCGTGTCGCCGATGTGGCGGGCGGAGGCTGGCAGGTTGAGGTCGATCATGGTTTGGATGGCGCCGAGCGCGGCGGCGCAGGCGATCGGGTTGCCGCTGAAGGTGCCGCCCAGACCGCCGGCGTGCACCGCGTCCATGATCTCGGCGCGACCGGTGACGCCGCCGAGCGGGAGCCCGCCGGCCATGCCCTTGGCGGTGACGACGAGGTCGGGTACGACCGACTCGTGCTCGCTGGCGAACCAGTCGCCGGTGCGGCAGAACCCGGTCTGCACCTCGTCGGCCACGAACACGACGCCGTTGGCGCGGCACCAGTCGGCGATCGCGGGCAGGAACCCGGGCGCGGGTACGACGAAGCCGCCCTCGCCCTGGATGGGTTCCAGTACGACACAGGCCACATTGGACGCGTCGACCTGAGCCTGTATCACGTCGATGGCGCGGTGCGCGGCGTCGGTGCCGGACAGTGGCTCCCGGAACGGATACGACATGGGTACCCGGTAGACCTCGCTGGCGAACGGCCCGAAGCCGTGCTTGTACGGCTTGTGCTTGGCGGTCATCGCCATCGTCAGGTTGGTGCGGCCGTGGTACGCGTGGTCGAAGACGACGACCGCGTCCCGCCCGGTGTGGACGCGGGCTATCTTCACCGCGTTCTCAACCGCTTCGGCGCCGGAGTTCAGCAGGATCGAGCGCTTCTCGTGGTCGCCGGGGGTGAGCGCGTTCAGCCGCTCGCACACCTCGACGTATCCCTCGTACGGGGTGACCAGAAAGCACGTGTGCGTGAAGAGCGACGCCTGTGCCGCCATCGCCGACACCACGGCCGGGGCGGCGTTGCCCACGCTCGTGACCGCGATGCCGGACGCGAAGTCGATGAACGAGTTGCCGTCGACGTCGACGAGTACGCCACCGCCGGCAGCCGCGGTGAAGACGGGCAGTACGTGGCCGAGCGAGCGGGATACGGCCTGCGAACGGCGTGCCATCAGCTCCTTGGAGCGCGGCCCGGGTACGTCGGTGACGAGACGGCGTATCTGAGGAACTGTCATCGGAACGCCGGGATTCCGGTGAGCGCGCGGCCCAGTACCAACGTGTGGATTTCGGAGGTCCCTTCGTACGTCAGCACGGATTCGAGGTTGGCCGCGTGCCGGATCACCGGGTACTCCAGCGTGATGCCACTGGCACCGAGGATCGTGCGGCACTTGCGGGCGATGTCGAGCGCCTCCCGTACGTTGTTGAGCTTGCCGGCACTGACCTGCTCGGAGACGAGCGTGCCGGCTTCCTTGCGGCGCCCGAGGTGCAGCGCCAGCAGCAGTCCCTTGCCCAACTCCAGCGCCATGTCGGCGAGCTTCTCCTGCGTGAGCTGGTACGCGGACAGCGGTTTGGCGAACACCTCCCGCTCGCCCGCGTACGCGATGGTGGTTTCGAGGCAGTCGAGCGCCGCGCCCATCGCACCGAACACGATGCCGAACCGGGCCTCGTCGAGGCAGCGCAGGGGCCCAGAGAGCCCGCGCGCCTCGGGCAGCATGGCTTCGGCGGGCAGCCGCACGCCATCCAGGATCAGCTCGCTGGTGACGCTGGCCCGCAGCGAGAACTTGTGCCCGATGTCCCGGGTCGAATAGCCGCGCGTGCCCGCCGGTACCAGGAAGCCCCGGACGCCATCGTCGGTGCGTGCCCACACGACGGCGATGTCGGCGACGGACCCATTGGTAATCCACATCTTCGTACCGTCGAGGACCCAGTCGGCGCCGTCCCGCTTGGCCGTGGTGCGCATGCCGGCGGGGTCGGAGCCGAAGTCGGGCTCGGTGAGGCCGAAGCAACCGATGTGCTCTCCCGCGGCCATGCCCGGCAGCCACTGTTGCTTCTGGTCCTCGCTGCCGAAGGCGCGGATCGCGTACATGGCGAGCGAGCCCTGCACGGACACCAGGCTGCGCAGTCCGGAGTCGGCGGCCTCCATCTCGAGGCAGGCCAACCCGTATGCGACGGCGCCCAGCCCCGCGCAGCCGTACCCGTCAAGGTGCATGCCCAGCACGCCGATCGAGCCGAACTGGCGGGCGAGTTCGCGCGCGGGGATGTGGCTCTCCTCGAACCACCGGGCCACATTGGGCCGCAGCTCACGGTCGCAGAGCTGGCGGACGACCTGCCGGATCTCGCGCTCCTCGTCGGTGAGCAGGTCATCGAAGCCGAACAGGGCGGCGGGATGGACTCTCATGAGGCACCAGGTTGGCATAGATTGGATTTTGGATCCAGTATTGATTATCCGATCTTGAGTCACTACCGTTAGGGCGCTATGGACCTCCTCAACCTCGTCGCCGGCAAGTGGATCGAGGGCTCGGGCGCGCCCTTCACGGACACCAACCCGGCCCGGCCGGACGAGACGGTCGCTTCCGGCCGCCACGCCTCGGTACCCGAGGTGCTGGACGCGATCGCGGCGGCCGACGCCGCCGCGCCCGCCTGGGCCGCCACCCCGCACCACGCGCGCGCCGCCGTGCTCACCGCGGCGGCCGAGATCATCGACCGGAACGCCGACGCGTGGGGCCGCGAGCTGACCCGCGAGGAGGGCAAGACGCTGCCCGAGGCGGTCGCCGAGGTGCGCGGCGCCGCGCGGATCATCCGGTACTACGCGAACGAGGCCGACCGGGAGAGCGGCGAGATCTACGCGTCGCCGCGACCGGGGGAGAACCTGCTCGTGGTGCGCCGTCCGATCGGCGTCGCCGGTGTCATCACGCCGTTCAACTTCCCGATCGCGATCCCGGCCTGGAAGATCGCGCCCGCGCTCACCTACGGCAACACGGTGGTGTGGAAGCCGTCGTCGCTGGTGCCGTTGCTGGCGCTGCGGCTGGCGCAGGCGTTCGTCGAGGCCGGGCTCCCGGACGGCGTGCTCAACCTCGTCTTCGGCGAGGGAGACATCGGTACCACCATCGTGGACCACTCCGATGTGGACGCCGTCTCGTTCACCGGGTCCACATCGGTGGGTCGCGCCGTCATCGCGCGCTGCGGTGAGCTGGGCAAGCCGGTGCAGACCGAGATGGGCGGCAAGAACGCCTCGGTGGTGCTGGCGGACGCCGACCTCGACCACGCGGCCGCGCAGGTGGTCGCGGGCGCCTTCCGCTCCACGGGCCAGAAGTGCACCGCCACGTCGCGCCTCATCGTGCAGTCCGACGTGGCCGACGACCTGCTCCGCCGGGTCGCCCGGCGGGCCGAGGAGTTCGTCGTCGGTGACCCGCTGCGCGACGGTGTCCACATGGGACCGCTGGTCAGCGCCGCCGCCCGCGATCGGGTGTCCGCGGGTGTGCGGCGCGCGCTCGACCAGGGAGCGACCCCGGTCGCCGGCGGCACTCCGTACGCGGACGGGGATCTGGCGGCCGGCTGGTTCACGCCACCGACCGTGCTCGACCTGCCCAGCACCGGCGTCGACTTCTGGCGCGAGGAGCTCTTCGGGCCGGTCGTGGGCGTACTGCGGGCCGAGACGCCCGAAGAGGCGCTGAGCCTTGTGAACCACAGTGACCACGGCCTGTCCGCCGCCATCTTCACCCGGGACCTCGGCGTGGCTCTCAAGGCCGTCGAGCACGTCGAGGTGGGCGTGCTGCACATCAACTCCGAGTCGGCCGGCACGTTTCCGTGGGTGCCGTTCGGTGGTAGGCGCCAGAGCGGGTACGGCCCGAAGGAACAGGGCCGGGCCGCACGCGAGTTCTTCACGCACACCGTCACCGTCTACCTTGGAGCTCCGGGTTGAGCAGCCTCGCGGGGGTGCTGATCGCTGACTTCAGCCGGGTGCTCGCCGGGCCGTACGCGACCATGCTCCTCGCCGACCTCGGCGCCGAGGTGGTCAAAGTGGAGCGTCCAGGCACCGGCGACGACACCCGCGCCTGGGGGCCGCCGCACGCCGGTGGTGAGGCCACGTACTACCTCGGCGTCAACCGCAACAAGCGTTCCATCGCGCTCGACCTCGCCGACCCGTCCGATGTGGACGTCGCCCGGGACCTCGCGACCCGTGCCGACGTGGTCGTGGAGAACTTCCGGCCCGGCACCATGGAGCGGCTCGGCCTCGGCTACACCTCGATGAAGGAGCGCAATCCGCGGCTGGTCTACTGCTCGATCACCGGCTTCGGCAGCGGGGCGGGCGCCGGCCTTCCCGGGTACGACCTGCTGGTGCAGGCGGTCGGCGGGCTGATGAGCGTCACCGGTGAGCCGGATGGGCCGGGCACGAAGACGGGCGTGGCGGTCGTCGACGTCATCACCGGACTGCACGCCGCGGTCGGTGTGCTCGCCGCGCTCCGGCACCGCGACCAGACCGGAGAAGGCCAGCGCGTCGAGGTGTCGCTGCTGTCGTCGCTGCTGTCCGCGCTCGTCAACCAGGCGTCCGGCTACGTGTCGGCCGGCGTCGTGCCGGGCCGGATGGGCAACCGTCACCCCAGCATCGCGCCGTACGAGGTCTTCGAGACCCGCGACCGGCCCATCGCCGTCGCGGTCGGCAACGACCGCCAGTTCCGGTCGCTGTGCGCGGCACTCGGCCGCGGCGACCTCGCCGCCGACCCCAGATTCGCGACGAACACATCGCGGGTCGCCGCCCGCGGCGCGCTGGCGGCTTCGCTCTCCGAAACGTTGTCATCTCGTACCGCCGACGACTGGTTCGCGGTCCTGATGGCGGCTGGCGTGCCCTGCGGTCCCGTCAACGACCTGGCCGCCGCCTTCAAGCTCGCCGAGTCAGTGGGACTGGACCCGGTCGTCGACATCGCCGACCCGCGCCGCGAGGCACCCGTACCCCAGGTGGCGAACCCGATCCGGCTGGACGCCGCCCCACCCGGGTACCGGCTGGCACCGCCCCGCCTCGACGAAGACGGCGCCTGGGTCCGTGAGATGTTAAAGCCATGAGTGTTCGGCCGCCCACCGCCCAGCAGTTCGTCCTCGGTGAGCTGCGCCGGGCGATCACCGCTGGGCGACTGCGCCCCGGCGCCCCGATCCGGCAGGACGCGGTGGCCGAGGAACTGGGCGTCAGCCGGGTACCACTGCGCGAGGCGCTGAAGACCCTCCAGGGCGAGGGCCTCGTGAGCTACCAGGCACACCGCGGATACTTCGTGGAGTCACTGTCGCTCGACGACCTGCGCGAGGCGTACCGCATCCGCCAGCTCCTGGAAGAGGAGGCCGTACGCCGAGCCGCGGCGCGCCTCACCGGCGCGGATCTCGATCGGCTCGACGCGGCCGAGCGCGAGGTCGAGCGGGCCGGCGCCGCGGGCGACGTGCTGGAGATGGCGGCCGCCAACCGGCGGTTTCACATGGCGCTTTTCGAACTGGCCGGGATGCCGCGCCTGATCCGCCTGATCCAGAGCCTGTGGGACGCCACCGACGCGTACCGGTCGATGTACTACGGCGAAGGCGACAACCGCGCCCGAGTCGTCGACGAACACAACGCTGTACTGGCGGCGTTACGGAAGTGTGACGTGGATGAGGCGGTGCGGATTCTGGATGCTCACCGGGACCACGCCGTGGCCGCTCTGGAGGCGCTCCTCGAGGAACCTCCCAGCTAAGGCCTACGGCTCGGTGGCCAGCACCTGCACCGCACCACTGGGGAAAAGCGCGCACAGCTGGGTCCTGCCGCCGACCTCGCGCGCGAAGATTCGTACCGTTTCCGCCCCAGGGCGCGCCGGCGCCTGCTGCGCCCGCAGGTCGAACGCGGGCTGCACGACGAGGTTCTTCTCGTTGTTGCCGAGGCCGTTGGTGATCTCCACCTGCGTGGTGGGCGCCGGGGTGCCGATCCAGCCCTTGCCCGTGCCCGCCCGGGGCTGGCCGTTGTTGTCCGGCACCCCTGGTTGCGACAGGGTCGCGCGGACGACGGACAGTCCTCGGTCGGCGCCGAAGTCGACCGCGGCGGTCGCGCAGTTGATGATCTTCGTGTCGATGACGGTGCCAGCCGGCTCGTACCGGGTGGTGCCGGGTACGAGTTGGATGCCGATTTCCTGGTCGGGTTCGTGGTTGTACCCGAGGACCAGCCCGCCGACCCACCGGCAGTCGTTGCGTGCGATCCGTACGCCCACGCCGCCGTGAATGTCGGCGTAGCAGTTCATGCAGCTGATGCTTGGCGAGGACAGCTCGAACGCGAGGTTCTGCTCGATGCCCCACGCGTGGCAGCTGACCATCAATGAGCCGTGCGCGTCGCCGCCCATCCGGAAGCCGGCCGCCCGGTTCTGGAACGCCAGGCAGTTGAGGAACATCGAGTCGTGCGGGCCGTTGAAGTTGATCCCGTACCCGCCGTTGCTGTGCGATCGCACGCTCGTCAATCGGGCTTCCATCTGATGTGACCGGCCCGGCAGAGCGCCGGTCGGCCCCCACTCGCTGTAGATGCCGTCTTCGCGGCAGTTGAAGACGATGACCTCGGTGAGCTCGTACCCATAGCCGTAGACGCGGAGGCCGTACCCGCCTTCCGGGTTCTGTTCGCTGTTTCCGTCCAGGGCGAGGTCGCGGATGCTGAAGAGGGTGATCCCCACGTCGGCGTGCCCGCCGGTCAACTTTTCGAAGCCGTCGGACTCGACGATGGCGGAGTTCGCGCCCGGCCGCAGTCGCAGCACCGACGCATCGCCGCCGGCCCCGCGCAGGTGAACCCGGGAGTGGAGGATCAGCCGTCCGGTCAGGTACGTGCCGGGCGGGAAGAACACGATGCCGCCGGTTTCCCGCGCCGCGTCGATCGCGCGCTGGATCGACTCGGTGTCGTCAGTGGACCCGTCACCGGCCGCACCATGCTCGCGGACGTTGTACGCGTCCTCCGGGGTCGTGAGACCGCCACCCCGGGCGGCGGCCGCTCCGATCGCCGCCGTACCCAGCCCCGCCGCGACCGCGCCACCGATGAGCGCGGCGCGCCGCGACACCGGCGGCGACGGCGACGGCGAGGGTGTGTGGTTAGGGCCGTCCCAGACCATGTGTTCCCCTTCGTGCTGTGTTGGTTCGTCCGGCGCGCCGCGGGTGCGGTACATCCGGTAGAGGAACCAGGCGACCACGAACGCCTCGGCGACCAGCAGGACCGCGAACAGTTGTGGCGTTTTGGTGACCCAGCCCACGACCACGCCGAGGCCGCCGAACGCCACCACCCGTGATCCGATCCCCGATATCAGGAACTGGCTCGGAACGGCCCAGATCATGTGCCGGGTGGCGAGCCACGTCGACACCATGAGAAGCCCCTTGTACCCGCAGTACGTCGCCACCACGGCAGTGCCCAGGCGGGCGAGGTCAGGTGCGAGGAGTTCGCGTACCCAGTCGCTGGCCAGCAGGACGGCCGTGACGGTCAGTAGCGCCCCTGCGGTCAGCACCCGCGGGCCGGTCAGCCAGCGAATCCGCCGGCCAGCCACGATGTCTTCGCGGGTGGTAGCGGACAGCGCGACGTGGAACGGCCCGAACGCAAGATCCATCGCGCGAACGACCACGATGGCACCCTGCCCGGCGGCCGCCCCCGCCACCGACGGCAGTGCCACCGCGTAGGACAGGTCGGCTATGGCCGTGATCAGGTACACCGTGCCAACCCGCAGGGTCTCGCGGATGCCGGGGCGTACCCCGCGTGCCGCGGGCCGGCGGATGAGGAGCCAGCCGAGCACGGCGAGCTGCCCGGGGATCGCGGCGGCGTCCAGCCGGACGTTGGCCGCGGCCAGGATCGCACCGCCGACCAGGACGCCGACGGCGGTGAGCTGCGGTATCAGGTTGGCCTCGCGGCGCGAACGGGTCCGACCGGCGGCCCAGAACAGCGCCTCGATCGGCAGTTGCAGCAGCACGGGTGCGACGACTACCAGCCGGTCCAGGTGGCTGGCCTGCGGCAGGGCGATGTACGCCGAGACATAGGCGACCGCGCCGACCGGCAGCATCGCTGTCGCCGCCGCTCGCCGGGCCCAGCTTTCGAGGTCCCAGTGAGTTGGCACGAGGTCGGCCGCCATTGGCCGGCCGACCAGCGATTCGAGCAGCGTGTACGGCACGGCCAGGAGCATGCCCTGCAAGGCGATGTACGGCAGATGCTCGGCGTCGGTAGCGGATGCCAGCAGGAAGAGGTAGACGCTGCCCAGCCGCGTGAGCGCCTGCACCGAGAGCTGCGAGCGTTGCAGTTGGCCGAGCAGCGGAAGGACGCGGTGCACGAATCAGCCCACCGGTTCGCCGGCCGGCGGTCGCGACCGCCGGCCGGGCAGTGACGGCACGCCCGGCATCCGGAGGGGGCGTGCCGAACCGGCCGATGGCGTCGAGGTGCCGGGGTCCCGAAGGCTGCCGTACAGCGCGAACACGATCAGGCACATCATCCCGGCGCCGTACTCCCACGTCTCGACGACCAGAGACGCGCAGGCCAACCCGGTCAGCCCGGCCAGCAGCGGCACGGCGCGCGGATCAGTGGCAGACCGGCGGGCCAGCCGCACCAGCAGATAACCGAGCCAGCCGAGCAGCGCGATGGCGGCGATCGGGCCGAACTGCAGCGCCACGCTGATGAAGTAGTTGTCCACGAACACCTGCGGCCCGCCCGAGATCCGAGAGGTCGTCGCCGCCCCGGCGCTGCCGAAGCCGGAGCCGAGCAGCGGTACACCGTCGAGCAGGCCGGCCCACACGTCCAGCCGCTGCCGCAGGCTGCTCGCCCCGGTGGCGCCGAGGACGGCGAAGCCCGCCGCGACGCCGGCCGCGATGACGATCGCGAGCACCAGTGAGATCCGCCGGCGTACCCGGCCCGGCGAACGGTTGAGCAGCACGGCGCCGAGCGCACCACCCACCACGAGCAGCGCACCGGATCGGCTCGTGCTCAGGGCGAGCGCCACCGCGGCGGCGATCGCGCCCGCGTGCCAGAGCCGCCGGTGAGGGTGGGCGCCGGCGGTGAGCCAGAGCGCGATGTAGCCCAGCAGGTACGCGCCCGCAAGCATGCCGAGTTCGGCGTTGAACTCGGTCAGGCCTGGCGCCCGGAACACACCGTCGATGTACCGGATCGCGCGGTCTTCTTCGAAGCCCCACTCCACCAGGCGGGCGGGACCGATGATCAGCTCGGCGACTGCGGCCAGCCCGTTGGCGATGACGAGCCAGGACATGACGTCGACAAGGATCCGACGCTCGCGCTGGCCCAGCGCCGCCATGACCGCGATAAGCGCCAGCGGCAGCAGCGTGATCCGCAGACCGACCACCGTCTGCGCGATGCCGTGATGTGCGAGACCCAGCACCGTCCACAGCACCACCGCGGCACACGCCGCGGCCACCGGCCGCCACCACCGCAGGACGAGCGCGCGGTGACGGATCACGACGATGGCGAAGAGGACACAGACCACGGCCGCGCCGGACAGGCTCAGGACGTACTCCCGGCCACCGAATATCCAGCCGGCGGCCGCCTGGATGCCGAGCAACCAGAGCCCGAGCGGGGCGGCCAGCACGACCGCGACGTAGGCCAGCCCGATGGTCGCGGCGACCGAAAACGTGACTCGCCTCTTGGCCTTCATCGCGGGAATCCTTCACGGGCAGGGCTGGCGGACCGGGCGGCCAGAAGGCTCTCGTACACCCCGATCACCGCGTCCACGTGGTCCTCCCAGTCCAACCGGCCACCGTCGGTGGCGGCCGATGCCGACATCGTCTGGTATTCAGGGTCAGGCATGTGCGCGGCTCGTGCGAGCAGGCGGCGCAGGTCCTCCGCGGAGTCGAAGACCAGAGTGGAGCCGCCGGATGCCATAGGCGGCGCGGCGACCGCGCTGGCGATCAGCGGGCGGCCGGCGATCAGTGCCTCCGCGCAGGCGAGGCCGAACGTCTCGTGCCCCTGGCTGGGAAACACCAACCAGCCCGCCTGGCGCAGCGCCGACTCCTTGCCGGCCTCGTCGAGGTACCCGAGGTAACGCACTGAAGGCAGCTCGCCGGCAACCCGCTCGACCTCGGCGCGCAGCGGGCCGTCGCCGCCGATCAGCAGCGTGCCGTCGATCTGCGCGTGGCCGGCTTCCCACGCCCGCAGTAACAGGTCGATTCCCTTGTGCGGGCTCAGCGCCCCGAGAAACAAGAACGTGTCCCTGCGGCCGGTCGGCCAGCGCTGCCCCTGGCCGGGTGCGACGACTCCCAGCGGCACGACGCGGTCGGGCACCCGCCGTCCGCCGCGTGCCCGGCGGCGTACGAGCGCGCGGTTCCGCTCCGCCGAGAACAGCAGCAGCGTGCGGCGCAGCCGCCGGCCGATCCAGGCCGACCGCAGGCCGAGCAGGGCGTCGAGGGCTCCGGATCGCCCCAGGTTGCCGAGCGCGTTGTTCGGGTCGCAGATGGCCATGTCGTGCACCGAATGACAGGTCGGGTACGCCCGTGACAGCCGCGCCACGGGCAGGATGCCGAGCCCTTGCCAGTTGTGCACATGTACCACGTCCGGCGCGAAATCGCCCAGGTCGCGAGGGCGGAGCCCGGTCGGGTCGAGTAGGTCAGCGAGGTGCGTGACGACCTTGTGCAGCTTGGGCAGCCGGAAGGCGCGTTCGCTGAGCCGCGCGCCGACATGCCGGTCCACCGGCTCGGCGTGCGGTGACGGGCGGCAGAACACCGCGACCTCGTGCCCGCGGGTCAGCAGACCGCGAGTGAGGTCACGGATGTACCGCTCGGCGCCACCGCGGACCGTGAAAGAGGAATGGACCATGGCGACACGCATCCGGCTCACATCCGCCTCCGGCCGGGCTCCGCCGGCTGCTGCCGTACCGGTGGCTCCTCGGCGAGCAGAGCGACGAGGTGACCGGTCGCCTCGGCCCACGACCGCCCCGCCCCGGTCGCCGGCAGTGGGGCTTGGTCGATCCCGCGCAGCGCCTGTACCAGGGCGGCACTTGTCCAACTCGCCATCCGGATCGCCGCTCCGGCGGTCGCCTCGTGCAGGGCCGGATCGGGCGAGATGACCGCGCGCGTGCCCAGCGCGAGCGCCTCCGCCGCGGGAAGCCCGTACCCCTCGAAGTGGCTGGGCATGAGAAACGCGGCGGCTCCGGCGACGGTGTCCGCGTACTCGGCATCGGTGATGCGATCGAGAAACACCACCCGTTCCGCGGCGGCAGACCGGGCGACCGCCGTCTCGAACCGCTCGACGCGCTGACCGCCGGTCAGCACCACCAGTACGTATCCGGGCAGGGCAGCCATCGCCTCGACCGCCAACTCAACGCCTTTGTGCGGCGCGTGGCCCGCCACCACGAGGTACTTCCCGCCGCGCCCGCGGATACCGGCCACCGCGGCTGGCGGTGTGCCGGGTCCGGCGGCAAGGTCGCTGCCAGGGTGCCAGACCTGGGCAGCATCGGTGGGAACGCCGTACAGGCCGAGAAGGTCGTGCTGTGTCCGAGCGCTGACGCACAGCAGGCGGTGGGACCGGCGGATCGCCGTCGAGTAACTGATCCGGCGGTACTGGCGTACGGACGCCGGAAGGTCCTGGGGCCACAGCCGGAACGCCAGGTCGTGGACGATCGTGGTCACTGGCAGGCGGCTGCCGCGAATGGCGACCGACGGGCTCAGCGACAGTACGCGCGCCGGCTCCTCGCGGTCGGCCGGCTGCCCTGCGGTAGCGCGGCGGAGGGCGACCGTCGCGGAGGCGATGGTCTGGAAGCGGCCACCGCCCTGCTGGCTCAGCACATCCACCTCGGCAGCGCGTGGCGCGGGTGGCTGCCAGCCGTCCGGTGCCGCGACGATCTGCAGCCGGTGCCCCTCGGGCCAGTGCCGGACCAGTTCTGTCAGGACCCGGGTGATCCCGCCCGCGCCTACGCCGCTGCAGTCCAGGATCGTGCTGCGCCGGACGCGGTGACCATCCGGGCTCATGACCGCGGCCCGGCCTCGCGCGCGATCCACTCGGCCATGCGCGCCGCGAAGACATCTGCGGAGAATCGCTCGCTGCCGCGCTGTATCCGCCCAGCCGACAGCTCCGGCAGCCGCCGCACCGCGTCCGCGTACGCGGCCGGGTCAGAGCCGTCGACCAGGAAGCCGGTCTCGCCGTCGACAACCGTCTCCAGCAGACCGCCGCGGCGCGATCCGATCACCGGTGTCCCGCACGCCTGCGCCTCGACCGGGATGATGCCGAAGTCTTCATGCGCGGGGAAGAGCAGTGCGCGGGCTCCCCAGTACAGCTCGCGCAGGCGTTCCCGATCTGGCCGTACCTCGAACCTGACCGGCACTCGCGCGCTGGCGGCGGCGCGGCGCAGCCGGTCCTCCAGCGGCCCGGACCCGGCGATGACCAGCGGCAGGCCGGTGCGATCGGCGATCTCGATGACGAGGTCGAACCGCTTGTACGGGATCCAGCGACCAACGCCGAGAAGGTAGTCGCGTGCCTGGGTGCGCTGTGCGGCCGGCGGCGAGGCGAAGAAAGTTACGTCCACCGGCGGATTGATCACCACCGCGTCGCGCCGCCAGTACTTCTTGATCCTGCTCCTGACCTCTTCCGAGTTGGCGGCGTAGGCGTCGACGTGCCGGCTCAGCCGTACGTCCGACCACTGCAGCACCCGCCGGGGCAGGCGCAACAGCGGGTTCGAACCGCGGCCGTCGAACTCGGGACTCCACACATAGCGAGCCGGGGTGTGGACATAGCTCAGGTGGCGGGTCCGGTCGGGCGGGCCGAGCTTGACCGTGTGCGCGAAGGCGTGGCTGGACGAGATCACCACGTCGAAGCCGGACTCGCCTAACGTGCGCCACACCACGGGCATCAGCGGCAGCCCGAGTGCCTTGCTCCGGCGCAGCGGAGTGCGCGCCAACCACGTTTGGCGCAGCCCCAACCGGTCGGCGTCGACGTCGTGATCGGCCCACAGGACGTACCGCCGGGCGTGGGGAACCAGCCCGGCGATCGCCAGGAAGACGTTCTCCGAACCACCGGCCGACGCGAACCACTCGTGGACCACCGCGACCGATCGCCCGGTGAGCAGGGACGGCGTGCTGGAAATCGCCATCTAGCTGTACCGCTGCCACAGGTCCCGCAGCGGCTCCCACTTGCCTCCGAGGGTCTCCTGGCACAGCGTCTCCAGGTAGAACGCGGCCGACGTGCTGTCGTCCCGGTCCCACCAGATGCCGCACAGGGCGCGGTCGTCGGAGCCGCGGAACGCGTACTCCACATAGTTGCCCTGCGCGTTGGTCGACCCACCCCGCTTCCGGGCCGGCTGCTCCATGCCGGGCGCCAGCTCGAAGCCGTCGAGGTTCAGCCGGTTGCGGTAGGCGCGGGCGTCGTCCCGGTTGGCGGCCGAGTTGTACTCAGCGAAGTGGACGGACACGTTTCCGTACCGGCAGAAGACATGGACCTTCTCGTCCGACGGCAGCTTCGGCCCGTTCGGGTCGGTGTTGGCCGCGCACGCGCCGACCCAGGGCAGCCACGGCTCGGCCAGCACCGCCAGGTCGCCGGAGAACTTCTCCTTGTTTACCGCCATTTGCTGCGCCTCGTAGGGGCGGAGGCTGGTGTCGGGGCTGGGACTGGACGTCTCGTCGCCGGGCTGGTCGTCAGCGGTGCTGGCGCCGATGACGAAGCCCAGTGTGCCCGCCACCAGCGCCCCCACGACCAGGCCAATGGCCGCACCGAGCATCCATTTTGTCCGGCTCGGTGGCGCCGTCGGGGGAGCGCCGGGATAGCCGGCGCCCGTCTGACCGACCGCGGGATAGGCCACCGGCGGATAGCCGCCCGCAGTCCACCCACCACCTGCGTGTTCGGCGTCACGAGACGGGTTTTCGCTCACGAGCGGTGAGGTTATCAGCGTTGTGAGAGCTTCTCGTAGGCGAGACCTGAGCTGGGCATGTGGGTGGTCGCCTACGAGCCGACCAGTACCATCAGGCCATGTCACCCCGACCGCCTGTCACCGAGCCCGACTCGACACAGGGCCTCGACGTGCCCCCGGCCGGTCCGCCGCGTAGCGGAAGTGACGGGAAGGGCAAGCGTCGCCGGTGGCGCCTCATCGTGCTCATCACCTTGCTGGCGGTTGCCCTGGTCGCAGGTGGCGGAGTCTTGGCCGCAGGACTGTACTACCGGTCCGTGGAGGGCAGCATCGAGCGCGTCGAGGCTTTCCAGGACGTGCCTGTGGAGTCGCGGCCGCAAAAGCTCGTCGAGAAGGCCAAGAATCTGCTGATTCTCGGTAGCGACACGCGCGACCCGGCAAACACCGGTGGCTCGCGCAGCGACACGATCATTCTCGCGCATCTGCCCAAGGGGCGGCAGAGCGCGCAGCTGATCTCGATCCCGCGCGACACCTGGGTGTACGTGCCGAAGTCCAAGGACGGCAAGCGCGGCGGGCGGAATGCGAAGATTAACGCGGCATTCGCGTGGGGCGGCATTCCCTTGACGGTGCAGACGGTCGAGAAATACACCGGCATCCGCATCGATAATGTGGCTATTGTCGATTTTGCCGGATTCAAAGAGATCGTGGACGCCCTCGGTGGCGTGGAAATCACCGTCGAACGTAGCTTCACGTCGACGCATTCGCTGCAGCCGGGCAGCCGGCGCGAATTCAAGCAGGGCAAGCAGACCATGGACGGTGCCATGGCGCTCGACTACGCCCGCGAGCGCTACGCCTTCCCGGACGGGGACTTCGCGCGGATTCGCCACCAACAGGAGGTCATCAAGGCGATCCTCGACAAGGCGGCGTCCGGCGGCACGCTGGCGAATCCCGCCAAGCTGAACTCGTTCCTCCGCGCCACGGCCGATGCGGTATCAGTCGACGAGACCTTTGGGATCTTCGATACCGCGACGGAACTGCGGCACCTCCGCAGCGGCAACCTCACCTTCCTCACCAATCCCACCAAGGGCACCGGACAGGTGGGAAGCGAGAGCGTGGTCTTCGAGGACAAGGCGAAGGCCAAGTCGCTGTACGACGCCGTTCGCCGCGACGCCGTCTCCGAGATACTGAACGCTGGAGCGTAGAACTGTGACGTTAATTAATGGATTCTGGTGAAGGAGCTGCATAGCCACTATGGTGCTGGCAGCCGTCGAGCGCACGGGGTATGCGGTCGGCGGCTAATGGGGGAGGGCCATGAGCACGGGGAGTGTCTCGGCGGCCGGCGAAGTCACGACTGAGCTGCCGATCGTACGCATACGCGACAACGTTGCGGCGTCGCCTGGAGTGGTTCCGGCGGCGCGCCGGCCGGAGATGCTTCATCCCGAGCCCTCGTATCAGCCAGTTGACCACGACTCGACCGCCGTTCTGCCGTACGCCGGCTCGGTCGCGTCCCGGCGCACGCGCCGGCTGCGCGCGTGGATGCTGACCGCGCCGGTCGACGTTGTCGCGCTCGTCGCACCCCTGCTGATCACGGATCGATATTGGAAGGGCACGCTGAGCGCAGCCGGTCTCACCGTGGTCATCTTCACCGCGGGCGGCCTCTACCGTGCGCGCCGGCACATCAGCGTCCTCGACGAGCTGCCCAGCCTCTGCGGGCGGCTGTTCGCCTCCGCGGCCATCGTGTCGGTCATCGCCGCGCTGCGACACGACTCCGTCGAGTACGGAGCCGGGTTCATGCGCACTGTGGCCCTTTCCGCCGGGTTGGTCATCGCCGGTCGGGTCCTGACCAGGACCGCGACGTTGATCGCACGCAGGCGACGCTGGGTGGAGCACACGGCGGTCATCGTGGGGAGCGGCCCGATCGCGGTCGAGTTGGCCCGCCTCCTGCGTCGCTACCCCCAGTACGGCCTGCGGTTCGTCGGTTGGGTCGACTCGCCGGTGCGCGGCGGCACCGGCACGCCACCCGTGCTCAGCGCGGTCGACGACCTCGAAGCGACCATCGACCTGGTCGACTGTGAGGTCCTGATCGTGGCCGACACCGAGGTGCCGGAGTCCACGCTCATGGAGGTGCTGCGCCGGCACGAGTGCGCCAAGCGCGACCTCTGGGCCGTTCCCCGGCTGTGGGGATCGCGTTCCCAGGTCAAGCTGCCCGACCACATCGGTGCGATCCCGGTCGTCCGGATCAGCGACATCGAGCTGGCGGGCCTGCGCTGGGCGGTCAAGCGCGGCTCCGACATCGCTTTTGCCGTGTCGGCGCTGGTGCTGCTCAGCCCGATCTTCCTGCTCTGCGCGATGGCGACGAGGATCGAAGGCGGCCCGGGGATCCTGTTCCGGCAGGAGCGGATCGGGCGCTACGGAAAGCGGTTCGAGCTTCTCAAGTTCCGTTCGATGCGGCCTGCCGACGAGCAGGAGTCACAGACGACATGGTCGATCGCCAACGACCGCCGCGTCGGCCCCGTCGGGCGGTTCATGCGCCGTACGTCGCTTGACGAGCTGCCGCAGTTGTGGAACATCCTGCGCGGCGACATGACGGTTGTCGGGCCCCGGCCGGAGCGGCCGTACTTCGTCGAGAAGTTCTCCGCGGAACACCCCGACTACGCCATGCGCCACCGGGTGCCGGTGGGCCTGACCGGGCTGGCCCAGGTGAGCGGGCTGCGCGGCGATACCCCGATCTCAGACCGAGCGCGTTTCGACAACTACTACATCGAGAACTGGTCGTTGTGGCTGGACGCCAAGGTCGTACTGCGAACGATCGCCGAGGTGCTGCGCGGCGGCGGCCGCTGAACCTCAGAAGTTCAACTCCTTGCGAAGGTTCGTGACGATCTTGTGCAGGTCATCAGCGTCGGCCAAGGGACCCGTCATTCGCACGACCAGTTGACGATCGGGGTCGCCACTCGACGTGCTGCGCCAATAGGCCACGACCACGAGCCCGTACCGCTGCGCGCCGCCGAGCTCGGCGTACGTGGCGGACTCGCCGACCTGGATCCACTGGAGTCCCCAGGCTTCCTCGGCGCGCCGCATCGCGGTCTGGGTCTCGGGCGAACACGGTGACGGGCAGGTCCGCACGATGACCTCGCCGCCGATGCGGGGATTCTCGCCGGGCGGCATGCCGCAGAGGTAGCGGGCGTAGCCTTCGGACCGGCCGCCCGGGGTGCACCCCCAGCCCTGTGGCACCTTGAGTGGAAAGCCCAACCCTTCAAGGTCGGCGATGGTCTGCACCTGGTCGGTCGTCGCGAACGTTGGCCATTGCGCGGGCCACGAGCCATTCTGCGGCGGTTCGATACCGGGAAACATGGCGGCGGCGCTCGGCGGTGCCGCGGTTGTCGGATTCGTCGACGGATCGCCTCCCGACCCGCGGAGGGCGAGTGCGGTGCCTCCGCCCACAATCACCAGCAGGACGAGCGCACCGATGCCGACCCACAGCCCGGTGCGGGGCCGCGCGGGAGAAGCCGCCGGCGGTGCGGCTTGCGGCGGGTAGTACGCCGGGTACTGGGAGGGGCCGTCGGGTGGCGGCTGCCCGTAGGCCGGCGAGTACTGCATGGGGGTCGGCGAATAGGGGATGCTCGACGCCACGTGCGGCGGCACGGACATGTGCTGCGGCGGGCCTGACACCATGTCCGGCACGCCCGAGATCGAGTCCGGGGGAGCCGAGATGGAATGTGGCGGACCGGACACCGCATGGGGTGGCGTCGAGATCGGCTGGTCCGGTGGCGCCGAAACCGGTTGGGGTGGCGTGGCCCACGGGTTGACTGGCGTCATGGCTTCGAGCTGGATCTTCTGCGTGGGCTGCGTTGTCTCACTGTCCACCAGAGCACCGTCGTCCGCGGCAACCACGGCGCCTGCGGGGGCTGCGGCCACCTCGGGGGCTGCCGCCGCCTCCGTGGCCGCCGCCTCCGTGGCCGCCGGCGGAGTCGAGGCCGCCGGCTCGTCGACCCCGCCGAGGTCCGGCGGCATCGGCTGGTAGGCGATGCCAAGCGTAAGGAAGACCTGCTCCGCGCCGGGCCCACCGCCGCCGGCGCACGCGACCCAGGGGGAGGGGGCGGCGAAATCGGTGTACAGCACCCGCGGTCCGCCCGCCTGCGGCTGAGCTAGCGCGTTCGCCGCCGCGGCGAACGCGTCCCGCCACTGCTGGTCCAGCGCCACGGAGGCGTCGAGCAGCGCCACGGTCAGCGGCCTGCCCTCCGCGTCCACGGCCGACCAGACACTGCCGACCTGAGACGACCCCAACGCCTCGACCAGCCGATACGGACTGTCTGGCTGCATCCCCTCAACCTCCCGGGTTCCCTGCGGATACTAGCGACGTCAAGCACGTTGTTTTCACAGACCCGTCCTTTGCGTGAAACGCTGCTTGAGGGTGCGACCACCAGGCAAAGGGAGGGGCTGACGTGCCGCGTGAGCGTCGATCGTTTGAGGCAAGGGAAGTTTCACGACGCTCTCGGGCTCACGGCCGGCGAGGAGCGAGAGGTCAGAAGTGGCCGGCTGACAGTTCTCTGGATCACTGTCGGCTGTCGTCGTCCAGTGACCTGAGGCTCAGTACCGCGCGGCGAGGGGCGACCGATACGGCTTGCGAGGCGTGCGGCCGTGGCTGTCGCGCCGCAGCGCTCAAGGTGGCGTCGATCGCTTGGCGCGACAGCGTCGATCAAGGAGATCTCCATCGATCAAGGGCGAATGCACGTGAAAAAGAGATCCAACCACGTGCATTCGCCCTTGATCGGCGGAACGGGGGGTGGGGGTGGGGTTAGGGGCAGAGGAGGCGAGCCGCTGCCCAGTCGCCGTGGTCGGCGCCGTTGCCGTTGCCGCCGTCCGTCACGCGGAGCTCCAGCTGGGTGCCGCCGGTCACGTCCGCCACGATCCGCTCCGCCTCGGCGGCACCGGTCAGCACCCCGCTCGCCGCTCGCCGCACCCCGTCGACCCAGACCTCGAACGCGACCGAGCCGCTGTTGCCCATCTCGTCGTCGACGCCCACGTCGGCGCGGAATGACGTGCAGCCGGCCGGGATGTCGACCACGACGCGGGACGTCGCGTGCGCGCCGATGCCCTTCTCATAAACGGTGCCACCGATGGTGATCGGGCGGCCGTCGCCGGCGGGCTGCTCGGCGTTGCTCATGTCGCGTTCGACCGGGCCCCAGCCGTTCTCGGCGACCAGGAACGGCAGGTCGCTCACCCACCGCCCGCCCGCCGGCAGCGGGGCGCGCACGGTGGCGGTCGCCTCGACGGTGACCGGGAAGCCGTTCGATTGTGCGGTGACGGTGGCCGTCAGATCGTAGGCCCCGAAATCGGTGGACGCGGGTGCGGTCACGGTGAATTCCCTTGGGCCCGCGGGCGTGACGGTCCAACCTTCCGGCGCCGCCAGCGTGACCGCGACATCCCCAAGCGCGCAGCGCTCGGTGACGGCGACGGTCACGGGGTGCGGCTCGCCGGGGCGGATCTGGCCGTCCGTCGCCAACGCGACGTCCGGTGGGCAGGGCGCGGAGGCGCGGGAGTCCGGTACGCCGTCCGCACGGACCTCGGAAGCGGAGAGCGGTCGCAAAACCAAGCTGTACTCGTGCGTCCGGGTCGGGGAGACGCGGTACTCGCTGAGCACCGAGTTGGGCGTCTCGCCCATGCCCGTCTCGCCGGCCGCCGCGTGCAGCGTGACCCAGCCGTTGTTGCGTACCAGCGGGAGCTGGAAGTCGTACTCGGCGCGAGCCAGCTCGTCGTACGGTGTCACGCTCACGTCGATGTCGCCGCCGACGAGCAGGCCGCCCCGCCCGTCGTGCAGGGTCGCCCACCGCGCGCCGGTGTGGTTGCCGTACGCCTGTGGCCGCGAGTACCGGACGTACTCCTTGTCGACAGTGGTGCGCCACACGCCGGTGAACGCGCCACTCGACCGGTCGTTGTAGGTCTCATGTGGACCCTTGCCGTAGTAGGCGAACTGGCGCATCGAGTCGGGCACCTGGACCTGCACGCCGACCCGGGGCAGGTACGGCAGGCGGCTGGCGCCCGATCCGCGCGGCGTGACCCGGTGGTCGAGCGTGATGGTGCCTCGCCCGTCGATCCGGTACCGCATGACCTGCTCGATCTCGAACGTAGCTGAGCCACGGGCGACGCTGCGCACCTCCACGACGGCGGAGCCGTCCACGGTGGACGATGTCACGCCCGTCACCGAGGTCTGGAGCCGGTCGAGGCCGAGCTGGTGCCAGATCTCCCGATCGGCGGTGCCCCAGCCGTACGTCTCGTTGCTGGTCGGCGGCCGGTACACGTCGAGCTGCGGGCCGGTGCGCAGCAGTTCCCGGCCGTCCGAGGCCATCGAGCTGAGCGTGCCGGTGGCGGTGTCGAACGTGTACCGCCAGCTCTTGCCGGACACGACGATCGTGTCGCCGTCGTTGGACAGGCGCGCGGTGCCGGTCGACGGCCGCTGTACGCCGGGCACCACGCGACCGCCCGCGTCGAACTCGTCCCAGCCGTACCGGAGGCCGTCGTCGCCGACCGCCTCGATCTGGAACCGGCGGGCGCGGTCGTGCGGGTTGGTCGACGGCGTGGGGATGCCGATCGACACGGTTTCGCCGGGGGAGAGGCGCAGGCGCCGGCTGCCGTCGCGAAGCGTGCGGTCGACCTCGACGAGCTTCCAGCGCAGCGTCACGTCGAGCGCGCCAGCGGTCTGTTCATTGTGGACGCTGACCTTGCCATCGGCGGCGCGGGTGAACCGGATGGGGGCGTGTGCCCACGCCACCTCCACGGTCTCAGGCTGGAGGTACCGGTCGGTGCCGACCATGCCGTCGGTGCCGGAGAGGCTGATGCCCAGGCTGTCGAAGTCGCCCTTGTGCTCGACGCTGTCGAAGTCGAGGGCCAACGCTGCGGCCGGTGGTGTGGCCGAGGGCGGGACGGCGGCGCCATACACCCGTGCCCAGTCGACGGAGCCGCGGGCCAGCCGGGTGCGCAGGTCGTCCTGCTGTGTCTCGGCGTTGCGCCCGATGTTCACCTCGTAGAGGCCAGGGTCCAGGGTGCCGGTGCGGGCGGCGGTCGCCACCTCGACACCGTCGATGAACAGCTTCAGAGATGCGCCGTCGTACACGCCGGTGACCCGGTGCCACGCGTCGTACCAGTCGGCCGGCACCGGCGCGGCGACCGCGGCGAAGCCGGCGCCCGTGGTCACCCCGAACTCCAGCGTGGTCCGGTCGCGCATCTGGAGGGCGTACGCGCGGCCCTTGGTGACGATCGGGAAACTGCCCGCCCATTCGCCGGGCCGCACCCGCGCGTCGAGCGTCACGGCGCTGCCCGTGAAGTCGAGCCGGGGGTCGCGGAACGTGCTGACGAAGTCGTCCAGACTGGACAGTTCGAGGTTGCCGGACGCCACGGTGGGCTTGCCGACGAGGAACGCCTGGATGCCGTTGGGCGACGAGTCAGGCGTGAGATACAGGGGCTGCCGCAGGTTGGCCTCCGCCCAGTCCCAGATGAACCCGCCCTGCAGCGACGGGTACTGCCGGACCAGCGCCCAGAAGCGGTCGAAGTTGCCCAGGCTGTTGCCCATCGCGTGGGCGTACTCGCCGAAGACGATCGGGCGGGTGGCGGTGCGGCCGATCGACTCGACGTAACCCGGTGTCGGGTAGCGCGGCCCCCAGACGTCGGCGAAGGGAGCATCGCCGTTGGGGCTGTTGGACTGGTGGTACAGCAGCCGGGTCGGCTCGTTGGCGTCCGCCCACGTGGCCATCGCGAAGTGCGCGGTGCCCAGGCCCGCCTCGTTGCCGGTGTCCCAGATGATGACGCTCGGGTGGTTCTTGTCGCGGGCGACCATCGCCTGGAACCGGTCGGCGAACGCGGCCTGCCACTCGGGCCGGGAGGCGAGACAGTTGTTGGGGCAGTTCTCGTGCGAGTGCGTCTCGATGTCGACCTCGTCGGCGATCCACAGCCCTTCGCGGTTGGCGAGGTCGTAGAAGTACGGGTCCGAGGGGTAGTGCGAGGTGCGTACCGCGTTGATGTGCAGCTTCTTCATCAGCGCGACGTCGCGGCGCTGTGCCGCCCGGGTGACGTGCCGGCCGGTCTCCGGGTCGGTCTCGGCGCGGTTGGTGCCCTTGATGAGCACCCGCTGACCGTTGACGAGCATCTGAGCGTCCCGCACTTCCACTTCGCGGAAGCCGACCGCCTGCGCGGTGGTGTGCGTGACCCGGCCGTCCGGCCCGAGCAGCTCCAGCACCAGCGCGTACAGGTTGGGCGCGTCGGCGCTCCACTTCAGAGGGTTGGACACGGTGGCGGTGAGCGTGCCGGTGCCGGTCATCTCCAGAACGCGACGGCCGGCGCTGTTCAGCAGCGTCCCGCGCACCGTGTAGCCGTCGGCAGGGCCACCAACCGCCACCCGCGCCGTCAACACCGCATCCACATAGGACTCGTCGAGGTCGGTGGTGATGTACGCGTCGCGCAGGTACGTCCGCGGCGTGCTGTACAGCCAGACGTCACGGAAGATGCCGCTGTAGCGCCACTGGTCGACGTCTTCCAGGTAGGCGCCGGAGCCCCAACGGTGCACCTGCACGGCGACGCGGTTGGTGCCCGGGTGCGTGAAGTCGGTGACGTCGAACTCGGCTGGCGTGTACCCACCCTGGTCGTACCCGACGTACCGCCCGTTGACCCACACGAAGTACCCGCTGGTGACGCCCTCGAAGCGCAGGAGGCTCCGCCGGCCCGACCACGACGGCGCCACCTGGAACGTGCGGACGTAGGCACCGGTGGGGTTGACGTCGCGCGGGACCCGCGGTGGGTCGTCGGGCCAGATCTCCTCGGGAATGTTGCGGAACATCGGGTGGTCGACGAAGTCGGACTGCCACGTGTGCGGCACGGAGGCGGTGGGCCAGCCTGATACGTCGTACTCGGCGGCGTGGAAGCCGGCCGGCAGGTCACCGGGGCGGTCGGCGATGGTGAGCTTCCAGTCGCCGTTGAGCGAGGCGGTCCACGGCGACCGAACACTGTGGTCGGTGATGTCAGCGGCGGCGGTGCGGGCGTCCGCGTACGGGCGAAGGAGCGCGTGCGGCTGCTCCTGTCCCTCGCCGGTCATGCCGGGATCGTCGAGGTACCGGTAGACGTCGTCCACTGTGACCGGCCCGGAGGCCGGTGACGGTGCCGCGCTGGCGGGCGCGCCGCCGGGCCACAGCAGGACCGTGATCGCTAGGGAAGCCAGCACAGCACGGCGCGACATCGACAGCCTCCCGAACTCGGATCACACAGACCCGAACACAGCCCGACAACTCCGCACCCTTCCTAACATTAATCGGGACCCATATTCAAGGGGTTCACATAAGGTCGACGACGGCTATCGAGCCCTCGACCAGGCTGCCGAGGTAGAGCCGCCCGCCGTGCTCGCGTACCCCGGTGACCAAGTGGTACTTGTCGCCGGCACCCTGCAGGTCGGCGACCACCCGCCCGGAGTCGTCGACGGCCATCGCCCACGCTGTGCGCACCGGCTGCGGCTGCAGGCGTTCGGGCAGCGCCCAGACCGTCCGGCGGATCAGCGGCGTGCGAGCGTGCGCCCAGTCGAGTACGCGGTTGCGGGGGCTGCCGATGGCGATCCAGATCCGGCCGTCTGATCCCGTGCTCAGGTTGTCGGGAAACCCGGGCAGGTTGTCGACGAGCGTGTCCCGCTGCCCCGCCCGCGCCCCGGTCAACCACAGTCGCGTGAGCCGGTACGCGCCGGTCTCGGCGACGACCACAAAGGACTCGTCGGCCGCCAGTGCCACGCCATTGGCGAACTGCAACCCGTCGAGCAGTACGTCGACCGCCCCGTCGGGCGTGCGGCGCAGCAGCCGCCCGGTGCCGGAGTGCTCCATCAGGTCGCCCCGCCAGTACGCGAGCGGGAAGCGGCGCGTGGAGTCGCTGAAGTACACGGTGCCGTCAGCCGCGATCGCGGCGTTGTTGCACACCGTGAGGGCGTCTCCGGCCGGTACGAGGGTAGCCATCTTTCGCGATGCCGGGTCGACGTGCAGCAGCCCGCGATAGGCGTCGCAGACCAGCAGCGTGCCGTCCGCGGCGATCTCGATGCCGAGCGGCCGCCCGCCCGTCTCGGCGACGACCTGCGGGGGCCCGGAGGACGGGAGCGCGAGGATGCGACCGTCCTCCAGGCCGGTGTAGAGCGTGCCGTCGGGGTGGACCGCCACGTCTTCGGGGCCGGCGCCGTCGACCGGGAGCAGGTGCGGCGCCGGCATCGGCGGCTCGCTGTGCGCCTGCCGGGCGCGCGGCGGGGCCGGCGGTGGCGACCACACCACCGGCCGGATGCGCGGCCGGCTCATGCGGGCCGGGCGAGCAACTCGGCAAGGCTCGTGGGTGGGTGCCCGGCCACCTTGGCCACCGCGTCGCTGACCGGCAGGAGCTCCCCGGAGGCGATCGCGAGGTACGTGCTGACCCAGGCGTCGACCTGCCACTTCGGTGCTCCGTACGAGGCGCGGGAGGCGTACGCCTCGTCGATGCTCTCGTCCAGGAAGGTCACCGGCCGGCCGGTCGCCTCGGTGAGCGCGGCCGCCATCTCGGCCATGCTGAGCGCCTCGGGGCCGGTGAGGTCGTACGTGGCGCCCCCGTGCGCCTCCGGCGCCAGCAGCACAGCCACGGCCACGTCGGCGATGTCGTCCTGCGCCACCACGGCGGCCCGCCCGCTGCTGGCCGGCCCGCGGATCACCCCGTCGTCGCCGGCCATCATCGGCACGAAGTCCATGTAGAGGTTGTCGCGCAGGAACGTGAAGGCCAGCCCGCTCGCGCGGATGTGCTCCTCGGTCGCCCAGTGGTCGCGCGCCAGCGTGAACGTGGCGTCTGGCGCGGCGCCGAAGAACGACGTGTAGACGAGCCGGGTGACCCCGGCTGCGGCCGCCGCGTCGACGAACGTGCGGTGCGCGGCGACCCGGTTGGGCTCCTCGGCGCCGGACACCATGAACACCGTCTCCACGCCCTCCAGCGCCCGCCGCGCCGCGTCGGCGTCGTCGTAGGTGGCCTGGACGACCTCGGTGCCGTCGAGGGCGGGCGCGCGGGCCGGGTCGCGCACCACGAGGCGCTGGCGGACACCGCGTTCGGCCAGTTGGCGGGCAACCCGCCCGCCAAGCCGCCCGGTGGCACCCGTAATCGCAAGAGCAGCGTCCATAGCCATGCCCGCATCATCCCATTCAAAGGGCGGGATTATTGAGCTGCCGCGATGTCCGTCGTGGGCTATACCGTCGCTCCCGCAGCCTCACCCTGCGCGGTTGGCCACGCGGGTTCGACAGGTCTTTTGGGACGATCCGGCCAATCGGTCAGGTTGTGGTCGCGCCGCCAGCAATCGATGATGGTGATGGGAGGCCGCTATGGGGCACGAGATCGTTCATCAGCCGCGCCTGGCGTGGGACGGCGCACGCGCCTTCGTCGCCGCCGCCGACACCGATCACCTGTATCCGTGGTTGGGTCGCCGGCTCGCGACGCTGCTCGGCCCGGCGTACCGCGAAGCGCTCACCGAGTCGCGATGGCTCGTCCGGCTGGCCGAGCGCGAAGAGGCACCGTTCGTTGAGGTCGCCAAGTGGCGCGCCCGCCTCGACGACGCGCTGCGGTACCACCCGGAGCTCGCGGATGGCCTGCGTGCCCTCACCGCCGACGTGGTGTTCCGGATGGCCGCGCCGGGCAAGGCAGCCGGCCGAGGGTGACTGGCGCCTCTCCCCGCTGCGCAATGTGGACATGATCCGCGCGGACCGGCTCGACCACCAGACGTCACCTGCCTAACGTTCCTAGTAAGGGGGCGTTAAGGGATGATTGACGAAGTGGAACTGCAGCGTGACCTCTCGCGGGCCACGCTGGCGCTGGAGCGGGCCGAGCAGTTCCTGGACCGCTACGACGAAGCGCACGCCGCGCTGCTCGGCATGGCGCCGGGCTGGGATTCGCCATTGGCACTGACGGTGCGCGACGGACGGCTGGCGATCGCCCGCGTCGCGGCCTACGTGCGCGCACTGGTGGGCGAGGCCGAAGGCATCGAAGCCGTTCCGGTGCGTCCGCTGGCGCTCATCCCGCAGAGCGACCCGGGGGAGTAGCGGTCAGCCGGTCCTGCGGCGCAGCGTCTGGAAGGGCAGGTCGCCGTACTGGGCGCGGTACGCCCGCGCGAAGCGGCCAAGATGCGTGAACCCCCACCGGTGCGCCACGCTGGCGACCGTCGCCGACCCACCGTCGGAGGCCGACATGTCGGCGTGTACGCGCTCCAACCGCACGCGGCGCAGATACGCCATGGGCGGCATGCCCACGTACTCCCGGAAACCCTCCTGGAGGCTGCGCACGCTCACGCCCGCGACCTTGGCGAGATCGTGCACCGTGAAAGGCACGTCGGGCGTCGCCTCGATCGCGTCGACCGCCCGCTGGACGCTCGGTGGCCGGGACGGCGGCGCCGGCCGGCACAGCTCCTCGCGGTAGCGATGGTTGGCGGTCATCAGCAGTCCGGTCAGGACGCTGTGTGTGAGCCGGCTGGCGACCAGCGGCTGGCTGATCAACCCGTCGGGGTTGTCCATCTCGTCCCGTACCAGGGTGAGCAGTCGCGCCAGGCTCCGCCCGGGCCCGGTCGTGAAGTCGACCTCCGGGCCGAGCCGCAGCGGACCGTGGATCGCGCGACCCAGCAGACTTTCCAGCTCCGCCTCCAGCGCCCGGGCGTCAATCCTGACCGCGAGCAGCCGCAGGCCCGCGCCCAACCGGGGCAGGCGTACGGGCCCTTCGGGTTGGTAGAGCGAGCCGGACCCCGGGCCCGCCCGTAACGCCTGGCCGCCGTGCTCGCTCTCCAGATAGCCAAAGAGCGGCACATTGAGGTGGTACGCCTGGCGATGCTCGCAGGCCATCGAGACCTCGGTGCCGAAGCCGACATCGCCCACCGTCAGCGGGCCGAGCTGAGCCACGGTGCCGTCGAACGCGAACCCCGTGCCGCCGGCGGGCACGTCGAGCGTCATCGGATGAAAGAACTCTTGACAGATGGCACGCGTCTCGTCCACGTCGGACGTACGAATAGATACGGGCCCGAACGACGAGAAGTGGTCTCCCTCGGTATTCGTGCCCATACACGGAGTATTTTCCTGTGTCGCGACCCCGTCAACACGTGCACCCGTTTGGCGTTACGCCGCCACCGCCACGGCGGCGAGTAGCTGATCTAGCAACGCCGCGTTCGCGGCGGCAACGAAGGTGCAGCGACTGTCGCGGTCGAACGCCAGGGGGAGCGGGTTGCCGTCCAGGTCGGCGGCGACCGCGCCCGCGCACATGGCGATGTGGAGCCCGGGTATGAGGTCACGCGGCGGAAAGCCCTTGATCGACTCGACCACCGCCTCGCACTGGCCGGAGCCGACCTTTGCGATGTCGAGTGGGCCGCCATAGTTGAGAAACAGGCTGGAGCGAGTATCGAGAATCGGTCGCATCGCGGGGGCGGTTCGGCGTGCGAGCGTGGCGGAATAGGAGACGATGAAGGCGGATGCAAGGTCGTCGATCTTTGAGGGTCTCATAAGCCGACCATTTCGGGTCGCCGAGCCGTCTTTTGCGACGAAGTGGCATCCGGTGAAAATCTCGTAGATTCGCGAGTAGACCGGGACTTCCTTGCTGCGATCGATGATTGAAATGGCTGTCGATGCTAGAGGGTAACCGCGCGCGACCATGTCCGAGCCATCGATCGGATCGACGATGACCAGGTACTCGTTGCCGTCCCCGATCACAAAATCGTCGGACTCCTCGCTGCTTACCACCGCGTTGACGCCGGCGCGTTCGAGTGCCTGGACGATCCGTTCTTCGGCCATTGAATCGAAGGCGTGTGTGGTGTCGCCGTCGACTTTGGTCCTCAGAGCGGAGAGCCCGCTCATGGTCTCGACCCGGCGCCTGATATCCCTGCCAAGGTTCTCGAATACGTCGGCAAGAATAGTGTCTACTTTGTCGATGCGCCGGTCGTGGTCCACTCTTTCGTCTCCTGTGGAAGTGCGGGCCTGCGAGCTTCAACTATGTATACGCCATACTCCGTGATCGGTGTGCCGAGCCGAGCCAGTCGTTCCCCTGACAGGATGCCCGCGGACTTCGTCAGGGCGTACTCCACCCGGACCTCGAAGCCGTCCCGGCGCAGCAGCTCCGCAGTGGCTTCGGGTTCGAGGAAGCCGAAGTGGGTGAACAGCAGAACGCCGGCCGGGCGAAGGAGCCGGGCCGCGTTTTCGCAGAGCCACCCGATGAAGTCCTTGCCTCCGGCACCTCCGTCGTTCGCCAGCTGGACCCAAGACGCTCCGCTCGCCGGATACGCGGCGGGCAACTGTGGTGGGTTCGAGATCACGAGATCGAACGTCCCAAGGTTTGTAGCCGTCGTCGCGTCTGTCGCCGTAGCCACGACACCGTCGGACACGTCGTTGACAACAGCGTTGCGCTGACACAGACGGACCGCCTCCGGGTTTACGTCGAGGGCACGCACGCGCACCCCGCGGCGAGCCAGGCGAAGCGCTAGAAGGCCAGCACCACATCCGACGACGAGCGCATCCCGACAGGCGATCCGATCCGAGTACGTGGCCAGATACGTGGTGTCGGCGCCGGGCGTCGCCACCGAGTCACTCAGGATGACCAGAAGATCATCGTGGATCGCCAGCTTGAGCACGATCTCCTCCGTCGAGGCACCTGTACTGCCAGCGTTCGACCGGGTCGCGCCCCACGTCGTCGATGACCGGGAGACCTCGCTGCCAGAAATTACGGGGACACGGCATGCAGGTCGTCAGCTCGCAGGACTCACAGACGATGCGGCCGGTGGCGTAGCAATCGCGTCGCCGGTAGCGGAGGTACAGGCGATTGGCGCACGTGGCGTTGTCGCAGACGTACGGAATGAGCAGGCCACTTCGGTAGGCGGTCAAGAGGACCACGCCACTGATCAGCAGCAGTACGCCAATGGCAGCGAAGCACCACGGCAAGGGTGATAGATGTTCCGGTACCTCGGACGAGCCGAAGTTGGACGCGAGGCTGAGGTAGGCGGCGCCCGTGATCCCGGCGACGCCGGCCACGATAGCTATCAGGGTGACGGCGAAGCCGAGGTCGCGCCGTCTGGCGTACAGCGAATGCCGGTCGTGGGCAACGATTTCCGCGAACGCGGTTACCGTGGGAATCGCCAGCCCACCCAGCATCGCCAGGTACTGGGCCAACTCCGGTTCGGTGCCGGCGACCACCGCTTGCGCCATGAGCCAGGCGGCGAGGAACCCCAGGCCCGCGAAGACCAGACTGGACGCCGATCGGAGCAGGGCGGTCGACGGGTCGCGGACGAATCCATAGAGGAGCTCCATCATTCGTGTATCCGCGTACAGGATCAGGGTCCTCAGTCCGTCTGCCGCCGGGCGACTCGGGAAAGCCATCGCGTAGTTGCCCTTGGTGAAGCATGTTATGGAGCCAGCGGACCGGTGGAGCACAAGGCGTGTGCGGTGCCGAAACCCGTCGTGCCAACGGATTCTCAGGCCGCAGGCCGCCCGGTTCACCGGCGTTCTCTCCGGCATGGGCATCATGAGATCGGTCGCCTCGATCTCGACGCGAACACAGCCCACCCGGTCCCTGGGCGGGGCGTCGAACCGTACCGAGAGCTCGATGCCCGCATCTGTGTGGCGTAACTCGGGATCGGCGAGGTTCTCCGAGTAGCTGACGATCCGCAGTGTCATCGGGGTTGTGTCGCCGGTGCCGATGGTCAACGGATCACCGTGCCGCCATGTCGACTGCAGTACGCAGACCGCGACCCGTTCGCCCTGCTCTGGCGTGCAGTTCACGGGAGTGACGAGGGTGAGCGTCGATATGCCGCCGAAGGCCCGGAGATCCAGGATCGCCTCGTTGCAGACCTCCCACGCCGGGCTCAACCGGGACAGCCGCCGGTAGTACAGCTCGAACCCGGATGCGTGTGGCCTCCTTGTCGGCAACGGGACCTCCCCGCGGTGTGCGGCGCTGTGCGTAAACCGCGCGCCGTTACCGCCAGGTTGGCATGGCATCGCAACCGGAAGCCGAAGACAGGTGGCGCTACGGGGCGACGGGGATCTGGGCTCCATTTCGGAGGAAGACCGGGATGCGGCCGAGCGGCGCGTCGGCTTCGAGCGTCGATCCACCGGGGTGGCGGGCGCCGCTCCACGGGTCGACCCAGTCGGCGCCGGCTGGCAGGTACACGGACCGAGAGCGGGACCGGTATTCCGTGATCGGCGCGACCAGCACGTCCGGTCCGAGCAGGAACTGGTCTTCGATCTCCCACGCGCGCGGGTCGTCTGGGAAGTCGACGAAGAGCGGTCGCATCGGTGGCACGCCGGTTTCGTGCGCCACTGTCAGTTGCGCCGCCAGGTAGGGGCGCAGTCGCTCGCGAAGCTCCAGTGTCGCCGTGATGTGTTCGTACGCCTCGTCGCCGAAGGACCAGACCTCGTTGGGTCCGCCGGTCATGTCGGGCCCGAACGGCTTCTTGGGATCACGGTATCCGTGGAGCCGGAACAGCGGGCAGAACGCGTTGAACTGGAACCACCGCACGATCAGCTCGCGGAACTCGGGATCGTCGGGGTCGCCGCCGTGGAACCCGCCGATGTCGGTGGTCCACCACGGGACGCCGGACATGGCCACGTTGAGGCCGGCGCGCACCTGGCGCCGCAGCGAGTCGAACGTCGCGGCGATGTCACCCGACCACAGCGCCGCCCCGTATCGCTGGCCACCAGCCCAACCGGAGCGGCAGAGCAGTACCAACTCGTCGTCGCCCTCGGCCGCGAAGCCTTCCGCGAAGGTCCGCGCGCTCTCGCGTGAGTAGAGGTTGAAGACCTCGTTGCCCGGCCCGGCGTGGAAGGCGAGGTTTCCCGGGTGGTTCGGGCGGACCTCGGGCTCGCACGCGTCTATCCAGAACGCTTTCACGCCGAGGTTGTAGTAGTTCTCCCTGACGCGCGACCAGACGAACTCGCGGGCTCGCGGGTTGGTGCTGTCGTAGAACGCCACCGGCATCTCGACCTCGAAGCCCTTGTCTTTCCACGGCGCGTGGTGCGCGACGCCGCTCTCGGTGCCGACGAGCAGCCCCTCGGCCTCCATCTGCCGGTAGTTCTCGCTGTAGGGGCTCACCGTCGGCCAGATCGACACCATGAGTCGGACGCCGAGGTCGGCCAGCTCCTTGACCATGCCGGCCGGGTCGGGCCACTCGGCCGGGTCGAACTTCCAGTCGCCGAGGTGGGTCCAGTGGAAGAAGTCCGTGATGATGACCGACATGGGCAGGCCGCGCCGCTTGTGCTCGCGGACCACCGACATCAGCTCTTCCTGGGTGCGGTAGCGCAGCTTGCACTGCCAGAACCCGGTGGCCCAGTCGGGCAGCAGCGGCGGGTGGCCGGTGGCGTCGGCGTACCGGGAGAGGATCTGCGCCGGTCCGCTGCCGGTGGTCACCCAGTAGTCGATCTGGCGGGCGCCGTCGGCGACCCAACGGGTGCCGTTGTCGGCGAACTCGACCCGGCCGACCGCTGGCATGTTCCACAGCAGGCCGTAGCCCCGGCTGGACACCAGGAACGGGATGCTGATCTCGGCATTGCGCTGCACGAGATCCAGCACCAGGCCCTTCTGGTCGAGCCGGCCATGGGTGTGCTGCCCGAGCCCGTAGAGCCGCTCGCCGTCGTATGCCCGGAAGCGCTGCTCCAACCGGTGAAAGCCGTTGCCGTGCGGCTGGAAGAGCCGCGGCCCCGGCCACCAGAAGTGCGCCCTTTCCTCGGCGAGAAGCTCCTCGCCGGTCGAGGTCCGCCGGAACACGACCTCGGCCTCCGACTCCGCCTCGCCCGGATCGATGTGTACCGCCACCGTGAGGTCGCCGTTGACGAGGGTGGCCCGGTCGCCGTCGATGGTGATTTCGGCTGCCGGGTCGGGGGCCGACGCGAGCAGCGCACCCGGTATGTCGTCGCGGATGCGCCCGAGCGCCACCCGGACCCGCACGCTGTCGGTGCCCCACGGCTCGATCCGCAGCAGTTGCCGGTGCGACGACACCTCGAGGCCGTTTTCCACGCTGCGGATGGCGGTCATGCGCGGGCTCCCTATATCGATAACCGTGCTAGTCGAAGCGCTTCGATCACGGTAGTTCACCGACTGCGCGCACGGCAACCCTCCCGCATGACCACGGCGCCCCTCCCGAAGGAAAGGCGCCGTGACCGTGGGCGGCTATGCCAGAGTGGAGCTTCGGCGCTCGGCGTCGGCTTCGACGATCTCGATCTGGTCCTCGTTGTCGCGCGTGATCGCGTTGCGTGCCGCCGTGCCGGCGGCCCAGCCGATCGCGGCACCGACCAGCCCGGCGCCGAGAATCAGCAGCCAGGGGCGGTGCGGGCGCCGGCCTGCGAGCGCGTCGAACGCGTCGCTGGCCCGTCGCCATGCCTCGTCTCGGGCGGAGCCCACCTTGTCTTCCGCGCCGCCAGCCGCCGACCGGGCCGTATCGCCCGCCGACTCGACGGCGGAAACCAGGTGGTCCCAGGCTTGCGTGGCGATCCGCTCGGCACGCCCACGCCGATCTGTCCAAGGTGTACTGAGCATTTCCTACCTCCTACGGGGCACCCTTGTGGATGGGTTCCCGCTGGCTCCCGGCGTGAAACCTTGTCGATCTTGTGGCACTCTCAAGATCGGAGTGTGACGTTTTTCGCCCGGCGCGGAATCGCCGCGCGCGACCGGGAAACCCCTGGCCACGGGCCGGTACCCTGGTGGTTTAGAACCAAGGGGTACGTGGGTAGTTATGATGCGGTTGTTCCGGTATGGGTGGATCTGGCAGGGTGGGCTTGCGCAGATTGCTCCCTCTGGGGACTGGCGGCTGACGATGCGGAGGAATACGCTCGGTCGCGGCCCGCGTACTGACGAGGCGCCTGGTGGTTCCGGGCGAGTGGAGGTGCTCGCGTGAGCCTGTCGATCCTGACATCGGCCATGCCTGACGGCGTGGTGGAGATCGCCCCTCGCGGCGAGATCGATGTGGACACGGCGCACGAAGTGCGCGAAGCGGTAGCGGCGGTGCTGACAAAGAGCCGCCCCGCCCGCATCCAGCTCAACATGCGGCTGGTCAGTTTCATCGACTCGGTGGGCATCAGCGCGATGGTCGCCGGGTTCCAGACAGCCGAGGTCAGCGGCGTCAAGCTGGTCGTCACCGAGCCGAGCCGGTTTGTCCACCGGCAGCTCTGGGTCACCGGGCTGCTCGGCCTCTTCGGGGCACCCGAGCCGTACTACGCGGGGTCGGCCGCGGGCACGCCGGAGGTCCAGTCGGCCGGCGGCTGACCCTTGTTTTTCACCCGTCCTGTGCGGAATAGTCCGTTAGCGTGACATCGCTCCCGCTGGGCACCGCACTTCTCGGGCGATACGTCATCCTCGGCGCCATCGGCCACGGTGGAGTCTCCACGGTGTACGAGGCGATCGACGTGGTCGCGCCGCGGCGGCTTGCCATCAAAGCGCTGGCCGCCGCGCACGCCGCTGACTCATGGGCGCGTGACGGTGTCCGGCGCGAAGCCCTGATCATCGACCGGTTGCGCCATCCGAGCGTGCCCCGCGTCTACGGATACGGCGACGCGCCACTGCCTGACGGCACCGTCCTGCCGTACGTGGTGATGGAGTTGCTCACCGGCGTCAGCCTGGCCACCAGGCTCGCCGGCGGCGCGATGCCGTGGACAGAAGCGGTGCCGGTGGCAGCCGCGGTCGCCGACGTGCTCGCCGTCGCGCATCGGCGCGGGCTCGTGCACCGCGACCTGAGCGCCGCCAACGTCATGCTGACCGCAGACGGGATAAAGATCGTCGACTTCGGTCTGGCGACCACTGTGGAGCGCAAGCGCACGATACCCGGAAAGCCGCGACTGACCCGCAACGCCGTGCCTCGCCGGCAGCCCATCCTGCCCGCGCACCGGCTCACCACCGCGGCTCAGCCCGCCGACGACGTGTACTCCCTGGGTGTCCTGCTCTATCAGATGGTGACCGGCGGATCACCGTACCCGAATGCCCTACCCGGCACCGATTTCACCACGCCGCACTTTCGTTGCATGGCGCCCACGCCGGTGCTCGCCGTCGCGGGATTGCCCCGCGAGGTGGCCGAGATCTGCCGTGCCTGCATGGCCAAGCGTCCCGCCGACCGGCCCAGCGGCCGCGACGTTGCCCTCTCGCTCTGGGGCCTGACTACCCGTGCCAGTCCGGCAGCTCCACATCGGACACTTCGCTGACGGCTCGGATGGCGCTCACGGTGGCGAACCCCTCGGCCAGGAGCGCCAGATCGGTGCCGGGCTCCAGGCTGGCGCCCGACTCTTCGAGCGACGTGCGCACGAAGCCCTGCCCCGCCTCGGCGACGGTGATCTGCACCTGACCGAAGCGCGACAGCCGTGCCCGCCGTATCCCTTTGACGCGCTCGGGTGGCGCGTCCGGGACGTTGAGGTTGAGAACAGTTCCCACCGGCGCGTCGACGAGCGTCTTCAGCATGTCGGCGGCGTACTGGGCTGCCGTCGCCCAGTGCCGTGCCTCGTCGCGGCTGCCGGGCCTGAGCATGGCACCGCCGGTCTCCACGGCTCCGGGGGTGAGTATGTCGAGCGATACGGCCATCGTGCGGCAGCCATAGGCGGCGGCGGTGAACGCGGCACCCACCGTGCCCGAGTGCAGCACCGCGAGGCCGGCGTTGGCGCCCCGGTTGATGCCGGAGAGCAACAGGTCGGGCGGCGGCCCGAACGCGCCGCGCGTGGCGAGCAGCGCGATGAACGCCGGCGAGCTGGCCACGCTGTACGACTCGACACCGGAGAGGCCATCGAGGGGCTGCTCGGTGACGATGATGCGCCCATCCTTCTCGACCGCGCGGAGCGCGGCACTCATGCCGCTCGCCTCATTGCCGGGCGCCGCCACGACGACCTCGTGCCCGCTGTCGGACGCGACGCGCGCCAGCCACCGGATCCCGGGCGCCGCGATGCCGTCGTCGTTGGTCACCAGTACCCTCATCGCGCCCTCACCCGTGTCGCCAGCTCGTCAGGGGTGGTCCGGCGCTGCCGCCCGCGACCCACCTCCTTCAGGTTGACACGCTTCAGATCGACGCGTTCAGCCATGCCTGCGATGGCGTCGGGGCGGCCGGTGCCGAGCCCGTGCCGGGTGACGTTGAGCGCGCCGGCCGCCGCGCCGGTGCGCACGGCCGCGAGCAGGTCGCCGTTCTTGGCCAGTACGGCCGCCACGCCGGCGGTCATCGAGTCGCCGGCGCCGCGCGGGTCGGCCGCCTCCAACTGGGGGATCTCGACCTCGAAGACGTCGTTTTCCAGCAGCGCCAGCGCCGGCTGGTCGGCACGGCTGATCAGGGCGGAGCGGGCGCCCTCATCCTGCAGGCGGTGCAGCGCCTCGATCAGATCGGGCACGCTGTCACTCGCGGCCCGCCCGTCGGATGTCAGCTCGTCGTGGCTGACCTTGACAAAGTACGGAGCCCCTTCGAGTACTGCCGACAGGTGTTCGCCGGAGAGGTCGGCGACCACCTTGACGCCGTTACGACCCAGATCGGTGGCCAGGCGCCGGTACACGTCGGGCGGGACGATGGCGGGATCGGTCGGCCGGCTCAGCACCGCCACCGCGGCACCGAGCCCTTCCGCCAGCGCGAGGTTGTACAACTCGTCAAGGTCGTGCCGGCCAAGTGGCGGCTCCGGTGCCTCCGCCACCTCCGTGCGGGAGCCGCCCCGCCGGTCGTGCACGTACCCGCCGCTGGCGGCCGCCCGCGTGGTCGCGTGCAGGTCGATGCCCTCGGCCGCGATCAGCGTGTCCAGTACCCGGCCGGTCTCGCCGCCCAGGCTCGCGCAGAGCGCCACCGGCACGCCCAGCGACGTGATCATCCGCGCCTGCCAGATGCCCTGGCCGCCCGGGTGAAGGTGTATCTCGACCGCGTCAGCCGGCTGCTCGATCGTTACCGTGAGCTGCGGCGCCGGCGCGAAGACCATCACGTGATCAGCCATGTCCGGAGTGTTCCCCGCCGGCGCGGGCCTATGCCTTAACGCGCCTCACGCCATTGATGACGTCTTCTTGCAAATATTGCAGATCTTGCAATGCTTTCATTCAGAGTTATCAATGAATAGGATGCCCATCCATGAAGATCTCTGCACGCGTCGCCGCGCCTGTCGCCGGCCTCCTCATGGCCGCCGCCAGCTTCGTGGTGATACAGACCGCGCACGCGGCGGCCGGCTGCCTGGTCGGCTACCAGGCCAATTCGTGGACCGGCGGGTTCACCGCCAACGTCCGGGTCACGGCCGGGGACACCGCGGTCAACGGCTGGACGGTCACCTGGACGTACGGCGGCGACCAGCGGATCACGAACGGCTGGAGCGCCACCGTGACCCAGTCCGGGGCCACCGTCACGGCCAGGAACGCCGCGTGGAACGGCTCGCTGGCGGCGGGCGGCTCGACGGAGTTCGGGGTCCAGGGCACCTACGCCGCGAGCAACGCCGCACCGACCGGCTTCACGCTCAACGGCGTCGCGTGCAACGGCACCGGTCCCACGCCGACGACGGCGGCACCGACCACGGCGGCGCCCCCGAGCACGCCACCCCCAAGCACGCCACCGCCGTCCACCCCGCCTCCTTCCACTCCGCCCCCCACCACCCCGCCGCCTTCGGGAGGCTGCGGCGGCGCGGTCCTTTGTGACGGGTTCGAGAGCCAGACAGGCACCGTTCCCACCGGCGCGTGGGCGGTCACGTATCCGGACTGCCAGGGCACCGGCACCGCGGCGATCGACAGCGCGGTCGCGCACAGCGGCACGAAGTCGGTGCGCGTCAACGGCACCGCCGGATACTGCAACCACGTCTTCGTCGGGTCCACACAGAACCTGAGTGGTGCGGGATCGGTGCGGTACGCGCGGCTGTGGGCGCGACACACCACATCGCTGCCGCAGCAGCACGTCACGTTCCTCGCCATGCGCGACGCCAACGACGGCAACCGCGATCTGCGGATGGGCGGCCAGAACGGTGCCCTGCAATGGAACCGGGCGTCCGACGACGCGACGCTGCCCGAGCAGAGCCCGGCGGGCGTGGCGCTGAGCGTGCCGCTGCCGACCAATGTGTGGTCCTGTGTGGAGTTCATGGTGGACGGTGCGCAGGGACAGTTGCGCACGTGGGTCAACGGCACCCAGGTGACCGGGTTGGTCGCCGACGGTACGCCCACGCACGACATCGACAGCCAGTGGTTGTCGCGTGCCAACTGGCGCCCCGCGCTCACCGACTTCCGCGTGGGCTGGGAGTCGTACGGTGATGGCGCCGACACGTTGTGGTTCGACGATGTGGCGTTGGGATCGTCGCGCATCGGCTGCTGAAAACACCGGAGGGGGCCCCGAACCGGGGCCCCCTCCACGCTGCAAACGCCGACCTATGTCACCGAGAGATGGACATGGTCGGTGTGTTCGGCCGACGGGCTGCCGCTGCCGCTGTAGGACTTCCAGCCGCTGCTGGGCAGCCAGATCCGGCGGAACCAGATGACGTAGAGGACGCCGAGCGCGCTCGCGTTCTTGATGTAGAAGTTCGCGAGGCGGTCGCCGTAGTCCCTGTCACCACCGGTGGAAACCTTGCCGAAGCCGCTCGCGGCCGAGGACCAGTCACACGCCCGGCCCTTCGGGTGCTCGCCGGAACCGCCGCTGCGCCAGCAGTAGACGTACCGGGTGAAGCCGGCTTCCTTCGTCTCCTTGTACGCGTGCAGCAGTCGAGGCGTGATGCAGCCACCGGTACCCGTCGGGTCCTTGACGCTGCACCCGCCGGAGCCGCTCGGGCCCTGGGATGCCGTCGCCGCGCCGGAGCCACTCGGGCCGTCGGAGCTGGCGCCGCCACCGGAGTTGGCTAGAGCGTTTTCCGCCTGCTTCTTGCGGGCGGCCATGACCTGGACCTGCTTCTGCTGCTCCCTGACCTGATTGTCGAGCGCGAGCTTGGTGTTGTTGGCGTTGTCGCGCGCGTCGAGGAGGTCGCGGAGCTTCTTGTCTTCGCTCTCCGCGAGCGTGTCGAGTGCGGACGCCCGGTCCATGAAGCCTTCCGGGGTGGAGGCGTTGAGCATCGCGGAGATGGGGCCGAGCCGGCCGCGCTGGTACGCCACGTTCGCAAGCTCGCCGATGACCTGTTGCTTCGCTACCAGGTCCTGCTCGAACTGGACGAGCTGTGTCTGGAGCCGTTGTTGCTCCTTTTTGGACTTCGCGAGCGTGTCCTGCGCGACGATGTACCCCTTGCTCGCTGTTTCCAGTTGCTCGCGCAGTGTCGCCGTTCCACCCTCGTCATCGGTGTTGGGCGCGGCGCCAGCGGGTTGAGCATGGATGCCGACCAGAGCGAACGTCGCGGCGACGAGCACCGCGAGCAGCCCTACCCGGCTGCGGGCATGAGCCATCAACCATCCTTCCAGTCAGCCGCCGACCGAGTTAGCTGACGGGTTCGGGACGGAAGTATCCCTACCGCTCGCGCGGATTCACCCCGGGTGGAACTCGTGGTTCCCCGGCTCGCCACGCGCTTGGCGCGGCGATTAGGCGGCAGTCACCACCGGCACCGGGGGGCGCCGCCGGGCGGTGACCGGAGCCGAGCGTACCGGGTTCCGATCGATGTGCCCACCCGTTGCACGCACGGTCACAAGCCCGTCACCAGGTGGTTTGTTTGCAAGCCTCGGCGGGTTCGACCTGGAGCGTGGCGTGTGCGATGTCGAAGTCGTCGTGCAGTGCCTCGCGCGCCTCGACCAGTACCGGTCCGACCTGTGCGGCGGGATCCAACGTCAGGTGCGCGGAAACGACGTCCATGCCGGACGTGAGTGTCCACACGTGAAGGTCGTGGACGTCGCACACTCCCGGCACCGCCGCGAGCCGGTGGCGCACGTCGGCCACGTCGACGTGCGCGGGCGCGGCCTGCACGAGGATGCGTACCGCCGCACGCGCGAGCTTCCAGGTGCGGGGGAGGATGAACACTCCGACCGCGACCGCGACGATCGGGTCGGCGTACCACCAGTCGGTGAGCGCGATGACGATGGCGGCGATGATGACTCCCACCGAGCCGAGCAGGTCGCCGAGCACCTCCAGGTACGCCCCGCGCACGTTGATGCTCTCCTTGGCGCCCGAGCGCAGCAGCGCGAACGCCACCACGTTGGCGAGCAGGCCGGCGATCGCGACGACGAGCATCGGGCCGGCGGGCACGTCTGGCGGGTCGCCGAACCGGCGCAGCGCCTCGATCAACACGTAGATCGCGACGCCGAAGAGCAGGACGGCGTTGGCGAGGGCGGCGAGCACCTCCAACCGGTACAGGCCGAAGGTGCGCTGCGGGTCCCTGTCGGCGCGGCGGGCGGCGGTCATCGCCGCGAGCGCCATGCCGATGCCGAGCACGTCGGTGAACATGTGCCCGGCGTCGGAGAGCAGCGCGAGTGAGCCGGTGGCCAACGCCGCCGCGCCCTCGACGACCATGAAGACCGCCAGCAGCGCGAACGCGGCCAGCAGGGGGCCGCGGTGCTTGGCGCCCGCCGTTCCGTGATCGTGTCCAGCTCCCACGCCCTCTAAAATATGCGGACATTGCTATGTATGCAAACATGGCACTGGGAATCACTGTCGAATCGGGGCATAGTGATGAGGGTGGATACCAACAGAGACATCGCAGTGACCCGCAGAACGCTCACCACGTCGATGCTCGCGGCTGTCGCGGCAGCGGCCACCGTCTCCGTTCCCACCCGCGCGAGCGCCGATCGCAAGCGCTTCCCCGACCTCATCAACCTGCCGAACGCGTTCCAGCCCGAGGGGATCGCGATCGGTCAGCGGCCGTACGCGTACTTCGGCTCGCTGGCCACCGGCTCCATCTACCGCGCCAGCCTCGTCACCGGCCAGGGTCGGATCATCTCCACCGGGCCGGGCACGCCGTCGGTCGGCCTGAAGCTCGACCGGGCCGGGCGGCTATTCGTCGCGGGCGGCGCGGCGGGCAACGCCCGGGTCGTCGACGCGCACACCGGCGAGGTGCTCGCCGCGTACCAGTTCGCCAGCGCGCCGACGTTCATCAACGACGTCGTCGTCACGCCGCGCGGCGCCTTCTTCACCGACTCGCAGAACCCGTTCCTGTATCGCGTGCGGCTCGACCGGCCGAGCGGCTTCACGCCCGTACCGTTCAGCGGTGACCTGGTCTACCAGGCCGGGTTCAACGTCAACGGCATCGCCCGCACGCCCGACGGCACCGCGCTGCTGGTCGTGCAGTCCAACACCGGCGGCCTCTTCCGGGTAGACCCGGCCACCGGCGCCACCACGCGCGTCGACCTGGGTGGCGAGGTGCTCACCAACGGCGACGGCCTGCTGGTGCTCGGCCGCACGCTGTACGTGGTGCAGAACCGCCTCAACCGGGTCGCCGTCTTCCGGCTCGACCGTGCGGGCACCAGGGGCGCGCTGGTCACCCACCTGTCAGACCCGCGGTTCGACGTACCGACCACCGTGGCGGCCTACGGCGACCGCCTGTACCTGCCCAACGCCCGCTTCGGCGTCGTCGTCACCCCGGACACCCCGTACACCGCGGTGGCTATCAAGCGCTCAGCGTGACCAGCCGCTGGGTGGCACGGGACAGCGCGACGTACAAGGTGCGGGCGCCATCCTGGCCGCGGATCTGGTCAGGCGCGACGAGCACCACCCCGTCGTACTCCATGCCCTTCGCCTGAAGGCTTGTCACGACCTGCAACCGTTCCGCGGGCAGGTCGGCGAGCCAGCCCGCGATCTCGTCGCGGCGCGGCACCGGCGTGATCACCCCGACCGTGCCCTCCACGTCGGCGAGCAGGCCGGACGCGGCCTTCCGGGTCGCGTCCGGCAGGTCGGCCGGTGCCACGGTGAGCTCCTCCGGCGGTACCCCGGTCGAGCGCACCGCCCGTGGCAGCGTGATGTCGGGGTACAGCTCGCGGATCACCTTCGCCGCCAGCGCGAAGATCTCGGCCGAGTTGCGGTAGTTCGTGGTGAGCGTGAAGTCGTGCCGCTTTCGCGAGCCCAGCGCCCAGTCGCGAGCCTTCGCCAGCTCGGCGGGGTCGCCGGTCCACGCGGTCTGCGCCGGGTCACCGACGACCGTCCACGAGGCCAGCCGGCCACGGCGACCCAGCATCCGCCACTGCATCGGCGAGACGTCCTGCGACTCGTCGACCACGATGTGCGCGTACTCGCGGTAGTCGTCGGGGCGCTGTGTGGCCGCGGCGCGCGCGGCCCGCTGGCGGTCGGCGTACGTGGTGACCTCGCGGATGCCGTCGATCACGTGGTACGGGTCGCGCTTGGGCTTCGGCGGCTGCGGCGGCTTGCCGAGCAGCTCGTCCAGCTCGTCGAGCAGGGCCACGTCGGCGATCGTCGGGTCGCCGGGGGTGAAGGTGCCGGTCAGGGCCTTGATCTCCTGGTTCGACAGGATGCCCGACGCGTACGAGCGCAGCCGCTCCGGTTCGGCCAGCCAGGCCAGCACGTGCCGGGGCAGCAGCCGGGGCCACCAGGCGCGCAGGAAGTCGCGGAAGTCCGACCGGTCCGACAGGTCGTCCTCGAACTGGATCTGCTCCGGCAGGCGGCTGATTCCCAGCCGCTGCGCCTGCGCCCACAGCGCGTCGAAGAGCCCGTCGATGCCGGCCCGCCGTACTTCGTTGCGGCGGGCGCCCCGGGGCAGCGCCCGGGCGCGGATCGCGTCGAGCTCCGGCCGGGTCAGCCGCAGCAGCTGGCCGCGGTAGAGCAGGCGCAGCTCGGTCGGCCCGTTCGGCACCGCGTCGCGCACCGCCCGGTCGAGGACCCGGCGCATCCGCAGCGACCCCTTGATCGAGGCGACCGCCGAGGTGTCAGTGCGCGTGGCGACCAGGCCCGGAATCACCGAGCCGAGCGACTTGAGGGTGGCCGTGTCTTCGCCCAGCGAGGGCAGCACGGAGGCGATGTACTCGACGAAGACGCCCGACGGACCGACCACCATGATGCCGCCGCCGGCGAACCGGCTGCGGTCGGAGTAGAGCAGGTACGCCGCGCGGTGCAGCGCCACGGCCGTCTTGCCGGTGCCCGGCCCGCCGGAGACGATCGTCACGCCGGCGGCGGGGGAGCGGATCGCCTGGTCCTGCTCGCGCTGGATGGTGGCGACGATGTCGCGCATGCCCCGCCCGGTGGCGCGCGCCAGCGTGGCGAGCAGGGCGCCGTCACCCACCACCCGCATGCCCTCCGGGGCGGCGCCGGGGTCGAGCAGGTCGTCTTCGATGTTGGTGACCTTCTCGCCCGACGACTGGATCATCCGGCGCCGGATCACGCCGCGCGGCTCGGCGGCGGTGGCCTGGTAGAACGCCGCCGCGGCGGGTGCCCGCCAGTCGATCACCAGCGGCTCGGCGTTTTCGCCGCGCACGCCCAGCCGCCCCACGTACAGCACTGTCACATCACGCAGGTCGGGGCCCTCACGCTGCTCGCCTCCCTCGCGCATGTCGAGTCCCTTGCGCAGGTCGAGCCGGCCGAAGACCAGGCCCTCATGCTCGGCGTCGAGCGCCTGGCGCCGCCGCGCCGCGTGGAACACCATCGCGTCGCGCTCGACCAGCGCGCCGAAGTTGCCCACCCGGGCGAGCCGGTATCCGTCCTTTTCCGCCCGTACGGCGGCCTGCCGCAGCTGGGCGAGGCGGGCGTACACCCGATCCACGTGGCTCTGCTCGGCAGCGATCTCCTGCTGAAGCGTGGTGGCGGCGTCTGTCAACGTTGTCGTGGCTCCCAAGGAGGTCTGGCGAGGGCCAGAACGAGAGTACGCGGCTCCGGGTACTAGTGCGTGCTCGGAGCGTGCGCGTGCTGCACCACGTCGACCAGCGCGGAGGTCACCTCGTCGGTGCGTTCCAGCGTCAGCATGTGACCGGCATCCGGGCAGACGATGAGCTGGGCGCCGGGCAGTGCCGTCGCGATCGATCGGGCGCACGTCGGCGGGGTGAGCCGGTCGCGCTCGCCCACCAGCACGGTCGTGGGCACCGTGGGCAGGGCGGCGAGGGTCTCCAGGCGCTGCTGGGCACCGACCGACGGGCGGAACCCGCCAATGGCGCCGAGCGGTGTTCGCACCACGGCCTTCGTGGTCAGGCGGACGTCCGCGGGGTCGCAGGGGTACCCGAACAGGAGCCACCGCAGTCCCGGCTGCAGGGCGAGTGTCAGGGCGCGGTGCGGTCGCCAGTCACCCAGACGGGCGAGCACACCCGCGCTGGTCTGCTCGGCCACCCGCACCAGCCGGGCGAGCGGCGGCGGCAGCCCGTACACCGTGTGGGCGTGCCCCTCGGCTGTGGTCGACACGAGCACGAGCCCCTTCACGCGCGCGGCGAAGTCGCCGGGGTGGCGGTGGGCGTACTCCATGATCGTCATGCCGCCGAGCGAGTGGCCGCCTAACACGACCGGCCCGGTCGGCGCGATGGCCCGCATCACCTCGGCGAGGTCGTCACCGAGCTGGTCGAGCGTCGCGGCGCCGCGGTTGAGGCTGCCGGATCGGCCGTGGCCTCGCGCGTCGTACGTGACCACGCGAGCGGTCTCGGACAGCGCGGCGACCTGGCGGTGCCAGATGCGGCCGTCGAGCGTCCAACCGTGTAGCAGCAGCACGGTGACCGGCGCGTCGGCCGGTCCGGTCTGGCGTACGTGCAGTCGGGAACCGTCCGCGAGCTGCACCTCGCTGTGCTGCGTCATGGGCACCTCCTGGATACCCGGTGGTAACAATCATGCCCTATTTGTAAGGAGGCCACACATACTCGGGTCCGGACACTTGCGGCGGAAGTTTCTGAGCGCATGCTGTATGCATGGTCGACACAGCCACGGATGTGCGCGACGAGGCTTGGCGCGTGGCCCGCACCGCGGAGGGCCGGTTGGGCATCCAGATCCGCGAGCTGACCAGCCTTGACGACCAGCAGGCGGCGGCCGAGCTGCTGCGCCGGATCTGGCGGGCCGACTCGGCCGACCAGATCGTCAACGCGGGCATGATGAGAGCGTTCGCGCACTCCGGTAACTACGTGGTGGGCGCCTACCGGGGCTCAACGCTGGTCGCGGTGGCGGTCGGATTCTTCGGCGCCGACCACCTGCACTCCCACGTCACCGGGGTCGACCCGGCGGGGCAGAGCGGCGGCGTGGGGTACGCGGTGAAGCTGCACCAGCGGGCCTGGGCGCTCGCGCGCGGCGTGGGCGCGGTGTGCTGGACCTTCGACCCGCTGATCCGCCGCAACGCCTACTTCAACCTGCACAAACTGGGCGCGCGTGCGGCGGCGTACCTGCCCGACTTCTACGGGGCCATGGACGACGGCATCAACGCGGGTGACCCGAGCGACCGCATGTACATCCGGTGGGAGCTGGGGTCATCGGCCGCGATCGCGGCGGCCGAGGGCCACGGTCCCGAGCCCGATCCGACGGGCGCGACGATCCTGGTCGGCCGCACCGACACGGCAGGCGCCGAGGCCCCCGTGACGGGCGTGCCGGCGCCGGGTCGCCTGGCCGTGGCGGTGCCAGCGGACGTGGAACGCATGCGCGGTACGGACGCGGCGCTGGCCGCGCGCTGGCGCATGGCGGTCCGCGACGCGATGGTGGGAGCCCTCGACCGCGGCTACCGGATCGAAGGCATCACCCGAGACGGCTGGTACCTCCTGCACCCCTGAGCATGCAGCAAGAAGGCCCCGCTCGGAGCGGGGCCTCTACGTGCTGGGGGATCAGGCTTCGAAGACGCCCGCGTCGACGAGACGCTTCTCGGTGGCGTCCCAGCCGTCGCTCGGGTACGCCGCCGCCAGCGCGTTGATCTCGGCGCGGATCTTCGCGGCGTGGCCGGCGCCGACCAGTACGCGGATCTCCTCGATGAACGCCTCGGAGTCGGTGCGCAGGTGGGGGGTCTTGCCGTTGGTCAGGTTGCGCACGTACGCGTGCTTGCCCTTGTTGAGCGGGATGAGGTACTTGAACTCACCGAGCACGCTCAGGGCCCCGCCCTGGGCGCCCGCTCCGGCGCGGACTGACGCGCGCGCGGTCTTGGAGGTGTTGCTCGCCACGGAGGTACTCCTTGCACAGATACAGAGGCAGCAGGACAGAGAAAGACAACTGAACTGTACCCGACGCGGAAACGGGCGCGTTCCGTGACAACGTCTGTCCATTTGCGTTATTCCTCGTGTCAGTTTGCCGATTCTCTGGCGCACCATCCGTCACAGGCGTCATCATGTTGTCCAGCACCTTCTGGTTGATCGAGGTCGTAGGGGAAGACGCACCTCGGTCTTCGGGAGGTCACCGTGCCAACGCGTGGCGTCGTATACGTCCACTCGACCCCGCTCGCCGTGTGTCCTCACGTCGAGTGGGCGATCGCGCGCGTCCTCACCGCGCCGGTCAATCTGCACTGGACCATTCAGCCGGTCGAGGCCGGCGCTCGCCGGTCCGAGTGCAGCTGGACCGGACGGCCGGGGACGGGTGCCGAGCTGGCTGCTGCCCTCCGGCAGTGGCCCATGATCCGTTTCGAGATCACGGAGGACCCGAGCCCGGGGGTCGACGGCGAGCGGTACATGTACGTGCCGGGGCGGGGGCTCTTCCGCGCGACCATGGGCAGCGCGGGTGACATCCAGCTCGGCGAGGACCGGCTGCGCTCGATCATGGAGGCGGCACGCGGTCCGGAGGCGCTCGCCCACGCGCTGGAAAAGGCGCTCGGCACCGCGTGGGACGCGGAGCTGGAGCCCTACCGGTACGCGGGCGACGGGGCGCCAGTGACGTTGCTCACGCGGGTTGGATGATCTCGTCCTGAGTTGCCCCGTTCTGTTCGGCCTGCTGGGATAGCGGGCGTGCGCCTGCGTCCCCTGGCTCTTGCCGCCGTCCTCGCCCTGGCCGCCGCCTGCGGTGCCGACCCGAGCACGCCGCAGAAGAAGGAAGAGCCCGCCCTCACCGGCGGGCCGGCCGAGCGCGCCGCCCAACTCGTCGCGAGGCTCTCCGACGAGGATCTCGCCGGGCAGGTGCTCATGCCGTACGCCTACGGCAGCTCGGCGACCGAGGTGTCGCCCGGCTCGGCGGCGGGCAACCAGAAGCTCGCCGGTGTCGACACCCCCGCCGAGATGGTCGCTGAGTATCACCTCGGCGGCCTGATCCTCGTCGGGTTCTCCGCCGACGACCCGACGTCGAAGAACCAGACAACGACCAATGTGGACTCTCCACAGCAGGTACTCGACCTGACCACCGGACTCCAGAAGGCCGCCGCGAAGCTGCCCGCCGGCGCGGCGCCGATGCTCGTCGGCACCGACCAGGAGTACGGCGTCGTGACCCGCCTCAGGGACGGTGTCACGACGCTGCCGAGCGCGATGGCCTTCGGCGCGGCCGGCGATCCGCGCCTGACCGAAGACGCCTGGCGCGCGGCGGGTTCGGAGCTTGCCGCCGTGGGGATCAATGTGGACTTCGCGCCCGTCGCCGACGTTCTCGGCGGCGACGGCAGCGCTGTCATCGGTTCCCGCTCTTACGGCTCCGATCCCAAGAAGGTCGCCGAGCAGGTGAGCGGCGCCGTGCGGGGCCTGCAGGACGGCGGGGTCGCCGCCACGCTCAAGCACTTTCCCGGTCACGGCCACACGACCGGCGACTCCCACACCGACCTGCCCCAGCTGCGGCAGGATCGGGCCACATTGGACGCTGGTGACCTGCCGCCGTTCAGTGCCGGCATCGCCGCTGGCGCCAAGCTCGTGATGTCCGGCCATCTCGACGTCCGCGCCATCGACCCGGGCACGCCCGCGACGTTCTCCCGCAAGGTGCTCACCGACGTGCTGCGCGGCCAGCTCGGGTTCAAGGGCGTGGTGGTCACCGACGGCATGAACATGGCACCGGCGGAGAAATGGCCCCCGGGCGAGGCCGCTGTGCGCGCGCTCAACGCCGGCAACGACCTCCTGCTGATGCCGCCCGACCTGAAAGCGGCGTACGACGGGATTCTCGGCGGGCTGCGCGACGGCAGCCTGCCGCGCGAACGCCTCGTCGACGCGGCCACCCGGGTGCTGACGCTCAAGTTCGAGCTCGGATCGAAGCCAGCACCGGCGATGTCCATCGTGGGCAGTGCCGCGCACGCCGCCGCCGCGGACCGGCTCGCCGCCGCCGCGGTCACCCAACTGCGCGGCAACTGCCAGGGGATCAGCGGGCCCGTCACCGTCACCGCCGCCAAGGGCCGCGACAGCACGCGTGCCACGCTCGTCGAGGCGCTGAAGGCCGCCGGGGTCGAGGTCGTCGACAGCGGCGGCACCGAGGTCCATCTCATCGGGTACGGGGACGAGCGCGCCGACCTCAGCAAGACCGCGGCGGTGACGGTGGCGATGGACACCCCCAACCTGCTGGCGCAGTCGAAGTCTCCGTCGCTGCTCGCCACGTACTCGTCGAGCCGCGCCTCGATGCGCGCACTCGCGGGCGTCCTCGCCGGCAAGACGCCGCCCTCCGGCAGTGCCCCCATCGACGTCCCCGGCCTCCCGCGCACCGCCTGCGCGGCATAGCTTTGATAGCGTCGGGCGCGTGGTCGTTGCCGAGCCGGCACTTTCCGTGGTCGTGCCGATGTTCAACGAGGAGTCGGTTCTGCCGCTGCTCGTGAGCCGGTTGCGCGGTGTGCTCGACGGGCTCGGCGAGCCTTACGAGGTGGTCGCCGTCGATGACGGCAGCACCGACAACACGCTGGTCGCGCTGCACGCGGCCCGTCGCGGCTGGCCGCAGCTTCGCATCGTGCGGCTGCGGCGCAACAGCGGGCACCAGGCCGCGTTGCTCGCCGGCCTGATGCGGGCCCGCGGGGCGTACGTGGTCAGCATCGACGCCGACCTGCAGGATCCGCCGGAAACCATCGTCGACATGCTGCGGCTCGCGCGCTCCGAGCGGCTCGACATCGTGTACGGCGTGCGCGGCGACCGCACCGTCGACACTCCCTTCAAGCGGTGGACGGCCGGCCTGTACTACCGGCTCATGCGTCGCCTGGTCGGCAAGCAGGTGCCGGCGAACGCGGGTGACTTCCGGCTGCTGAGCCGGGCCGCCGTCGAGGCGCTGCGCGAGCTGCCCGAGCGCACGCCCGTGCTGCGGCTCGTGGTGCCGTGGCTGGGCTTCCCGAGCGGTGAGGTGACGTTCCTGCGTGCCGAGCGGGCGGCCGGGCGCACCAAGTACCCGATGTCCCGCATGATGAGCCTGGCCGCAGACAGCGTGACAAGCTTCTCCGCGGCGCCCTTGCGCGTCGCGACGTGGCTGGGCCTCGCGGGCGTCGTGGTGTGCGGCGTCCTGGTCGTGGTGGCGATCATCGCGTTCTTCCTCGGCGCCACGGTCAGTGGTTGGCCGTCCCTGTATGTAGCTGTGCTGTTTCTCGGTGCGGTGCAACTGCTCTGCCTGGGCCTGCTGGGCGAATACGTCGCCCGCATCTACACGGCCGTGCAGGCCCGCCCGGCGTACTTCATCGCGGAGGACACCGACGCCTCCGCCGAGCTGGCCGACAGCCTGCGGTGACGGTTGCCGCCCCGGCCGCCGCGCCGCCAGCGGTGGCTGCCCGCGATCCGTGGCGTTGGGCGCCGGCTGCGGCCGCGTACGGGTTTGTCGTCGGGGCGCTGCTGGTCACTGGCACGCCTTTGCTCGACGTGGGGCGCTACACGGCCTACGCGGTGCTGGCCGTGCTGCTGCCCGGCACGCTCGTCTACCGGGCGCTGCGCCGCCAGCCGCACACGCTCGTGGAAGACCTGGCGTTCGGCGCGGCCGTCGGGCTGGTGCTGGAGCTCGCCGCGTGGTTCGTGTTCGTGCGGGCGGGGCTGGAGGGCTGGCTGTGGGTGTGGCCGGCCTTCGTGGTGGCGCCGTTCGCGCTCGTGCGCCCGTTGCGGCGGCACTGGTGGGTGCGCGGATACACGGCGGTGCCGCGCGGCTGGGCGTGGTCGGTCACAGCCGTGCTCGCCGGCTTCACGCTGTACCTGTGGGAGTCGTTCCTGCGGCGCAACCCGATCCTGCCGGCGAGCGAGGGGCAGGCACAGTACCTCGACCTGCCGTTCCAGATGTCGATCGCGGGCGCGGCGACCCACCAGGCGCCGCCCGAGCTGCCGCAGGTGGCCGGCGAGCCGCTGCACTACCACTGGTTCGGGTTCGCGCACATGGGCGCGGCCAGCCTGGTCAGCGGCGTCGACCTGCCGACGGTGTTCCTGCGGCTGGCGGTACCGGCCCTGTGCGCGCTGGCGATCGTGCTGGTCGCGGTCGTCGGATGGCGCATCAGCGGCCGGGCGTACGCGGGCGTCGGCGCGGCCGTGCTGATGTTCACGATCGGCGAGTTCGGCTACGAAAACGGGATCCGGCAGCTCTTCGGCACCCAGGCGACGTTCATCGTGTGGGGCAGCCCGTCGATGACGTACAGCTGGGTGCTGCTCCTGCCCCTGATCGCGGTACTTGTCGACGTGGTGCGCTCCCGTTCCGAGCGTGGCACATGGGTGCTGGCCGCCCTCTTCCTGGCCGGCTCGACGGGCGCGAAGGCCAGCTCGGTGCCCGTGGTGGCGGGCGCGCTGGGGCTGACCGGGTTGGTCCTGCTGGTCACCCGCCGCCGGATCGTGTGGCCCATCGCGGCGGCGCTGGGGCTGGCGATCGTGGCGCAGGTGTTCGCGACGGCGGTGCTGTTCGCGTTCGAGAGCCACGGCGTGACCGTCAAGCCGCTGTCCGGCCTGGAGCCGTATGTCGGGCCGGCGTGGTCGTGGCCGCTGGTGATAGTGGCGTTCCTGCTCAACCTGCAGCTCCGGCTGGCGGGCATCTTCGCGCTGGGGCGGCGCCTGCTCACCGACCCGGAGAAGGTGTTCCTGCTGTCCGGGGCCGTGATCGGGCCGGTGATCTACCTCGTGGTCGCGCACCCGGGGAGCAGCAACCAGTACTTCGTCCGGGCCGGCTTCGCCTTCGGCGTGATCCTGTCGGCGTGGGGCTGGGCCGAGGTGGTGGGCCGGTGGCGCTGGTCGCTGCTCGCCTTCGCCGCCGGCCTGGGCACGCTTCTCACGGTCATACAGCTGACGTGGCGGGCGGGGTTCAGCCCGACGCCCGCGTACGACCCGCTGGTGCCGCTGCTGTTGTGGGCGCTCGCGCTGACCGTCGTGGCGATGCTGGTGAGCGTGGTGTGGCGGTCACCGGCGTTTCTGCTGACAGGCGTCCTGGTCGCCGGTGCGCCGGGGCTCGTGATGGACGCGGCGGCGGCTCACCGGTACCCGAACGGCGGCGCCTACGCGGTGACGCTCCTACCGGCGTCGCGGATCGCCGCCGCCCGGTGGGTGTACGAGCACAGCGACCCCGACGACGTACTGGCCACGAACGTCCACTGTGCGGAGTTGACGGTGCACGTGGGCTGCGACGCGCGCTCGTTCTGGCTCAGCGCGTACGCCCAGCGTGCCGTGCTGGTCGAGGGGTGGACGTTCGCGCCGCGCATGGTGGGCCTGCCGCTCGGCCCCGAGGAGCCGTTCTGGGATCCGGCTCTGCTGGCGCTGAACGACGCGGCGTTCTACGAGCCGACCCGCGAGCGACTGGACGCGTTGCGCGCACGGGGAGTCCGCTGGCTGGTCGCCGACCGCGCCACCCGCCCCGAGTCGCCGTTGCTGGCCGGGCTGGCGACGGAGCGGTACCGGAACAGCCGCATCACGGTTTACGAGCTGTGAGCATCAGCGAGACGCTGGGCAGCGACTTCACCGGTAGGTAGCGCTCGGCGGTGATGATCGCGGTCAGCGCGGTGTTGACAATCGCGGGCATGTCGTCGAGGTCGCTGCCGGTGCTCTTGCGCCGCCGCCAGGCCGCGACGGGGCGGAGCAGGACGTTCCAGCTCCACAGGTCGTCGACGACCAGCCCGGCCTTTTCCACCACGGCGGTCAGCGTCTCCCGCGTGTACCGCCGCACGTGCCCCACGGCCACGTCGTGCGCGGACCACAGCTTCATGTCGCACGGCACGGCGATCAGCGCGGTGCCACCCGGTCGCAGCGTGCGGTGGATCTCGCCGGCGGCCAGGTGGTCTTCGTCGATGTGTTCCAGGATGTCGAATGCCACCACGAGGTCGAGCCCACCCGAGGGGAGCGGCAGGTTGCGGGCGTCGGCGCGGATCACGTCGAGGCCGCGCTCGGCGGCCACCTCGGCACCCTCCTGGCTGTACTCCAGGGCCAGGGGGCGCCAGCCGTGCGCTCGCAGTACCCGAGTGTTGCCGCCGCCCGCGGCACCGATGTCGAGCGCGGTGCCCGCGGGGGTGCCGGCCGCTGAGAGGCGGCGCAGCGCTCGTGCCAGCAGCGTCCGCCGCTCCCGGTACCACCAGTGGGTGTCTTCGAGAGCGGCGAGCTTGCGTATCTCGGTGGCTTCCACCCCGAAGAGCTTAGAGCGGGATGTTGCCGTGCGCGCCCCGGGCTGCCGGCGCGCCGGCCAGCGCCTCGGCGATGCGCCGGCGGGTCTCGCTGGGCTTGATGACGTCGTCGACCACGCCGATCTCCAGCGCCCGGTTGACGCCGCCCGCCACCCGGGTCTGCTCCTCGATGAGCTCGGTGCGCAGCGCCTCACGCTCGTCGTGCGGCGCCGCGGCCAGCCTCTTGCGGTGCAGGATGTTGACGGCCGCGGAGGCGCCCATGACGGCCACCTCGGCGCTCGGCCAGGCGAACACCGCGGTCGCGCCCAGAGACCGCGAGTTCATCGCGATGTACGCGCCGCCGTACGCCTTGCGCGTCACCAGCGTGACCCGCGGCACCACCGCCTCGGCGAACGCGTGCAGCAGCTTCGCGCCCCGCCGCACCACGCCGTCCCACTCCTGGCCGAGACCCGGCAGGTACCCGGGCACGTCGACCAGTACGACCAGCGGCACACCGAGGGAGTCGCACATCCGCACGAACCGGGCGGCCTTTTCGGCGCTGGACGCGTCGAGGCAGCCGCCGAGGCGCAACGGGTTGTTGGCGATCACGCCAATGGTGCGGCCCGCGAAGCGACCCAGCGTCGTCACGACGTTCGGCGCCCACTTGGCGTGCAGCTCTACACCTGGCTCATCCAGCAGCGCTTTCACAACCGGCTTCACGTCGTACGCGCGGTTGGCCTCGGCGGGCAACGCCGCCGCCATGTCGTGCCCGTCGGTGTCGTCGCCCACCGGTACGTCGGCGGGGGAGAACCGGCCCTGGCGGCCGAGCAGGGCGGCCAGCTTGCGCGCCTCGACGAGCGCCGAGTCGTCGTCCTTCGTGGTCACGTGCACCACGCCGGAGCGCCGGCCGTGCGGCTCGGGACCGCCCAGCCGCTCCATGTCGACCTGCTCGCCGGTGACCGACCGCACCACCTCGGGACCGGTCACGAAGATCCGGCCCGCCCCGCTCATCACCACGATGTCGGTCAGCGCCGGCCCGTACGCGGCACCGCCCGCCGCCGGGCCGAGCACCACCGAGATCTGTGGCACCCGGCCGGACGCCCGCACCATCGCCGCGAACACCTGACCGACCGCGTCGAGCGCCACCACGCCCTCGGCGAGGCGAGCGCCACCGGAGTGCCAGAGCCCCAGCACCGGTACCCGCTCGCGCACCGCCGTGTCGATGGCGTCCACGATGTGACGGCAGCCCTCCGTGCCCATGGCACCGCCCATGCGGGTGGCGTCCGTGGCGTACGCGATGGCGGCCGTACCGTCGATCTCACCGCGCGCCCACAGCACACCCGAGTCGTCGCGCGGCGCCAGCAGCCGGAGCGAGCCGGCGTCGAAGACGGCGCGCAGCCGCACTTCGGGATCGCGGTGGTCCACAATGGATGAGTCGGCGGCGGTGGACGTCACGGTCACGGCAGCCTCCAGGCAGCTAGACGCGGGTGAAGATCAGTGCGACGTTGTGGCCGCCGAACCCGAACGAGTTGTTCAGCGCGGCCGGGATGTCGTGCTGGCGCGGCTTGTGAGCGGCGACGTCCAGCAGTCCGTCTTCGGGGTCGTCCAGGTTGATCGTCGGCGGGATGACGCTGTCTCGCACGGAGAGGATCGTGGCGATCGACTCGATCGCCCCCGCCGCACCGAGCAGGTGCCCGGTCATCGACTTCGTCGACGTGAGCACCGGGTGGTCGCCGACCGCCGCCCGCAGCGACGCGATCTCGGCCATGTCGCCGACCGGCGTCGACGTGGCGTGCGCGTTGACGTGGGTCACGTCCGTGCGGGAGACGCCCGCGTCGGCCAGCGCCTTCGCGATCGCCCGGGTGGCGCCCAGCCCTTCGGGGTGCGGCTGCACGATGTCGTACCCGTCGGAGGTGATGCCCGCCCCGGCGAGCCGGGCGTAGATCCTGGCACCGCGCGCGGCGGCGTGGTCGGCACGCTCCAGCACGACGACACCCGCGCCCTCGCCGAGTACGAAGCCGTCGCGGCCCTTGTCCCACGGGCGGGAGGCCTTTTCCGGCTCGTCGTTGCGGGTCGACATGGCCCGCATCGACGCGAACCCGGCGATCGGCAGCTGGTGGACGACCGCCTCGGTGCCGCCCGCGACCACGACGTCGGCGCGGCCGGCACGGATGAGGTCGAGCCCGAGCGAGATGGCCTCGGCGCCGGTGGCGCAGGCGCTCGCGACCGAGTGGACGCCGGCCTTGGCGCCCAGCTCCAGGCCGACCCACGCGGCCGGGCCGTTGGGCATCAGCATCGGCACGGTGTGCGGCGAGACCCGGCGGGGACCGGACGCCTCCAGGATGTCGTCCTGCGCCAGCAGGGTCTGCGCCCCGCCGATGCCGGTGCCGACACTGACCGCGAGCCGCTCGGCGTCGAGCCCGCTGTCGGCCAGTCCGGCGTCAGCCCACGCCTCGTGTGCGGCGATGAGGGCGATCGCCTCGGAACGGTCGAGGCGGCGCATCTTGACCCGGTCGATCTTCTCGGAGGGGTCGACCGTGAGCTGCGCCGCTATGCGTACAGGGAGCTGCGCGGCCCACTCCTGGGTGAGCGGACCCACCCCGGAGCGGCCGGCGAGCATTGCTTCCCAGGTCGACGCGACGTCCCCGCCCAACGGGGTAGTCGCGCCCAGCCCGGTGACGACGACGTCGGTGGTGGCCATGGGTCAGGCGTTGCTCTCGATGTAGGAGACGGCGTCGCCGACGGTCTTGAGGTTCTGCACCTCGTTGTCGGGGATCTTGACGTCGAACTTCTCCTCGGCCGCGACCACGACCTCGACCATGGAGAGCGAGTCGACGTCCAGGTCGTCCGTGAACGACTTCTCCTCGGCCACGTCGTCCGGGTTCACGCCGGCAACCTCTTCGAGAATCTCGGCGAGGCCGGCGATGATCTCGTCACGGGTCATTGGATTTCGGTTCCTCTCAAATGGTTGGTTGCTTTCCCTTAACGGGGAAATTACGGACAGCGAACTACCTGTCCGGCGTAGGTGAGGCCGCCGCCGAAGCCGAAGAGCAGTACCGGCGCGCCCGAAGGCACCTCCCGGCGCTCGACGAGCTTCGACAGGGCGAGCGGCACGCTGGCGGCCGAGGTGTTTCCCGACTCGACGATGTCCTTGGCGATCACCGCGTTCGGGATGTTGAGCCGCTTGACGATGCCGTCGATGATCCGGGTGTTGGCCTGGTGCGGTACGAAGGCGGCGATGTCGGTGGACGCGACGCCCGCGCGCTCGCACGCCTGGAGCGCGAGGGGCGCCAGCGCGGTCGTGGCCCAGCGGAAGACCGCCTGGCCCTCCTGGTAGATGTACGGGCGCCAGCCTTCGATCTTCAGCACGTCGCCGCGGTCCGGTGCGGAGCCCCAGACGACCGGGCCGATGCCCGGCTCCTCGCCGTCGGCGGTCGCGGTGAGCACCGCCGCGCCGGCCGCGTCGCCGAACAGCACGCAGGTGGAGCGGTCGGTCCAGTCGGTCACGTCGGAGAGCTTCTCGGAGCCGATCACGATGGCGTTACGCGACGAGCCGGCCCGGATGGCGTGGTCGGCGGTCGCGAGCGCGTACGAGAAGCCGGAGCACGCGGTGTTGACGTCCATCGCGGCTGGTGCGGCGATGCCCAGCCGGTGCGCGACCCGCGCGGCGGTGTTGGGGCAGCGGTCGATCGCCGAGCAGGTCGCCACGACCACCATGTCGATGTCGGCGGCGGTCAGCCCGGAGGCGGCCAGCGCCTTGCCGGCGGCCGAGGTGGCCATGTCGGCCACGCTCTCGGTGTCGGCGACGCGGCGGGTCGCGATGCCGACCCGGTCGCGGATCCACTCGTCGTTGGTGTCGACGATCGCGGCCAGGTCGTCGTTGGTGACCAGTCTGGAGGGCTGGTAGTGACCCAGCGAGACGATGCGCGAGCCGGCCATTACAAATGTCCTCCGATGCGAGCGAGGGGTTGGCCCGGTGCGACCGGGTCGTCGTGGTGGGCGAGCCACTCGGTCAGCACGCCCGTGTTGTGGGCGGCGACCTCGTTGGCGCCTTGCCGGGTCACGACGTGGCCGATCACCTGGCCGGCGCTGACGTCGTCGCCTTCGGCGAGCCCCGCCGCCGGCTCGAAGGTGCCCGCGCTGCCCGCCACCACTACCCGGAACTGCGGTGTCGGCTCGTGGCTGGGCGCGACGCCGTGCCGCGCGATCAGGTCGCGCGCCGCGGCGAGGTCGTCGGGCGTGTTGAGGGTGACGATCTCGGGAGCGCCGGTGGCCTTCAGCTCGCGTTTCACAAGTCCGGCGAGGGTACCGGCCGGAGGCAGTTCGATCACCGCGGTGACGCCGAGGTCGGCGAGGGTACTCATGCACAGGTCCCACCGCACCGGTGCGGTGACCTGCCGGACGAGCCGCTGCACGAGCTCGCGGCCGTGGTTGACGGCGGAACCGTCCAGGTTCGACAGGATGATCTTGGTGGGGTCGCCCGGCGTGATGCCGGCGGCGACCGCCGCGAGCGCCTTCTCGGCCGGGGCCATGTACGGCGTGTGGAACGCGCCGGCGACCTGCAGCGCGCGCACCCGGGCACCGCCCGGCGGCTCGGCGGCCAGCTTCTCCAGCCTGTCGAGCGCGCCCGCGGCGACGATCTGGCCGGTGCCATTGCGGCTGGCCGGGTGCAGCCCGTGCGCCTCGATGCCGGCGACCACCTCGCCGGCGTCGCCGCCCAGCAGGGCTGACATGCCCGTCGGCGTCACCGCGCAAGCGGCTGCCATCTCGCGCCCGCGTACGCCGGCGAGGGTGACCGCGGCCTCGGGGGTCAGTACCCCGCCGAGCGAGGCCGCGCCCAGCTCACCGACGCTGTGGCCGGCGACCACCGAGACGTCGTACATCGGCAGGTGCTCGGCGGCGAGGAGTGCGGCCGCGACAAGCAGCGGCTGCGTGCGTGCGGTGTCCTTGATCTCGTCGGCGTCCGCCTGGGTGCCGAGGTGCACCAGGTCTACGCCGGCCAGCGCCGACCACCAGCGGAGCCGGGCCTCGGCACCCGGCAGCTCCAGCCAAGGGGTGAGGAAACCGGGCTTCTGGGCACCCTGACCGGGCGACAGTACGGCGAGCACGTGTAAAACTCTGCTTGATACCGGTGGGTCTGGTGTGTGCTGACAGGCACCAATCCGCACTAGCGGCTTTGTGGAGACCCTACAAAGATCGCAGCTCGCGCCCTAAGGATCGTTCAGCGTGTGGTGGAGGTCACCGGCGTACTGGGCCTGTCCAGGCGACCGATCGTCAACGCTACCCGCAGCGCGAAGGCGTCTCGAGGGGTCAACGGCGACAGACCTGTGACGTCGGCGATGCGCTTCAACCGGTACCGGATGGTGTTCGGATGGACGAAGAGCGACCGCGCCGCGGCCTCCAGCACCCCGCCGGCCGCGAAAAAGCTGTCGAGCGTGTCGAGCAGCTCGCCGCCGGCGCGCACGAGGCCACCGTAGACGTCCTGCCGGAGCTCGCGGCGAGCCTCGACGTCGCCCGCCAGCACCCGCTCCGGTAGCAGCGCGGCGGCGGCGACCGGTCGCGGCGCGGTCGGCCACGCCGGCGCGGCGCGGAAGCCGGCGAGCGCCGCGCGGGCCGACTCGGTGGCCTCGTCGAGGCTCGGCACCGCCGGGCCGACCACGACCGGCCCGGCGCCGAACCCGGCGAGCAGCTTTTCGGTGGCGTTCACGGGGTCGGTGGCGCCGCCGAGCACGATCACCAGACGGTCGCCATGCACCCCGCCGATGATTTCCACGCCGATCCGCCTCGCCGCGCGGTACACGGTGTGCAGGACCGCCGCGACCTCGCCGCCCGGCGACCGCCCGACCGCCACGGCGACCGGCGGCGCGTCCGCCCAGCCCAGCGCCGCGGCCCGGCTCGCCAGCACGTCGGAGGAGTCGCCGCGCAGCAGCGCGTCGACCAGCAGCGCCTGCAACCGCGCGTCCCAGGCGCCGCGCGACTCGGCGGCCCGCGCGTACACGCGCGCGGCCGAGAAAGCGACCTCGCGCGAAAACTTCAGAACGGCCTCGCGCAGGGCGCGCTCTTCGCCGGGAGCGGCAAGATGCGGTACTTGTTCCTCCGCCACGTCGATCGTGACCTTGATGAGGGCCACGGTCTGCTGGAGTGAGATCGACCGGGCGAGCGCGCGCGGCGCCGCCTCGAAAATCTCGTCCGAGATGTCCTGGCTGCCCACCTGCGTGTCGCGGCGCAGCCACTCGACCAGCGACCGCACACCCGCCTGCGCCACCAGCATGACCCACGCGCGCTGGTCAGCGGGCAACTCCCGGAACCAGGGCAGCGTCTCGTCCATGCGAGACACGCTCGCGGTGGCGAGCGCGCCCGCGGAACGCTCGATCCGGCGCAGCGTCGCTTTCAGCTCGCCGTCCTCGCTGGTAGCCACGGGTCCAGCGTCGCACGTCCGGCGACGTGCCACTATTGCCGGGATGATCGCCCGTCCGCCGCTCGTCGTGCCGCTGGCCGCTCTGGCCGGCTTCGTGGTCCTGATGGCGCTCGTGGTCGCCGACTGGGCACCCATCGAACGCTTCGATCTGTCCTTGAGCGGCGACTTCCGGACCTACGGCGCCTCGAACCCGGATCTGATCTCGTTCGTGCGAACGGCGACCGATGTCGCGGCGACCCTGCCGTTCCTGGCGTACGGGGCCGCGGCCACCCTGTACTTCGCGGTGACCCGGCAGCGGGCGTCGGCGGTGTTCTGCGCGCTGGTGACGGCGGCGATCCCGCTGCTGTGGGGCATCATGCACTGGGCCCTGCACCGGCCACGCCCGCTGGACGGGTTCGTGTTCGTCGACAGCAACGGGTTTCCGAGCGGGCACACGTCGCACGCGGCGGCGGCTGGCCTGGCGGCGGTACTCCTGCTGTGGCACCGCCTGGGGCGCCTGGCCCGCACGGTGGTGTTGTCGGCGGCGCTGGTCTTCGCGCTGCTGGTGGGTGCGACCCGCGTAGTCCTCCTGGCCCACTGGCCGACGGACGTACTGGGCGCCTACCTCTTGGCCCTGGCAGTAGTCCCGCTGCTAGCCCGCACCATCCCGCGCCATCCCGCGCCCTGATCACGGCGGGGGTGGGGGGAAGGACAGGTCCTGAGCGAGGATTGCGGCTTGGACGCGGCTGCGTAGCGCCAGCTTCGCCAGGATGCGGCTTACGTGGGTTTTTGTCGTGGACTCGGCCATCGCCAGGCGGTCGGCGATCTCCTGGTTGGACAGGCCCAGGCCGAGGCAGGCCAGTACCTCGCGCTCGCGCGGCGTCAGCTCGTCCACCGCCGCTCGCAACGCCGCCGGGGTCGCGGGCGCGGCTGCCGCGAACGCGCCGATCAGCCGGCGGGTCACCCCGGGCGCGATGATGCCGTCGCCGCGCGCCACCGTGCGGACCGCGGTGATCAGGCCGTCGGCGTCGGTGTCCTTGAGCAGGAATCCGGCGGCGCCCGCCCGCAGCGCGCCGAACACATACTCGTCGAGGTCGAACGTGGTGAGCACCAGTACGTCGGCCAGGTCCTGGGCGACGATCTCCCGGGTGGCGGAGATGCCATCGAGCCGGGGCATCCGCACGTCGAGCAGGGCGACGTCGGGGCGCAGCCGCTCACAGAGGGTCACCGCCTCCTCGCCGTCGGCGGCCTGCCCGACGACCGCCACGTCGGGCGCGCCGTCGAGGATCAGTACCAGCCCGGCCCGTACCGCGTCCTGGTCGTCGGCCACCACCACGCGAATCATGCGGGCAGCTCCGCGTGTACTCGCCAGAGCTTGCCGTGGACGCCGGCGTCGAGCCGGCCGCCCAGGAGGGCCGCGCGCTCCCGCATGCCGATCAGCCCGGCACCCGCGCCCGGTGCGGCGGGCGCGGAGTTGACCGGGTTCTCCACCGTCAGCAGCACCATGCCGGCCGCGTACCCCACCTCGATGCCGGCCTCTCCGGTGCCGTGCTTGAGCGCGTTCGTAAGCGACTCCTGCACGATCCGGTACGCGGCCAGGTCGACGCTGACCGGAAGGGACCGGGGTTCCCCGACGGTCTCCAGGCGCACCGTCAAACCCGCGCCGCGGGCCCGAGCGACCAGCCGGTCGACCTCGCTGAGCCGGGCTCTGGTGAGGGCGTCAGGGTTGGCTTCCTCGCGCAACAGTTCGATCATTTGGCGCATCTCGGCCAGGCCCTGCACGCTGTTCTCCCGGATGACGCGTAGTGCTTGATCAACGGCGCCGCCGCCGGCATCGCCCGAACGCTCTCGGATCGAGATCGCGGCCGTGGCGTGGATCGCGACCGCGCTCAGGTGGTTGGCGATGACGTCGTGGAGTTCCCGGGCCATGCGGGTCCGCTCGGCGGCGACCGCCTGCTGCCGGTCCAGCTCGACGAGGCGGGCGGTCTGCTCGGCGCGGGTGCGTTCGGCGGTCGCCTGGTCCCGGTACTGCCGGACACTGATCCCGGTGACCGCCGGCAGTACGACGCCGAGCGCCGGCACGATGCCGAGGGCCAGCCCGCGCCAGGAGCTGAACAGGGCGATACCGGCGACCGCGCCCACGGCGGTGAGCACGATGCCGGCGGCGATGATCCGCCGCCACAGCCGGGCCGGGCCGTACACGCACGCGTCGTAGATCACCTGGGAGTACACGAGGAGCGTGGGGAGCGACCCGCCGAGGATCAGGTCGCCGGCGACCGCCACCGTGCCGATGGCGAGACCGGTGCGGGTGGCGATCCGGCGCAGTACCAGGGCCGCGCTCGCCAGCGCGAGCGGCGCGACGAAGACGGCGACCGGGACGCCGGTGGTGCTGTCGAACGGGTGGGTGACCCCGACGGCGAGCATGACGAGGCCGCCGACGAAGGACACGCCGGCGATCGCGAGATCGCGGCGCATGGTCCCGCGTTCCAGTCCGAGCCGTGCCACCGTTCGATCACATCACACGGCTACGCCGCCGGCCTCCGCCTGTGTGTCGAGGTGTAAGGAGCGGAAGTCCGTCGAAGGATGTAGTCCAACGACCGGTTTGTCATGTTCTCACTGTGTCGTCACTGTGGGCCACGTTATTTCGAAGGTGGCCGGATGAGTGATGTCATAGGGGCCGGGGAGGCTGGCGTAGGCCGAAACCGCCAGTAAGGAGGCCGAGATGGCGCACGGGGAGGCCGAGCACGGCGTCGATGGTGAGCAGCATTACGTGTTGGGGAGCCACGATCCGCCCGGCCGGCAGATGCGTTGGGTGTGCGGTGCCGGTCCACACGCCGTGGGCGGCCCGGTCGAAGCCGTAGACGAGCCGCCGGCACCCGCCGACGACACGGATGACGACGACGGCGGCCGCACGCTGCCCAAGCGGGGCGTACCACCAGCCTGCCGCACGCGGTGGGAAGGCTGGGCGGGCGCCCACCCACACCTCGCCGTCCGGCCGCGGCGCCGGGGCATGCGCCGGGAGCGCCCCCCACGGCGCTGGTGCTGAGCCTACACAACCGTGGTTACCCTACGTAACCGCTGGTTTAGCCGCGCGCGGGCGGGCCGCCGCTCGCACCGCCGCCACACCTGCCACCGGCATCGCCGCCAGTGCGAGCCACACCAGCGCTCCACCGGTGTCGAGCAGGGCTCCGCTCGCCGCGCTGCCGGCGAGTACCACCGCTCCGGAGATCGACGACAGCGCGCCCGTGTACAGGCCGAGGTGCGCGTCCTCCACGAGGTCCGGCAGCCAGGCGCGGATGACCGGTACCGCCAGCATCTGCCCCACGGTCAGCAGAGCGACCAGCGCCGCCATCGAGAGCATCCGGGAGGGCACGGCCGCGCCGGCCGCGAAACCCGCCGCGATGGTCAGCAGGCCGGCCGACACCGCGGTGCGCGGCGCCAGGCGCCGCGACGCCCATCGCGTCAGCGGCAGCTGCGCGACGATCACCAGCGCCGAGGAGAAGGCGAAGAGCATCGCGACGGCCGTCGGAGAGTCCAGCCGCGCCGGTACCGCCAGGTAGAGCTGGTTGTACGCCAGCAGGTACGTGCTGAAGGCGAGACTGAGCGCGAGGAAGCGCCGGTTTCGGACGAGCAGCCGCAGTCCGTCAAGGGTGTGCCGGTGGCCGGCCGCATGCGGTGCGCCGGGCGTGCGTCGCGGCATGAGCCAGGCGTGTCCGCACAGGATCGCCACGAAGATGGCGGCTCCCGCGAGGCAGGCCGCGCGGAAGTCCACGAGGAGCAGGAGCGCGCCCAGCAGCGGGCCGGTGAAGGCGCCGACCTGTCCGGCGACCGCGAGGACCGCCAGCACCTCGGTACGCGGGCGCCCCGTCTCCCGCTCGTGCCGCACCGCCTGGCGAGCCACCTCGGACTCGACGGCCGGTGAGAAGAGGGCCGCGGCGACGCCGATCAGCAGTACGGCGCCGATGACCGCCGGTGTGCTGCCCGCGTACGCCAATGATGCGAAGCCGGCCGCGCGCAGCGCGCACCCCACGAGTACGACGGGGCGGGCGCCGAACCGGTCGGTCAGCGCGCCACCGACCACGAAGAGCCCCTGCTGGCTGAACGTGCGCAGGCCCAGCACGAGCCCCACCAGCCACCCGGCCAGGCCCAGCTCGTCGCCGAGGTGACCGGCCAGGTACGGCAGTACCGCGAAGAACCCGACGTTGAACGCGAGCTGGGTACCGATGAGCAGGCGCAGCAGCGGGCTCACCGGCGTACCCCCGCCAGCGACACGGCCAGTACGCCGAGGAGCGCCAGCGCGCTCGCCGGGGCGGCCACGGTCCAGGGCGCGCGTTCGGCGTACGCCTGGCTCTCCGCGAGGAGCTGGCCCCACTCCGGTGCGGGCGGCGCGGCGCCGAGGCCGAGGAACCCGAGCGCGGCGAGTGCGAGCGCGATCGCCGGGATGCGCAGTAAGGCGTGCCGCAGTACCGGTGGCAGCACGGCGGGCAGGATGTGCCGGCGCAGCACGTGCCACTTGCCGGCGCCGAGAGCCGCGGCGGCGACGAGATGCGTGCCGGCACGCTCCTGTTCGGACAGTGCGGCCGTGTGTGCGGCGAGCGCCGCCCAGCCGACCAGGGTCACCGCGAGCGCCGCGCCGACCGTGCCGCGCCCGACCGCGCCGGCGACCAGAAGTCCCGCCACCACCGCCGGTATCGCGTTCAGCACCTCGACGGCGCCGGCCGACACCCGCGGCAGCAGTCCCGCGAGCACGCCGACGACAAGCGTGGCGGCCGTGACGGCGAGCGCGGCGGCGAGCGTGCGCAGCGCGCCGTGCCCCAGCCGGGCGAGGATGTCCCGGCCCACGCTGTCGGTCCCCAGTGGATGGTGCCAGGACGGCGCCGACAGCCGGGCTGCCGTGTCGACCTGCCACGGGTCGCGCAGCAGTCCGAGCCCGATCACCACGGCCAGTACCGCGAGCAGCGCGACCGGCACCGCGGCGGCCACGCGACCGGTGGCGAGGACGGGCGGGTGCAGCGGCGGTAGCGCGCGGGCGCGCAGGGCCGGGCCGAGCAGCGCGCGCCGGGCGGCACGGGCGAACAGGCCGGTGGCCGCGCCGAGCAGTACGAGCGCGAGCGTGGCCGCCTGGAGCGCCGGCAGGTCCTGTGCGACAGCGGCCTGGAGGGCGTACCGCCCGAGACCGGGGATGGCGAACAGGCTCTCCACCGCCACCGCGCCACCGGTCAGGCCGACGGTGACGAGAGCGAGCTGGGGGAGCAGCGCGGGCACGCAACGGCGCAGGGCGTGCCGGGCTATCACGCGGGGCGGCAGGCCGGCGGCGGTGGCGGCGCGCGCCCACGGCTCCGCGAAGGCGGCCGGGAGCGCGTCGTCGAGCAGCCGGCCGAGCAGCGCGCCCGCCGGTACGCCCAGCGCCAGCGACGGCAGCACCATCGACTGTGGACCGTCCCACCCGTACGCTGGCGTCCAGTCGAGGCGTACCGCCACGATCGTGACGAGCGCGGACGCCAGCAGGAACTCGGGCAGCGCGGCGAGCAAGGCGCCGGCTGTGCCGGAACGGGTGCGGCACAGCCGGCGACGTGATCCTAAATGGAGGGTACGGAGGCACAGCGCACCGGCCACCGGAACAGCCACGGCGAGCGCGCCGGCCATGAGCGTGACCGAGACGCCGAGCGCGGCGACGAGATCCGGCAGCACCGGGGTACCCGAGATCCAGGACGTGCCGGCGTCACCGCGCAGCAGTCCGGCGAGCCACCGCCCCAGCAGCGGCAGCGGCCCGCCGTCCGTGCCGATCTCGCGCCGGATCGCGTCCAGCACCTCGGGGGTCGGCTCCTGCTCGGCTGAGCGGGTGCGCAGTACCGTCAAAGCCGGATCCGTCTGGGCGAGCCACGGCAGCGCGCCGACCGCCGCGACGATGGCCGCCGCTGAGGCGGCCCGACCAGCGAGCGTCAGCACTAGCGTCGGTGGGTACCGGCACCGACGAGGGTGCGCTCGCGGGCGTCGGGCAGTACGCCGGTCACGCCCGGCGCCACGCCCTGCACGACCCGCTCGTGCAGCAGCGGTACGGCGGCGTCGGTGGCGAGGACGGCGGCTTCCGCACGCATGATCGCCGCTTGGCGGCGCGCGCTGTCGCCGGTCGCCCCGGCCTCGGCGACCACCCGGTCCACCGCCGGATCGCAGAGCTGGGCGATGTTGTAGCTGCCCTCGCACGTGAAGTCGCTGGCGAGGTACGAGACCGGGTCGCCCGTGTCGAGTGCGGTCGAGCGCGACAGGATCACCGCGTCGAAGGTGCCCGCGAGCGCGTCGGCCTCCAGTCGGGAGTACTCGCGCACCTCTTGGCGGACCGCGAAGCCCGCGTCTTCCAACTGGCGCTGGACCACGGTGGCGATCTCGGGTAGTTCGGGCCGGTTGGTGTACGTGGCGAGCACCACCGGTCGCCCGGTGACCGTGCCGGGCGCGCGGCGCTCCGGGGTGACGCGCTGCCGTGCCGCCCACGGCAGCGCCGGCCCGAACAGGCCCTGTGCGGCGTCGGCGCGGCTCTCGTAGACGCCGTCGACGATCGGCCGGGGCCGTACCGCGGCCCGCGCCGCCGCCCGTGCCGCCGGGTCGGCGAAGGTGCCCTTGGCGGTGTTGAGAAGCAGGTTCACGGTGCGCGTGGTGGGCACCTCGTGCAGGGCGGCACGGTCGAGCACGGCGGTCTGCGCGATCGGGATCGTGTCGACCACGTCGACGGCGCCGGTGCGCAGCGCGTTGGCCCTCGTCGTGCCGTCGCTGACGAACTCCACGTCGAGGCCGGCGGCGCGGGCGGCCTCACCCCAGTACCCGTCGAACCGCTCGGCGGTGACGCCCTGCGCGCCGCGCACCTCGGTGAGGACGAACGGGCCGGTCGCCGTGCGGACCGGGTTCGGCTGCCCGCCGGTGTACGCGGACGGTGCGAGGACGCCGAGCGCCGGGCTGGACATCCGCTGCGGTAGCAGCGGGTCGGCGATGTCGGTGCTGACCGCCACGGTGTCCGGGCCGGCGGCGGTCGCGGTGAGGGTGAGCCCGGTCAGCACGCGCAGGCGGGGCGTGGCCGCGTTCGCGCGGCGCAGGGCGTCCGACACGGCGGCGGCGGTGACCGCGGTGCCGTCGTGAAACCTCGCCTCGCGCAGCGTGAACAGCCACGTCCGGTCGTCCGTGCGGCGCCACTCGGTGGCGAGGGCGGGCCGCGCGGCACCGTTCTCGTCGAGCCGGGTCAGGCCCTCGATGACGCCGAGCTGGCTCAGCCGCACCGCGTCGTCGCCGTGCGGCGACATGCCGCGCGTGGGCGGGAACGTGAGCGCGACGCGGAGGCGCGCGTCACCGGGCGCGGCGGCTGCCTCGTCGCCACCGCCGGCGAAGCAGCCGGCGAGCAGGAGTGGCGTGGCCAGGAGCAGGCTGAGTCGTCGCATAGCTTCGGGACGCTACATGAAAACCGTTGTCATCTCCACGTGTGCGCTGTTCATCACATGATCAAGGCGCCCTTCAGTGCGAAGGGCGCCTTGATCGACGAGGGGTTGGGCGCGACCTTGGAGGGGTAGGTCGCGCCCACGGGCGCGGCCCCGGAGGGGGGTGGGGCGCGCCCTAGCGGGTGCGGCGGCGGACCAGCAGCGCGATGCCGGCCAGGCCCAGGGTGATGACGACCACGACGGCGCCGTTCAACAGGAGCATCTGGCGCAGATCGGTCAGCAGCGCGTCGATGTCGCGGCCCGGATTGAGGGTGTTGTCGTCGAACACCCGCTCGCCGCCGCCAACGCCGCCGCCGTGCAGCGAGTCGGCCTGCTCGGGCAGCGGCACGCCGGCCGCGCGCAGCGTCTCCGACATGGTGAGGCGGCCGTAGAACCAGGCCGCCGTCGTCTTGAGCTTCTTGTCGGGCTGCTTGGCCGGCCGGAACGCGCGGGGCCCGCCGCTGGCGAGCGGGTACAGGTCGTACGTCTGCTTGGCGGCCTCGCCGACGAGCACGGTCACCGTGTACTTGGGGCCGAGCTTGTCGGGCTTCGGTGAGCTCGTCTGGCCCTTGCCCTGAAGCCAGCTCACCTGGCTCAGCACGGCGGTGAAGAGCTCGGGCTTCTCGGCCGCCTGGACGGTGATCGGCTGGGCCAGCCCCTCACCGGTGATCGTGACCGCACTGGGGGTGTTGGCCGGTGCCGCCGAGGCGGGCGACGCGAGCAGCTGCGGCGCCGCGACCACCGCCAGCAGCGCTCCGCTTAGCAACCACCGCCGGCTCACCCGTGCGCCCATGCCCATCCTCCCGCCCGTTTGACGGATGGTCCCGCGCTTCGGTCCCCGAAATCACATCCGCGTACTCAAAAGACTCCGCTGAACCGCGAGCGGTTGCATCTGGAGACAACGTTTTTGCAACTATGTGCGAGCCAGGACCGATTAAAACCAAGTTGGTCGCTGGCCGCTGATCGTAACCGTAGGCGGCGGCGCATAGGGGGTCGGTTCAGGGGAGGCGGACGCGGGCGGCGCGGATGCGGGCGAGGGCGCGGTCGCGACCCAGTACTTCCAGGGACTCGAACAGGGGCAGGCCGACGCTGCGGCCGGTCACCGCCACTCGCACCGGTGCCTGTGCCTTGCCGAGCTTGAGCCCGCGCGACAACCCGACCGCCTCCAGCGCCTCCTTCAGGGACACCGCGTCCCACGACGGCAGGGCCTCGAACGCGTCAGCCGCCGCGTCGAGCAGTTCGCCGGCCCCGTCCTTCATCGCCTTTACCCAGGACGCCTCGTCGATCGCGGGCGCCGGCAGGAACAGGAAGTCGACGTTCGGCACGATCTCGCTCAGTACCGCGATGCGGGTCTGCGCCAGCGGTGCCACCGCCGCGAACGCCTCGGCGTCGAAGCCGGCCGGCTCCCACGGCGGCGGCGGGATGGTGGCGGTACCGGTCAGCCACGGCTGGCACGCGGCGACGAAGTCATCGACCGGGAGCGCCCGGATGTACTCGCCGTTGAACGCGCGCAGCTTCTTCTCGTCGAAGAACGCCGGCGACGGGTTGACCTCCTCCAGCCGGAACTCCGACTCGATGACCGACCACGGCACGATCTCGCGGTCGCCGCTCGGCGCCCAGCCCAGCAGCATCAGGTAGTTGCGCATGGTGTCGGCGAGGTAGCCCTCGTCGCGGTACGCCTCCAGGGCCACCTTGTCGCGCCGCTTCGACAGCTTCTGGCGCTTTTCGTTGACGACGACGGGCACGTGCGCCCACACCGGCGGCTTCACGCCGAGGGCGGCCCACAGCATCTGCTGCTTGGGCGTGTTGGGCAGGTGCTCCTCGGCACGGATCACGTGGGTGATGCCCATCGTGAGGTCGTCGACCACGTTGGCGAGCAGGAAGACCGGGGAGCCGTCGCTGCGGGCGATGACGAAGTCTTCGATCAGCTTGTTTTCGAACGTGGGCTCGCCCCGGATCAGGTCGACGACCACCGTCTCGCCGGCATCGGGCGTCCGGAACCGCAACGCCCGTCCGGGCCCCTCGGTCAGCCCCCGGTCGCGGCAGAACCCGTCGTACCCCTGGTACTGCGAGCCGGTGCGGGCCTGCACGTCTTCGCGGGCGCAGTCGCAGTAGTACGCGCGGCCGTCGGCGGCCAGCCTCATGGCGGCGGCACGGTGCTCGCCCGCGTTGGCCGACTGGAAGTGCGGACCTTCGTACGTGCCGCGCTCGATCCCGATCCAGTCGAGCGCGGTGAGGATGCCTTCGGTCCACTCTGGCCGGTTGCGCGCCGCGTCGGTGTCCTCGATGCGCAGCACGAAAACACCGGCGTGCTGCTTTGCGTAGATCCAGTTCTGGAGGGCCGAGCGGGCGCCTCCGACGTGGAACATACCGGTCGGGGAAGGGGCGAAGCGTACGCGTACGGTCACGGGACCGAGCGTATCCGTACCACCAGCGCGGAGCCGAGCAGGGTGACTGCGGCGGTGACCGCGTACAGGGTCGGGTAGCCGCCGAGGTACACCACGATCGGCGCCGACATGGCCGGCCCGAGTACCTGCGGAGCCGAGTTGGCGATGTTGATGACACCGAGGTCCTTGGCGCGGTCGGTCGCCACCGGGAGCACCTGGGTGATCAGTGCCGCGTCGACGGCCAGGTACACCCCGTAGCCGGCGCCGAGCAGGAGAGCGGCCACGAGAGCGGTGTTCCAGGTGGGCCAGACGGCGAGCAGCAGCGCGGCCACCGCCATGATCACGCCGGACCAGATGACGAAGACCTTGCGGCGACCCGAGCGGTCCGACAGCTTTCCGGAGACCACCGCGGTCGCCATCATGCCGGCCGTGTACAGCAGGATCAGCACCAGCAACCCGTCTTCCGGGTTCGGGTAGTGCACCTTGTCCTTGAGGAAGAACAGCAGGTACAGGGTGCCGAGCGCGTTGCCGAGCTGCACGAGGAAGCGGGTGCCCCAGGCCCAGGCGAAGTCCGGGTACTTCCGGGGGCTCACCCACAGGCCGACGAGGAGGTCGCGCGTGCGCAGCGGCGCCCGGTGCTCGCGCGGCAGGGGGTCGTCGGCGGTACGCAGCGCGAACGGCAGCGCCAGCACGAGCAGGGCCACCGCGATCGCCAGGTACCCGTTGGCGTTGCCGGTCACCACGGCCGTCACCAGTACCGCGCCGACGACCAGGCCCAGCGCCTGCGGGATACCCACCCAGCCAGCCACCGCGGCGCGCTGGTTGACAGGTACCCGATCGGGAACCCCTGCGGTGAGCGAGGCGAGCATGGCGTTGAGGAAGATCTGCGCCGCGACCCACGCGAGCGCGACGCCGACGATGGTGTGCTGCTGCGCCAGCAGCACGAGCGCCGCCGCGCCGGCGATGGCGCCGCCGGCGGTCCAGATGTGCCGCCTGCCGAGCTCGCGTCCGGCGATCCTGACGCACGTACGGTCGGAGAGCGCCCCCGCGATGGGGTTGGCGAGCACGGCCGCCAGCGCGCCGAACCCGAAGACCCAGGCCAGCATTGTCTCCTTGTTGGCCGCGTCGATCGCCTCGATCTGCTGCGGCAGCAGGATCTGGATGGGCGTGAAGAACGCCATCCACAGGCCCAGGTTGGCGGAGAAGATCAGCGCGATCCAGGAACGGCCGACGCGTACGGTCGGCTCGGCCAGCGCGGCTGGCACCGGAATGGGCGTGATGGCGGTCATCTCGACGCCTGGATGAGGTCTCTGTACCAGCTGAACGAGGTCTTCGGCGTGCGCACCTGCGTGTCGAAGTCGACGTGCACCAGGCCGAACCGCTTCGTGTACCCCTCGGCCCACTCGAAGTTGTCGAGCAGCGACCAGACGAAGTACCCGCGCACGTCGACGCCCGCCGCCATGGCCGCCTTGACCGCGTTGACGTGGCTGTCCAGGTACGCCACCCGCTGGGGGTCGTCGACGCCCTCGTACGCGCAGCCGCTCTCCGTGATGTAGATCGGCGGGAGCGCGTCGCCGTACTCGGTGAGGAACCCGACGAGCAGGTCGCGCAGCCCGTCCGGCACCACCGGCCAGCCGAAGTCGGTGATCGGGTACCCGTCGAGGGCCACCAGGTCGAACGGGAGCGGAGCGCCGGGCAGGGGCGCCTGCACGCCGGTGGGGTTGTAGTAGTTGACGCCGAGGAAGTCGATGGGGCTCGCGATGATGTCGAGGTCGCCGTCCTTCACGACCTCTTCGTCAAGGCCGATCTCCGGATACCCGCGCCCGAGCAGCGGATCGGTGAACATCCGGTTGTGCAGCGCGTGGTACGTCGCGGCGGCGGCCAGATCGGCGTCGGTGCCGCCCTGCGGCCAGGCGGGGGAGTAGTTGTTGGCGATGCTGATCGGGCTGGTCGTGCGCGCCCGCAGTGCCTGTACGGCCAGGCCGTGCCCGAGAAGCTGGTGGTGCGCGGCCGGCAGCGCCCCGAACAGCAGCGCGTGCCCGGGGGCGTGCTCGCCGGTGGCGTACCCGAGCGTCATGTGGATGAACGGCTCGTTGAGCGTGATCCACAGCTTGACCCGGTCGCCCAGCGCGGCCCCGACCAGGTCGGCGTACTCGGCGAACCGGTACGCGGTGTCCCGGTTCAGCCAGCCGCCCTGGTCTTCGAGCGCCTGCGGCAGGTCCCAGTGGAAGAGCGTCAGCACCGGGTCGATGTCGCGTGCGAGGAGCGCGTCGACGAGGCGGTCGTAGAAGGCGATGCCCTCGGGGTTGGCCGGGCCGGTGCCTTCGGGCTGGATGCGCGGCCAGGCCACCGAGAACCGGTAGGCGTCGACGCCCAGGTCGGCCATGAGCGCGACGTCTTCGGCGTACCGGTGGTAGTGGTCGCAGGCCTCGTCACCGGTGGCCCGCCCGTCCTGCTGGGTGAACGTGTCCCAGATGGACGTGCCGCGGCCGCCCTCCTTGACCGCGCCCTCGATCTGGTACGAGGAGGTCGAGACGCCCCAGGTGAAGCCTTCCGGAAACCTCATGCTGCTCCCTTAACATGAAAGTTCCTCGCACTGTAGCGGCTTACCAGTACGCGCGGAATACCGCTCTGTCCACAGCCGCCCGCCAGCCGGTGTCCGGTGCGTCCGTACGGAGCGCGGTGAGCGCCTCGATCGCGCCAGCCACGAGGTCGGCCCAGTCGAAGGCGCCGTCCGGACGGGCCTTCTGCATGATGAACGCCAGACCCGCCGAGTTGCTGGACGCCCATCCCGGACGGCGTGGCACCCGGCGGCCCGCGTTGCCGCCCTGGTCGCTGAGCAGCCGCACGTGGAAGGGGTAGGCGACCTCGCCGCCCGGCTTGGTCACGGCGATGCGCGCGCTGGCCGGGTCGGCGCCGAAGATGTCGCGCAGGAACGTGGGGCCGGGCGCCTCGATGACCACTTCGACGCCGTCTCCGTACTCGCCGGGATCGTGCGCGCTGGCCACGCCGCGCACGAGGTCGACGACCGCGCCGAACTCGTGCCGGTGGAAGTGCATCCGGCGATTCTGCCCTACCCGATCCAGGCCGTAACGCAAAGATCAGGGCGTCCTTCGACCCGAAGGACGCCCTGATCGTGTACTGCTTTAGGAGTCGCCGCCCGTCTCGCCGACCGGAGCCGCCGTGACGTCGTCGATGGCGTACTTCTTCGCCGCCTCGGCGGGCACCGAGGGCGCCACCTCGCCGCGCACCGCGAGCTGGCGCAGCGTCGCCACCGCCACCGACTCGGCGTCGACGTGGAAGTGCCGGCGCAGCGCGTGCCGCGTGTCGGACAGGCCGAACCCGTCGGTGCCGAGCGAGGTGTAGTCGCCCGGAATCCAGCGCGAGATCTGGTCGGGCACCGCCCGCATCCAGTCGCTGACCGCCACCACCGGACCGGCCGAGTCGGCCAGCTTCGTCTTGATGTACGGCGTCTTCGCCGGCTGTCCCGGGTGCAGCAGGTTGTACTCCTCGGCGCGGATCGCGTCGCGGCGCAGCTCGGTCCACGAGGTGACGGACCAGACGTCGGCGGCCACGCCCCAGTCCTGCGCGAGCAGCTGCTGCGCCTTGAGCGCCCACTGCATGCCGGTGCCGGAGGCCAGGATCTGCGCGCGCGGGCCCTCGACGTCGGGCGCCGGCGAGTACCGGTAGATGCCCCGCTTGATGCCGTCGACGTCGACGCCCGCGGGCTCGGCCGGCTGCAGGATCGGCTCGTTGTAGATCGTCAGGTAGTAGAAGATCGCCTCCGGGTTGTCGCCGTACATCCGGTGCAGGCCGTCTTCGACGATGTGCGCGATCTCGAACGCGAACGCCGGGTCGTACGCCACGACGGCCGGGTTGGTGGCCGCGAGCAGGTGTGAGTGGCCGTCTTCGTGCTGGAGGCCCTCACCGTTCAGCGTGGTGCGCCCGGCGGTGGCGCCGAGGACGAAGCCCCGTGCCATCTGGTCGGCCGCCGCCCAGAACGCGTCACCGGTGCGCTGGAACCCGAACATCGAATAGAAGATGTAGAGCGGGATCATCGGCTCGCCATGCGTGGCGTACGCGGTGCCGGCGGCTGTGAACGACGCGACCGAGCCGGCCTCGTTGATGCCCTCGTGCAGGATCTGGCCGGTGGTCGCCTCCTTGTACGACAGGAAGAGCTCGCGGTCGACGGACGTGTAGTTCTGCCCGTGCGGCGAGTAGATCTTCTGCGTCGGGAAGAGCGAGTCCATGCCGAACGTGCGTGCCTCGTCCGGGATGATCGGCACCCACCGCTTGCCGAACTCCTTGTCCTTCATCAGGTCCTTGAGGAGCCGGACGAAGGCCATCGTCGTGGCGACCTTCTGCTTGCCGGAGCCGCGCTTGACATCGGCGAAGCGTTCCTGCGACGGGATCGAGAGCGGGATCGTCGTGGTGCGCCGCGACGGCAGGAAGCCGCCGAGCTGCTCGCGCCGCTCCCGCAGGTACTGGATCTCGTCGGACTTCTCGCCCGGGTGGAAATACGGCGGCAGGTACGGGTTGGACTCGAGCGCCGAGTCGGGGATGTCCAGGTACAGCCGGTCGCGGAACGACTTGAGGTCGTCGAGCGTCAGCTTCTTCATCTGGTGGGTGGCGTTGCGGCCCTCGAAGTGGGAGCCGAGCGTCCATCCCTTGATCGTCTTGGCGAGGATCACGGTCGGCTGGCCGGTGTGGTTGACCGCCGCGTGGTACGCCGCGTAGAGCTTGTGGTAGTCGTGGCCGCCGCGCTTGAGGTTCCAGATCTCCTCGTCGGACATCTGCTCGACGAGCTTGCGGGTGCGCGGGTCGCGGCCGAAGAAGTGCTCGCGGACGAACGCGCCGGACTCCGCCTTGTAGGTCTGGTAGTCGCCGTCGGGCGTGGTGTTCATGAGGTTGACCAGCGCGCCGTCGGTGTCGGCGGCGAGCAGCGGGTCCCACTCCCGACCCCAGATCACCTTGATGACGTTCCAGCCGGCGCCACGGAAGAACGACTCCAGCTCCTGGATGACCTTGCCGTTGCCGCGTACCGGCCCGTCGAGCCGCTGCAGGTTGCAGTTGATCACGAAGGTGAGGTTGTCGAGCTCTTCGCGGGCGGCCAGGCCGATCGCGCCGAGCGACTCGACCTCGTCCATCTCACCGTCGCCGAGGAACGCCCATACGTGCTGGTCGGACGTGTCCTTGATGCCCCGGTGGTGCAGGTACCGGTTGAAGCGGGCCTGGTAGATCGCGTTCAGCGGGCCGAGACCCATGGAGACCGTCGGGAACTCCCAGAAGTCCGGCATCAGCCGAGGGTGCGGGTAGCTGGGCAGCCCACCGCCCGGCCCGGCGTGCGACAGCTCCTGCCGGAACCCGTCGAGCCGGTCCTCGCCCAGCCGCCCCTCCAGGTACGCGCGGGCGTACATGCCGGGGGAGGCGTGGCCCTGGAAGAAGATGTGGTCGCCGCCGCCGGGGTGGTTCTTGCCCCGGAAGAAGTGGTTCATGCCCACCTCGTAGAGGGAGGCGGCGCTCGCGTACGTCGAGATGTGCCCGCCGACGCCGATCTCCGGACGCTGCGCGCGGTGCACGAGCATCGCGGCGTTCCACCGGATGTACGCCCGGATGCGGCGCTCGACGAACTCGTCACCGGGGAACCACGGCTCGCGCTCCGGCGGGATCGTGTTGATGTAGTCCGTGGTGGTCAGGGGCGGCACCCCGACCTGGCGCTCACGGGCTCGCTCCAGAAGGCTCAGCATGATGTAGCGGGCGCGTTTGGCACCTCGCTCGTCGATGACGCCGTCGAGCGACTCGATCCACTCGTGGGTTTCCTCGGGATCGATGTCGAGAAGCTGGCTCGGCAGGCCGTCGCTGATCACCGGGCGCTGGGCGGGGCGGCGGGGTGTCTGCCCTGCACTGCGTTCCGTAGCCACAGGCGCTCCCTCAATATCGTGTGTGGGATAGGTCTCTTAAACCTCCATCCTGCCCCGTCTGAAGTGCTTCCGTCACGCCTAGCGCACGCAGACGCGACGTGCGACACACGTACCCGTCGGTAACAACGCGTTATCCCTGGAGAAACGAGAACCGAACCTGTCTCGTGGCGTTGTCTCCGTTGGGATCAACCAGACAGATCGACTGCCACGTGCCGAGCGCGATCTGCCCGCCGACCACCGGCAGGGTGGCGTACGGCGCGACGAACGCCGGCAGTACGTGATCACGTCCGTGGCCCCGCGAACCGTGCCGGTGCCGCCACCTGTCGTCGGTCGGCAGCACGTCGTCGATCGCGGTGAGCAGATCGTCGTCGGAGCCGGCGCCGGTTTCGATGATCGCGATACCGGCGGTGGCGTGCGGGACGAAGACGTGCAGCAGCCCATCGCCCTTGTCATCGGCGAAGGCAGCCGCTTCGCGCGTAATGTCCCGGACCACCGGCCGAGTGCCAGTTCGTACTGTGATCACCTCTGTGTGCATCCCGCCAGTATCTTTGACCGCGTGGACGCTCCGATCGTGGCAGTGACCGTTTATCCCGACCGCGCCCGGGTGACCAGGCGCGGCAAGGTGGATCTGCCGGCCGGCACCGAGGTGGTCCACATCGGACCCCTCCCGCTCGGCCTGCACCGCGACTCGATCCGGGTCGGCGGCCACGGGCCCGCCACCGTGCTCGGCGTCGACGTGGTCACCCGGCACCAGGCCCGGCCGACCGACGCGACCGTGACCGAGCTGGAAGACCAGCGCGACGCGCTCGCCACCGAGATGGGCGCCCTCGGCGACGCGTCCGCCGTCGAGGAGCAGCGCGCCGAGTTCCTCAGCACGCTCGCCCAGCGCGCCGGCGGCACGTACGCCCGCTCGCTCGCCGCGGGCGAGACCGATCCGGCGGCGGTCGCCGCCTTCGCCGACTCCATCGCCGAGCAGCTCACCGCGACCAAGGCCCGACAGCGCGAGCTGGCGCAGCGCGTCAACGAGACCGGCAGGCGCAAGGCCGCCGTCGAGCGCCACCTGGCGCAGATCAGGGGCAAGCAGGTACCGGACGAACTGGTCGCCGCCGTGACGCTGCAGGTCACCGCCGAGGGGGCCGTCGAGCTGGAACTGTCGTACGTGGTGGACGGCGCCGGCTGGGAGTCGACGTACGACGTGCGCCTCGACGACGAGCGCCTCGCCGTCACCTGGTTCGGGCTGGTGACCCAGCGCACCGGTGAAGACTGGCCGGAGTGCGAGCTGGTGCTCTCCACCGCCCGTCCGGCGACCACCACGACCGTCCCTGAACTGGACCCCTGGTACCTCGACCGGATCCGCCCGCTGCCGGTGGCGCGCGCCGTGGCCGCCTCCCGGGCACGGGCGCCGATGCCCGCGGCACCTGCGGGTGCGGCCTTCAACGCGGCGCTCGCGATGGACGCGGGCGACGCGGTGGTCGCTGTCGAGGAGAGCACCAGCGTCATCGAGCAGGGCGTCGCGGCGGCCACCTACCGGCCCGAGCACCCGGTCGCGGTGCCCGCCGACGGAGGCGCGCACCGGGCCACGGTCGCGGTGCTGGAGCTGCCCGTGCAGCTCGACTACGTGACCGCGCCGGCCATCTCGCCCGACGCCCACCTGCGGGCCACCGCCGCCAACGGCTCGGCGCACACCCTGCTGCCCGGGCGGGCCTCGGTCTTCCACGGCGCCGACTTCGTGGGCGCCACCGTGCTGGAGACCTGGGCGCCCGGCGAAGAGGTCGAGCTGGCGCTCGGCCTCGACGACCGCATCCGCGTCGAGCGCAAGCTGATCCGGCGCACAGCCACCAAGGCGGCGCTGGGCGCGACGCGGCGGCGCGAGGTCGAGTACCGGACGACGGTCGCCAACCACACGCCCCGGACGGCCCGCGTGACCGTGCTCGACCAGATCCCGGTCTCCCGCGACGAGGGCATCACGGTACGCGCGTTCCGGGTCGACCCCAGCCCCGTGGAGCGCACGGAGCTGGGGGTCCTGACCTGGAAGCTCGAACTGGAACCGGGCGACACCAAAGAGGTGGCGATGGGCCTGCGCGTGGAGCTCGCCCGCGGCGTGGAAATGGCCGGCTGGCGCGAGTAGCTAGGGCCGGGCCGTTTCCCACTCCGCCGTGTCCGGGATCGCCGGTGCGGAGCGGAGGGTCGGCGCCGGGTCCAGGGGGCGCGAGTACGTCTGGTGCAGGCCGGGCACGCGGTCCTCGACCGTGTACGACGCACGCGTGTACGCCGGTGCGTCCGGCGTGTTCACGTACGGCAGCACCTTGAAGTCGGCGTCCAACCGCTCCCGCGTCACCTTCGTCAGCACGTAACCGCGCTGGTTGTTGTAGAACCGCAGGTGCGGGTTGATCTTCAGGAACGGGTGCGTCGCCGGGTCCGAGTCGGCCCCGTTGCCGCCCGACGTGATCGACGAGCACACCAGCTCGGCACCCACCGTGCGCGACGTCGGGTCGTCGTAGTCAAGCTTGAGGTCGCTCGCCCAGTGCGCGTGCACGTCGCCGGTGAGCACGATCGGGTTGCGCACCCCGGCGGCGACCCAGCCGCGCGTGATCCGGTCGCGGGACGCCACGTACCCGTCCCAGGAGTCCTGACTCGTCACCTTCGCAGGGCCGGCGTTGTTGTCACGCTGGGCGAAGAACACCTGCTGCCCGAGGATGTCCCACTGGGCCGTCGAGCGGCGGAAACCGTCGAGCAGCCACTTCTCCTGCTCCGCCCCGGTAATCGAGCGGGCGGGGTCGACGGCGGCCGGGCAGTCCTTGTATCCGTCGCCACAACCCTGGTCGTCGCGGTACTGGCGGGTGTCGAGCATGTGGAATGTCGCCAACCGTCCCCAGTGGAGCCGCCGGTACAGCTGCATGTCGATTCCGTGCGGTACCGACGAGCGGCGCAGCGGCATGTTCTCGTAGTACGCCTGGAAAGCCGCCGCACGCCGCGCGAGGAAGTCGGGGTCGGGCTGTTCGGGTACCTCGTCGGCCCAGTTGTTCTCGATCTCGTGGTCGTCCCACACCACGAGCCACGGCGCGACGGCGTGCGCCGCTTGCAGGTCGGCATCCGCCTTGTACTGGGCGTGCCGCTGGCGGTAGTTGGCGAGCGTGCGCGTCTCCGGGCCCTCGTGGTCGCGCGGGTTGCCGCCCGGGATGGTGTATGTGCCCTTCGCGTACTCGTACTGGTAGTCGCCGAGGTGCAGAATCAGCTCCGGTTCGTCCTCAGCGAGACGGCGGTACGCGGTGAAGTATCCGTGTTCGAACTGGGAGCACGAAACAAACGCCATCGCCAGCGCGCCACCGGACGCGCGCGGCGCGGGCGCGGTGCGGGTACGTCCAACGGGTGACACGTGCTTCTCGGCGCGGAACCGGTAGAAGTATTCGCGTCCCGCGAGCAGACCGTTCAGTTCGATGTGGACACTGTGTGCCGACTCAGGCCGGGCGACGGCGGTGCCGCGCCGCACCACGTGCCGGAAGCGCTCGTCCTGCGCGACCTCCCAACCGACATTGACAGGCCGGGAGGGCATGCCGCCAAGGCCGTCATCGGCGAGCGGCTCGGGTGCGAGGCGGGTCCAGAGCACGAAACCGTCATGGTCAGGGTCGCCGGACGCGACACCGAGCGTGAACGGGTCGGTCCGAAGTGGACCGGAATTCGATGCGATCGCGGCTCCGGTGGGCAGCGCGGCAACCGCCGCGCCTGCGGCGCCACCGACAATCAGGGTCCGTCGGGAGACTGGCATCGGGTACCTCCCCAGGGGGTTTGACGTGCATCAACCTGGGGAAGCCTCGCGAGCGCGCGTGCCACCGACGGATCTTGATGTTGAACGTGAAGGTAACAGTTAGAGAACCGGTGTGGCGGGGAAAGTACCAGTTCATGAGGAAGTGGCTGTGGTTCAACGCCTTGTCACTGGTGATGTTCGGGGCGTTTCTGATCTTCATCGTGCTGCAGAGCATCTTCGGCTGGCAGGTGCGCAACGAGGAGCTGGCGCAGTACGGCCAGGCCGCCGACAGCTACTGGGCCTATCTGGGCACGGGCCACTTCGTCGAAGCTGTGTTCGAAAACTGGGAGTCCGAGTTCCTCCAGATGGGCTTCTACGTGCTCCTCACGGCGTACCTGGTGCAGCGCGGCTCACCCGAGTCCAAACCGCTCGGGCAGAAGGACCGCCCCGAGGACTACCCGGAAAAGGCCACGTCTCACTCGCCCGCCCTGGCCCGTCGCGAGGGCTGGCAACAGGTGCTCTACCGCAACAGCCTTTCCATCGCACTGCTCGGCCTTTTCGTGCTGTCGTTCGTGGTACACCTGTTCGGCGGCACCGCTGAGTACAACGAGCAGCAGGCGCTTGAGAGCGGCGCCGCGCCCATCAGCGCCTGGGCGTTCCTGACCACGAGCGACTTCTGGTTCCAGTCGATGCAAAACTGGCAGAGCGAGTTTCTCGCCGTCGGCGCGCTGATCGTGCTGAGTGTCGTGCTCCGCCAGCACGGCTCGCCCCAGTCGAAACCGGTCACCGCTTCGCACGCGCACACCGGCGAATAGCCAGCGGATTATGCAGGACCGCTCGGGTCAGCGCGGCATTTCCCGCGTTCCACCCAAGTCATCGTTAAGGTGACCCGAGAATAATTCGCATGTACGCACCCAAGCATCCATGGTTCACGGCGGTCGCCGGCCTGGGCCTCGCGCTCGGCCTAGCCACCGCCATGGACACGAGCGCGCCCGCGCTCCGGCTCGCATCCGACGCCGTTGTGATGCCGTCAGCAGCGCCGCTGCCGCAAACACCGGCCAAGCCCGCCACCTCCACCCTTTCCGACGCCCCACCCGCTCCCGCCGTAGCCGACCCTGCCCAGGCCGACTCCACCGGAGCCGACTCTGCTCGGGCCGACTCTGCCGGAGCCGACTCCGCTCAGGCCGACCCCGCCTTGGCCGAGTCTGCCGGAGCCGACTCCGCCTTGGCTGACGAGGAGTCGCCGACCTCTGGCCTCACCGACGAGGCCGAACCTGGGTCGGTCATGGGCGGCGCGAACCCGGATATAGCCGAAGCCCCGATGGCCGGCCCAGTCCAGCCTGGTCGGGACCGGGAGCCCGAGCCCGTCACGGTCGGCGGCACCCTCTTGGTGCCGACGGAAATCCAGCCCGGCACGTACCAGAGCACCGTCCCGGAGGACTCGGACTACTGCTACTGGACCCGCCTGAGGGGTACGTCAGGCGAGGCCGACGACATCATCGCCGGCGACTTCGTCAATCCCGGCGAACGCGTCACCGTCACGATCAGCGAGGACGACGCCGCGTTCTTCCACACCGGATGCGGCACCCTGACCCAGTAACCCGCCGTCCCGACCCCCGCCGATCAAGGGCGAACGCACGCGGTTGGATCTCTTTTCCGCGTGCATTCGCCCTTGATCGATGGACATCCCCTTGATCGGCGTGGCGACGCGCCGCCCCGCGCCTTCGCGCCCGCGCCTTCGCGCGGCGGCGGCGCTTCACGGCGGCAATGGCCCCCGCGCGCGGGTCGTCGGGGGGCAAACGGCGAGTAGGCGGCGGGCCCGTGAGGGCCGCGATCAAGGGGGTTTGCGTGGATCAAGGGCGAATGCACGCGGAAAAGAGATCCAACCGCGTGCGTTTGCCCTTGATCGGTGGGGAGAGGGAGGAGGGAAGGGGATCGAGTGGGGAGGGGGATGGGACGGGGTGGGTGGTCGAGGGTGGCGCCAGTCGGTAATGCTGTGGTCCGTGACCACCCCTCAAGATCTGGACGAACGGTTCCGGGAGGCGATCGGCGCTCTGGCACCGTCGGCGGGGGCGCGACCGCCGGACGGGCCGGTGCGTGACGGTACGACGCTCACCGGCGACGCGGCGCTCGGGCTCTTCGACGCCCAGCTCACCAGCCGGCACCTGGATCTCGCGGCGCGCTGGCTGCGGAGCTTCGGTGAGGGGTACTACACGATCGGCTCGGCCGGGCATGAAGGTAACGCCGCTGTCGCCGCCGCGCTCCGACCGACCGACCCGGCGCTGCTGCACTACCGGTCGGGCGGGTTCTACTCCGCTCGCGCCGCCCAAGCCCGCGCCGCTCAGTCACGGGCCGGCGACGAAGGGCCGGGGCGGCACACGGTACCGCCGAATGGTGACGCGGACCCGCTGGCAGACGCGGCGCGCGACGTGCTGCGGGGTGTGATCGCGTCAGCGGAGGAACCGATCGCCGGCGGCCGTCACAAGGTCTTTGGAAACGCGGACCTGCACGTGATTCCGACCACGTCGACCGTCGCCTCGCACCTGCCTCGTGCGGTGGGTGTGGCGTTCGCGATCGAGCGGCTGCGGCGCACGGCCGCGACGGGGCGCCTGCCGCGCCCGCAGCTCGACGGACAGTCGCCGTGGCCGGCCGATGCGATCGTGGTCTGCTCGTTCGGCGACGCGTCGATCAACCATGCCGCCGCTACCGCGGCGTTCAATACCGCTGGGTGGTGCGATCACTCCGGCCTGCGGCTGCCGGCGCTCTTCGTCTGTGAGGACAACGGCATCGGGATCAGCGTCCGCTCGCCCTCGGGCTGGGTGGCGACCGCGCTGCGGTCACGGCCCGGGATCAAATACTTCACGGCTGACGGTTGCGACGCCGCCGCCACCTACGACGTGGCCGTGGAGGCAGCCGCCTGGGTACGCCGGCACCGCCGCCCCGCCGTGCTTCACCTGCACATGGTGCGCCTCATGGGACACGCGGGCGCGGACGTCGAGACGGCGTACCGGACGCCCGCCGAGATCCAGGCGGACCTCGCCCGCGACCCGCTCGTCGCCACCGGGCGGCTGCTCGTGGAGGCCGGCCTGGCGACACCCGACGAGCTGATCTCCCGGTACGACGAAGTGGGCTGGCAGGTCCGCAAGGTGGCCGAGGAGGTGCTCGGCGAGCCCAAGCTCGACGGCGCGGCGGAGATCGCGGCCCCGCTGGCGCCGCGCCGGCCCGTGCGGGTGGCCCGTGCCATCGCCGACGCCGCCAGCCGCGCACTCGGGCCGGTGGCCGCGGCGCGGGCGACCGGGTTCGCCGACAAGCTGCCCGAGGAGGCGGGACCGCTCACCCTCGCCCAGACGATCAACGCGGCGCTCGCCGACGGCATGGTCACCCATTCGGGGATGGTGGCTTTCGGCGAGGACGTGGCGCTCAAGGGCGGCGTGTACGGGGTGACGAAGGGGCTGCGGGACAGGTTCGGGGCGTCCCGGGTGTTCGACACGCTGCTCGACGAGACCTCGATCCTCGGGCTCGGGCTGGGCACGGGGCTGGCCGGGATGCTGCCGGTCCCCGAGATCCAGTACCTGGCGTACCTGCACAACGCCGAAGACCAACTGCGCGGTGAGGCCGCCACGATGCAGTTCTTCTCGCGGGGCGCCTATCGCAACCCGATGGTGGTGCGGATCGCCGGGCTGGCGTACCAGGAAGGCTTTGGTGGGCACTTCCACAACGACAATTCGGTGGCAGTACTCCGGGATGTTCCTGGTCTTGTCGTCGCGGTGCCGGCGCGGGCCGACGACGCCGCGCCGATGCTCAGGTCGTGCCTGGCCAGCGCGGCGGTCGACGGCAGCGTCTGCGTCTTCCTGGAGCCGATAGCGCTGTATCACACTCGTGACCTGTACGCGGACGGCGACGGTGAGTGGCTGGCACCCTACCTGCCGCCCGCCGAGTGGGCCGCCAGCCACGTCCCCGTCGGGCGGGCCCGCGTCTACGGGGTCGGTTCCGCCGAAGACCTGACGATCATCACGTTCGGAAACGGGGTGCGGATGTCGCTGCGGGTGGCCGCCCGGCTCGCCAACGAGGGCGTCGGCTCCCGCGTGGTCGACCTGCGCTGGCTGTCCCCGCTGCCGGTGGCCGACATCGTCCGGGAGTCAGCCGCCACCGGCCGGGTCCTGGTCGTCGACGAGACGAGGCGTTCCGGCGGGGTCGGCGAGGGCGTCGTCGCGGCCTTGGTCGACGGCGGGTACGTCGGTTCGGCGCGACGTATCGCATCGGTTGACTCGTTCATCCCGCTTGGGCCGGCGGCTCGGCACGTTCTGGTCACGGAAGATGCCATCACCCAGGGTGCCCGGGCGCTGTTGGCGCGGTAAATTCCGTTCCACTCGGTGCGCCACTTGCGCACGACGGCACAACTGTGTGGACTACGCGCTATCGGCGTCGACAGACGTCGGGAGTGTTGAGATTGAGGAGGCACGCGACAGTGAGCGCGACCGCTGGTCAGGCCGCCGACGGCGTTCGGAGCCTGGCGGACCGGTTCGGCATCGAGCCGGGGATGGTGGTCATGGAGATGGGGTACGACGATGACGTCGACCAGGATCTCCGCGACGCCCTGACCGACCGCTGCGGGGAGCTGGTCGACGAAGACACGGACGAGGTCGTCGACGCGGTGCTGGTGTGGTACCGCGACGGCGACGGTGACCTTTTCGAGCTGCTCGTCGACGCCCTGCACCCGCTCGCCGACAACGGCGTTGTGTGGCTGCTGACGCCCAAGGCCGGACGGCCTGGTCACGTCGAGCCGAGCGACATCAGTGAGGTAGCACCCACGGCCGGGCTCCAGCAGACCTCGACGGTAAACGCGGGCAAAGACTGGAGTGCCGCCCGGCTGGTGCTGCCACGGGCCGCCCGTTCGAAGAAGTAGCCAAGCCCACTCTCGCCCGGCCGGCGGCGCGCTCTGTCGCCGGTCTATCGTCGTGTGCGCAGACCTGGGTGAGAGAAGGGCTACTTCATGCCGATCGAGGTGGGCGCCGAGGCGCCCGACTTCCTGCTGCGCGACCAGAACAACCAGGAGGTGCGGCTCAGCGACTACCGGGGCCGGCAGAACGTGCTCCTGGTGTTCTACCCACTGGCCTTCACGGGCACGTGCCAGGGCGAGCTCTGCGAGGTGCGTGACAACCTCAACGAGTACGTCAACGACGACGTCCAGGTGCTGACCGTCAGCGTCGACTCCGTCTTCAGCCACAAGGTGTGGGCCGAGCGGGAGGGTTTCGAGTTTCCGCTGCTCTCCGACTTCTGGCCGCACGGTGCGGTGGCGCAGGAGTACGGGGTGTTCAACGCCGAGCGTGGCTTCTCCAACCGTGGCACCTTCATCATCGACAAGGCCGGTGTGGTGCGATTCGCTGAGCAGAACATGCCCGGCGAGGCTCGCGACCAGTTGGCCTGGCGCAAGGCGCTGGCCGAGCTGACGGCGTGATCCGGCGGCTCCGGCCGCATGATCTGGCTTGCGCGTGGCGGTCGGTGACGGCAAGGTAAGCTTGCCGCCGCCGGCCGACGTGCGTGCGGGCGCGTAGCTCAGTGGAAGAGCACTCGCCTTACAAGCGAGGGGTCGCAGGTTCGAAACCTGCCGCGCCCACCATTTCCCGCCTTGGCGCCGAGGTCCCGTAGGTTCTCGCCTTGGTGCCGGGGCTCGCCCGTGACGACGTGTCGCCGCGCCCCGCACGCCTCCCGCCTCACGCCTCACGCCTCACGCCTCCCGCCTCACGCCGATCAAGGGCGAACGCACGTGGTTGGATCTCTTCTCCGCGTGCATCCGCTCCCAGGCCGGCCCGGCACGGCGTGTCGCCACGCCCTACCCGCCGATCAAGGGCGAATGCACGTCGTTGGATCTCTAAACCGCGTGCATTCGCCCTTGATCCATGCGAATGCCCTTGATCGGCGAACAGGGGCGCGGCGAAACACCGCCGCCGACCCCTCAAACCCCGACGGCTGGCCCGGCCACGACGGCGCGCCGCCTCAAGCGCCCCGGGGCCTCTTTGGTCTCAGGGTGAACGCGCGCGAAAATGAGATCAAATCGCGTGTATTCGCCCTTGATCGACGAAAAAGGGCGGTGGCGGCGCCCTGCGGCGTTTGCCGCACCCTCCAACGGGTACCTCCCAACCCGCCATTGCTGGAGGTTGCGAGGAGGGGACGATGGCGTCCGATGCGGTGACCTTGATCAAGAACGACCACCGGGTGATGGAACGATTGTTCGAGCAGATGAAATCGCGGAAGGCCGACCGTGCCGCGCTGCTGAAAGAATGCGTTGCCCGGCTGTCCGCGCACTCGTGGGCGGAGGAGGAGCGGGTCTACACCGCGATCGTCAAGGCAGACCCGCCCGAGCAGGGTCAGGTCTACCACGGCGTGGAGGAGCACCACGAAGCCGAGCAGCTGATGCACAAGCTGGAGGAGATTGACCCGAAGAGCGCGGAGTTCGAGAGCGTTCTAGACGATTTCATCGAGGCCGTGACGCACCACGTCGAGGAGGAAGAGACCAAAATCCTCCCGGCGTTGTCCGAGTCGGTCGACGCGGAGCGCTTGGTGGAGTTGGGCGCGGCGTTCGAGGAGCGGCGGCTGGCGGTGCTGACCGAGCACGGCTTCCGCGACGGACCGCCCGGCGAGGGCGCCGGCACGAGCGCCGATTTGAGCAAGGACGAGCTGTACGAGCAGGCCAAGGAGGCCGACGTGCCCGGCCGCTCGAAGATGACCAAGGAGGAACTGGCCGAGGCGGTTCGCAAGGCCAGCTGACTCCTGGGTGATCGGGGCGCCTCTCGCAACGACGCGAGGGGCGCCTTACCCATCGCGGCCCCTTCGGCCGCCGCCCGTCGAGCGGCCGCGCCCCTTCCGGCGCGTTGCCTCGCCGGCTGCGTGCGCCCGGCGCGCCGGCGTTCCGCCGATCAAGGGCGAATGCACGTGGTTGGATCTCATTGCCGCGTGCGTTCGCCCTTGATCGATGGACATCGCCTTGATCGGCGAGCAGGGCTAGGTGGACCGGCAGCGAGGCGCGCCGCATCACGCGCCGATCTGCCACACGCAGATCTTGGAGCTCCACCGTCGCCAGGGCGGTTTCAAGATCTGGCTGCAACACCCACGTTTCTGCAGGTAGGAGTGGGTTGTGGCAGAGAGATTGTCCGCGTTGGAGCGGGAACGGATC
>NZ_BSDI01000021.1 GCF_027923225.1 Phytohabitans aurantiacus
GCTATCGAGCGTGCAGGCGATCTAACCGGAACCGACCGACCACGCCCGGCGTGTCAGCAAACCCGGTGAACGTTTCTGGTCAGCGCACTAGTGGCCGCGGAAGGCTTCCTCCAGCCACCAGGAGCCGCGGCGCGACGCCACCTTGGCGTCGACCACGAGGGGACGCTCGCGCGGGCCGGCCAGCCATTCGCGTACCGCCGGCAGGTCACCGGGGTCGCGCACGGTCACGGCCGCGCAGCCGAACCCGCGCGCGACCGCCGCCAGGTCCGCGTCCGGGAACGTCACCGTGTCCAGCGGGTGGCCGTGCGGCCCGAAGTGGTGCACCTCGGCGCCGTACGCGGCGTCGTCGTACACGACGACCAGCAGCGGGACGCCGAGCCGGACCGCGGTGGTCAGCTCGGCCACGGACATGAGGAAGCCGCCGTCGCCGAGCGCCGCGACGGTGAGCCGGTCGGGCCGGGCGACCGCCGCGCCGAGCGCGCTGGCGAGGCCCAGCCCGATCGACTGGAACGCCTGCGTGAAGCAGAACCCGGCGGCGTCCGGCACGGACAGGAACATCGACGGGTACCCCATGAAGTTGCCCGAGTCGACGACCACCGTGCGTTCGGCGGGCAGCAGGTCGTCGAGCGCGATCGTCAGGGTGCGCGGGTCGATCCGGCCGTCACCGCCCTCGTCCACATAGGACACGTCGCGCCAGCGGCCCTCCGCGGCGATCCGCTCCCGTAGTTCAGGGCCGCGCCAGCCGGCGCGTGCGGGGCCGCGACGGTCCAGCTCCGCCCCGCACGCCCGGGCTATGACGGCGGCGTCTCCGGGTACCCCGATGTCGACGGGACGGTGCACGCCGAGCGCCGCCGGCTCCAGGTCGACCTGGGCGACCACCGCCGACGGCGGGATGAGCCGGCCGTGGCGGGTGGTCCACATGTTCAGGGTGCTGCCCCAGGCGACCACCAGGTCGGCGCCGGCGACAAGTTCGGCGCAGAGCGGCGTCGCGAAGCCGCCGGACACGTCGAGGTACCAGGGGTGGCCGGCGAACAGGCCCTTGGCCGCCGCGGAGACCGCGAGCAGCGCGCCGCACCGGTCGGCGAGCGCCGCGATCTCGTCGCGGGCCTTCCGGGCGCCGCGCCCGGCGATGAAGACCGGCCGGCGGGCGGCGTCGAGCGCGTCCACCAGCCGTCCGTGCTCTCTCCCTTCGTGATCAGGGCGTCCCTCATGCTGCTCTAGCGACTTGAGGGACGCCCTGATCACGGTCATTGCTTGGACGTCGAGGGGGAGGGCCAGGATCACGGTGCGGCCGGCGCCGGACGTGGCGAGGTGGCAGGCGGCCGTCACGTCTTCGGTGACCCGGTCGACGCTCAGGCGGCGGAACTCGGCACCGATCGCCGCCGCGAGCCCCGGCAGGTCGACGAAGAAGTTGGAGCGCGGGTTGGTCGCCTCGGGCGCCAGCACGACCATCGGGGTGCGGCTCTTGGCCGCCTCGGTCAGGCCGGTGAGCGCGTTGGTGACGCCCGGGCCCTGGTGCACGCTGAGCACCGCCAGCTGCCCCGACACCCGGGCGTACCCGTCGGCCATGCTCGCCGCGCCGCCCTCGTGCGCGGCCGGTACGAAGCGGGCGCCGGCCGCCACGAGCGCGTTCGTGACGTGGAAGTTGCCGCTGCCGACCACGCCGAAGACATGCTCGACGCCCTGCGCGCGCAGGGCGTGGCCGGCGGCGGTCGCGACGTCCATATCGCTGGCGCTCGACGCTACTGCTCGACCAGGGCGAGGACGCGGCAGGGGCTGCCGGAACCGTCCACGATGGGCAGTGGGCTGGCGATCAGTACCGCGCCGGTGGGCGGCAGCGCGGCGAGGTTCCGCAACTGCGTGAGCCCGTACTTGCCGGCGCCCAACAGGTACGAGTGGCAGGGGAACGGCGGGTCGAACGAGTGGGCGGCGCCCGCGTCGGTGCCGACCGTCTCCACGCCCACGCCGATGACCGGTGCCTCCTCGGCGAGCCACTTGGCGCACGCGACCGAGACGCCCGGCGTGTGGCCGGCGTTGGCGTACACGTCGTCGTCCTCGGAGCGGGCGTCCCAGCCGGTGCGCACCAGCAGCCAGCCGCCCTCGGGCAGCGGGCCGTGCGTGCGCTGCCACGCCTCGACGTGCTCGACCTCGACGAGGAAGTCGGGGTCGGCGGCCGCCTCGGCGGAAACGTCGAGCACGGCGGCGGGGCCGATGAGGTGCTTCGGCGGTACCTGGGACACGTCGGGCAGCTCGCGGCCGGTGACCCAGTGGATGGGCGCGTCGAAATGGGTGCCGGTGTGCTCGCCGGTGGCGAAGTTGTTCCAGTACCAGGCCGGCCCGGCGGCGTCGTACCGGCTGATCTCGGTGAGTTCGAAGCGGCGGGTCTGGCCGAACTGTTCGGGGAGGCCGATGATCGGCGTCCGCGCGGAGAGGGGAGCGGTGAGATCCACCACCTCGACCGCGCCGGTGGACAGGGCGCCGACGAGACCGGAGAGGAGCGTCATGGGGCGACTCTAAAGGACACCTTGTTGACAGGATCGATACAAATCGATAATCTCGCTGCTACGGAAAGCGCTTTCCGACGTGTGGGGACCTTGTGACCCGCACGAACCAGAAACGGGCTCCCACAGCTAGCGCACCCGCCAGCGGCTGCTCTGCCGCAGTGCCGGCGGCTCGCGGCATTCCGTCCAATGGGAGGTTTCCGCAATGACACCAGAACCGACCGGTACCGCCACCCCGAAATCCCGGTCACGCCGCTGGCGCGGTCCGCTGATCGCGGCCGCCGCCCTCGGCCTCGCCGCCACCGGCGCGCTCGTCGCGATGCCGAGCGCCAACGCGGCCACGTTCAACATGCAGGGCTGGGCGACCCAGGGTGGCGGCACCAGCGGCGGCGGCAGCGCCTCGCCGGTCACGGTCACCACGGCGTCCGCCCTGATCAGCAACATGCAGGCCAGCGGCTCGCGGGTCATCCGGGTATCCGGGACGATCTCGATCAGCGGCATGCAGAAGGTCGCCGCCAACAAGACGATCATCGGTGTCGGCAGCGGCGCGACGATCACCGGCGGCGGGCTCAACGTCGCCAGCGTCAGCAACGTCATCATCCGGAACATCAACTTCCGGAACTGGGGCGACGACGCGATCAACGTGCAGTACTCGACGCGCGTCTGGATCGACCACAACGCCTTCAGCAACGGCTACGACGGCGCGGTCGACATCAAGCGCGCGTCCGACTACGTCACCGTGTCGTGGAACAGGTTCTTCAGCCACGACAAGTCGGCGCTGCTCGGGCACTCCGACAGCAACGGCGGCGAAGACCGGGGCAAGCTGCGCGTCACGTACAACAACAACTACTTCGACGGCAGCAACCAGCGCCACCCGCGGGTCCGCTTCGGCAACCCGGTGCACGTGTTCAACAACTACTACCGCAACGTCGGCAGCTACGGCGTCGCCTCCACCTGCGAGGCCGGTGTTCTCGTCGAGGGCAACTACTTCGAGAACGTCTCCGACCCGTTCCACCGCGGTGAGGGCAGCTCGCCGGCCGGTTCACTGGTCGCGCGCAACAACCACTTCGTCAACTCGGGCTCGGGCTCGCAGGGCGGCAGCGTCCGCGCGATCCCCTATGGGTACCAGATGGACAGCGCGAGCAGCGTGAAGGCCTCTGTGCAGAGTGGCGCCGGCACCGGCAAGATCTGATCTGTCTCATCCTGAGCGGGCGGCCGGAAGGCCGCCCGCTCAGCACGTCTCGTCGGGATCCACCTTCGCGATGATGGCGCGGGCAACCTCTTCCATGCGCTTGACCTGCTCCGGCGTGAGCGCGTCGAACACCAGCTTGCGCACCTCGCCGACGTGGCCGGGGGCGCTCTCGACGACCTTCTCGTATCCGGCGTCGGTGAGCACCGCGACGTATCCGCGGCCGTCCTCCGGGGTGCGCTCGCGCCGCACCCACCCGCGCTCCTCCAGCCGCGCGACCAGGTGCGACAGCCGCGACTGGGAACCGTTGGCCAGGGCGGCCAGCTCGCTCATCCGCGCCGACCGGGTCGGCGACTCGGACAGCATGGCCATCACCGTGTACGCGAAGTGGGTCAGCTGGGAATCGCGCTGCAGCTGGGTGTCGAGCGCCGAGGGAACGAGCATGATGACGCCGACGAGCGCACGCCAGGCCCGCTGCTCGTCGTCGCTCAACCACCGCACGTGATCCACTCCTCAAGAATAGGGGGTGAGCCGTGTACAGCCTGCGACCCGCCACGGCTGTCGATCTTGACCTGTGTTTCGACCTGCACGCGGCGGCGATGCGTTCCTACGTGGCGGCGGTCTGGGGTTGGGACGACGGCGTCCAGCGCGACTTCCACGCCCGCGGCTTCGACCCGGCCAGGACCCGCATCCTCACGGTGGACGGCCGCGACCTCGGTGTGCTGATCGTCGAGTACCGGCCGGACGAGATCGTGCTGGGCCGGATCGAGCTGCACCCCGACGCGCAGGGGCGGGGGATCGGCACCGCCCTGATCCGCGGGGTGCTGGCCGAGGGCGCGGCGAGCGGCCGGCCGGTCACCCTCGAAGTGCTCACCGTCAACCCGCGCGCCCAGGCCCTGTACGAACGCCTCGGATTTCGCGAGGTCGGACGGTCCGGAGTGAAGGTGCGGATGCGACATTGAGGACTATCGTTAGCGCATGGTAGCGCGCACGATGCCTCCGTACCGCGCCGATCACGTCGGCAGCCTGCTGCGCCCGCCCGCGCTGTTGCGCGCCCGGGAAGACCGTGCCGCCGGCCGGATAACGGCCGACGAGCTGCGGTCCGTGGAAGACGACGCGATCAGCGCCGTGGTCCGCATGCAAGAGGAGGTCGGGCTCCAGTCGGCCACCGACGGCGAGTTCCGGCGTACCTCCTGGCACATGGACTTCATCTACCAGCTCGGCGGCATCGACCCCGTCGACGAGAAGCTCACCGTCCAGTTCTACAACGAGTCCGGCACCCTGGAGTTCCAGTCGGCCGCGCTGCGCGTGCACGACCGCGTCACGCTGGACGACACCATCTTCGGCGACGCCTTCACGTACCTGCGCGGGCAGGTGACCAGCGCCCGGCCGAAGCTCACCATCCCGTCACCCAGCATGGTCCACTACCGCGGCGGCCGGGCCGCGATCGACCCGACCGTCTATCCGGACCTCGACCAGTTCTGGGACGACCTCAGCTCCGCCTACGCCGAGCAGGTGCGGCGGCTCGGGGTGCTCGGCTGCACCTACCTGCAGCTCGACGACACCAGCCTCGCGTACCTCAACGACCCCCGGCAGCGCGAGCTGGTCGCCGCACAGGGCGGCGACCCGATGCACCAGCACGAGCGGTACATCCGGCAGATCAACGCCGCGCTGGCCGGGCGCCCGCCCGGCATGGCCGTGACCACCCACATGTGCCGGGGCAACTTCCGGTCGTCGTGGGCTGCCGAGGGCGGGTACGACTTCGTCGCCGAAGCCCTCTTCACGCAGCTCGACGTCGACGGCTTCTTCCTGGAGTTCGACGACGAGCGCTCCGGAGGCTTCGCGCCGCTGCGGTTCGTGCCGCCCGGGAAGATGGTCGTACTCGGTCTCGTCACCACCAAGCGCGGCGAGTTGGAGAGCAAAGACGACCTGAAGCGGCGCATCGACGAGGCGGCCAAGCATGTGCCGCTGGAGCAGCTGTGCCTGTCGCCGCAGTGCGGGTTCTCCTCCACAGTGGAGGGCAACGCGCTCACGTACGACGACCAGGTCGCCAAGCTGAGCCTGATCGTCGAGACCGCGCTCGACGTCTGGGGTGACTGATCGTGCGCCGGCGATCGTTGCTGGTTTTTGGTGTGGTTGGCGCTGCCGGGGTGGCTTGTGGTGACGGCGGGGGAGCCACCCCCGCCCCCGGCCGCCGCGACCAGGTCACCGTGGGCGTCATCGCGATCCTCGACGTGGCGCCGATCCACCTCGGCAAGCAGAAGGGCTTCTTCACCAGCCGCAACATCGAACTGACGCTCACCAACGCGCAGGGCGGCGCCGCGATCGTGCCGGCGGTGCTGAGCGGGCAGTTCCAGTTCGGCTTCAGCAACGTGGTGTCGTTGTTGCTGGCCCAGTCCCGCAACCTGCCGCTCAAGGTAGTTTGCAACGGAAACAACTCCACCGGCGTCGACGGCGAGGATTTCGGCAGCGTACTGGTCAAGGCCGACAGCCCGATCCGCGCCGCCGCCGACCTGCCCGGCCGGTCGGTCGCCGTCAACACGCTGCAGAACATCGTCGATACGACGGTGCGGGCATCGGTACGCAAGGCCGGCGGCGACCCTCGCGCATTGCGGTTCGTGGAGATGCCGTTCCCGGACATGCCGGCGGCGCTGCAAGGCGGCCGGGTCGACGCCGCCTTCATGGTCGAGCCGTTCCAGTCCGCAGCCCGCGCGCAGGGAGCCCGCTCGGTCGCGACCAGCTACGTCGACGCGGCACCCGACCTGACGGTGGCGCTGTACTTCACGTCTTCCGCCTTCCTCGAGAAGGAGCCCGACCTGGCGCGGCGGTTCGGCGAGGCGATGCGGGAGTCGCTGGCGTACGCGAACGACAATCCCGACGAGGCGAGAGCGGTGATCGGCACGTACACGCAGATCGCCCCGGAGGTGATAGCCGACCTGACCCTCCCGAAGTGGCCCCCGGACATCAACCGCACCTCCGTACAGACCTTGGCCGACCTGGCCCTACAGGACGGCCTCCTAACCAAACCCGCCAACCTGGCCACCCTCCTCCCATAGCCCGCACTCCCCTCCGCTTCCCGCCGCCCTTTTCCGCGGCCCCGCTGCCCCCTCTCGCCGTCGATCAAGGGCGAATGCACGTGGTTGGATCGCTTTTCGGCGTGCGTTCGCCCTTGATCCATGCGAATGCCCTTGATCGGCGTGGTGAGTGGCGCGCTCTTGCGACGTGCGACCTCACGACGCACGGCTACGCCGCGCCTTTCGCGGCGTGGCCCAGGGCCGGCGTTGGTGGGCGGGCGTGAGAGCGCCGCGCGGTCAGCGAGGCCGCGCGGTCCGGTCGCGCCCTGGCCCACGTCTTCACCCGGCCCGGCGCCGGGCGTACGGCCGAACTGCCTGTAGCGCCGCATCCATCGGGCATTGCGGACGATACGGGCGGCGCGCCTGCATCTGGCTCGCCCGGGCGCCTGGCTGCGCGCGGCGCGCCCGCTACGCCGTGCGCCGTGCGCCATGCGGCGTGCGCCGTGCGGCCGTGCGGCCTGGCGGCCGAACGCCGCGTCGATCAAGGAGAAACGCATGGATCAAGGGCAAATGCACGCGGAAAGAGATCGAACCACGTGCCTTTGCCCTTGATCGGCGGTCCGGGCGTGGCGACACGCCGCTGCCGTCGGACTCGCGCCCGCCGACGGCGTGCTGGCCCGCGCGCGTCCGCCGGCAGCGTGCCGGCCCACCCGCGCCCGCTGGCGGCGCGCAGGCCCGCCCGCGTCCGTCGATCAAGGGCATTTGCATCGATCAAGGGCGAATGCACGCGGAAAAGAGATCCAACCACGTGCATTCGCCCTTGATCGACGGAGGGAGGGGGCCCAGCCCCGGGCGGCCGCGCCGGCCCCGGGCGGTGGTCCCGGGCCGCCGGCCCCGGGATGGGGTGGTCGTCCCGGCCGGGGTATGTGCCCGGCCTGGCGCGGGATGTTAGGTGGCGGTGCAGGTGGGGGTGGGGGCGGAGTTGGTGCCGTTCCAGGAGCCGAGGAAGCCGAACGTCGTGCTCGCCCCAGCGCCCAAACTGCCGTTGTAGCTGACGTTGCGGGCGCTCACCGACGAGCCGCTGGAGGTCAGCGTCGTGTTCCAGGACTGGGTCACGGACTGGCCGTTGGCGTATGTCCAGTTGACCGTCCAGCCGCTGATCGCCGAGCTGCCCGCGGTTACCCGGACCTCGGCCTGGAAGCCGCCCTGCCACTGGCCGGTGATCGCGTACGTGGCCGTGCAGGCGCGGCCGGTGGGCGGGTTGCTGGTCGGGGGAGTGGTGGGCGGCGTGGTCGGGGGACGCGTCGTGGGCGCCGTGGTCGTGGGCGTCGTCGGGTTGACGCCGCCGAACCAGGTTGCCTCGCGGGAGGTGGCGCGGATGCCGTTGGTGCCGTTGAAGATCCGCTGACCCCAGGAGGTGAGCTGGGCGGGGTTGAAGTTGGTGACCATGTCGAGGTACTCGACGCCCCCGCCGTTGCCGCTCCACGACCAGCCGATGTATCCGATGCCGTTGGCCTGCGTGTACGACATGATGGTGTCTTCATCGGGGTTGCCATCGGAGTGGTTGTGCCCGAACTCGCCGACCACGATCGGCAGGCCGGCCGTGCGGAAGCGTCCCAGGTAGTCCTGGATCTCCGCGGCGGTGTCGAACACGCCGTACATGTGGATCGAGAAGACGGTGTTGCGCTGCGGGTCGCTGTTGAAGACCGACTGTGCGTTGTCGCGCATGATGAACTGCCAGTCCTGGCCCCACATCGGCGCGTCCACCATGATCATGTGCTCGAAGCCGGCGCTGCGCAGGCGGCCGATCGCGTTCGACGTGGCGGTGGGCCAGGTGGCGCTGACGCTGGCGTTGTTGCCGAACGGCTCGTTGCCGATGTTGATGATGATGAAGTTCTCGGTGCCGGCGAGCGCGGTGCGCTGGCCGATCCAGTAGCTGGCGGCCTGGTCGAGCGTGGCGGCCGCGCCCTCTTCGCCGTACCCGGTGGTGTCGTGCGCCTCGAGGACGCAGATCAGCCGGTTGGTGCGGCACAGGTTGACGATCGTGCCGAGGTCGTTGCTGGGACCCCAGCGCTGGCCGCTGCCGAGTACGACCCGGACCGTGTTGGCGCCGAGCGACTTGATGTTGGCGAACGAGCTGGTCTGGCTGGTGTACCAGACGTGCGGGTGGCTCACGCCGCGCATGACGAAGTTGCTGCCGTTGGCCTCGACGATCCGTCCGCTGTTGACGCGCAGCCCCACGGCCGCGTCGGCCGGCTTGACGAAGACCATGATCGAGGCGATCAGGGCGAGTACAGCGGTGCCCGCTATCGCGATCTTTCGTTTCATGATTCACCTCAGGTAGGAGCCCGTGAGGGCAGGTGAAGGGCTGTGCCCACAGCCCGACGAGGACCACCCGGCTCCCTGGGTGTGGCATCAGAGTAGATGAATGCCTCGGTCTAATCAACCGGTTAAGTTGAGGCACAAACCCAGTATCCTAGGACGCCCTAGAGGGTGTGGCGCACGGTGTCCACAAACGAGACAGCTATAGTGCTCGTCGGCAGGGCACCAGGTCAGGGGCGGGAGGGAGGCTCGGTGTCGCACGTCCAGACACCGAACGCGCGGATTCTCACGATCCCGAACCTGATCAGCTTCGCGCGCCTGTTGGGCGTGCCGCTGTTCCTCTATCTCTTCCTCGGGCCGGAGGCCGACGTCGCGGCGGTCGTCGTGCTCGCGATCGGTGGCACCAGCGACTGGGTCGACGGGTACGCCGCCCGGCGGCTGGGGCAGGTCAGCCGGCTGGGGGAGCTGCTCGACCCGGCCGCCGACCGGCTGTACATCCTCGCCACGCTCGTCGCCTTCACCGTGCGCGAGGTGGTGCCGTGGCAGTTCACCGCCGCGCTGCTGCTGCGCGAGCTGGTACTGCTCATCGCGCTCGCCGTGCTGCGCCGCCACGGGTACGGGCCGCCGCCGGTGCACTACGTCGGCAAGACCGCCACGTTCATTCTGCTCGCCGCGTTCCCCGTACTGCTGCTCGCGCACGCCTCCGCCGGCGCCGAGCCGGTCGCCGGTCCGATCGGGTGGGCGCTCGCCTGGTGGGGCCTGGTGCTGTACTGGGTGGCGGGAGCCCTGTACGTCGCGCAGGTCGCCAGCCTCGTGCGGTCCGCCCCGAGGAAGACATGAACGACAAGAACCGGGTGTTCACGCCCGACTTCCTGACCCAGCTGTTCCGTGACCCGCTCGATCCCGGGTACGCGGACGCCGCCCGCCGCCGCGCCGAGAACGGCCCGCCCGCCGGGTGGCGCGCCACCAGTACCAGAGTCATCAGCGCCGTCACGATCGTGGCCGTCGGATTCCTGCTGGTGGTGGCGTACCGCCAGACTCTCGCCGACGAACCCTCCCGCAGCCAGGCGCGGGCCGGCCTGGTCAACCAGATCGAGCAGCGTCAGGCCGAGACCGACCGCCTCGACACGGAGGCCGAGCGGCTGCGCGCCGAGGTGGCGGCCCTGCGCGACGCCGCCCTCGGCGATACCGAGGCCGAGAAGCTGCGCGACCTGGAGGCCCGCACGGGCCTCGCCCGGGTGCACGGCGACGGGGTGGTCGTGCGCGTCGACGACGCGCCGTCCGCGATCGACGCCGTCACCGGCGCCAACGGCAAGCCCGACCTCGGCCGGGTGCTCGACCGCGACCTGCAGGACATCGCCAACGCGCTGTGGAGCGCGGGCGCCGAGGCGATCGCCATCAACGACCAGCGGCTCACCGCCACGTCGACGATCCGTGCGGCCGGTTCGGCGATCCTGGTCGACTTCCGGCCGGTGACCCGGCCGTACGAGATCCGTGCCGTCGGCCCGGACGACATGGACAAGAAGCTGCGCGACAGCCCCACCGGGCGGCTGTTCCGGGCGCTGGTCGCCGACCAGGGCATGTCTTTCGAGGTACGGGACGCCGAAGACCTGACCCTGCCGGCGGCCGCCGAGCCGCGCCTGCGCTACGCCACGCCGTCCCCGTCGGTGTCGGCCAGCCCTTCGGAAGGCGGAAAATGATCGCTGTACTCGCGCTGGTCATCGGCGTGATCCTCGGCGTGGTGCTGGACCCGACGGTGCCGCTGGGACTGCAGCCGTACCTGCCGATCGCGGTGGTCGCCGCCCTCGACGCGGTGTTCGGCGGCATCCGGGCCAAGCTCGACGGGATCTTCGACGACAAGCAGTTCGTGATCTCGTTCATCTCGAACGTGCTGGTGGCGGCGCTGATCGTGTACCTGGGCGACCAGCTCGGCGTCGGCGGCCAGCTCTCCACCGGCGTGGTCGTCGTGCTCGGTGTCCGCATCTTCGGCAACGTGGCCGCCATCCGCCGGCTGCTGTTCAAGGCGTAGGGTTCGGTGCCGATGAGCAACCCAAACCGGAATTCCGGTCGTTCGCCGTCGGGGTCGTCCACGGCTCCTAGCGGGATGCACAGTCCACGGAAAGATGTGACCCGCAGGCCGACCGGCACCGGGTGGCCCGACGAGGCGAAGCGGCCCGCTCCGGCCCCTTCACCGGCGCCGGCCCGTGCCGGCGCACCCGCCGCGTCCGCGCGGCGGAACCGGTTCAGTTCCGCCGGCGTGTTCATCGCGTTGTTGCTGGGCCTGCTGGGCTTCACCCTGGTCGTCCAGCTCAAGAGCAACTCCGAGGAAACCGGCCTGGCCTCGGCCCGCCAGGAAGACCTGGTGCGCATCCTGGCCGACCTGGAGGCGCGCGAGCAGCGGCTGCGGCAGGAGATCTCCGGTCTGGAAGACAGCCAGCGCCAGCTCACCTCCGGCGTCGAGGGCCGGCAGGCGGCGCTGGAGGAGGCCAGCCGCCGCGCCGACGAGCTCGGCGTCCTCGCGGGCACACTTCCGGCCCAAGGGCCGGGACTGACCGTCCGGTTCGAGGAGGGGGACCAGAAGCTCAAGGCCGCGGCGCTTCTCGACGCTGTACAGGAACTGCGTGGCGCCGGCGCGGAGGCGATGCAGATCAGCGGTACCGGTGGCGACCCGGTGCGGATCGTCGCGTCCACGTATTTCCTGGACACCGAGGGCGGGATCACAGTGGACGGTGAGCGACTGACCGGCCCGTACACCATCGATGTCATCGGTGAGCCGCGAACGATGGAGACCGCCCTGAAGATTCCCGGTGGGGTGGTGGAGTCGGTCGGCAACGACAACGGTACGGTGATCGTCCAGGAGCGGGACGTGGTCGAGGTGTCGGCCCGTGCCGCGCCCACGAACCTGCAGTACGCACGTCCCGCCTCATAGGTAAGGAATGCCGTGATCCCCGATGATTTGCGCTACACCGCGGAGCACGAGTGGGTGGCGGCCACCGCCGGCGGACCCGTGCGGGTGGGCATCACGCACTACGCCCAGGACGCCCTGGGCGACATCGTCTACGTGCAGCTTCCCGACGCCGGAGCAGCGGTGACGGCCGGCGAGCCGATCGGCGAGGTCGAGTCGACCAAGAGCGTGTCGGAGATCTACGGGCCGGTCACCGGCAAGGTGGTCGCGCGCAACGACAAGCTCGCCGACACGCCCGAGGTCATCAACACCGACCCGTACGGCGAAGGCTGGCTGGTGGAGATCGAGCCGAGCGACCCCGCGGCACTCGACGGCCTTCTGGACGCCGCCGCGTACCGTGAGCTGACAGAGAGCTGACGGAACCTCGTGGGCATCGCCCGCGAGTCTGGTTGACCCTGTATTTGAGCGCTGGCTACGCTCGCCCAGTCGAAGCGAACCCCTGTGCTCCGTGCTGCTTGAGAAGATTCCGTGAGGTGGTCCGATGACTCGCCCAGACGACGAGTTTCCCCCACTCGACGTCACGTCCACGCTGAACCTCGGTTCGCTCGACGAGGTACTGGAAGGGCCTGACGCCGATGTGGTGCCGAGCCGGATGTCCGGCTCGCTGCCGCCCGGCATGGCGTTGCTCGTCGTCCGGCGCGGCCCGAACGCCGGCGCCCGGTTCCTGCTCGACCACGACGTGACCACCAGCGGCCGGCACCCCGACAGCGACATCTTCCTCGACGACGTGACGGTGTCGCGGCGGCACGCGGAGTTCCACCGTGACGGGGGCACGTTCACGGTGCGTGACGTCGGCAGCCTCAACGGCACGTACGTCAACCGCGAGCGGGTCGAGTCGGCCACTCTCAGCAACGGCGACGAGGTCCAGATCGGCAAGTTCCGCCTGGTCTTCATCGCCGGCCCGCGCCCCGACGAGGAGGCCAGGTAGGGCGTGTCGCTCGGCAGCGCTCCGTCATCGCCGCCCCAGCCGTCGGCGCCCCTGATGAGCATCGGTGAGGTGCTCGCTCAGCTGCGCCCGGAGTTCCCGGACACGACGATCTCGAAGCTGCGGTTCCTGGAGGCCGAGGGTCTCGTGGAGCCGCAGCGTACGCCAGCCGGCTACCGCAAGTACAGCCGGAACGACGTGGCGCGGCTACGCTTCGTGCTGACCGCCCAGCGTGACCAGTACCTGCCGCTGCGGGTGATCCGCGACCAGCTCGCCGAGCGCGAGGCCGCGCCTCCGGCGCCGTCCCGCCCGACGCTGGTGGCTGTCGGATCACAGACCGCGCCGCCGGTCGAGTCCCGGCTGACCCGTGCCGAGCTGCTGGAGCGCTCCGGGCTCGACGAGGCCACCCTGCTGGAGGTGGAGCGGCTCGGCCTGGTCGGCCCGGTCGCACCCGGCCGGTACGACGGTGAGGCGCTCGCCGTGGCGCAGGCGGTCGCCGGGCTGGCCCGGTACGGCCTCGAACCGCGGCACCTGCGCGCCTACCGCGCGTCCGCCGACCGCGAGGTCGGCCTGTTCGCCCAGCTGCTCGCGCCGATGATGCGCCAGAGCGACCCAGCGGGCCGCGCCCGCGCCGCCGAGACAGCCCGCGAACTGGCAGGCCTGTCCCAACAACTCCACGCCGCCCTAGTCCGCGCCGGCCTACGCGAAACGTTGGGCCGGTGAGCGAGTGAGCGCAGCGGCGCGGCGGCGTTACGACCGGCCCCGGTGACCGGCGACTGGCTGGACCACGTCGGGCCGGTCGTGGCGCCGCCTAGGGGCGCCGCGAAGCGAATGAGCCAGCGGTACCGTGTACCGTGCAGAGAGGGCGGAAAGACACAACCACACGGAGGCGGGCGGTGCGCGAGCTGAGCGTGGTCGGGGTGCGGGTGGAACTGCCCAGCAACCAGCCGATCGTGCTGCTGCGAGAAGTCGACGGCGACCGCTACCTGCCGATCTGGATCGGTGCGGTCGAGGCCACCGCGATCGCCTACGAGCAGCAGGGCGTCAAGCCGGCGAGGCCGCTGACGCACGACCTCATGCGCGACATCCTGGCGGCCCTACAGGCGCCGTTGCGCGCGGTGGAGATCACGGAACTCAAGGAAAACGTCTTCTACGCCGACCTGCTCATCGGTGACGGCCTGCGGGTGTCCGCGCGACCGAGTGACTCGATCGCGCTGGCGTTGCGGGTGGGCGCGCCGATCCGGTGTGCCGACCAGGTTCTCACCGAGGCCGGCATCGTCATTCCGGACGAGCAGGAAGACGAGGTGGAAAAGTTCCGGGAGTTCCTGGAGCAGGTGCGTCCGGAGGACTTCGCGGGATAAGTGTGGCGTACACCCTTGGCGGCGTGTCGCGCCAAACGTTCCCCGGGGATCCTCAGGGTGCGCTATAGGGTTGGCCTCGTTGGGAGGTTGCCACATGTCTGAGGATCCCTCTGATTCTGGTCAGCCGTCTGGTCAGCCAGAAGACCTTGACACAGTCGGGTACCGCGGGGTGACCGCCTGTCACGCGGTCGGGATCAGCTACCGGCAGCTCGACTACTGGGCGCGTACCGCGCTCGTGGTGCCGAGCATCCGCGACGCGTCCGGCTCCGGCACGCAGCGGCTGTACTCGTTCCGCGACCTGGTCGTGCTCAAGGTCGTCAAGCGCCTGCTCGACGCGGGCGTGTCCCTCCAGAACATCCGCAAGGCGATCGAGACGCTGCGTTCGCGCGGTGTCGGCGACCTGGCCGGGATCACGCTGATCTCCGACGGCACCACGGTGTACGAGTGCCGTTCGCCGGAGGAGGTCGTCGATCTGCTCCAGGGCGGGCAGGGCGTGTTCGGCATCGCGATCGGCGGGGCGTTCAAGGAGATCCAGGGTTCCCTCTCCCACCTGCCCGCCGAGCCGGCCGCTGGCACCCCGGTGTCCGCCGACGAGCCGCTCGACGACGAGCCTCCGGCGGGCGACGAACTCGCCGCCCGCCGCGCCCGCCGCCGCGCCGGCTGATCCTTCCCCTCCGCGCTGCGAGCGGCCCGCTCTCCCGGCCCGCTCCCACGCCCGCACCACTGCTCCCGCTCGACGCGTCGCGCTTGGGCCGTCGCGCTTGGTGTTTCACGGGGCCGTCGCACCGATCAAGGGCGAACGCACGTGGTTGGATCTCGTTTCCGCGTGCGTCCGCCGCCTGGCCAGCCCGGCACGGCGTGTCGCCACGCCCGGTACGCCGATCAAGGGCAAATGCGCGTGGTTCGATCTCTTTCCGCGTGCGTTCGCCCTTGATCCATGCGGATCTCGTTGATCGACGCCGCCGAGTTGAGGGCTCTGGCGCCATGTCAAACCCGACCTCCGCGCCCAGGCCGGGCCGCGAGGCACGTCCGAGACCCCGACCGGATTGTCCCGATCCGCGCAGCGGACCGCTCGAGCTGTGAACGTTTGTGGCTGCTCCAGCAGCCACAAACGTTCACAGCTCGCCGCAGGCAGCGACCCCGCCATGGGACCTCGCGCGCTCAACCCACGGCGTCGCTTCCCTAATCGCGGCGCTGACCGCGCCGGACCGCGGGACCGCGGGACCGCGCTGGCCGCGCCGGCCCGCGCCGGACCGCGGGACCCCACCGGCCGCGCCGGACCGCGTCGGCCGCGCCGGACCGCGCCCGCGCCGACCGCGGAGCGGATCGCGCGGCGGACTGGACGCGCGGAGCGGTCAGCGGGGCGGCCCGTATCGGCCGTGCGGGGAGCGCTGGCGGCGGCGCTTGGACGAGGCGATCGGGGTAGGCAGCGCGACGGAAAAATCTTCCACAAAATGTCTCGGTGGATGTCGAGAACCCGGGTCCGGCTCCGTCCCCGCACTGAACGCGGCCACAATGGCCGTACCGCGACAAGGAGATCATGATGGCCAAGTACCTGCTGCTCAAGCACTACCGCGGCGCTCCGGCGGCGGTCAACGACGTGCCGATGGACCAGTGGACGCCGGAGGAGGTTTCGGCCCACATCCAGTACATGCGGGATTTCGCCACCCGGCTCGAAGGCTCGGGCGAGTTCGTCGACGGTCAGGCGCTGTCGCCGGAGGGTACGTTCGTCCGGTACGACGGTGAGGGGCGGCCGCCGGTCACGGATGGTCCGTTCGCGGAGACGAAGGACCTGATCGCCGGCTGGATGGTGATCGACGTCGACACCTACGAGCGGGCCCTCGAACTGGCCGGTGAGCTGTCGGCGGCGCCGGGTGCGGGCGGGAAGCCGATCCACGAGTGGCTCGAGCTGCGTCCGTTCCTCGCCGAGCCCCAGACCATCACGGAGTGACGTGCCGAGCCCCAGACCATCAGGGAGTGACGTGCCGAGCCCCAGACCATCAGGGAGTGACGTGCCGAGCCCCAGACCATCAGGGAGTGACGCACGGTGGATGAGGCTCTGCTGCGGGCTCTCACCCCTACTGTGATCGGCATCCTCGTCCGTCGCGGAGCTGACTTCGCGGCGGCTGAGGATGCCGTGCAGGAGGGGCTGGTCGAGGCGGTGCGCGCGTGGTCCGACGGGGTGCCGCGGGACCCCAAGGGCTGGCTGGTCACGGTGGCCTGGCGCAAGTTCCTCGACGCCGCCCGCGCCGACACCTCGCGGCGGCACCGGGAGGAGCTCGTCGAGGCCGAGCCCGCGCCGGGACCGGGCGAGGCGGTCGACGACACGCTCCAGCTGTACTTCCTGTGCGCGCACCCGTCCCTGACGCCGGCCTCGGCGGTGGCCCTGACGCTGCGGGCGGTCGGTGGTCTGACCACGCGCCAGATCGCGCAGGCGTACCTGGTGCCCGAAGCGACCATGGCTCAACGGATCAGCAGGGCGAAGCGGACCGTGTCGGGCGTCCGCTTCAACGAACCCGGTGACGTGGCCACCGTGCTGCGCGTGCTCTACCTGGTCTTCAACGAGGGGTACTCCGGCGACGTCGACCTCGCCGCCGAGGCGATCCGGCTGACCCGGCAGCTGGCGGCCAGGACCACCCACGAGGAGGTCGCGGGGCTGCTGGCGCTCATGTTGCTGCACCACGCACGGCGTGCGGCGCGTACCGGCCCGGGCGGCCGGCTCGTACCCCTCGTCGAGCAGGACCGGAGCCTGTGGGACACCGGCCTGATCGCCGAGGGGGTCGACATACTCCAGGCGGCTCTGGCCCGCGACCGCCTGGGCGAGTTCCAGGCGCAGGCCGCCATCGCCGCGCTGCACGCCGACGCGCAGCGGGCCGAGGAGACCGACTGGGTGCAGATCGTCGAGTGGTACGACGAGCTGGTCCGCCTCACCGACAGCCCGGTGGCCCGCCTCAACCGTGCCGTCGCGGTCGGTGAGGCCGACGGGCCGCGGGCCGGCCTGGCCGCGCTGGCGGTGCTCGACCCCGCCCTGCCCCGCTACACCGCCGCTGCGGCGTACCTGCACGAGCGCGACGGTGATCCGGTCACCGCGGCGCGCCTCTACGCCGAGGCGGCCCGGCTGGCGCCCAACCTCGCCGAATGCGAGCACCTCACGCGGCAGGCCGCACGCCTGAACGCGGGGCTGCGTGAGTATTCCTGACAGACCCTGTCCTGTTTACCGGTTACCGTCCCGCATGTGGAACTGACTTTTCGCGCGATCGATGTCGGAGACGGGCGTGACGGACGCTGGGCGAAACAAGCCGAGCCGGTGTGGCCCGTCATCGCCGGCGAGACCGACCCGAGCGCCCTGGAGCCCGCCGGTGAGGCCGCCGCCCGGGAGCTGTTCGCCACGCACATGCCGGAGCTGGTGCCAGTACTCGATGGGCTCGCCGCGGAGCTGGACCGGCCGGGCGCGGCCGGCGTGCTGACGCAGGCCGCGCTCAAGCCGTTCTTCTCCGGCTGCTCGATGGCGAGCGCGCCGGGTGCCCTGGTGCGCAACTACGACTTCGACCCGGAGCATTGCGAGCGCACGGTCGTGGCGTCCCGGTTCCTACGTCCGGTGATCGGGATGGGCGACTTCCTGTGGGGGCTGCTCGACGGCATGAACGACGCCGGGTTGGCGGTGGCGCTGTCGTTCGGCGGGCGGTTCGTCCATGGGCGGGGGATGAGCATCCTGCTGGTGGTGCGGTATCTGCTGGAGACCTGCGCGAGCGTCGACGAGGCGTGGCGTGTGGTGGCCGGGATGCCGGTGTCCACCGCGCAGAACCTGATTCTCGTCGACCGGGAGCAGGCCGCCGTCGTACACCTGGGGCCGGATCGGAAGGCCGCGCGTGTCGACGAGGGCTGCGTGACCAACCACCAGGACGCTCCCGTGCCCGCGGACCAGGAGGCGTGGGGCGCGACCGGGCGCCGCCTGGCGGCGCTGCGGGCGATGCCCGACCCGTCGGCGGACGAGCTGGTCGCGGCCATGCTGCGCCCGCCGCTGTACCAGACGCGCTATGCCGAAGGCATGGGCACCGTGTACACGGCGGACTACCGCCCGGCGCAGGGCCGGGTCACGTACGCGTGGCCGGCCCACCGCCACGAGCAGTCGTTCGAGCGCTTCACGCCGGAAGAGTGGACCGTGCGCGTCGGCTAGCCGGCATGCGGCGGGTGGGAGGGGCTAGGCCGGGGCCAGGTTGTCGATTTCGGCCAGCTCGGCGTCGGTGAAAGCGAGGTTGGACAGGGCGGCCACGTTGGCTTCCAGCTGGGCCACGCTGCTCGCGCCGATGATCAGGCTGGTCATGCGCTCGTCGCGGAGCGCCCAGGCGAGCGCGAGCTGAGCCAGTGACTGCCCGCGCTGGGCCGCGATGTCGTTGAGCGCCCTGATGGTGGCCATCCGCTCGTCGGACAGGTCGCTCTCGTTGAGGAAGACGCTGGTGCGTACCCGGGAGTCGTCGGGGATGCCGCCCAGGTACCGGTCGGTGAGCAGGCCCTGCGCGAGCGGGCTGAACGCGATGCAGCCGGCGCCGGCCTCTTCGAGGGTGTCGAGGAGGCGGTCGCGTTCGGTCCAGCGGTTCAGGATCGAGTACGACGGCTGGTGGATCAGCAGCGGGGTGCCCAGGTCGCGCAGGATCGCCGCCGCCTCGGCGGTCTGCGCCGAGTTGTAGTTGGAGATGCCGACGTACAGCGCTTTGCCGGCGCGTACCGCCGCGTCGAGGGCGCTCATCGACTCCTCGACAGGCGTGTCGGGGTCGGGGCGGTGGTGGTAGAACACGTCGACGTAGTCCACGCCCATCCGCTTGAGCGACTGGTCCAGCGACGACAGGATGTACTTGCGGGAGCCCCACTCTCCGTACGGGCCGGGCCACATGTAGTACCCGGCCTTGCTGGAGATGATCAGCTCGTCGCGGTACCCGGCAAAGTCCGTGTGGAGGATCCGGCCGAAGTTCTCTTCGGCCGAGCCCGGCGGCGGCCCGTAGTTGTTCGCCAGGTCGAAGTGGGTCACGCCCAGGTCGAACGCGCGCCGCAGGATCGCCCGCTGCGTCTCCAGCGGCCGCCCGTCGCCGAAGTTGTGCCACAGGCCCAGGGAGATCGCGGGCAGGCGCAGCCCGCTGCGGCCGGAGCGGCGGTAGGTCATGGTGGAGTAGCGGTCGTCCGCGGCAACGTACGTCACGTCGGTCACCGTAGCCTGGGCTGGTAGGTTTGACCTTGCCGGTACCACCCACGCGGGAGAGACCGCCACGCACCACGGCGGCGCCGAAGGGGCAAATCCTCCCCGGAACCTCTCAGGCAGAAGGACCGCGGGGGCAGGCGACTCTGAAGGACCCTTCCTGGGTACGACAGAGGGGGAGGCCGCATAGTCGACCTTTCCCCCTGGGAGTGCCCCTATGAGTTTCGCCGGCCGGCACATCGGACCCTCCGACGACGACCAGCGTCGCATGCTCGAAACCGTCGGCCACGGCTCGCTCGACGAGCTGATGGACGCGGCGATCCCCGAGGTGATCCGCTGGCACGGCAGTCTGGACCTGCCGGCCGCCGCGAGCGAGCCGGAGACGATCGCCGAGCTGCGGGCGCTCGCCGAGCGAAACACGGTCGCGGCGAGCATGATCGGCCTCGGCTACTACGGCACCCACACGCCGGCCGTGATCCGCCGCAACGTGCTGGAGAACCCGGCGTGGTACACCGCCTACACCCCGTACCAGCCGGAGATCAGCCAGGGCCGGCTGGAGGCGCTGCTCAACTTCCAGACCATGGTCACCGACCTGACCGGGCTGGCCACCGCGAACGCGTCGATGCTCGACGAGGGCACCGCCGCGGCCGAGGCGATGACCCTCGCCAGGCGCGCGTCCAAGAGCAAGAGCATGGTGTACGCCGTCGACGCCGACACGCTGCCGCAGACCCTCGCCGTCCTGCGCACCCGTGCGGAGCCGCTCGACATCGCCGTGACCGTCGTCGATCTTGACAATGAGGCGCTCCCCGACGAGTACTTCGGGCTGCACCTGCAGTACCCCGGCGCTTCTGGCGCCGTTCGCGACCACGCCGCGCTCGTGGCCGCCGCGCACGAAGCCGGCGCCCTGGTCACGGTGGCCGCGGACCTGCTGGCCCTGACCCTGCTGCGCCCGCCGGGCGAGATCGCCGCGGACATCGCGGCCGGCACGACACAGCGTTTCGGGGTACCGATGGGGTTCGGCGGGCCACACGCCGGCTACCTGGCGGTGCGCGCCGGCCTGGAGCGGATGCTGCCCGGCCGGCTGGTCGGAGTGTCCCGCGACGCCGACGGCGCCCCCGCCTACCGGCTGGCGTTGCAGACCCGCGAGCAGCACATCCGGCGAGAGAAGGCGACCAGCAACATCTGTACGGCGCAGGTGCTGCTCGCGGTGATGGCGAGCATGTACGCCGTCTACCACGGCCCGGACGGGCTGCGTGCGATCGCGTCGCGGGTGGCGGGGCGGGCGGCGACGCTCGCGGCCGGCCTGCGCGCGGGCGGGGTGCCCCTGGCCGCCGACGACTTCTTCGACACCGTGACCGCGGTGGTGCCCGGCCGGGCCTCCGCCATTGTGGAGGCGGCCGCCGAGCGGGGCGTCAACCTGTGGCTCGCCTCGCCTGACACGGTGGGGATCGCGTGCGACGAGCTTTCCTCTGAGGCTCATCTCGAGGCGGTGTGGGACGCGTTCGGGGTTTCAGCGGTTGCCGCGGTTTCACCGCGGGTGCCGCTGGAGCGGACGTCCGACTTCCTCACCCACCCGGTCTTCCACAGCCACCACTCCGAGACGGCCATGCTGCGGTACCTGCGGCGGCTCGCCGACAAGGACTACGCGCTCGACCGGGGCATGATCCCGCTCGGCTCCTGCACGATGAAGCTCAACGCCACCACCGAGATGGAGCCGGTGACGTGGCCCGCGTTCGCCGACATGCACCCGTTCGCGCCGGCTTCGCAGACCGCCGGGTACACGGCGCTGATCTCCCAGCTGGAGGGCTGGCTGGCGGAGATCACCGGGTATGACGCGGTGAGCGTGCAGCCGAACGCCGGCTCGCAGGGTGAGCTGGCCGGGCTCCTCGCCATCCGGGAGTACCACCTCGGCCGGGGCGAGGCGCACCGCGACGTGTGCCTGATCCCGTCCAGCGCCCACGGCACCAACGCGGCCAGCGCCGTCATGGCCGGCATGCGGGTCGTCGTGGTGGCGTGCGACGCCGAGGGCAACGTGGACCTGGTCGACCTGGACCGCCTCGTCGACCTGCACCGCGACTCGCTGGCCGCGATCATGGTGACGTACCCGTCGACGCACGGCGTGTACGAGACCGGTATCGCCTCGCTGTGCGCCAAGGTGCACGACGCCGGCGGCCAGGTCTACGTGGACGGCGCCAACCTGAACGCGCTGGTCGGGTTCGCCAAGCCGGGCCGGTTCGGCGCGGACGTGTCGCACCTGAACCTGCACAAGACGTTCTGCATCCCGCACGGCGGCGGCGGACCGGGCGTCGGGCCGGTCGCGGTACGGGCGCACCTGGCGCCGTACCTGCCGACGGCGGTGTCGGCGGCGCCCTTCGGGAGCGCGGGCATCCTGCCGATCTCGTGGGCGTACCTGCGGATGATGGGCCCCGACGGCCTCGCCCGCGCGACCGGCGTGGCGGTGCTGGCGGCCAACTACGTGGCGGCGCGGCTGCGCGCCCACTACCCGGTGCTGTACAGCGGCAACAAGGGCCTGGTCGCCCACGAGTGCATCCTGGACCTGCGGCCGCTGACCAAGGCCACCGGCGTCACCGTCGACGACGTCGCCAAGCGGCTGATCGACTACGGGTTCCACGCGCCGACGATGTCGTTCCCGGTGGCCGGCACGCTGATGGTGGAGCCGACCGAGTCCGAGGACCTGGCCGAGCTCGACCGGTTCTGCGACGCGATGATCGCGATCCGTGCGGAGATCTCCGCTGTCGAGTCGTGGGGTGCCGACAACCCGCTGCGCAACGCGCCGCACACCGCCGCCATGGTGACCGCCGATGACTGGGACCACCCGTACCCGAGGTCGCTGGCCGCGTACCCGGACGGGGTGGACCGCGCGTCGAAGTACTGGCCACCGGTGCGCCGGATCGACGGCGCGTACGGCGACCGCAACCTCGTCTGCGCCTGCCCACCGCCGGAGGCCTTCGCGTAGCGCGTCCTTCTTCGTGATCAGGGCGTCCCTGAAGTCGTTCTGGCGACTTGAGGGACGCCCTGATCACCACGAGGGGGTTGCGTGGCGCTGTACCCTGATCGCTATGAGCGCGCAGCACACCCGAGCCGAGACCGAGCGGATGCTCGCCGAGGCCGGCATCGCCGTGACGCCCGAGGGCAAGGCCCGGGCGCGCGCCAAGCTGCGCGCCGCCGAGCAGCGGATGACGCCCGAGGCGTGGGAGCGGCTCGACGAGCGCTACCGCCGCGCCGACGCCGCGTGACCGAGCCACCCATACGGCTCGTCCTGGACGCTACGGCCGTCGTCGCCTACGGCGTGGGCAACGTCGCCGTCGGCGAGATCATCGCCGAGGTCGCAGACGAGGACGCCGGCATCGCGGTGCCCGACATCTGCCTGATCGACGGCGCCCGCCAGCTCGACCGCGACAACTGGCACGTGCTCGACCTGCTGCTCGCCCACTCCCACGTCGAGCGGCTGGAACTGCCCGAGGATTGGCGGGACGTGTCGGCGGCGGCCCGCCTGTTGGGCTCGACCAGCCGCGCGGTGGCGATGCTGGCGGCCGTGGATCTGCGGGCGTACGTGCTGACCGCCGAGCCGGAAGCGTATGGCGCCGAGGCCGCCCCGGTCATCGGCTTCTGACCTCTCAGGATTTCGAGCTACCGCGACGCCCGTCGTGCGCGAGACCGTCGCTCCCGCGGCCTCACCATCCGCGTCCAGGCACGCTCAAGATCCCGACAAAAACCCTGATTTTGTCGCCTCAGACGCGCCCGGTAGCAGCAATATCGGGGATTTCGCTGCTACGTCCGGGCGGGTTGTGCAGCCGCAGGGTCGACGGCGGCGGGAACAGGGGCGGTGCGGGCCGCGAGCTGTCCGTGCGCGGGGAGGGGCCCCGCGGAGGTTAGCCGCGGCGGCCGGGGTGTCGAGGGACGACGGTGTCCGTCGAGTGCCTCAGCCCGCGAACGGTGGGGGCGAGGCGGGTGGCATGCTCACTCAGATGGGGCAATGCCGGGGTCAGGCGGCCAGCGCGTGGCGCGCCGGGCCGCGGTGGGGTGCGATGGTGCTGCCGTCGGGGAGGAGCTCGCCGGTGTCTTCGAAGATGATGACACCGTTACACAGGAGGCTCCAGCCCTGCTCGGGGAAGGACGCGACGACTCGTGCGGCCTCCCGGTCGGTGGCTTCAGCGGATGGGCAGGTGGTTTGGTGCGGACACATCGGGTTCTCCGGCCGGTGGGGTAGTTGCTGTGTCACGGTTCACATGACCAGTGACGCACGCTACCAAGCGGAACGACACTCCTTCGAGCAGGTTTTGGCACTATCACGGGAGAATCCCCCCTTCGGATGAGTCGATTCAAACCGGTTGGCGTGGAAACGCTCCCAACTAAGTCTACGCTCGTCACAGGCCGTCCGCCGTCCTGTTACGGACAGCTGAGGGAGCGCTCTCGCTTTGAGTGGCGGATCGGTGACACCGGCGATCCGGCTCAGCTTCTCGAAGACTTCCTCGAGAGCAACGGACTCACTGTGCGTGACATCGGCGGTATCGGCGGAGCGCACACCGAGCGGTGTGGCGCGTCGGTATTCGTGTCGGCCGCCGCGGGAGCCCGGATGATCGGCGCGCCGGCCGGCCGGCCGAGTCCCGCGCCCCGGGTACCGGACGTCGTCGCGGTCGCCTACGCCCACGGCGAGAGCGCCGCACCGCCGCGAGAGGGGCACGGGCGGTGGCGGCTCGGGCCGTGGCGGGACAGCTGGACGCCCGCCGACCACGCCGCCGCCGTCGAGCGCGCACGCGCCGCGATCGGTCGGGGAGACGTGTACCAGGTCAACGTGGTCGGGCACGCGTCCGCCCCGTACACCGGTGATCCGCTGCCGGCCCTGCGGACGCTCGCCGAGCAGCCGGGCGCCCGGTACGCCGGGGTGCTGAGCGGGCGCGGCTGGGCGATCGGGTGTGCCTCGCCGGAGACCCTCGTGGAGGTGCGCGGCGGGCGGATCGTCACCAGGCCGATCAAGGGCACCCGGCCGGCGACCGTGGCCGGCCGGCGCGAGCTTCTCGCCTCGGCTAAGGAGCGCGCCGAACACATCATGATTGTCGACCTGGAGCGCAACGATCTCGCGCGACTCGCCGAGACGGGCACCGTGCGGGTCGACGACCTGTACGCGTTGCGGCGCTGGTGCGACCTGTGGCAGGCCGAGTCGGTGGTGTCGGCGGTTCCGGCACCCGGGATCGGCCTGGCCGACCTGCTGCGCGCGGTCTGCCCGGGCGGCTCGGTCACCGGGGCGCCGAAGCTGTCGGCGCTGCGGGAGATCGCCGCCATGGAGCCGGTCGGGCGAGGCGCCAGCATGGGCGCGCTCGGCTGGGTCGGGCCGGACCATCTCGACCTGGGCCTCACGATCCGGACCGCGGCGGCCGCCGACAGCCGGGTACACCTGTGGGCCGGCGGGGGGATCACCTGGAGCAGCGACGCGGCGGCCGAGGTCGCGGAGGCCGCCGCCAAGGCCGCCCCGCTGCGCCGCGCCCTCGCCCACCCCGCCCCGTCGTGATCAGGGCGTCCCTGAAGTCGTTCTAGCGACTTGAGGGACGCCCTGATCACGACGAGGGGCGCGGCGTGGGCGTGATGGGTAAGGCTCCCGATACGCTGGCGGTCATGACGATGCGGCCTATCCGCCTGCTCGGGGACGCGGTCCTGCGTAGCCCCGCCGATCCGGTCACCAGTTTCGATGCCGAGCTGCGGGCTCTTGTCACCGACCTGTTGGACACGCTGCTCGGTGCGCCGGGGCGGGCCGGGGTGGCGGCGCCGCAGATCGGGGTGAGCGCCCGCGTGTTCGTGTACGACGCGGACGGGCAGGTGGGACACGTCGTCAACCCGGAGTTGGAGGTGTCCGAGGAACTGCAGGACGGTGACGAGGGTTGCCTGTCGATCCCGGGCCTGTACTTCCCGACGCCGCGCGCCATGCACGCCACGGTGCGCGGCTTCGACCAGCACGGTGAGCCGCTGACCGTACAAGGGAGCGGGTTTCTGGCCCGGGCGCTGCAGCACGAGACCGACCACCTGGACGGCAAGCTGTACATCGACACCCTGCGCGGCGACACCCGCCGGCAGGCGCTGCGCGAAATCCGGGCGGCCGCCTGGGCCCGGCGCTGACCCGCCGATCTCTGCAAGATCGGCGGGCGTCAGCGAGGGGCGCTACACGGTCAGGGTCCAGGTGTTCAGGTAGCCGGTGTCTTCGGCGTAGACGTCCTGGACGCGCAGCGCCCACGTGCCGTTCGCCGTTTCGCTCGACAGGTTCGCGGTGTACGTCGTGTTGACGTTGGCGGTGCCGTCGTCGGCGTTCGACGACTTCAGGGTGTAGGTGGAGCCGTCCGGGGCGGCCAGCGTCACCACCAGGTCACCTCTGAACGTGTGGACGATGTTGACGTACACGGTGGAGCTCGCGGAGGCGGCGCGGGCGCAGCCGGCGACGGTGACCGAGCTGGTCACGACCGCTCCCGCGTCCGGGATGGTGACGTCGGTGCCGTTGGTGGCGGCGCACCCCGAAGGCGGCGGCGTCGGGGTCGACCCGCCACCGCCGCCCAGCACCGTCTCGACGGTGATGGTGGAGTTGGTGCAGGACGCCGCGTACGAGGTGAGCGCGCTCTTCTCCGCTGAGTCGACGGTCAGGCCCCAGCGGGTTTTGACGGCCGCCCACTCGCCGACGTACCGGCAGTACACGCTGGACAGTGGCGGCATCCACTCGGCCGGGTCCTGGTCGCTCTTGGACTGGTTGACGTTGTCGGTGACGGCGGCGAGGGTGCGCGCGTCGCCGAGGTCGTTGGCGAACGACTGGCGTTGGGCGGTGGTCCAGGTGCGGGCGCCGGAGTCCCACGCCTCGGCGAGCGGGATGAAGTGGTCGATGTCGATGTCGGCGGGGAGTGTCCAGTAAGCACCGTCGTAGTAGGAGTACCAGCGGCCGCCGGACAGGGTGCAGCCGGAGCCGACCGACGGCGCGGTGACCGCCTCGGCGATGAGCACCTCGTACCGGGTGTTGCAGCCATCGGAGTCGGCGTCGACCCAGTGGGGGAACAGGTCCCGGTTGTAGCCGGTGCGGATCTCGGTGGCCACGGGCAGGTCGGCGATGAGCGTGCGCAGTGGCTTGGAGACGGTGGCGGCGGTGGCGGGCGACATGACGGCCAGCCCGCCGAGCAGGGCGAGAGCGACGGCGGCGACCGCCGTCAGACACCGTTTGATCATGCCGGTGACGCTAAGCCAGATATTCGAATATATGGTGATACCTGAAGGCTCATACCACGAACATCTGGGGCGGCGGATGCCGCAGGAACTCGTGGTGGGAGATGTCCCAACCGTAGGCGCCGGCGCGTCCGAACACGAGAACGTCACCCACGCGTAACCGTTCGACCCGTTGGCCGCGGGTGAGTACGTCGCGGGGTGTGCACAGCTCGCCGACCGCGTCGACGTCGACATCCTCGACGGCCGGGCGGGGGTACGGGTGCGGCCAGTCGTCGACCGGCAGCACGGTGAACGGGTGGCTGTACCCCCAGGCGGCCGGGAGCCTGAAGTGGTGGGTGCCGCCGCGCAGTACCGCGAACCACCGCCCGTGGGTGCGTTTGAGGTCGAGCACCTCGGCGGCGTACCAGCCGGCGTCGGCGGCCAGCCACCGGCCGGGCTCGAACACGAGGCGTACCCCGTCGGGCGGGACGATGGCAGCCAGGGGCGCGGTGTCGAATGTGGCCGGTCCGGTGTAGTCGACGCCGAAGCCGCCGCCCACATTCACGTACTCCAGCGCGATGCCTAACGACGCGGCGGTCGCCACGGACCAGCGCAGCGCGTCGTCGACGAACGCGGCGTGGCGGGCGCCGTCGAGGTTGTTGGAGACGGCGTGCAGGTGGAAACCGATCACGCGGATGTGAGGCAGCGTGCGGGCGAGCGCGACCACGCCGGGCAGGTCGGCCTCGTCGATACCGAACGGCGTGGGCGCGCCCGCCATCTGATGGCTCCCCGGCAGCCCACCGTCGCGCCGGTTCACCCGCAGCGCGACGCCGACCTCCCCGTGATCAGGGCGTCCCTCACGTCGCTCTAACGACTTCAGGGACGCCCTGATCATAAAAGCGAGGCGGTGGAGTTCTAGCGCGCTCTCGGCGTGGATCATCGCGCCTGCTGACAGGGCCGCCATGAGCGACGCTTCCGGCTTTGCTGGGCCGCCGAACGCTATGCGGCGGGCGCCGGCGGCCCGCGCGAGCGCCAGTTCGCCGCCCGAGGCCACCTCCAGGCCGTCGGTGGCGGCGGCGAGGGTCGCCACCACGTCCGGGTGGCCGTTGGCCTTGACCGCGTACAGCAACTCGGCGCCCGCCGGCAGCGCGGCCTTCAGGGCGGCGGCCCGGGTCCGCAGCACCTCCCGGTCGTACACGTAGGCGCACACCGGCCGCGACGCGCCGGCCAGGGCGGCGCGGACCCGATCAGGCGGCATGCAGCGGGTTCCGCACCGGGATGTACACGTCGCCGCCCTCGGCAAGCCGCATCCGCACTAGCGCCTTGTGCGGCACCCGCGGCGCGGTGAGCGCGGCGTGGTCGGCGGCGGCCGCCGCGGCGGTACGCGGGTCGGCGAGCAGCGGCTCGTACGCCTCGTCGACGACGGCGCGGACCAGCCGCCAGGCGGCCGCCTCTTCCAGCCCGTGGGAGTCGCCCAGCCGGACCACCAGCTCGCCGAGATGCGCCTGGAACGCCGTGTAGCCCAGCTTGGCCCGCATCACACCGGGCTCGTCGGTGCCCACCACCGAGCCGGGCCACAGCGACAGCGGAACCCCGGCCGCCGCCAGCCGGGGCCGCAGCACCCGCAGTCCGGCGAAGTCCCGCAGGGCGAGCCGGTGCGGCGCGCCGTCGACGAACACGGGCAGGCAGTTCTGCAGGTGCGCCTCGAGCGCGATCCCGTACCGGGTCTGCAGGCGCAGCAACGGCGGCAGCAGCAGTCGGGCGTACGCCTCCAACCACGCGAGGGGGCCGCGCCCGTACTCGTCGACGAGGCCGGCCACGGCCAGCGGCAGCGCGCCGCCGGGTACGACCCGTTCGCCGGGGGCGAGCCGGCCGTCGAGTCCGGTGCGGACGATCGCGGACACGTCGCGGCCCGAGCCGGCCGGCACAGCCGCCCCGGCGGTCTCGGCCAGCAGCAGCACGCGCTCTTCGCCGGACAGCAGCTCATCCAGTACCGCCGACAGCGCCGGCCCGTTGCGGGTGCTGGCCACGGAGATGGTGCGTCGCGTCGAGGTGACCTGGATGTCCAGGGACACCTTCAGGTACCGGCGCTGGCCGTCCGCGGCGGGCGGCAGCAGCAGGGTGCGCAGGGCGGCGGTGGGCGCGGCGGGCACCTCGGCGTCCAGTACCCGCAGCGCACCGGACTCGACCAGGTCGGCGTACCGGTGGCGCAGCACCGCGTCGCGCTGCCAGGCGTGCACCGGCTGGATCAGGTATCCGGGTGGCGGCGCCGGCACCTGCGGGTACCCGGACAGGGCCGCGCCGAGGTCGTCGCCGGTGTGCCGGTCGGCGCGGACCGCGACGAACCCGATCGTGGTCTGGCCCGCTTCGAGGTCGTGGGCGAGCACGTCACCGACGTCCCAGCCCAGCCGGGTACGCCCGCACGGGTGCAGGTTGTGCCCATCGACGGCCAGCCGCTCGGCGGCGAGCGCGTCCTCGTCCGGCGTACCCCCGCGGGGGGACGGTGGCCGGGTGTACGCGATCGCCAGGTTCACGACGGCGTCGGCGAGCTCGGCGGCGAGCCGGTGATTCCGCAGTGCCACCGGTAGCAGGTCGACGGGGTCGGCAGGTACCGCATCGAACTCCACCCGGTCGAAACCGTGCGCGCGGCCCCGACCGGCGTGCCGCGCGCGGGCGTCGCCGATGTTCTCGCGGCACAGCGCGCCGAGCAGCCGCCGCCCGACGGCCTGCGCGGCCTGCGGCAGCGCGGCCCGGAACGGGCCGACCAGCTCCGGAGCCAGCTCCGCCAGGTGCGATTCGACGTGCCCGGCGGCGTCTTTGACGGTGCCCGGCTGGAAGGCGCAGGTACTCAGAACTGGGCTCAACGCATGCCTGCCAAGGGGTTCGGGAGGGACGCCCACACGTCGGTGAGCGGGTCTGCCGCGAGGCGCATAGCGGTGGTCGCCTTCACCGGAAGGCTAGCGCGGAAGATCGACTGATCGTTTGTGACCGCCGCCACGCGCGCCCACAGCCGTTCCGGCGCGATCCCGTGCACCCGCCCGAACGCGGCCACCTGCTCGGCCAGAACCCCGCCCAGCGCCGCGGCGAACAGCTTGTCGCGCAGGGCGTCAGGGTCGTCCGTGACAAGATCACCGTGTACCGGCGGCGGGTCGACGCCGTGCGCGCGCAGCCGGGCGGGGCTGATCCGTACCCCGCCGACGTCCCGGTACAGCAGCCGCGTGGGGCGGCCGTCGTGGAGCACGACGAGCGTGTTCTGACCGTGCGCCTCCAGGGCGACGCCGCGGTGCAGGATGGTGAGCAGCGGCGGCAGGAACACCCGTGCGAGGGCGGCGAAGAACTCCTCCGGCTCGGCGGCGCCGGGCGCGCCACCGAGTGCGCCGAGCGGCACGGCCGTCTCGCCGGGCGCGAGCACGGGGGCGAGCCGCCGCACGTACGCCAGGCTCCGCGACGGGGCGCCATCGACGAGGACGGCGCCGGCGCGGTCCTCGCGCAACACCTCCAGGCCGGTGCCGCGTGCGAGGTGGGCCAGCAGCGCCGACACCACCGGTCCGTTGTGGACGGCCGCCGGCGATACGGTGCGCACGGCCGAGGTCATCTGGACGTCGACGGCGGTCTTGAGGTGGTACCCGGGCACGGCGAGCGTGCGCAGCGACATGAGCGGCCGCGCGGGCAGCGTGCCCGCCGGGATGAGCCAGGGGTACGCGTCGAGCACGTGCGCGTACTGCCAGGGGTGCACGATCAGGCGGGGCGGCGCGTCGCCGTACCACCGGTCGGGGGGAACCTCCACCACGCGCAGGGGTACGACGGGCCGGTGTTCGGGGGCGTACGCGAGGATCTCGGCGGTGGACATGCCGAGGCGGGTGCGGCAGCAGGGGTGCAGCGGGTGGCCGTCGACGACGCCCTGCTCGACGCTGACAAGGTCGTTGCCGTCGGTGTTGCCGTTGGTGGGTTGTGCGCTGCTGCTGTTGGGCCGTGCGTTGCCGCCGTTGGAATGTGCGCTGCCGTCGTTGGGCTGTGCGTTGGCTCGGGCCAGGGCCAGGTTGGCGACGCTGTTGTCCACCTCGACGGCGAAGGCCTCGCTGCGTCGGCTGCCTTGGCTTGCTTCGCGGCCTTCGCGGCCTTCGCGGCCTTCGCCGCCTTCGCGGTCGAGCAGCGCCCGGACCAGCGCGGCGGGGTCGGTGTAGCCCCCGATGGTGAGGCCGTCGGGCGCGACCGCGTACGGCTCGGCGGCGTCGGCGGGCCCGGTGAGGCGGTATGGTGTTGCGCTGCTTTGCTCTGCTTCCCTATCGGCAACACCTGGGCCGGCCATCGTCACCGTCAGGCGTCCATCGTGGACCTCGCGGCCGATCACGCCGGGAATGGGCTCGCGGGCGAGGGCTCCCCACAGCCGCCCCAGCACGGCGGCCCGGGCTCCGGGCAGCGCCGCCAGGTAGGGCGCGACCAGGTCAGGCCGCTGCTCGCGTAGCGCGGCGAGGGTGCTGGCGGGATCGGGTGTAAACCGGTGGGGGGCACCGGCCCGCGACGGCGACGATTCGTGGATGGACCCTGACATCCTGGCCTACTACGACCGCAAGCCGGAGACAGACCGACTGGCCGCCGGGCCGGGCCTCATCGAACGGGTGCGCACCCAACACATTCTTCGTCGCGTCCTGCCGCCCCCACCCGCCAGGGTGCTCGACGTGGGCGGCGCCACTGGGGTGTACGCGACGTGGCTGGCCGGGCTCGGGTACTCGGTGCGCCTCGTGGACCCGGTGCCGGGGCACGTGGCGGCGGCCCGGGACTCGGGTGTGGACGCCGTGGCGGGCGACGCCCGGGCGCTGGCCGAGCCGGACGCGTCCTACGACGCGGTGCTGCTGATGGGTCCCCTGTACCACCTGACGGCGCCGGAGGAGCGGCTGGCGGCGCTGGGGGAGGCGGCCCGGGTGGTACGCCCCGGTGGCGTGGTGGTGGAGGGCGTGGCAGGTTGGGTACCGGGTGCGGAGGCCGCGTTCACCGACGAGCGGGTGCTGGCACTGGTGGCCAGCGTCGAGGAAGAACCCGCCCTGGTAGGCGCCAGCGCCCACATCCTGGCAATCGCCACCCCACCATCCTAGGACGCTGTACAGATTGTGCCGCACCACACACGGCGGCCGCACCCAGGCGAGCTCCGCGCCCTGGCGCCCTCTGCTCGCCGATCAAGAGCGAATGCACGTGGTTGGATCGCTTTTCCGCGTGTATTCGCCCTTGATCCATGCAAGTGGCCTTGATCGGCGATGTGGATCAGGGCGCGCGGCGTGCGCTGTGCGGGGCCGGCAAGACGATGGGCAACCCGTTCCATTGCCGACGCTAGTGGGCCATCACGGGCTCGCCCTCGGACGGCTCCAGTGCCCGATTCGGGATCAGGAATGCCGCGATGATCGCACCGACCACGAAGAACCCGGAGCCCCACGCCAGGGTGGCCGTGTAGCCCTCGACCCCGGCCTGCGCCGCGGCCAGCGCGCTGGGCTTGTGCGAGGTCAGGTAGTCGGTCGTGGCCGACGAGGCAACGGTGGTCAGTAGCGCCGTACTGATGGAGCCGCCGACTTGCTGCCCGGTGTTGATCAGCGCCGAGGCGACGCCCGTGTCCTCGTGGTGCAGGCCTGAGGTCGCCCCCTGGATCGCAGTGGTCATCACCGCGCCGATGCCGAGACCCAGCAGGATCAGGCCGGGCATGATGTGGGTGGCGTACGTGCTGTCCAACTCGAGCCGGGTCAGCAGGGCCATGCCGGCCGCGGCGACCAGGAAGCCGGCGCTGACGACGATCTTCGGGCCGACCTTGGGCAGCACCAGCGAAGGCATCGTGGTCGACGAAGCGACGACGGCCGCGACCATCGGCAGGAATGCCAGACCGGTCTTGATCGGCGAGTAGCCGAGGCTGGCCGCGAAGTAGTAGGTCAGGAACAGGAAGATCGAGAACATCCCCATGCCCAGGACGAACACCGCAATGAACGAACCACCGCGGGTCCGGTCCAGCACGAGTCGCAGCGGCAGCAGCGGATGCGCGACCGTGGACTCCAGCCGTACGAACACGGCGAGCAGCACCGCGCCGACGATCATGGAGCCGAGGGCGACCGGGTCGGTCCAGCTGGTGGACTCCACGTGGGCGAACCCGTAGACGATGGCGAACAGCGCGGCGCTCACCACGACGATGCCCGGAATATCGAGTTTGGGCTTCTTGGTGATCACGGGCCTGGCGAGTAGCAGCAACGCGCCGATCAGGGCGGGGGCCGCGAAGGCGACGTTCACGTACATCACCCACCGCCACGACGCCCATTCGGTGAGCATGCCGCCGAGCAGCAGCCCGATCGCGCCGCCGGCGCCGCCCAGCGCACTGAAGATACCGAAGGCCTTCGCCCTTTCTGACGGTTCGGTGAAGGTCACGCTCAGCAGTGCGAGTGCTGCGGGCGCGAGCAGTGCGGCGAAGAGGCCCTGGGCCACACGTGCCGCGACGAGGATCTCGAAGCTGGAGGCCGCGCCGCCGAGAATGGATGCGGCCCCGAAACCTGCCAGGCCGGTCACGAAGAGCGTGCGTCGGCCCCACAGGTCACCGAGTCGGCCGCCGAGCAGCAGCAGACTGCCGAACGCCAGGGCGTAACCGGTGATGACCCACTGCCGGCTGCCGTCGCTGAAGCCGAGGTCCTGCTGCGCCTGGGGCAGCGCGATGTTCACGACGGTCGCATCGAGCATGACCATGAGCTGTGCCATGCCCAGCACGACCAGCACCCACCAGCGCACGGCATGTGAGCCGCGAAGGCCCGAGTCTGTCTTTGTGGCGGCGGGTGCCTCGCGGTCGACGGTGGTACTCATTTCTCCCCTTGCTTGCTGTGCGTGGCTGCCTGGAGGGCCGCGTCGGTGTCCGCGGTGGCCAGCATCCGGTTGATGTCGGCGGCTGCGAGGGCGCCGGCCGCTGCGGAGGCGCCGACCTGGGCGACCGGATCGGTGGCGTTGCCGGCCACCCACACACCCGGCACCTCGGTGGTGCCGGCCATGCCGGAGGCGAAACCGTGGCCGATGTTCGGCACGTCCCGCATCGGCAGGCTCAGACCTTCCAGGCCCCGGGTGCGGGCCTGCATCCGCGGGCCGACCGCGAGGACGCGGCGCGCCACGACCTGGCCGTCGGCCAGGCGCACCCCGGCGAGGGCGCCGTCCTGGTCGTTGACGACCTCGGTGACCGGGGTGTCGATGACGCGGATGCCGCGGGCGGCGAAGCGGGCGCGGCTGTCCTCGTCCAGGTCTGTGCCGTGGGTGAAGTAGGTCAGGTCATCGGTCAGCTGGCGGAACAGAAACGCGTGGCCGATGGAGGCCGCGCTAGTGGCGAGGATTCCGATGGGCTCATCGCGCACCTCCCAGCCGTGGCAGTACGGGCAGTGCACCACACTGTCCCCCCAGTGCTCGGCGAGCCCGGGCACTTCCGGCAGCACATCCGTGAGGCCGGTGGCGACCAGGATGCGGCGAGCGGTGATGCTGCGGCCGTCGGCCAGGGTGACGGTGAACCGCAGGTCCCCGTCCGCCGACGGGGCGGCGGGCTCGGCGGAGACCACCTCGCCGTGCACGACGCGTCCGCCGTACTGGCGTACCTGCTCCCGGCCCCGTCGAAGGATCTCGGGCGGCGGGGTGCCGTCCAAGGCGATCAAGCCGTGCACGGCCTTCGCGGGCGCGTTGCGCGGGGAGCCGCTGTCGACCACGACGACCGAGCGGCGGGAGCGGGCGAGGATCAGCGCACCGTTCAGCCCTGCGGCGCCCCCGCCGATCACCACCGCGTCGACGGTCCCCTCGGGCAGTGCGTCGCTCGCGGAGTCCTCGCCATCGGGCGGTCGCTGGGTCTCCTGTGTCATGAGTCAAAACCTCCAAGCCGCCTTCGCGGCGTCGCGGTCCTGCAAGCCCGGACCAAGCCGGTCCGCCGAGCTCAGGATGGTTGTGTACTGAACTGTCAGAAACCTAGGCGGTTCTGTACTGAGTTGTCAAGTACGGGAGATCTGCCTTACCTTCTGCCTGGTCAGGGTCCAGGAAGGGCTCTCGCCGTGGTGGTTGGGCACGGCCGCGACCACCGTGGCGAGAAAGGCCCGCAAGAAGCGTCGAAAACCAGCGGAGGAGAATCGTGACGGGAGCGATTCGCCTGCCAGGTAAGGGAGAAACATGAGCATCATCCCCGTGCCGGACGAGCTGACCCATTACTCGTCCCGTCGGCTGGACGAGGTTCATAAGATGGCCTTCCCGGTGTTGAGCCAACACGTCCTGGACCTGTTGCGGTCATCCGGTGAGGAGCTGCACCCCACGCCCGGCGAGTTGCTGTGGGACGCCGGTGATCCATATGACTTGCACCTCGTACTGACCGGTGGCGTGCTCCTCGTGGACCGCCGGGAGGACCGGGTTGTATTCGTGATCGAGGCCGGTGATTTCGTCGGCGAGCTCGGCATGTTGATGGGGCAGCGCTCCGTCTTCCAAGGCGTGGCCATGGAGGAGACCGCGATCCTGCGGGTTCGGGTGGAGGAACTGCGCCGGCTGGTGGAGATCTCGGGAGAGCTGAGCGATGTCGTGCTGTCCGCTTTGGATGCCCGGCGGCGTTTCCTGAGCAGAAAGGGCGAGGGCGGTCTGGTACTGGCCGGAGACGACGACCGCGACCTGCACCGCCTGCAGGACTTCGCTGAACGCAACCAGATTCCCTACCGGACGGTGCTGCGCTCAAACCCGTCGGCGTGGTCGGACCTGGCGCAGACCTGTGCCTTGCCCGAGACCGGTACGGCCGTTGTCACGGCACAGCGCCGCGTCATGACAGCGCCGACCACGCGTGACCTGGCAACCGCGCTGGGCATCGACCTGTGGGGCATCGCCGACGATGCCCGGTGTGACCTGCTGGTGGTTGGCGCCGGACCGGCGGGGCTGGCCGCTGCGGTGTACGGGGCGTCGGAAGGACTGGACGTGGTCGTCGTCGAGGACGTCGCCATCGGCGGCCAGGCCGGCAGCTCGTCACGGATCGAGAACTACCTCGGCTTCTACCGCGGCGTGTCCGGGGTTGAACTGGCACGGGCGGCGATGCTGCAGGCGGTCAAGTTCGGGACCAGGCTTCTCTCACCCCGCTCAGTCACTGGGCTGTCGGAGGTGCCCGGCGGGTTTCGGGTGCGGCTCGACGACGAGCACGACATCCTCGCCTCAGCGGTGATCATCGCCAGCGGCGTGCGCTACCGGCGCCTGGACCTGCCTGGCCTGGCCGACCTGGAGGGCCGTGGCGTCTACTACGCCGCAAGCCAACTGGAGGCCAACCCGCTCTCCGGGCACAACGCCGTCGTTGTCGGGGGCGCCAACTCCGCCGGCCAGGCGGCCCTGTTCCTCGCGCGCAACGCCGCCCACGTCCACGTCCTGACCCGCCGCGATGACCTGCGCGACACCATGTCGAACTACCTGGTCCAGCGCCTGACCCACCACCAGCGGATCACCGTGCACCCGTGCAGCGAGCTGACTGCCGTCCATGGCAGCGGCCGGCTCAGCGCTCTGACCTGGCACGACCGCGCCCGCGACCGGGATGTACGACTCGACGCGGCCGCACTGTTCCTGATGATCGGCGCGGACCCCTGCACGACCTGGCTGCATGACATCGGCGTCGACCTCGACGCCAAGGGCTTCGTGCTCACCCACGACAGCTTCGCCACCTCGATACCCGGGCTGTTCGCCGTCGGTGACGTACGCGCAGACTCCGTCAAGCGGGTGGCATCGGCCGTCGGCGAGGGATCCGTTGTCATCTCCGCAGTCCACGCCTACCTCGCCAGCAGAAGGACGTTCTGACCCGAGCCTTACGGCGAGCCATGGTTGAACAGCGGTCGATCAGCGCGAGCACGTCGCTGGTGAGGGATGCGAAGTCGAATTTCACGAGCGGCCGGACGACAGATGCTGACCGCGGGGTCAGGCGGCTAGCCGGTTGAGCTTGCGGATTTGGTTGTCGAAGGCGCGCGAAGGCACGATCCGGCGCAGGATGCTGACGCGTGCGGCCATCGAGCCGGCGGTGTACCGGAGCTTGGGCTTGGAATCGGTGGCGGCCGCGACGATCACCTTCGCGACCACGTCCGGGTCGTCGGCGTTGCGCACGGCCGTGGCCAGCACGTCTCGGGCGATCTCCCGCTGCGCGGCGTAGACCGGCAGGGGCGAGTCGGGTGCCAGGCTGCTTGCCTCGAAACTCGTGCTTGTGTAGGCCGGCTCGACCAGCAGCATCCGCACGCCGTGCTCGCGAAGCTCGTGGTCGACGGACTCGGAGTAGCCCTCGACCGCATGCTTGGCGGCGGCGTAGACGGCCATGAAGGGCGCTGGGATCAGACCGAGTACCGAGGACACGTTGACCACGCGGCCACTGCCCCGGGCGCGCATATGGGGCAGCACCGCGTTTGTCATCCGCATCAGGCCGAAGACGTTGATGTCGAAGACCTCCTTGGCCTGGGTGATCGAGCTCTCCTCGCCGGCGCCTACCGCGCCCACGCCTGCGTTGTTGACCAGGACGTCGATCCGACCGAACCGCTCGATCACCTCTTCGACCAGGGAGCGGACCGACTCGTCGCTGGTCACGTCGAGATCGAGGAACGTCACCCCGGCAAGCGGCCCGGCGTTCGCCGTGTTGCGGCTCGTGCCGACTACCGCGAAGCCGGCGTTCACGAGGGCGAGCGCTGCCGCCCGCCCGATCCCGGAGGAGGCGCCCGTCACAAGGGCCACTGGGAGGGCTGTCTGCATGTTGGTTCCTTCGGTTGTGGGCATGACTTCGTCGTGCCCAGTGCGGAGTGGCCAGGACGGTTGTGTACTGAACTGTCAAAAACCTAGGCGGTTCTGTACTGAGTTGTCAAGTACGGTGGGTCGGCATTACCTTCTGTGTATGGCGAGACCACGAAGCTTCGACCGCGATCACGTCCTGCATGCCGCCGAGCGGCAGTTCCGTACCACTGGCTACAACGGCACGAGCGTCGACGACATCAGCGCCGCCACCGGCCTGGGCCGCGGCAGCCTCTATGCCGCGTTCGACGGCAAGCACGGTGTGCTGCTGCAGGCGATGGCCGGGTACTTCGCCCGGCTGGGGGAGTTCGCGCCGAAGGCGCTCGCCGGACCGGACGAGGGCGCCCTCGAACGACTGCACGGGTACCTGCTCCGCGCCGTCCACGGGGTGCCACTCGCCGCCGACGTACCCCCCGCCCCTGACCGGGCGGCGGCGGCCTGCTTCGCCGCCAAGATGGCCCTGGAGCTCGGTACCTCCGACCCCGAGGTGCAACGCCTGGCCAATGACTGCTTCTCCGTCCTCACGACGGCGGTGGCCGACTGTGTGCGAGCGGCACAGCGCAGCGGCGACATCGACCCCGACGCGGATCCGGACGACCTCGCGTACCTTCTGCTGACCATCATCCGCGGCACCGATGTCGTCGGCGCGTACGGCCACAGTCGCGCCCGCCTGACCTCGATCGCGGAGAGTGCGTTCGCATTGCTGCCTCGCCCGCACCACCGCTGAGAAGGGCACGGTTGGGCGCAGGAAGTAACATCCTAGGATGTCTTACAGGGTGTGACACGGCTCGCACGTCACACGAGAGGCCATACAAAACAAGGCTGACGACGCGAGAGGACTCCGCATCGCAGCGGCCATCCCGGTCGAACCGGTCTCGCGGGTCGCCCAATGGCGCGGTGGTCCAGTACCGGCACGGGAACTGCGCGGCCTGACTCAGCGGCGTCGATCAAGGGCATCTGCATGGATCAAGGGCGAATACACGCGAAAAAGAGATCGAACCACGTGCGTTCGCCCTTGATCGACGGAAAGCGGGGCGGCGCGGCGAAAGCGGGGCGCGGCGCGAGCACAGAGCGGCGCGAGCGGCGAGTGGGGGAGCGGCGCGGGGGTTAGCGGCCTCGGTTGCGGCGGAGCCAGATGCCCAATGCGCCGATGAGGATGAAGAGCAGCATCGCGTAGACCAGGCCTTTGAAGAGCACGAGCAACCTTCGCACATCGGGGTGGGGCGCAGTCAGTACCATGCGCCGGTGGACGAACCCGTACGGCTCGCCGTTGACCTGGGCACTACGCATACCGTGGCGGTGGTGCGGCGCGGCGGGCAGCAGCCGCGGACGCTGTTGTTCGACGGCACGCCGCTGTTGTCGTCGGGGGTGTTCGTCGACGCGGCCGGCACGCACCATACGGGCCGGGATGGGCAGCGGCTGGGTGCGGCGCAGCCGGAGCGGTTCGAGCCGCATCCGAAGCGGCGGGTCGACGAGGGCATGGTGCTGCTCGGCGAGCTTGAGGTGCGGGTCGAGGAGTTGTTGGCGGCGAGCCTGCGGCGGGTGGGTGACGAGGCTCGTACGGCGGGGATCGATCCGGTGGGTGGCACGGTGTTGACGTGTCCGGCGGATTGGGGTCAGCCGCGGCGCAATGTGTTGCGGGCGGCGGCGTGGCGTGCCGGGTTGGGTGAGGTGCGGCTGCTGGATGAGCCGATCGCGGCGGCGACGTACTGCGTGCAGGTGTTGGGTCAGCAGGTGGCGCCTGGGCAGTGCTTGGGTGTGTTCGACTTTGGTGGCGGCACGTTCGATGTGGCGGTGGTGCGGCGGGAGCCGGCGGGGTTGCGGGTGTTGGCGACCGGTGGCCTCGACGACCTGGGTGGCCTCGATGTGGACAGTGCCCTGGTGGCGCACCTGGGGCAGTTGGTGGCGGTCGGCGATCCGGCGTTGTGGAAGCGGTTGAGTGAGCCGGCGGATCCGGGGCAGCGGCGGGATCGGCAGGCGTTCTGGTCTGAGGTGCGGGCGGCGAAGGAGATGCTGTCGCGGTCGAGTACGGCGCCGGTGCATGTGCCGGGGCGGCCGGAGCCGATGCATCTGACTCGTGAGGAGTTGGAGCGGGTGGCGGGTCCGCTGGTGGCGCGGGCGGTCGACGAGACGCGGCGGGTGTTGCAGCGTTCGGGTGTGCAGCCGGGTGAGCTGGGTGGGTTGTTGCTGGTGGGTGGGGCGAGCCGGATGCCGCTGGTGGCGAGCCGCTTGCACGCCCGGTTGGGGGTGGCGCCGTCGGTGCCGGAGCAGCCGGAGCTTCCGGTGGCGTATGGCGCGATGGTGCATGTGATGGCGTCGCAGCCGGCGACGGGCGAGGCGGGGTTGGCGCCGTATCCGGTGTCGGGTCCGATCGGTGCGGGTTCGCCGGTGACGGCGTATCCGGTGTCGGCGCCTTTCCCGCCGGGGCCAGCGAGTGGGCCCCTGGGTGGGCCGGCCCCGATCAGTCCGCCCATGCCTCCGCCGATGATGCCGGTGGGAGGACAGCCGCCGGTCGCCAAGCCGCCCGCGAAGCCGAAGCGGCCGGTGCGGCGGGCGTTGCTGGTGGCGATGGTGTTCACGCTGGTCGGTGGCTTGATGGCGGGTGTGGTGACGGGTGCGCGCTGGCTGATCCGGACCCTGGACGACAACAATCTGTCGATCGGTAGCGGCCCGGGTGGCGGTGGCCTGCTGGGTGGTGATGAGAACGGCGGCGACGGTGAGCTGGCGACCACGCACACGGTGGCGTTGAAGCGGGACGGCACGGCGGGTGTGGCGGTGGTGGGCGACAACGTGGTGTACGCGGTGGCGGGCGGCGGGTCGACGGAGGTGGTGTCGCTGCCGGGCGGTGGCGGTGCGGCGAAGTGGACGGTGAGCGTGCCGATCGAGCCGACGGAGATCCGGTTGACGGCGGTTGGTGACCTGGTGGTGCTGGACGGCGAGCGTTCGAGTACCGATGGTGGCGACGATGTGCGGGCGGTTTTGTCGGCGGCGGATGGCAAGCTGCTGTGGAAGAAGAAGTGGAAGGACCGCCGGGATGTCTCCTATGTGGGCACGGACGCGATCGTGGAGTTCCTGGGTGGTTCGCTCAACGGCAACGCGGTGCTGCGGGTGGATCTGCGCAACGGTCGGGAGAAGTGGAAACGCTCCACCGGCGACGACTTGTTGATTATCGATCATCACCGGATCGAGGCGGTGGGGCAGTGGCCGGACGGGAAGGGTGACGGTGCGCTGCCGGGTGCGCGGGGTGCGCTGTTCGACGTGTTCACGGCCACGCCGGAGGCGGTGGTGGAGCTCGACGCGAGCAACGGCAAGGGGTGGCTGGTCGACACGTCGAACGGTAAGACGAAGGGCAGCGGCTCGTTGCCGCTCGCCGATGAGCAGTGGACGGTGTACGGCGGGCTGGTGATCGGGTTGCAGAACGACGACACGTCGGGCGGTAAGGCTGTGCTGGCCGGATACAAGCTGCCGTCGTTCAAGAAGGCGTGGACGTATCCGCTGACGAACGGTTTCGACGTGGAGAAGGTCAAGCCGTGCGGGCAGTTCGTGGTGTGCATGGCGGTCGACGAGCCGGAGAACGACAAGACGATCGCTGTTGACGTCCGCACGGGTAAGCAGGCGTGGAAGGTCGACGTCGAGTGGTCGGATGACGAGGGCTGGTATGTGACCGAGGATCGATTGGTGTTCGGCCCGGCGACGTTCGACACGGTGACGGACGCGAAGATCCTGAAGGGTGATGGGGCGGCGGCTGGCAAGTACCCGGATTTCTCGCATGTGCTCGCCACGCGGGGTGGGCGGATGGCGGTGCAGGAGGGCCGGGTGCAGGGTTCGGAGGTGATCATGCAGGTGTATGCGACGGAGATCGCGACGGGTAAGTCGACGAAGGCGGTCGACATCGGTAAGGAGGCGGCCGATCAGGTGTCGATCGGGGGTGATCTGGTGGCGGTGTGGACCGGTGACCGGCGCGTCATCGTCCTGAAGATCAAGTCGTTCGGTTAGCCGCGCCAGGGGCGCAGGCGGGGCCACCAGCCGGGCACGTTGCGGCGGTAACGCTCGTATTGGTCGCCGTAGCGGCGGTGCAGTGCCGGCTCCTCGTGCCAGCGGGCGAACGCCATCATGATGGCGCCGGCCACAATGGCGTACAGGAAAAGGATCGGACGGGCGAGCAGCAAGCCCTGCCCCGCGATGGCGGCGAGGACCGCGACGTACATCGGGTTGCGGACATGGCGGTAGAGGCCGCCCACGACGAGGCGTTCGGTGGGTGCGATCGGCGCGGGTGTGCCGGCGCCTTCGGCGACGAACCGGGTGAACGCGTGCACGAGCACGGCCGCGCCGGCGGCGGTGAGGAGCGCGCCGGCGGCGCGGACGGCGAGTGGTGCGGTGCCGGCGTCCCAACTGGTCAGCCACCAGGGGACCAGCCCGGCGACGACGCCGGGCGCGGCGGCGAAGAAGACGGCGCTGCCGGTGGCGGCGCGGCTTTTACGCATGGAGGATCGCCTCGGCGGCGGCGCCGGGTCCGTCGAGGGTGGCATATGCCTTTTGTACGCGGGCGGCCGCTTCGCGGTGTATCGGGTCGGTGAGCATGCGGGCGGCGTCTGTCCGGATTGTGGCTGGTCGGGTGCGGCGGGCGGCGCCGAGGCGTTCGAGGAGGGCGAGGTTGAGGTCCTGTTCGGGTTGCAGGGGTACGCCGAGCAGTGGGGTGCCGGCGGCCATGGCGGTCTGCACGGTGCCCTGCCCGCCGGCGGTGACGGCGAGCGCGACCCTGGGCATGATCAGGTGGCTGGGGAGCACGCCCGCGACCATGATCCGGTCGCTGCTCTCCGACTCCAGGTCGTAGACCGTGGCGGCGACGAGGACCTTCGTGTCCTTCGGTAGCGCGCGTATGAGGGCGCGGACGAGCGCCGGGGGAGAGGAGTTGACCGCCACGTACACGACCGGGCCGTCGGCCAGGAATTCGTCGACGGCCGGGGGCAGCGGCACGTCGAGGTGCGCGAACAGCGGGCCGGTGTAGCGCAGCCGGGTGCCGGGCCGGTAACCCCGGCCTGGTCGCCACGCCTCCAGGTCGGCGGGTGCGACGCCGAGCACGTCCGGAGATTCGGGTACGAGGCTGAGGTCGCCGAGGACGAGTGCGGCGAGACTGGGTACGGGTGCGACGCCGAGGCGGGCGGCGACCCGGTTGAAGCCTCCACAGTAGAAGCGGACGCGGGGCGGGGCGGCGTTGACCAGCCGCCGCGGGAGGCCGCGCATGGGTGGCAGTAGCCGGCGTTCGAACGCGGGCGGCACCCAGCTGCCGGCGTGTTCGGTGACGAGTTTGACGCCGGCGAGGCGGGTGGACAGCACGGTGCTGAGCGTGAATCCGGTGACGACCGTGGTCACCCGGTGTGCCCGGAAGTAGTCGGCTTCGGCGGTGGCGTACTCGTACAGCTCGCTGTCGCTGTACATGCTCTGCCGGACGGGGCCGACGCCGAGCTCGTCGCGCAGGAAGCGGGCGCACCGGTCGGCGGTCATGGGTGGGCCGATCTGGTCGTAGGGGACGCCGGCGGCGCGCAGCAGGTGCTCGTAGGTGCCGCCGTGGGTGGCGACCCGCACCGGGGCGCCGCGCGCGCGTAGCGCCCGGTAGATCTCCAGCATGCGGGAGACGGCGGACAGGTAGCCGCAGTGCGGCACGAGGCAGATCACTTAGGTAATATATTGCGTATGTCGAAGGTGTGGAAGTCCCCAGAGCTGCAACCGCCGGTACGCGCGTTCCGGACCGTCCTCGCGCTCGCCCAGCGACTGCGCTACCAGATGGACGACCGGCTACGCGCCGACGGCCTCACCACCCAGCAGGCGGCCCTGCTCACCGTCGTCATCGCCATGGGGGAGCCCTCCGCCACCCAGGCCGCCGCCGCCCTCGGCACCACCCACCAGAACATCGCCCAACTCGTCGGCGCACTCGAACGCAAAGGCTTCCTCGAGGTACGGCCCGACCCGGCCGACCGGCGCCGCAAACTGCTCGCCACCACACCCGCCAGCGACGCCTACTGGATAGGCCGCGACCAGGACGACATCGCCGCCATCGCCTCCTGGTTCGCCGTCCTGTCACCGTCCGAGGTGGATACCCTCTGCGAACTCGCCGACCGCGTCCTGGGCGGCCTGCGATCGCACCCTTGATGGGCCTCCGATCGCGCCTTGGACGCGGCCTGCACGGCCTTCAGAAGAACTTCACAGGAATTCGTGAAACGGGATCCGGGTCTCCACCCGTCTAGTGATCGGGACGATCCCACACCACAGGAGGCCCTGACATGACCACGACCGTTCCGGCCGTGCAGCACCCCGGCACCGCGATGACCGCGGACCAGCGTGCCCAGTTCGAACGCGACGGCTACCTGGTCGTGCCCGGCGTACTCGACGCCGACGAGGTCGCCCACTACACCGAGGCCGTCGACCGGGCCTACGAGCGGCACGCACCCGAGGGCGGTCCGATGCACCTGCTCGGCGCCGTACCGAACTGCCCCGAACTGGCACCCCTGACCGACCACCCGGCCGTATTCGGCCTCGTCTGGTCCATCCTCGGCTGGAACGTGCACATCTACCACTCACACCTCGACGTGCACCCGACGGTGACGGGGGACCAGCCGTTCCGGTACCAGTGGCACCAGGACGGCGGCCGCCAGAACCGCGAGATCGAAACCCACCCGCGGCCACGGATGTCGGTGAAACTCACCTACTGGCTCACCGACGTGTCAGTACCCGGCCGCGGCAACCTCAAAGTCGTACCCGGCAGCCACACCACCGACTGGATCGCCGGCCCACCCACCCGCAGCATGCCGTGGCCCGACCCCGAAGACGCCATCCACGTCACCGCCAACGCCGGCGACGCCGTCTTCCTCGACCGCCGGCTCTGGCACGCCCAGTCCGACAACCACTCGCCGATCACCCGCGCGGCGGCATCCTTCGCGTACACGTACCGGTGGGTGCGGGCACGGGAGGAACTGAAGCGGGAACACCCCGGACTCAGCCCGGTGCAGCAGCAACTACTCGGGGCGCTGGGCGCCACCGACGGCGACCACGCGTGGGGACACGCCCCCCACGGAGTGCCGCTCTACACGCTGCTGCGCGAAACCGGCAACCTCGACCCCGGCTACCCCCACCTCAAGCCGTAGCCCACAGTCACCCCAGACCACCCAGCGCGCGGTTGGTGCGGTTCGCCCGCACCGCCGCGCGCTGCTGCGCCGCCGTCACCTCGATGTAGCCCTGCGACGTCGTCAGCGACGCGTGCCCCAGCAACCGCATGATCTCCGAAGCGTTCGCCCCGTCCTCCGCCAGCCGCGTCGCGAACGTGTGCCGCAACGCGTGCAACTGCGCACCCCGCGGCACCCGATCGGTGATCCCCGCCCGCCGGTAACAGGACTCCACCAGATACTGCAAACCACCCCGCCGCAACGGCTCACCCCGGCGATCCAGCAACAACGGATCACCCGGCCGCACCCGCCCGAACCGCACCCGCACGCTGTCCACGTACCGCTCCACGACCGCGTCCAACTCCGGCTCGATCGGCACCGACCGCGGCCGTCCACCCTTACCGGCGACCTCCACCCGCCGCTCACCGGGCCGGCCCACCACCGACCCCACCCGCAACGCCAGCAGCTCCGCCAGCCGCAGACCCGCACACAGCGCCAGCGCCAGTACCGCGACGTCGCGCTCGGGCCACGGGTCCCGCTGCCGCGCGTCGGCCTGGTGCACCGCCTGCAACAGCTGCTCAGGAGTGTCCTCACCACGCAGCGGCTTGGGGGAGGCGGCCGCCATCCGCGGCTTGCCGACCGCCGGCATCGGGTTGCCGGCGGCCACCCCCTCGATCACCAGGAAACCGAAGAACGAATTCCAGCTCGACCAGGCCCGGTAGACGGAGGCGGGGGCCCGGCCAGCGGCGAAGGCGGCAAAAGCCGCCCGCAAAACCTTGGGGGAGAGGTCACCCAGAGTGACGTCTTCGCCGATGAGCTTCAGGATCGCGGTGAGATCGCGACGGTACGCCAGGAGGGTGTGCTCGGAGGGCTTGCGCACGGTGCGGGCTGCCAGGAACTCCTCGACGAGACCTTCGACCGGAATGTCTTGTATGTCCTGCATAAGGAATATTATGCATCAAATACCGACTCGGCGGGAGGAGTGCTTCCTCTCCGCTGGCGGGGAATGGGCTAATCGTCTTGGGCTCGTCTGGTGCACGTCCGGGGCCCGGCTTTCCGTCTTTGCATGTGCGCACTGGCTTCTGTGCGTGCGGACCGGCGCCTCCGTGGGGCGCGCCGCCCCACGGAGGCGCCTTCATGATCGAGTTCTGTCAGAGGCGTTCTGTCGCGGTTTCCGCGCTCGAACTCCCCGGGTCGAGGGTCTTCCGCCTCCTCTAGTTGACATAATGTAGATTATCGAACAACTAAAGTGGATCACGGTTGGCACCATGACGGACGTGTCCGGTCTCCAGCTTCTCGGCCTGCTCCCGCCCCTGCTGCTCACCGCTGTGGCCGTGTGGGGCCACTCGACGCGGTTCGTGTTGCGCAGGCGCGGCGTACGGGCGCAAGGCCGGCTCGCTGGCGGCGGCTGGTACGCCGGACTGCACTCCTGGACCGTCGCCTACACCGACCAGACCGGCAAGGCTCACCTGCTGTCGGTACCGTCGGACGGCGCCCCTGGCAGCGGCTCGCGGGTCGATGTCGTCTACGACGCCCGGAACCCGGGCACCGCGATGTCGGAGTTCGAGTTGCGCAGGCCCGCTTGGACGACGTTCAGCGCGTTCCTGTGCCTCGTCGCCGTCGCCTACACGGTGATTATTTTGCTCTGGGTGTAGCGCGCAGTCCTCAGTGGCCGTGTCGAGTGGACGTTGTCGGACCCGGCTGGTAGGAAGCTGTAATCAAACACGTGTACGGAAGAGGTCGCGCGATGGCAGGGTTGTCCCACGACGAGCTCGAGTCGATCCGCGACACGCTCACGGCGGGTCGCAAGCCGCGGGTGATGTTCACCGACTCCGCCGGTCAGATCGCCGGTCAGATCGGTCAGGTGACCGAGCTGACCGATCCCGAGGCGTCCGACGAGTGGGTGGTGGTCCGGTTCGGCCGTGACGAGTTGCCCTTCTCCCCCGCCGATCTGACGATCCCGCCGCGGGGCGCCAAGGCGGCGGCCGCACGGGCGAAGAAGGCGGCGCCCGTGCCGGAGCCCGACCCGGTTCCGGCACCAGAGTTCAAGATCACCAGGACGCCGGTTCCGGCGCCACGCAAGGAGGCCAAAGTGACCACTGTGGACGCCCCCGCGAGCCAGCCCGGCCCGGCGCCCGCCGCCGACAAGCCGCGCAAGGCCGCCGGTAAGGCCGCGAAGCCGAAGGCTCCCGCCGGCTTGACCGTCACGTTGGCGTACACGGATGGCGAGTGGACGGTGGCGGCCACCCAGGGTGCCAAGTCGCTCGCGAAGCCGTACGTGGTGAAGCCTGTGGAGGCGTTGAAGATCGTGGGGTTGGTCGACGTGCCGGGCGTGAAGGAGGCCGTCGAGCAGATCCTGGCCGCTGAGCGCAGCGAGGCCGAGCAGCAGGCGGAGAAGCTGCGCGCCGAGCTGGCCGAGATCGAGGCGCGGTTGGCCGAGCTGCGCGACGCGGGGTGAGCGCGGGTGGCCAGCTGGGCTGAGGTGGAGGCGGACGCGCCCGAGTTCGCCGCGGCGGTGCGGCGCCTGCTCGACGCGCACCGGCACAAGACGCTGGCGACGCTGCGCCGTGACGGTTCGCCGCGGATCAGCGGCACCGAGGCGCAGTTCCGCGACGGCGAGCTGTGGTTCGGCGGGATGTGGCTGTCGCGCAAGGCACTGGATCTGCGGCGTGACCCGCGGTTCGCGCTGCACAGCGCCAGCGTCGACCCTGACGACGACGATCCGGCGGCCTGGCCCGGCGACGCGAAACTGTCGGGCCGGGTCGAGGAGATCACCGACCCGGCCCGGGTGTCCGAGGTCAACAAGGACGCTCCCCCGGGGCCGTCGCATCTGTTCCGCGCCGACATCACCGAGGTGGTGCTGACGAAGGTCGGCTCCCCCGCCGACCACCTGCTCATCCAGTGGTGGCGCGAGGGCAAGGGTTTACGCGTCTTCAAACGCACATAGCGCCTCCCACGTGCGCTTCACCCGGCCCGTGCGCGCTGCGCGGCTTTGCCCGCCCAGCGGCTTTTGCGTGGCCCGCTTCGCGCCGCGTGCAGCGTGCTCCTTGCTCGCCGCACGGGCACGCGTGCTCTTCTGCTCGCCGCGCGGGCTCGCCCGGCGAGCGGCCTTTGCGCGGCCCGCAGTGCGGCATGCGGCGTGTCGCCGCGCCGTTTGCGCCGATCAAGGGCGAATGCGCGTGGTTGGATCTCTATTCCGCGCGCGTCCGCCCTTGATCCATGCGGATTTCCTTGATCGGCGTCGCTGAGCTAGGCGCGCGCGGACCAGGCGTCAGGTCGCTGTTCCGCGACGCGCTGTGAACGGTTATTGCTGCTGGAGCAGCAATAACCGTTCACAGCGCGAGAGATCCGCTACGCGGATCGGGGCAATCTGGTCGGTGGGCCGCTTGCGCGATGATCGCCGCCGCATGCGGCGGCCCGGTACATCCGCGGCCGTCGGCCTGGTCGTGAACGTGCTCGTGTCGCGTGTGCTGGTGGGGACACCAGGTCGTGTTCGTCGATCGCGACCCGGTGTTGGGCTCGAGGCCCTTCTTGATCGGCGAAGGCAGCAATTTCGGGGAAAACGTCCCCTCGACCAGCGTCTGATGCCGCAATATCCGGGAAAACGCGGCATCGGGTGTCCAACCGCGGACGACGCTGTGCCGGCCGACGGGTGCGGAGCGCGGCGCGAAGGGTTTGCGGGAGCGAGCGCAGCGGCCGTCGCGAGTCCGCAGGGCCGCAGGCCGCGCCGATCAAGGGCATCTCGATGGATCAAGGGCAAACGCACGCGGAAAGAGATCAAAGCACGTGCGTTCGCCCTTGATCGGCGCAAACGGCGCGGCGACACGCCGTACCGCACCCGCCGGACGGCGCCCGCGCGACGCCCGTACGCGGATCGGAGATCAAAGCACGTGCGTTCGCCCTTGATCGACGAGCAAAGGAGCGCGCACGGCGCAGAGCGGGGACGGAGGGCGCACGGCGCAGAGGGGCGGAGGCGCGGAGGGCGCGGCGGATAAAGGGGCGGAGGGCGTGCGGAGGGTGTGCGGGGCGGAGCGAGGGGCGCGGAGGGGCGAGAAGGAACTGTTAGTCGGGGATTTGGGCTATGCCTAGGCGGCGGCGGAAGACCCAGTACGTCCAGGCCTGGTACATGAGGACCAAGGGGGCGAAGAACAGGGCCACCCAGCTCAGGATGCGCAGCGTGTACGGGGTGGCGGCGGCGTTCTCGACGGTGAGGCTGTGGGCGGGGTCCACGGTGGACGGGAGGACGTCGGGGTACAGGCCCGCGAACAGGGTGGCCACCGCCAAGGCTATGCCGCTAGCGGTACCCAGGAATGCCCACCCTTCGCGGCCGCGACGGTTGGCGATCAGGGCGCCCACGACGGCGGCGATGGCCGCGAGGGCGCAGATCAGGGCGAGTCCGGCGGGCGCTGTCCAGGTCAGGAACGTGGCGAGCAGGGCGGCGGCCGCGACGCCGGTGCGGGCGGCGAGGGTGTTGGCGCGGGCGCGGATGTCGCCGGTGGTCTTGAGGGCGAGGAAGACGGCGCCGTGGGTGACGAACAGGGCGAGGGTGGTAAGGCCGCCGAGCAGCGCGTACGGGTTGAGCAGGTCGAGCAGGCCGCCGGTGTATTCGTGGTCGGCGTCGAGGGGTACGCCGCGGGCGATGTTGGCGACCGCTATCCCCCACAGGATGGCCGGTAGCAGGGAGCCGAAGAAGATGGCGGTGTCCCAGCGGGCTTTCCAGCGCGGGTCGGGGCGTTTGCCGCGGTACTCGAAGGCGACGCCGCGCAGGATCAGCGCCACCAGGATCAGCAGCAGCGGCAGGTAGAAGCCGGAGAAGAGGGTGGCGTACCACTCGGGGAACGCGGCGAACATGGCCCCGCCGGCGGTGATGATCCAGACTTCGTTGCCGTCCCAGACGGGGCCGATGGTGTTGATGAGTACGCGGCGTTGTTTGTCGTCGCGGCCGAGGACGGGCAGCAGGATGCCGACGCCGAAGTCGAAGCCTTCGAGGACGAAGTAGCCGACGAACAGGGCGGCGACGAGGGCGAACCAGACGGTGGTGAGCTCCATGACGGCGGTCCTTAGTAGGCGAAGGCGAGCGGGCGGTCGGCGTCGTCTTCCAACGGCGGCGCGACAGGTGGTAGGCCGGCCTTCGCGTATCGGAGCAGGAGCTTGACCTCGACGATGGCCAGGGCGGCGTAGAGGAGTGTGAAGGCGGTGAACGAGGTGAGGACCTCGGTCAGTGAGACGCTGCGGGATACGCCGTCGCGGGTGAGCATCTCCCCGAACACGAGCCACGGTTGGCGGCCCATCTCGGTGAAGACCCAGCCGCTGATGTTCGCCAGGAGGGGCAGCACCGGCAGGATGAGGGTGGAGCGCAGCAGCCACCGGTTGGTGGGGATGCGGCCGCGGCGTTGGGCCCAGAGGGCGATCAGGGCGATGAGGGCGCCGGCCATGCCGAGGCCGATCATGAGGCGGAACGTCCAGTAGGTGACGGGGATGACGGGGCTGTAGTCGCCGGGGCCGTACTGGGCGGTGTACTGGGCTTGCAGGTCGTCGATGCCGTGCACGGTGCCGTTGGGGTCGCCGGTGCCGAGCCAGGACAGCAGGTACGGGATTTTGAGGGCGAAGATCTCGCGGCTGCCGTCGAGGGTGCCGACCGTCAGGACGGAGAAGGCCGCGGGTTGCTCGGTCTGGTACAGGGCTTCGGCGGCGGCCATCTTCATCGGCTGTACCTCGGTCATGATTTTGCCCTGGGTGTCGCCGGTGATGGCGACGGTGGCGGCGGCGATGAGGGTGACCCAGGCGCCGAGTTTGACGGCGGGGCGGAACTCCTCGGTGCGGTGCTTCATCAGGTGCCACAGGCCGACCGCGGTCATGAGGGCGCCCGCGACGAGAAACGCGCCGGCGATGGTGTGCGGGAAGGTGATGAGGGTGACCTTGTTGGTGAGTACGGCCATGAAGTCGGTGAGTTCGGCGCGGCCGGTTTCGGGGTCGACGCGGTAGCCGACCGGGTTCTGCATCCAGGAGTTGGCGGCGAGGATGAAGTAGGCGCTGACGGTGGAGCCGATGGCCGCTATCCAGATGCAGGCGAGGTGGACGCGTTTCGGCAGCCGGTCCCAGCCGAAGATCCACAGGCCGAGGAACGTGGATTCGAGGAAGAAGGCGAGCAGCGCCTCGATGGCCAGGGGTGCGCCGAAGATGTCGCCGACGAAGCGCGAGTAGTCGCTCCAGTTCATGCCGAACTGGAATTCCTGCACGATCCCCGTCACGATGCCCATGGCGAAGTTGATCAGAAAGAGCTTGCCGTAGAACTTGGTCAGGCGCAGGTACCGGTCGTCGCCGGTGCGTAGCCAGACCGTCTGTAGGACGGCGACCAGGGTGGACAGGCCGATGGTGAGGGGAACGAAGAGGAAGTGATAGACGGTGGTGACACCGAACTGCCAGCGGGCGACATCGAGCGCGTCCACGTGAAACCCTCCCGTACCCCGACCAGTATTACTACGTCCGGTAGTAATACTACGGGATGTCGTAGAGGGCTTCAGGTAGCGGCGCGTGTGGTCCTCGCCGCATTCGGCCGGCTGCGGGTCACCGGCGCGGTACCCGACGGGCCGGTGATCCTGGCCGCCAACCACATCAGCCCCGTCGACCCCGTGGTGCTGCTGGCCGCCTGCCATGCCATCGGGGTCGCGCCCCGGGTCATGGCCACCGCCGGCGTGTTCCGGGCACCGGTGGTCGGTGCGGTGCTGCGCCGCGCCGGGTACCTGCGGGTCGCCCGCGGCACCGCCTCGGTCACCCAGGCGCTGCACGACGCCATCGAGGCGGTCGCCGCCGGTGACCCGGTGCTCATCTACCCGGAGGGGCGCATCGGGCTCGCCCCCGGTATGTGGCCCGAGCGCGGCAAGACCGGCGTGGCACGGCTCGCCGAGGCCACCGGCGTACCCGTGGTGCCGGTCGCGCAGTGGGGCGCACACGAGATCGCCCCGTACGCGGCGCCGAGGGGCGCGGTGCGGGGGCTGGCGCGGTCGGTGCTGCGCCGTCCACAGGTGAGCGTCCACTTCGGGCGGCCGGTGTCGCTGGCCGGTACCGGATCGGCGCGGGAGGCGACGGACCGGGTGATGGCCGCGATCGCCGACGCGCTACTCCCCCTGCGGGCGGCCGAGCCCGACGTGCCGCGCTGGCACGATCCCACCCGCCCGATCGACCCCAGCCGCGCCCGCCTCGCCCCATGATCAGGGCGTCCCTCAAGTTGCTAGAACGACTTGAGGGACGCCCTGATCACAAGAGAAGCGTTAGCGGCGGGCGCGGAGGTAGGCGAGCACGGCCTCTCGGGTGGTGCGGACGCCCAGGAGCTGGCGGGCTTGGGCTATGCGGCGGTTCGCGGTGCGCAAAGACAGGAACTCGGCCGCCGCGGCCGCCGCGATCGTCTCGCCGTTCGCCAGCCGCTCCAGCAGCGCCCGCTGCTCCGGCACCAGCTGCCCCACCAGGTCGTCGTCGCCCGGTTCGGGGTCGGCGTCGACGGCCCGGTACACCGGACCGAGCCGGCCCAGGTCCGCGACCAGCGCCCGCCCCACCTCGCCGACCGCGTCGGTGATCGCCACCACGCCGGCGCCGCGGGCCGCCGCCATCACCACCAGGTGGACGGTCTCCAGGTCGGGCACCCGCCCGTACAGCACCACCCGCGACTCGGTGATGTCCCAGCCGCCGTCGGTGAGCGCGAACCCTTCCCGGGTGGTCCAGCCGGCGCGCGCGAGCCGGCGCAGCACCGACGTGGCGTCGGTGGCGCTGGGCACCACATAGCGTGGAGCGTTGTCTGGGCCCGTCATTGAGAACCCCCGAGCCGCGCGGCCGCCTCCGTGCGCGTACGAGCCCCCAGTTTGCGCATGCCCGACCGGATGTGTGTCTCCACCGTCTCGGCGGAGATGCCGAGCTGTCCGGCGATCCGGCGGGTCGGCTCGCCGGCGGCCACCAGGCGCAGCACGTCGCGTTCCCGGTCGGTGAGCTCACCGCCGGAACGGGGTCCGCGCTGGTCGCGGCGCACCGCGTGGCGGCGCAGCGCCCGCCTGGCCCGCCCCAGCAGCACCACCAGGCCGGCCTGTTCGGCGAGGGCCTCGGCGGCCAGCAGCGGCGGCACCGCCCGGGCCGGGTCGCTCTCGTGCAGGCCGCGGGCCAGTAGGCAGCGCACCTCCTCGCGGACGGCCAGGTCGTGCCAGGCGGCCGCGGCCTGGTCGAAGTCGCCGGCGCCCGCCCAGGCGGCCAGGGTCGCCTCCACGGGGGCCAGGCCACCCGCCGGGGCGCCGGCGACCACCAGGGAAGCCCCGTCGTACGCCGCCCACCGGGCGGTGATCCGGCGCAGCCCATCGACCAGCGGCGGGGCGCCGGGCGTGAACCCGGCCGCGGCCCGTTCCGGCTGCCCGTCGAGCCAGGCCGCCTCGCGTCCTACCCAGTCCAGCAGCGCCGCCACCGACGGCGGCGCGGTCGGCGCGCCGGCGAGGCGGGACCGGGCCGGGGCGAGCAGCCCGCCGTCGGCCTCGACCAGGCCGGCGGCCGCGATCGCGTAACCGCGCGCCTGTACCGGCAGCGTCCGGTCGGTCAGGTCACCGGCCCGCCGCAGCACATCATCTCCAGGCGCCGGCGCGCCGCTCCGCTCGCGAACGGCGTCGGAGCCGCGCAGCGCCGAACACCACAGCTCCGCGGCCAGGAAGCGGGTCTGCCAGCTGTACGCCACGTCGATCGCGCACGCGGCGGCCGCGTTCGCCGCGGTCTGGGCGGCCTCGGCCAGCCGCCCGTCGGCGGCGAGGGTCTCCACCAGCAGCCACGCGCTCCATCGGGCGGCGAGGAGGTCACCGGCCGCGCCGGCGGCGGCCGCCGAGGACGCCAGGGCGTACTCCCAGCCCTCGGCGCGCCGGGCGGCGCGGACGGCCGCGAGGGCCGCGCGGAGGCCGGCGTGCGCGGGCGGGTCGCCGTGCCGGGCCTCGATCCGCGCCGCCTCGTCGGCCGCGTCGTGCGGGGCGGCGGCCAGCTGGGCCAGCAGCAGCACCCGGTCGCGGGCGGCGACCAGGGCCGGGTCGGCGGTGTCGGGCACCGGCGCGGCGGCCGCCCGGGCCGCCGCGACGTCGCCCACCTGAAGCAGCGCCTCGCCGCGCAGCACAGCCGCGTCGACGCCCAACGGTGCCTCGGTGGTCAGGGCGCGCACGGCGGCGCGGGGTCGCCCGGCGGCGAGGGCGGCGGCGGCCGCGGCCACCCGCACCGCCGGCTCCGCGTCGACACCGGGCAGATCACAGGCCAGCAGCAACAGCTCCGCGCGTTCGCCCGCCGTCGTCGCGTGGTCGGCCGCCGTCACGGCCATCGTGTACGCGGACACACCGTCACCCGCGGCGGCCAGATGACGCGCGGCTTCCCGTGGCGGCACGAGTCCCGCCAGCCGGCGGTGCAGCGCCTCCCGCCCCGGCGGGTCGAGCAGCCCGGCGGCCACCTCGGCCACGTACGGCGACACCGGCGCCAAATCCCCGTCGACGGCCACGACCAGTCCCGCCTCGGCGAGCTCGTCCACACCGGTGCCCAGTACGGCGGCGGTGGCCGGGCGGCCCAGCAGCCCCAGGGCGGCCATCGCGGTGCGGGCGGGTCGGGTCAGGTCGGCGAGGGCACCCGCCACCGCGTACTCGATCTGTCCCGCCTCGGCGGCCAGGTCGGTGGCGCCCCGGGCGGCGGCGTGCCGGGCCAGGGCCTCGACGGCCAGGGGCGCGCCGCCGGCGCGGGCGACCACCGACGCCACAGCGGCCGCGTCCAGGCTCGGCGCGACGCGGGTGGCGAGCGCGGCCGCGGCGTCGGCGGGCAGCGGCGGCACGGTCAGCCAGCCGCCGGCCGCGTCGCGCAGCCGGGCCACCACGTCCGGCGGCAACCGGTGCGGGGTGCGCAGCGCCACCACCACCCGGCAGTGCGCGGCGATCGCCGGCAGCGCCGCCAGGGTGGCCGGGTCGGCCCACTGCACGTCGTCCAGCACCAGCAGCCCGCCCCGGACCCGGGAACGCACCGCCTCGGCCAGCAGCGCCGTGTCACCGGCCGGCAGCCGCACCCGCACCGCTCTGGCCAGCGCGAACGCCGGCACCGTCGACAGCATCGCCAGGCCGCCGCCGGTGAACACGGGGCCGCGGAACGCCTCGCCCAGCTGCCGCAGTACGGTGCTGCGGCCGGCACCGGGCCCGCCGGCGACGACGACCAGGGCCGGTGCGGCCAGCAGCCCGGTAGCCTCCGCGATGAGGGAACCGGGCCGCACCGTTGCGGTCGCGTGACGCACGTTGGGCCTCCGGCATGGGGGTGGCACGAACATGGGATTCTGCGTCGGCAGGATATTCGTAATGTGGACCGTAGGAGGGACGACCAACACCATGAGTGAGCACGACCGCGGGTACCTCGTCATTGTCGCCGACCGCATGGTCGGCTGACGAGTCATGGGACCAGGTCCACTCTCCGCCCGCGTCGCCGCCCTGTGTGACGAGGTCGGCCCCCGGGTCGGCCCCGCCGCCCAGACGCAGGTGCTGGGCGTCCGGCGGCGGCTCGACGAGCCCCTGCGGGTCGCCATCGCCGGTCGTCTGAAAGCCGGAAAGTCGACACTTGTGAACGCGCTCATCGGCCGCCGGGTCGCGCCCACCGAGGTGGGCGAATGCACCCGTATCGTGACCCAGTTCCGGTACGGCACCGCCGACCGGGTCGACGTGGTACGCCGCGACGGCTCCCGGGCCAGCCTGCCGCTCGACGAGGCCGGCATGATCCCGCAGCGGCTCGGCGTGCCCCGGCACGAGATCTCGTTCGTCGACGTCACCCTCACCAGCGACCACCTGCGCGACCTGACCGTCGTCGACACACCCGGCCTGGCCTCGACGAACACGTCGGTCAGCGCCGGCGCCCGCCGGTTCCTGTTCAACGAGGCCCCGATCGACGAGGACATCGACGACGACTCGGTCGGTGCCATCTCCGGCGCCGAGGCGATCGTGTACGTGTTCACCCAGTCGGTCCGCGACGACGACCTGCAGGCCCTGGAAGCGTTCCGGTCCATCTCGGCCCGGCTGGCCAGCAACCCGATCAACTCCGTCGGACTGTTCAACAAGGTCGACAAGCTGGTCGCCGGGGTCGCCGACCCGTGGCCGGTCGCCGGGCCGCTCGCCTCCGACCAGACCAAGGTGCTGCGCCGCGTCGTCTCCGACGTCGTACCCGTGGTCGGGCTGCTCGCCGAGACCACCGAGGCCGGCCGGCTCACCGCCGCCGACTGTGAGGCCCTGCGCGCCCTGGCCCAGCTGCCGCACACCGAACGGCTCGTGCTGCTCGCCTCGGTCGACCTGTTCACCTCACGGGAGTGCGCGGTCCCGCGCGAGCAGCGGGAACGGCTGTTGCGGCTGCTCGACCTGTACGGGATCGGCTTCGCCATCGCGCAGCTCGCCGCCCGTCCGCAGCTGGCCAGCGGCGACCTGGTCCGGATGCTGTACCAGGCGTCCGGGTTCCCGCGGCTGCGGCACACCCTGGACCAGGCGTTCCGGTGGCGCACCGACGCGATCAAGGCCGGCTGGGCACTGTCCAGCCTGGAGAAGGTCGCCAGCCACACCGCCCGCCTCGGCGACCGCGAGCTGCTGCGCGACGCCATCGAACGGGTCCTGCAACAGCCCGACTACCACCGGCTGCGGCTGATGGAGGTGGCGCAGCTGGTCAGCACCGGCTCCGTGGAGCTGCCCGAGCCGATGGAGCAGGAACTGACCCGGCTGGCGCTGTCCAGCGACCCGCAGTGGATCCTCGGACTGCCCACGGCCGGCACCGAGCAGCTGGTCAAGGCGGCACTCGACGCGGCCACCCGGTGGCGGGTGTACGCGGTCGCCGGTGCCAGCCCCGCCCAGTCCCGGGTAGCCCTGGTCGCCCACCGCGGCTTCTACCTGCTGTCCCAGCGCGTCAGGGGCACCGCGTGACAGCGCCATCCCCGGCCTCGCTGACCAAGTTGCTGTCCGGTGCCGTCGACGCCTCCATGGCGTACCTGCGCAAGGCCGACCCCGACGCGGCCAGCGACGTCGACGCGCTGCGCCGCCGCGAACTGGGCCGGCCGTCCATCGTGGTCGTCGGCGAGACCAAGCGCGGCAAAAGCTCCCTGATCAACGCCCTCATCGGCGTACCCGGACTGTCGCCTGTGGACGTCGCGGTGGCCACCGCGACGTACCTGGAGTTCGCCCACGGGCCGCAACCCGCCGCGAAGGCCTGGCTGCCCGGTCGGGAAGACCCGGTGCCGTTCGGCCTCGACGCCCTGCGGGACTGGGCGACCCCGTTCGGGCGGCTCCCCGAGGGCATGCGGCCGCCCCGGCGGGTCGAGGTCACCCACCCGGCGCCGCTGCTGCAGTACCTGACGCTCGTCGACACCCCCGGCACCGGCGGCCTCGACCCGCTGCACGCCGAGATCGCCCTCGACGCGGTCGAGCGGGCCACCGCGCTGCTGTTCGTCGTCGACGCGTCCGCGCCGTTCGCCAAACCCGAACTCGACTTCCTCATCGAGGCCAGCAAACGCGTCAACTTCGTCGTGTTCGCGCTGACCAAGACCGACGCGTACCCGGGCTGGCGCACCATCTGGGAAGACGACCGCGCCCAACTGCAGGCCCACGCACCCCGGTTCGGAGCCGCACCCTGGTACCCGGTCTCCGCCCGCCTCGCCGAGCTGGCCATGACCCTGCCGAAGGAGGCCGCGCAGGAGCTGATCCGCGAATCCCGGATCGCCGAGCTCCAGCACGCCCTCATCGACCTGGCCGGCAAGGGCCACCTGCTGCAGCAGTCCAACGTGCTCCGCGCCGTACGCAGCGAGATCATCCGGCTGGACCTGCGCGTCGGCGAACGCATCAAAGCCACCGACCCCGACCCGGCCGACATGGCCAAGGCCAAAGAGGACCGCGCCGCCCTCGCCGCCCGCAAGCGCACCGAGTCCCGGCAGTGGTCCCTGGCCCTCAACACCGAGACCCAGCGCGCCCGCGTCGAGGCCACCGGCCGGCTGCGCAACTACATCACCTCCCTGCAGGAGGAGTACCTCAACCGGATCGACAAGGGCAAAGGCGACGAGATCAAAGGGCTGCCGCAGGAGGTCGACAAGGCCCTGCACGCCCTGTCCGTGCGGCTCTCCCACGACCTGGAGTTCCGGTTCCGCAAGGTCGCCGAACGCACCCTCACGCAGGTGTTCGGGCCGCACGAGCTGCAGTTCGTGCTGCGCCGGCTCAACGCCACCCTCCGCCACGCCCTCGCCACCAAACCCCGCCGCGAAGGCGCCGCCGGCGCCGACAACGTGATGATCGCGATGTCCGCCGGCGGCATGGCCTTCATGGCCGGTCGCGGCGCCATGGCCGGCGCCTCCGCGCTCGGCGCCGGCGCCCTCGTCGGCGGCGGCCTGCTGATCCCCGTCGCCGGACTCGGGCTCGGCCTGGCAGCGGGCGCTTTCATCCTGTACCGGCGGCGCGTGCAGAACGACCGCCAGCAGGCCCGAGTATGGCTGCGCGAGGTGCTCGGCGAGGCCCGGGCAGCCCTGTCCGACGAGATCATGCACCGGTTCACCGACCTGCAGTACGGGCTCACGCTCGCCCTCGACGACGCCATCGAGCGGCGACTGCAACAGCTCGACGCGCACATCGCCGAAATCGACAAGGCGCTCGCCGAAGACAAAGCCGAACGGGGCCGCCGCAAAGCCGCCCTCCAGGCCGAACGCGAAGGTCTGCGTGGCCGCCTCAAGCAGCTCGACGAGGTCCTGTCCCGCGCCCGGTCCCTGCTGCCGGCACCCGCCACAGAGGAGTGACGACCCATGACCGATCACGAGTGGCCGGACCCGGACTTCGACCCGGAGTACGGGAGCGAAAGCGCCGACACCGCTGACCTGAGCCAGCCCTTCGACTTCCCCGCCGACCCTCCCTACGGCTCCTCGCCCGACTTCTCGCCCGACTTCTCGTCCGACTTTTCGAACGACGCCTCAGCCGGCGCGCCGCTCGACGACCCCCTCGACGCTTCCTTCGACAGCTCCTTCGACGCTTCCCTGGACGGCTCCCTCGACAGCTCCCTGGACGCCGGCAGCGGCGACGACGCGTTCGGGGACGACTTCGACGACACCGACGCTCCCGGTGACGACGGCGGCGACCCGCCCGTCGGGGCCGACCCCGACCTCGACCCGACAGCCGACCACGACGGCCAGCCGGCGTTCCCACCCGCCCTGGACCTGGACCCCACCCCCGAGCCCGTCGACGGCTTCCCCTGGGCCGACCCGACCACCCTCGGCGAAGCCCCGCTGACCGACCCGGCCGCCGCGAACACCGCCGCCCCCGACCCTGCCGACCTGGCGTCGTACGCCGCCCAGGACCTCCCCCCAGGCGCCGACCCCTGGACCGCCCTGTCCCAGTCCGAAGACCCAGCGACGAGCTCGCTAGCCCGCTTCTGGACCCCCGGCACCTGACCCGTGTCCGCCGACCTTGCGCGCTAGGGGGCGGGTAGGTCGCCGACGATGGGTTCGAAGTCCTCGAAACGGCGAGCGGCGTAGGTTTGCTGGACGCGGTCGTCGTACTCGTCAAGCGTCAGGCGGCCCTCAGCGATCGCCGTCTGCAGGCGCCCCACCACCCGCTCACGGTCGGCGTCGGTGACCCGGGACAGGCGCGGGTTTGCCGGCGAGCCCTCGGCGCCGTGGAGCAGCGACCTGAGCACCACCGTGAGCCGGGACAGCTCGGCGTCAGTCGTCGCGGTCCGCGCGGCGTGCAGCAGGTCCAGAGTCTCGGCCGGCTCCAGCGCCCCGGCCCGGCCCGCCGCTTCGACGGCCCGGATGACCGGCTCCCGCTCGGCGTCGCTGGCGAGCCCGTCGAGGTTCTCGACCCGTGGCAGCAACTCGCCGTACGTCTTGGCGGCGTGCACGGCCTGGAGCCGCTTCCCGTACTCGACCGGGCTGAGCCGGCCGTCCGTGAGCGCCGCCATCAGCGCCTCACCGGCCCGCTGCCGGTCCGCGTTGGAGATCCGCAGATGCGCCCCGTCCCGCACCCCCGCCTGCCCCGACCGCGGCGGTACCGGCCAGCGCCGAGCCGCGAGCGGTCGAGCCGCCTGCCGCCCCTCCGCCAGCGTTCGCGGCGCCTCACTGGCCGCCGGCCGCCCCTCCGGCGTGAACCAGCGCGGCCCGGCCGGCGGTCGAGCCGCCTCACCGGTCTCCGCCGCTTGCGGCTTCCCGCCCGCTCCACCGATCCCCTCAGGCGCCCACCACGACGACGCCGACCGCCCGGCCGCCGCAGTCTCCTGCCGCGCCGGCGCCGGCTGCTCGGCATCCTGCTGCGACGGCGAGCGGTGTGGGGCCGCGGTCGCCTCCGGCGTGGGCCAGCGCGGCTCCGGCGACGGAAAGGTGGGGCGCGGAGGCGGCGACGGCCGGGACGCGGCCGCTCTCAGCGCTTCCAGCGACGCCGACAACGGCCCAGCGCTCTGCGTCCCACGGCCTGGCGCCGCCGCGGCTCCGGACCCAGCGGCCTCCGCCGCATCCGGCGACATTGGTGGCGGATTGGGCGCCCCCGACCCGCGCGCCCCAGGCTCCGTAGTGCGAGCAAGCGGCGTGGACCCCGGGTCGGCGGCGTTCGCGGACGCAGGCGTCGCACGTCGTGACGGTGGCAACGGCGGCGGTGATCCGGGAACAGCTGACCGCGGCGCCGCGGAGGACGCCGTCGCCCATGGTCGCGGTGGAGGTGGCCGGGAGACGGCGGCCCTCAGCGCGTCCAACGGTGAAGGCGACGGCTCGGACACCGCGGCTTCCAGCGCGTCGAGTGGCATCGGCCGCGATCCGGCGTCGGCCTCCGAGGGGACGACCACGACAGCACGGCCAGCGCCGGGCGCATCCGAGGGGCCGCCGACCCCGACGGTAGGGCCGGCGCCGGGCAGAGCGGACGGCGCCGCCTCGGCCGCTCTGGGTGGCGCTGTGGCTTCCGGCGTCTCGCGTGTCGGCGGGCTCGGATCGGCGGCGTAGGTGAGCCGGTCGCAGATCGACCGGTACTCCGATTTGGACAGCCGGCCGGCGGATCGATCCAGCCACGCCTGCTGCCACTGGGCGCGTCGCGCTAGGGCCGCCGCGAGCTCCGGAAAGGCGTCTGGTGCCGCGTCACCGTCGAAGAAGCTGGCCAGCACGGCGCGCAGCTCTCCGGCCGTGCGCGCGTTGGTGATCACGTCGCTCAGCCACCAGCCACCGTCGCGGGCGCCACGGTCCTCCGCGCCGACCAGGACGCCGACGTACAGGCGGTCGGCGGGATCCGGTGCCGTGTCGGCGGGAGCGTGCACGAAGCGGGGTGCCGGCAGCCCCTCCGCGTAGTGATCCGGGGCATGCTGGGAAGCAGTGTTGCCCAGTGCGCGCGTACGCCTCCGGTGCTCCTTGTCGGTCAGCTTCCCGATCGCGTGCGCGTACGCCAGCAGTGCCCGCACCTCTCGCCGGCTCGACCGAATCACCCTGACCACGCTGAGAGGGTAGCCAGCCGAGCCGGTGACCCGACATCGCGCTCCTTTCCCAGGCTGCGCGTTGCTTTGCTCTGCGCTTCCTTGAGAAGACACCTCGGCGGCCGCTGCTGACCGTGTTCGTGCTGCCCGTCAAAGCGCGGCTCCGGCGGCGGAAGGGCCGATCGCGGAGGCGGCGACGGCTGGGACGCGGCCGCCTGAGCGCGACGCCGAACTGCCGGGCGGGGTGCTTGCGTGTCCATGCCGCCCCGATCAAGGGCATTCGCATGGATCAAGGACAAACACACGCGGAAAGAGATCCAACCACGTGCATTCGCCCTTGATCGGCGTGCACGGCGTGGCGACACGCCGTCACGGGCCGGCCTGGGCGCGGACGCACGCGGAAAGGAGATCCAACCACGTGCATTCAGCCTTGATCGGCGGAGAGAGCAGCCGGCGGAGCGCAGCAATCGGCGGAGAGAGCGGGCGGCGGGCGACCCCTCAAGGACTACGCCGGGGTCAGCTGGCGGCCAGGATCACCAGGACGATCAGGGCGATCACCACCATCACGCCGAGCGCGACCGTCCACACCAGAGTCGGCTCCTCGTACCAGGCGCGGGGCGGGGCGGGGCGCGGCGAGACGGGTACCGCGCTGACCGGCGGCGGCTTGCCCACCGCCGCGCCGTAGCCGGCGGGGGGCGGGACCGGCTGGGCGGGCCTGCCGTGGCCGTACGCGCTGGGCAGGCTGTAGCCGGGGGCGACCTGGCCGCGCGGCTGAGCCGGCGGCTGGGCGGCGGCCGGTGGGTGTGCGACCTGGGGCGCCGTCATGGGTGGGCGTGGAGCCTGGGGGCGGCTGATCGTCGGCGGGCGGGGCGGCGCTACCGGGCGGGCGGGGGGCGAAGAAGCAGGGTGGGCGGGCGGCAAGGAAGCAGGGTGGGCGGGGGGTTGGGTAACAGGGCGAGCGGGCTGTGCAGTGACCGGGCGGGCCGGGGGTGGGGCGACGCGGGGTACGCCCGAGTGGACGGGGCCGGTCGGCTCGGCGGCGGCCGCCCCGAAGAACAGGGCGCCCTCGGCCACCACCGTCTCGGGCTGTTCGAGGGTCGTCGGTGCCACGCCCAGCTCGGTGTGGATCAGGTGTGCGGCGATCGGGATACGGCTGGAGCCGCCGACCAGGAAGATGCCCACCAGGTCCGGCGGGGCCATCCGGGCGGCGGTGATGGTCTGGGCCAGGCAGTGCACCGTCTGCATCACGTACTGCCGGATCAGCCCCTCGAACTCGTCGCGCGTGATGTGCGCGGAGATGTCCAGAGCGGGCAGGTGCACGTCGGCGCTGGTCGTGCGGGACAGCATCTCCTTGGCGCCGCGCACGTCGTCGTACAGCAGGGCGCGCTGGCGGCGCTGGCCGGCGTCGGCGGGGCTGACCAGGCTGTTCCACAGGGTGGTGCGGGTGTCGGAGTACCCGCGGCCGAGGTGTTCGACGAGGGCCTGGTCGAAGTCGAGGCCGCCCAGGTCGGACAGCCCGTGCTCGGCCAGCACGTCGAAGCCGGTCGCCGAGCGCCGCACCACGGTCGCGTCGAACGTGCCGCCGCCCAGGTCGTAGATGGCCAACGCGCGGCCGACGGGGACGGCGCTGCCCAGTACAGCGGTGTAATAGGACGCGGCCGCGACCGGCTCCGCGACCAGGCGCGGCGCGGGCAGGCCGGCGACCCGCGCGGACTCCAGCAGTACCGCGCGGCGCTGCTCGCCCCACCGCGCCGGGTGGGTCATGCGCAGCTCGTCGGCGGCGGCGCCGAAGTGGCGTTGCGCCTCGACGGCGACGCGGCGCAGCACGGCGCCGATCACCTGCGGCACCGACTGTTCCTGCTCGCCGAGCAGGACGACGCCGTCGTCGACGCGGCGTTTGGGGTTGGGTTCGAAGCGGGCCGGGTCGAGGCGGGCGGAGCGTTCGGCGTCGCGGCCGACCAGCAGCCGGCCGTCGGGGTTGAGGTAGACGGCGGACGGCAGCAGCGGCGAACCGTCGAACAGCAGCGGCCGGGCGCGGCCGTCCGCGCCGCGCACCATCGCGACCGTGTTCGACGTGCCGAAGTCGATGCCGAGCACCCGCATGGCCGTCACCCTACCGTCGCCGCGGAAGTGCATACTTCGCGCGTGAAGCGCGAGGACGAGCGTTCCGGGTCCGCCCCCGCGGTCGTGAACGAAAGGCAAGCACAGTGAGCGCGTACCTGGATGATCCACCGCTGGCTTTCGCGCACCGCGGCGGCGCGGCCGAGGGCGACGAGAACACCGCCGAGGCGTTCGCGCGGGCGGTGGCGCTCGGCTACCGGTACGTCGAGACGGACGTGCACGCCACCTCCGACGGCGTGCCGGTGGTGTTCCACGACACGACCCTCGCGCGGGTGGCGGGCCGGCCCGAACGGATCGAGGACCTGAGCTGGGCCGAGCTGACGACGGTGTGGCCGGCCGTGCCACGGCTCGACGACGTGCTCGCCGGGTGGCCGGAGATCCGGTTCAACATCGACGTCAAGGCGGCCAGCGCCATCGAGCCGACCGTCGAGGCCGTGACCCGCGTCAGCGCCGGCGACCGGGTGCTGCTGGCCTCGTTCAGCGACGCGCGGCTGGCCCGGCTGCGGCTGCTCGCCGGGCCGAAGGTCGCCACGTCGCTGGGCATGCGGTCGGTGGCGCGGCTCAAGGCCGCGTCGGTCGGCGGATGGCGGATCACAATGCCACCATCCGCGGTCGCCGCGCAGGTCCCGGTCCGCTACGGCCGCGTGCGGCTCGTCGACCGCCGGTTCATCGGGTACGCCCACCGGCTGGGCCTTCAGGTGCACGTGTGGACGATCGACGACCCCGCCGAAATGCACTACTTACTTGATCTTGGTGTGGATGGCATCATGACCGATCGCGTGGACGTGTTGCGCGACGTCTACATGAGCCGGGGCGTCTGGCCCACCGAAGGGAACCCGTGACCACCACCACCGAGCCCGCACCGACAAGTACCCGTTCCGAACGCACCGGCTGGTACTTCTACGACTGGGCCAACTCCGCCTTCCAGACCACGGTCATCGCCGTGTTCCTCGGGCCCTTCCTCACCGCGGTCGCCGAGAAGGCGGCCGGCTGCCCGCTCGGCGCCGACGAGTGCGACGCCAACGTGCACCCCCTCGGCATCACCGTCGCGGCCGGCTCCTTCTACCCGTACATGGTGTCGCTGTCGGTGCTGCTGACCGTGTTCGTGCTGCCCGTCATGGGCGCGGTCGCCGACCGGTCGGCGCACAAGAAGCGGCTGCTGGCCGGCGCCGCGTTCATGGGCGCCGCCGCCACCTGCGGGTTCGCGTTCGTGACCGGTGAGCGGTACCTGCTCGGCGGCGTGCTGTTCCTCATCGCCAACATCTCGTTCGGTGCCAGCATCGTCGTCTACCACTCGTACCTGCCGCAGCTGAGCGGCCCCGACGAGCGCGACAACATCTCCAGCCGCGGCTGGGCACTGGGCTACCTGGGCGGGTTCCTGCTGCTGGCGCTGAACCTGGTCGCGGTCACCCTGTTCAGCGTCGAGGGCGACGACCAGCGCACCCTCGACATCGCCCGGTGGTCGATCGTGTCGGCCGGCGTGTGGTGGGGGCTGTTCACCCTGGTACCGCTGAAGTGGATGCGCGAACACCCGGCGCTGCACGCGAGCACCGGCGCCAACGTGATCCTCGACGGTTTCGTCCAGCTCGCCCGCACGGTGCGCGGCATGCGCGCGTACCCGCTGACGCTGTTCTTCCTGCTCGCGTTCCTGGTCTACAACGACGGCATCCAGACGGTGATCGCCCTGGCCAGCCAGTTCGGCAGCGAGGAGCTCGGCCTGGAGACGAACACCCTCATCATCACCATCCTGGTCGTGCAGCTGACCGCGTTCTTCGGCGCGCTCGGGCTGGGCCGGCTCGCCGGGAAGGTCGGCGCCCGCAAGACGGTGCTGCTCAGCCTGGTGCTGTGGACCGTCGTGGTGCTCGCCGCGTACTGGCTGCCGTCCGAGGCGCCGCTGCCGTTCATCGCCCTCGGCGCCGCCATCGGCATCGTGCTGGGCGGCAGCCAGGCGCTGAGCCGGTCGCTGTTCAGCCAGCTCATCCCCAAAGGCAAGGAAGGCGAGTACTACGGGTTCTACGAGATCAGCGACAAGGGCACCAGCTGGCTCGGGCCCCTGGCGTTCGGCCTGGTGTTCCAGCTGACCAACAGCTACCGGGTCGGCATCGTCGCACTGGTGGTGTTCTTCGTGGTCGGGTTCGTGCTGCTGGCCATGGTGCCGATCCGGCGGGCGATCGTGGCGGTCGGCAACACGCCGCCGCGGCTGCTGTAGAGGTTAGGCTCGCTCATGGACCGCTTCGTGCAGCCCGTCCCGCCCCCCGACGACCCGTACACCGGCGACCCGCTGCTGCGCTCCTGGCTGGAACGCACCCTCGGCGCCGCCGGCCACGCCGCCGCCAAGAGCAGGCTGACCGCGCTCGCCGCCGACGTGTCCGGGCCGCTGCGGGCCGCCCACGCCGACGCCGAGGCACACCCGCCGAGGCTGGTCCAGTACGACGCGTGGGGCGCCCGCGTCGACAAGATCGAGACGTCCGCCGGGTGGCAGGCACAACGGGCCGCCGCCGCCCGGCACGCCGTGGTGGCGCTGCCGTACCTGCCGGAGGCGCGCGGCACGTGGGGTGCCGCGGCACGCACCGTGCAGCACGCCCTGCTGCACCTGTACGGGCCGGAGTCGGCGACGTTCTCGTGCCCGGTGGCGATGGCCGACGGCGCCGCCGCCCTGCTGGGCCACCCCGACGTCGACCGGCCGGCCCGCGACGAGTGGCTGCCCCGGCTCATCAGCACCGACCCGGACGTGGCCGTCACCAGTGGACAGTGGATGACCGAGTCGGCGGGCGGCTCCGACCTGTCCCGCTCGTCCACTGTGGCGGCTGTCAAAGACGGCGACTGGCGGCTCAGCGGCGAGAAGTGGTTCTGCTCGGCCGTCGACTCGGCGATCGCGGTCGCCCTGGCCCGGCCCGCCGACGCCGGGCCGGGCAGCCGGGTGCTCGCCCCGTTCCTGGTACCGCGATACCAGGAAGGTGTGCGGGTGCACCGCCTCAAGGACAAGCTCGGCACCCGGGCGCTGCCCACCGCCGAGGTGGGGCTGCGCGACGCGTACGCGATCCCGCTGGGCGACCCGCACGAGCCCGGCCTGGTGCGGGCGATGACCCTGGTCGTCGTCACCCGGGTGCACAACGCGGCGGCCGCCGCCGGTGGCATGCGGCGCGGCCTGGCGTACGCGCGGGCCTTCGCCACGGCGCGGCGGGTCGCCGGCGGGGTACTGGCCGACTCGCCGCTGCACCGGGCCACCCTCGGCACCCTCGCCGTCGACGCGGCCGGGGCGTTCGCCCTCGCCGCGCACGCGTTCGCGCTGCTGGGCCGGGTCGAGGTCGGCGCCGACCCGGACGCGGCCGCCGAACTGCGGATCGTCGCGCCCCTGGCCAAGCTGGCCACGGGGCGGCTCGCGGTCTCCAGCGCCAGCGAATACGTGGAGGCGTTCGGCGGTGCCGGCTACGTCGAAGACACCGGCGTGCCCCGGCTGCTGCGCGACGCCCAGGTCCTGCCGATCTGGGAGGGTACGACCAACGTGCTGTCGCTGGACGTGCTGCGCGCCACCGCCCGCGAAGACGCCGCCAAGCCGCTGCTGGCCCGCCTCGACGCCGCCGTCGACGTGGCCCGAGGCTTCTCACCGACCCTCGCCGACACGCTCGCCGCGACGACCGCCGCCCTGCGCGACGAGGCCGCCGAGATCGCCGGCGACCCGGGCGGCGCCGGCGTGGTGGCGGGGGCCCGCGGGTTCGCGCTGCGGATGGCGTACGCGCTGGCGGCGGCGCTGCTGTTCGAACACGCCGCCTGGGGCGACGAGCAGGGCGAGGCGGCCGCCCGCCTGTGGACCAGGCGCTGGCTACGCCGCGAAGACATCGCGGTAGACGCCCACCACGAACTAGACACCCTCGCCTAGCCCACCGCGACCTCGCCCCGGCGATGCAGCGACGGTGCAGGTTCGATGAACGGGCGTTGGGACCCTTGCGGTGCCGCCGGACGGCGGCACCGCAAGGGAGGTCCACATGCGCGCCAGAATCCTCGCCTCGCTCCTGACGGCGCTCGGCATGGCCGCCGCCGCGGCGGTGTCCGCCGCACCGGCTCAGGCGGCGCCGACGTGCTACGTGTCGTACCGGCTGGTCGGCTCCTGGCCGGCGGCCGGCACCAACCCGGCCGGCTTCCACGGTGAATTCATCCTCACCACCGACCCCGGCGTCAAAACGAAGGGCTGGCGCGTCGAGGTGCACTTCCGGGCCGGCGTGGAGCTGAACTCCAACTGGAACTCGGTGGTCGTACTCGACGCCGCCCCGGTCTACGTCTTCGGCAACGCGTCCTGGAACTTCGAGATCCAGCCGGGTGGGACGACCAAGTTCGGGATGTTCGGGAAGAAGACCGCCAACAACATCTCCAACCATCCGTACTCGGCGGTCTGCGCCCCGCTCTTCTAGGCGCGGCGGCGGGCGCGGGCGGCCCAGATGGCGTACGCGGGATCCCGGTCGAGGTTGTGGCGGTCACGGTCGTAGCGGCGGGTGGTGCGCGGGTCGGCGTGGCCCATCGCGTCCTGGACGTCTTCCAGCGGTACGCCCTCGGCGCGGGCCGTGGTCGCGAACGCGTGCCGCAACGAGTGCGGCGACAGCTTGGCCCACGCCGGGATGCCGGCGTCCCGGGCCAGGCGCCGGACCAGGCGGAACACCGCGTGCCGGTCCAGCCGCGCCCCGCTGGCGGTGACGAACATCGGCTCCGCGCCCGCTCCGGCCAGCGCCGGTACCGGTGTGGACGCGGGGCGGTCGGCCAGGTACTCGTCGAGGGCGGCCGCGGTACCCGGAGTCAGCGCGCGGCGGCGTGGCTTGCCGCCCTTTCCGATGAACCGCACGCTGCGATGTCCCCGCTCGTAGCCCAGGTCGTCCAGGTTGAGCGAGACCACCTCGCCCACCCGCAGGCCCAGGTCGGCCAGCAGCGCGATCACCGCGCGGTTGCGGACGGCGGTGGGCCCGGTCGCCGAGTCGGCGGCCGCCAGCAGCGCGTCGACCTCGTCCGGGGCGAGGCCGACCGTGGCGGAGTGGTCGCGGGCGACCTGGGGGCGGTCGGCGCCCGAGACCGGGTTGCCGTCGACGGCGCGCAGCTTGACCAGGAACGCGTACCAGCTCGACAGCGCCGACAGCTTCCGGGCGACGGTGGCCGGGGTCAGCGGCCGGCCGCTGCGCGGGTCGACGGTGGACTCCAGTGCGCGCGCGTACTCGTTGACGTCCAGGAACGACGCCGACAGCGGTGCGGTACCGCGGTTGTCGCACCAGGCGAGCCAGCCGGCGATGTCCCGGCGGTACGCGGCCCGGGTGTGATCGGACAGCCGCCGGTTACGCAGCCACGCCTCCGTGAAGTCGGCGCCGCCGCTCGAGAGGGACAGCTGAGCGGCAGGCGGGACGACCGGATGCATGCCGCCCATTGTGGTCCGGTCGTCACCACCCGCCGCGCACCTCGGTGCGCCGGGTGTGTCCCCCCATCACGCACCCGTGATCAGGGCGTCCCTCAAGTCGCCCTAACGACTTGAGGGACGCCCTGATCACGGGGTGGGCAGGATACCTGCCAGGTTCTGTCAGGGTCGCGGGCTAGCGTCGGGGTGTGCGGGCGAGCCGACTGCTGTCCCTGCTGCTGCTCCTGCAGAGCCGCGGCCGGATGACCGCGCCCGAGCTCGCCGCCGAGCTGGAGGTGTCGGTGCGCACCATCTACCGGGACGTGGAGTCGCTCGGCGCCGCCGGGGTGCCGGTGTACGCCGACCGCGGCCCGGCCGGCGGCTACCAGCTGGTCGACGGCTACCGGACCCGGCTGACCGGCCTGACCACCGACGAGGCGGAGACCCTGTTTCTCGCCGGGGTGCCCGGCCCCGCCGCCGAGCTGGGCCTGGGCGCGGCACTGGCCGCCGCCGAGCTGAAGCTGCGCGCCGCCCTCCCGCCCGAGCTGGGCGAACGCGCCGCCCGCATCCGCCAGCGGTTCCACCTGGACGCGCCGGGCTGGTTCCGGCTGGCCGAGCCGGTGCCGCACCTGGCCGCCCTGTCCGACGCGGTGTGGCAGGGGCGGCTCGTGAACGCCCGGTACCGGCGGTGGAAGGCCCCGCGCGAGGTCACCCGCACGCTCGCGCCGCTCGGTGTGGTGCTCAAGGCCGGCCGCTGGTACCTGGTGGCGGCCCGCGACGGCGAGCCGTTCGCATACCGGGTGGGCAACGTCCTGGACGTCGAGATCCTTGACGAGGGCTTCGAGCGGCCGCCCGGATTCGACCTCGCCACGTTCTGGCAGGAGTGGACCACCCAGTTCGAGGAGAAGGTGTACAGGGGCGAGGCCGTCGTGCGGATGACCCCGGACGGGCTGGCGCGGATGCCGCACATCTTCCCGCCGGCGATGTCCCGCGGCGCCGCCGCCCGCGCGGGCGAGCCCGACGAGACCGGCTGGCTGCGCACGGTCGTGCCGATCGAGTCGGTCCGGCACGGCCTCACCGAGCTGCTCAAGCTCGGCGCCGACGTCGAGGTACTGGCACCGGCGCCGCTGCGAGCGGCGTTCGCCCGCACCGCGCGGGAGTTGTCGACGCTGTACGACGAGGAGACCCTGTACGACAAGGAGGACGAGACGATGTCGCTGCCAGAGGACATGGGGGCACACAACGCACAGCTGATCGAGCAGTTCCGGGCCAACGGCGGCACGTCGCCGACCGGCGGGCCGATGCTGCTGCTGACCACGACCGGTGCCCGCACCGGCCAGCCCCGCACCACACCGATGATGTTCATCCCCGGCGACGAGCACCTGATGGTGATCGCCTCCAACGCGGGCGCCCCGAAAACCCCGGACTGCTACCACAACCTGGTCGCCGACCCGGCCGTGACCGTGGAGGTCGACGGCGACACGTACCGGGCCAACGCGGTGGTGCCGCGCGGCACCGAACGCGACCGGCTGTTCGCCGGCGTCGTCGACAAGTACCCGTTCTTCGCCGACCACCAGGCCAAGGCGGGCCGCACCCTGCCGGTCGTGGTGCTGGTCAGGAGCGACTGATCAGCGCCTCGACGCCGTCGAGCACCCGGGCGAGCCCGAACTCGAACGCCCGCTCGGGGTCGTTCGGGGCGTCGAACGCCTCACCGGCGGCGGTGCCGACCCGCGACGACACCGGGTACTTCTCCGGGTCGAGCACCTGGGCGAGCAGCGGCGCGTACCCCTCCCACCACTGGGCGTCGCTCATCCCCGAGCGCTGCTGGATCTGCACGGCCGCCACCGCCGCCCGGGCCGCCCCGTGCACGTAGTCGCCGACCAGGGTCACCACCAGGTCCATCGCCACGTCGGGCAGGCCGGTGCCCTCGACCGCGCCCAGCTCGTACTCGTACCGGGCCATCAGGTTCGGGCCCATCGGCGGCCGGCTCGTCGACACCTGCAGCAGCCACGGATGCCGCAGGTACAGGGCCCACTTGTCGCGCGCCACCCGCTCCAGCCGCGCCCGCCAGCCACCCGCGACCTCGGTGCGCGGCAGCTCACCGAGCACCGTGTCGAGCATGACGTCGACCAGCTCGGCCTTGCTGGGCACGTAGGTGTACAACGACATCGCCGTGACGCCGAGCCGCTCCGCGACCCGGCGCATGGACAGCGCCGCCAGTCCCTCGCCGTCGGCGAGCGCGATCGCCGCCTCAGCGATTTGGGGTACTGTCAGCCGCTGCTTCGGGCCGCGGCGGCTCGGCTCCCGCAGCCCCCACAGCAGCTCGACGGTGCGGGCGGGGTCACCGCTGCCACTGTGCCAGCCGTCTTTGGAATCAGTTGTCACTTCGTACAGCGTATGGCAGGTCGAACACGGACCCGAGCCGGTGCTTGGCCGGTACCCGATGAATGTTGTGCGGGTCGATGAGGAACGCGGTCATGCCCGCCCTCGACGGGCCCTCGAAGTCGGCGGCGTAGGTGTCGCCGACGAAGGCGGCGGCACCAGCCGTCACACCCAGCGCGGACAGCGCGGTGTCGTAGATGCTCGGGTGCGGCTTGCGCCACCCCACCTCCACCGACATGATCACCGCGTCGAAGCAATCCTCGATGCCCATCGCCGCGAGGTGGCCGGGCACCAGCGGCGGGTGGTAGGTGTTCGTGACGACGGCGAGCCGGTACCGGCCAGCGAGGCCCCGGATCAGGTCGGCGATGCCGTCCGGGTAGCGCACGCCGGTGCTCCACTCCCGCACGTACTCCTCGACGAACGCCTCGACATCGGCGCGCGCCGGCGTCGTGCCGAGCGTGGCGGCGAGAAACTCGGTGCCGACCTCCACCATGGAAAACTCGTGGTCGTCGACGTCGCTGCGCCGGTCGAAGTCGGCGCACAACGCCGCCCACCTGGCCAGAAACTCGGTGTAGCTCAGGTCGGCGCCGAACCGCCGCAGCATGGCGTGCGAGGCGTGGTAGCCCTGCTCGGTGCGGCTCTCGGAGTAGTGCACGAGCGTGCCGAAGAAGTCGAACAGCAGATGAGTGGGGTGGATGTCGGGCACGGCTTGCATCATGTCAGGCGGGCGGGTGCGCGGGCTCGACCGACCTGATGAAGACCGTCAGCGACGTCTACGACAGCGTGCCGTGCGACGAGATCTGATGGGCGTAAATCATTTGAGCCTTCCTCGGGCGTTGTCGTAGGTTGCGTGCGGCCCCGCCGTCGCCGTGAAGACAGAGGACGAACCGCGTGACCCCACCTGCTCTTTAGACCTGACCCTTCTCCACTCACCTGCGAGCTGACCCTCCGGTCGGCTCTGCCGGGCTGCCCGTGTGCGCCCGCTCATGCAGCGTTTCGAGGCCGCGCCTAATCGGCCTCGTGTCAGGTCTTCAGAGAGATCACCATGTCTTCACAACCTCATATCGTGCTGCCCTGGACCGTCCGTCGGACCAGGCTCCCGCTGCTGTCACTGCGGTGCCTGGACTGCCGGTCGGAGTCGGCCACCACCGGCGAGGGCAAGTTTCGCGTCAACGCCAACGGCAAACTGCTGGACGTGTGGCTGCTGGTCCGCTGCGTATCCTGCGATCGGACGAGCAAGCTCACCGTGTACGAGCGGGCACGGGTACGGTCCATTGATCCGGCCGAGCTGGACGGCTACCACACCAACGACCCGGAGCTGGTGGCGTCCACGCTGCTGGATCCGCTGATGGCCCGCCGCAACCGCTTCACCCTGGACTGGACGGACGCCTGGCGCCTGCACGCCCCGCCGGCACGGCTGGACGGGCCGTGGCCGGTACAGGTGGAGGTCGTCTTCGACGATCCGGTGCCGGTGCGCCCGGACTGGCTCATCGCGCACGGGCTCGGCCTGAGCAGAAACGAGGTGTTGCGCCGGATCAAGTGCGACATCCCGCTGCGCCGTACGACGATCGCCGGCTTCACCTTCACCGTGATGGCCGTCGACTAGGCCGGGCGTTTCGGGGGCGGCTTCGGTACTTTGGAGCCGCCCCCGGTGTTACGCGTAGTGGTGGGCCAGGTTGGTGGCGAGGGCGCGCAGGTGAGCGGTGACTTCGGCGGGGCCGTGCACGGTGATGGCGCTCCCGAACGGCAGTAGTGCTCGCACGTCCTCCAGACGCTGGAAGCGAATGGTCACCTTGTGGCCGGTGGCGGATTCCTCATCGTCGTCCCGGACCAGTCGCAGGCCGAAGATCCGTTGCGCCCGCTCGATCTGGGCCTGGTCGACGGTGGCGCTGACCTCGATCGGGTGGTTGTGTGCCCATTGCTCGACGAGCGCCGCGGCGACGGTGGCCAGGGACTGGTTCGCGCGGATCCGTCGTGGCTGGTCGACCTCCTTCCACGTCGTGATCCGTTCGAGTCGGTACATGCGTGGCACGCGGGCACAGTCGGCGACGAGGTACCAGATGCCGGCCTTGGCGAACAGCCCGTAAGGATCCACGACCAGGTCGCGTGGGCACGACTCGCGCGGGCTGTCGTACACGATCCGCAGCTGGCGACCCCGCCGCACCGAGCCGAGCAGCGAAGCCGGACTCGTGCCGGAAGCTCGGGTGTGGAGCCAGGGACGGCTGTCCACGTGCACCACGTCGGTGAGCGGCAGAAGCTCATCAGCTCGACGTGACCGGGTAGCGGCGATCTTGGCGAGCGCGCGGCGGCTTTCGACCGATGCGTCGAGCTCCGCGCGTTGCTTCTCATCCAGCCCGATGAGCGAGAGATGATCACGCTCGCCGGGCGTGAGTCGCGTGAGGTCGAGCCCGGACCCGGGCAGCATCGTCACGCCGCCGAGGCGGCCCCGGTGTGCGGTCACCGGCAGGCCGGCGTCGCGCAGCCAGTTCAGGTCGCGGGTGATGGTGCGAAGGGAAACCCCGAGCGCCGAGGCGAGTTCCTGTGTGGTCGCGCCATCCCTGGATTCGAGGAGCAGCATCAGGGTGAAGAAGCGGTCAGGGGTCACGAGATCAAGTTTTTCAAAAATTGCGACACGATACGGCGCATATTCCGGCCAGGCTGGTGGATGCCTACCTACGACCCGTGAGAAGGAACAACCATGACCAGCACATCCGTCGTGTCCATCGTCTACGTGAACGACGCTCCCGCCGCGGCTCGCTTCTACGGCGACCTGCTCGGCATGAGCCCCTCGTTGGAGACGCCGGGATATATCACCTTCGGCCTCGGGCCAGGCGCTGACCTCGCTGTGTGGTCCGGCCAGTTCGCGGACCTGTCACCGGACGTCCCGCGTACCAGTGAGGTCTGCTTGGCCATCGACGGTGGCGGACCCGACGAGATCAACGCGATCTTCGAGCAGTGGCGGTCCAAGGGGGTCACGATCCTGCAGGAGCCGCACGACGCGGGGTTCGGGCTGACCTTCCTCGCAGCCGATCCGGACGGGAACCGTATCCGGGTCGCACCGAAGGACTGATCTGAGCAGATCACCCGCCACTGGCTCTTACGGGCGCAGCGGCGTGCGGCGGGGAATCACCTTGCGGTACGCGATGCGCCACCCGGCGGCTTCTAGGCGGACGATGTCCTCGTAGACCACGCTGCCCGCCCGGCCGTCGGCGTAGATCCCGATCGCCTTCGAGCGCACCCGCACCGTGCCGTCCGGATCCTCGCTCACGCAGACGTTCGTGACGTGATGACCGACCGGGTTCGCGTCGCCCACCGCGAGGCTCGCCTCGCTGATCGCCTCGTACCCCCGCAGCTCACCGCGACCGAACGCGGACACGTCATAGACGACGTCGGCGCAGAACAGCTCGCCCATGCGCTCGAACTCGCCGCTGTCCATCAGATGACCGTGTAACGCCACCAGTTCGTGCACCGCAAGCCTGTCCTCCACCGACAGCCCCACCCTCAGCTCCTCCACGACCGACGACTTCGGGGAGTACGTTGGCAACCGGCCCCGCTGACGTCGATCTTCTTATCAGAGTTTGCGCCGGAAGGTGTCACCTACAGCGGGTCCGGTGTTGAGCGACACCGGAACGTCAGTGACCTCGCGGGTTGGCCTTCGGGTTGAGGGCGGCTACTGGCCGGCAGCGACTGCCGTTCAGGGTAGTTCGACGAACGGAAGTCCGACGGCGGCGAGTTTTGTTTGCAGGTTGATGTCGCTAGTGGCGGCGTAGAGGGCTGAGCCCGGGTGTTCGGACTGTAGGAGCAGGGTCGAGGCTACGAACCGGTCGTCGGGCACGGTTGGGTCGAGCCAGGACGGTAGCTGGTCGGCCTTGGGCTCGATGTGCTCGAAGACGGCGTACACGTCGCCGGCTACGCGGACGCCGGTGCGTACGTCTCCATTGGTTCGAAGGCCCTTGAGGCGTCGATCGGCGCGCTTGGCCGCCTCGCGGAGGTCCTGGGTTCGGCCGGCGCGCTTGAGGTCGTCGAGTTCGCGCAGCACGACGGGCAGGAGATGGGCCATGTACCGGCGGCCGAGCGTGCCAACGTGGGCCGCCAGGTCCGGGTTGTCGATGAGGGTGTTGGTGTCCACGACGAGCCGGGTAGCGTACTCGTCCCTCGGCAGCAGCTCGGTGAGGGCACGGAGATCCGCAACGTCAGCATTGATCATCTCGGCGGCCCACTCAAGAGCCGGTGGGATATCGTGATCGCCGCACTCTCGGACGAGCCAGCGCTCCAACCGGTTGAGGTGATCGTCGAGCCGTTGCGTGACGGTGGGCGTCGGGTGTGGGAAGAGGAGCCGAAAGCGTGGCTCCCAGTCCCGGGCGGAGTCGCTTCTCCCCCAGCCCCACTCCGGGAAGCCGAAGAAGGCTCCGTACGCGTTCCCGCGGTTGGGGTCGATGTTGTCGATCGCGGACGCGGCGACCACATTGACGTACGCCGTGTGGATCTCGTCGAGTTCTGTGAGTAGACGCTCGACGTAGGTGGGCGGCGACGTCCTGCGATTGACCATCTTGAGGGCGCGGACGATCTCCCGGGCTCACCTGCGCGGATGGCGGCATGCGGGCTAGCTAGCCGGGGTAGCCTCCCTGGGTGAGTTCACCGTCTGGCGACTACACCGCGGCGCTGCCGCGTAAGCGGATGGGTTCGGCTGTCCTGCTGCGCGATGCCGGCGGCCGGATCTTGTTGGTGGAGCCGGCGTACAAGGACTACTGGGAACTGCCCGGGGGTGCGGTGGACGCTGACGAGTCGCCGTACGACGCCGCGGTGCGTGAGCTGAAGGAAGAGCTGGGCCTGTCGGTGACGCCAGGCCGGCTGTTGGTGGTCGACTGGGTACCGCCCCGCGCAGGGCGTACCGAAGGGGTCATGTTCGTCTACGACGGCGGCGTACTCGACCCGGTGAAGGCCACCGAGATCCACCTGCCCGCCGACGAACTACGCAGCTGGGCCTGGTCGACGCCGGCTGAGGCGCAGAAGCGGCTGTCTGCGCTGCTTGCCCGGCGGGCCGCCGCCGCGCTTGAGGCGACGCACGGCGGCGGCACCGTCTACCTGGAGAACGGCAACCGGGTCGTCTGACCCCGAGGCAGACCCCCGCTGGTTAGGTGGCCGCGGCCGGCATCCGCCCACTGATGCCCGTCGCGTGGCCGCGCAGGCGTGCCACCGGATCGGATCAGGCTGATTCCGCCGGAGCGGTACAGACTGTCGTGCACGCCGTCGGCGTAGAGCAGCCCGGTGAGGTCGGCGCGGGCCTTGGCGATCGGGCTGGCCTGCTGGAAGCCGCACGCACCCAGCAGCGGCGCGAGCTCCGTCACGGCGCGGTGGGCGGTGTCTACGCCGGCTGCCTTGCCGACCCGGGCGGCCAGGTCCGCGTGCGGGTGTCCGAGTGCCGACAGTCGGCTCGCGGCGGTCGCCGCGAGCAGCGCCGCGGTGATCTCGGCATGGGTGCGGCCGAGGCTGATCAGGGCGTTGTCGCGGACCCGGGGCAGCACGCCGACTTTCTGCCGGGCGGCGAGCGTGTCGGTGACGTAGGTGTGCACCCCGGCGGCGGTGCCGAGTGCGGTCGCGGCGACCAGCGGCCGGAACCGGGCAAAGTGCCGGCGGAATACGTCCAGGCCGGCGCCGGCCGGCCCGACCAGATCCGCAGCCGGGTCGACGGGCACGTCATGCAGGCGCAGCACACCCCAGGACCAGCCGCCCAGCCCGAACGGCTCGATCATCTCCCGTTCCAGACCTCGGTCGGCGGCGTCGACGACCGCGGCGGTGATCCGGCTGTCTGGGTCGCGGAAGAACACCACGAAGCCGGCCGACTCGACCAGCCGGGACACCCAGCACTTCTCTCCGCTGACCAGCCACCGACCACCGCGGTGCAGGCGGGCGCGTGTGGTGAGCTCCTGGATGCGGGAGCCGCCGTGCCGCTCAGACGCGGCGATTCCCATCAGCTCGCCCCGACCAAGCCGCGCTCGCCAGGTCTGCACGGACGGTTCGCTGGCGTCGGTGAGGACCATCGCGCCGTGACCCGGCCCGGTCGCGTCCCGCAGGTCCAGGTCGTGGCTGCCAGCGCAGAACTGCGCCAAGGTCTGCCACACCGCCCCAGCGACAGGGCCGGCCGGCGGACGGTGGCCGCGCTCGGCCAGGTAGCGACGCAGCGCCAACAGCCACCGCGACCGCGCGGACTGGTCACCGACCGGTGGCGCCGTTGCCACCCGGCCAGCCAGATCCTCCGAGAACCGCTGCAGCGTGTCCCATGCGTCGCGGTCCAGCTCAGGAACACTGGAGTGCATCGGCTCCAGCCAAGCCACCGCGGCGGTCATGGTTTCACCTGGCCGTGCTGGCGGGCGGGAACCCCGTACACGACCGCGTCCGCCGGGACGTTCTGGGTGACGACCGAGCCGGCCCCTACCAGCGCCCGGGCGCCCACGGTGATCCCAGCCAGCAGCACGGCGCCGGAGCCGACCTTGCAGCCGTACTCGAACACCGGCGGATCGAGGGGCTGCTCGTGGTCCGGGTCGCGCCAGATCAACTGCTTGTCGTTGACGGTACGGACCCCGGCGCCGAGAAACACCCGATCCGCCACCCTGGTGTCGGCCGTCAGGTGCGAGCCCGGCGAGCAACGCACCCCGTCACCGATCCGGGTACCCCGCTCGACGGTCAGGTTGGCCGCGAGCTGACTGCCGGAGCCGACGACCACATTGGTGCGCAGCAGCGTGTGGTGACCGATCGTGGTGTCGTCCCCGACCCGCACCCCGGCGTAGATGGTGGCGCCGGCCCGCACAACCGCGCCGGCGCCGATCGTGGTGGCGTCGCCCACACCCTGGTACACCTGCCGCATCGCGTACCCGTACTCTGGCTCACCGACGATCGCCCGGTGGCCCAGATGGGCGTCGGCGCCGACCCGGGCGCCGCCATGCACCACCGCGAACGCGCCCACGACGACGCGGGCACCCAGGACGATGGGCCGCAGTGTGCCCAGCATGTCGACCGGTATGAACACCGCGCTCGGGTGGATCCGGCAGCCGTTGCCGATCTCCAGAAGCCCGGCACGGATCAGGTCCGTCGCGGTGACCGCGATGTCCACAGTGGTGTTGGCATGCATCATGGCCACTCCCTCGCATCGCCAGCTCCGGCCCGCTCGGCGCGAGCGGGCCGGCTCCAGTGCACCGGAACGCGGTACCGACCCTGAGACCACAAGACGCCGCGTGCAACGCGTTTGCACAACCCGTAAGCATCGGTCACCCTCAAAGCGCACCCTCGGTGAGGAGGTGGGCTGGTGAACACCGAACCCGCCTGGACGGCGATGCCAGCCATCGCCGCGGCCGCCGCATCCGGCGACGTCGGCGCGCTGCTGCGCGTCGTCCGTACCGCCGCCGGGCTCACGCTCGAAGAGGCCGGACAGCTGACCGGCTACTCCACCGCCACGATGTCGCGGATGGAGAACGGCCGCCGCCGGGACTGGACCGTCACCGAGCTGCGCCGGCTGGCCGAGGTGTATGGGATCCCACCGCACCTGCTCGGGCTGGCCGCGTCATCCAACACCACAGCGGCCAACGCGGCTAGGGTGACCGAAGGACCGAACAACGGTGGTGGTGATTGGATGCGTCGACGCGACCTGATCGCGGGCACCATCGGTGTCACCGCCGGCGCCGCCCTGATCCCCACCGACGCCGCCGCCGGAATGGCCTCCACCATCGAGGACGTCGTCTTCGGCAAGGTCAAAGCTGCTCCGCTGCCCGGAAACCAGCTCACCGCGCAGATCGCCGCCGCGAACGCGGACTTCCGGGCCTGCCGCTACAGCCAGCTCGGCCGGCGGCTGCCCCTCCTAATCGCCCAGGCCACCGCCAGCCGCGACCACGCCCCGACCGGCGAAGCTGAACGCGCGTCACAGCGGTTGGCTCAGGCGTACGGCGTCGCAACCCAACTGCTGATCAAGCTGCACGACGACGGAATGGCCACTTCGACCGCAGATCGTGCCGTGCAGGCCGCCCGCGCCAGCGCCGACCCGCTGACCATCGCCGAGGCGGCCCGGCTCGCCGCGACCGTGCTACGCCGCACCCGCCACCGTGACGGCGCGCAGCACCTGGTCCTGCAGGCCGCCGAACAGCTCGACGACGACACCGGCCTGACCGACCCGCAGCAGATCGCAATGTACGGACAGCTACTCGCGGTCGCCGCGTACACCGCGGCAATGCGGGATGACCGTGACACCGCCTGGACCCTGCTCGACGAGGCCGAAGACGCTGCCCGTCGCGCAGGCGCCGCCAACCGGTTCAACCCGCTCGACCTCGCCGTCTACAAGATCAGCGTCGCGCGGGTACTCGGCGACTACGGCACCGCCGTGGACTACGCCAGACAAGTGGACCCAGCACGCATCACTGCCCCGGAGCGGCGCGCCCGCTACTGGGAGGACACCGCCCTGGCCCTGCATGGCCGGGGCCGACCGGCTGGAGCCTTCCAGGCGCTGCTTGCCGCCGAGCGCGACACCCCGCAGGAAGTCCGCTACCGGCCCTGGGCACAACACCTCACCGAACACCTCATCTCCACAGACGCCCGGGCCAGCCTGCCCGGCATCCGCGAGTTCGCCCAGCGGATCGGCGTCGGATAGCCGTCGGCCCTCTTAGCCGCGAGGGCGTTTTGACGAGCGGTTTCGCGGATCAGGTCAGGGACGGTGGACGGCCCGGTGGGTCCTACGTGGACGGGGACGGCGCTGGCGGACCGGGCAAGAGCCGGCTGCTCATGTCGAGCTTGACCTCGCCGTACGGCGCGACGTACGTCCAGAACAAGAGCGTGAGGCCGCGCCGATCGGCGTCGGGCAGCGCGGACCCACACCGCGGCCTTACTAGCGCCCATCTGACCAGGGAGAACAGGGATCGGATCTCGATAGCCCTGACCAGGAACTGTCGGGTTGTTTGTTGGTCAGAGGCCGACACCCGCCAGCGGATTCGCCTGCCAGCGGTCGATGTAACCGAGGAGGGTGGCGAAGCCGTCTTTCCAGCCGCCAGCGCGGGCGATGCGCAGCGGGGCTGCGCCGGCGCACAGATCGCCGTGCTGCTGGAGTAGTTGCCGCAGCGCGTCGGCGAGCCGCTCGTCGTCACTGAGGTAGATGGGCCGCCGGAAGCACCCTTACGGTCGGCGCACCAGGACAGGAAGCGGCGCAGGTCGCCGGTGTAGGCGCGGCGGGTGCTGTCGGGCATGGCCCGGCTCAGCCGGTCAGGGGCGCCCGCCGACGGGACCTGAGGGACGCTCGCGTACCCCAAGCGGCACCTTACCCACATCACATAACCGTCATTATGGTGCGCGCTCGCGCGGCGTCCATATGTCCGTTTTCGGATTACTGGATTACCGGTAATAGCAATCCAGTAATCCGACCGAAGAGTTGGTGCCGCGTGCCACTGATGCCGTCCGGCCGGCAGGGACCGCTCGGGCTGTGAACGTTTGTGGTTGCTCCAGCAGCCACAAACGTTCACAGCCCGGCGTCCTGGCATCGAACCCGCGGCGTTGTGGCTGGCGCGCGGTCGACGGGCATGGCGTCGGTGAGTAAGGCCTGCCTCCGCCGGATCACGGAGGCAGGCCGGTATCACGTCGCGGTTGATCCTGCTGCCGGCGGCTATGCCCTTACCCCGCATCCGCCGCTTCGGATGCGGCTCGAACCGCTCCGGCTGCGCCGCGGGGTCTCCGGGGTGCGTCCCGCGTAGCGGGCGCGGTCTCCCGGGAGACGCCGCCGGCGATGGCGACCGCCGTCGGCGGTCGCCGATCAAGGAGATCTCCATCGACCAAGGGCAAAAGCACGCGGAAATGAGATCCAACCATGTGCATTCGCCCTTGATCGGCGGGGAAAGGCCGCAAGGCCCGCGCGGCGGAGCAGCGGATCGGCGGGGAAAGGCCGCGCGGCCCAGCGCGTGGGTCGCAGCGCGTCGATGCGGCCCCGGTGGAAGGATTGACGGCATGACCGACGCCAGACGGCTGGGCGCCGACGAGGCCACGTTCATCGCGGCGGTCCGCTCAGGCGATGCGGCGCGGTTCGCGGTCCTGACCGAGCGCCACCGGCGTGAGCTGCAGGTGCACTGCTACCGGATGCTCGCGAACTACGAGGACGCCCAGGATATGACGCAGGAGACGTTCCTGCGAGCGTGGAACAAGCGTGAGTCGTTCAAGGGCCACGCGGCGCTGCGGACCTGGCTGTACCGGATCGCGACGAACGCCTGCCTCGACTTCCTGGAGAAGCGCAACGACCGCACGCCCGTACTGTCCGAGCTGCCGGACTCCGGCTCCGATGTGCTGTACCTGCAGCCCTACCCCGACCGGATGCTCCCCGAGGACCCGCAGGAATCGGTGGTGGCGCGGGAGACGATCGAGCTGGCGTTCATCGTCGCCGTCCAGCACCTGCCGCCGCGGCAGCGGGCGGTGTTCATCCTGCGCGACGTCCTCGGCTGGCCGGCGCCGACGGCCGCCGAGGCACTCGAGCTGACCGTCGCGTCGGTGACCAGCGCACTGCAGCGGGCGCGGGTGACGATGCGTGAGCAGCTGCCCGACCGCCGCCTCGATTGGCGGAGCCCCGCCGCCCACGAGCTGTCGAATGACGAGCGCGGCGTGGTGCAGTCGTACATCGGCGCCCACGAGCGTAACGATCTTGACGGGCTGGTGTCTCTGCTGCGCGACGACCTGCGCTTCGCGATGTTGCCCGATCCGGGAACCTCGGTCACCACGGCCAAGGACGCGGTGGACGGCTGGGTCACCGGTGGGCTCTTCCAGCGCGGTTACGACGACTGGCGCGGTATCGCCACGACGGTCAACCGCATGCCTGCCGCCGCGCTGTACCTCCGCACCCCCGACGACCCGGAGTACCGGCTGTTTGCCGTCGCGCTCCTGCACATCGTCGACGGGAAGATTGCCGAGCTCACCGGTTTCGACGCCACCGACAAGCCATGGCTGGACCTGCCTCCGACTCTGCAAGCAGAGAATGTCCCCTGAACACCCCGTGCTCATCGCCTCGTCTCGTATCGGGTCAGCAGCAAGCCGCCGGGAAACGTCCGCGTCTCCACCAGGTTCAGGTTCACCCAGTTGTCCAGCGCGGTGAAGAACGGCGTGCCGCCGCCCACCAGGACCGGGTGGGTGACCAGCACGTACTCGTCGATCAGCCCGGCTCGCATGGCCGCCCCGGCGAGCGTGGCACCGACCATGTCCATCGGGACGCCGTCTTCGGCCTTGAGTCGGGTGATCTCGGCGACCGCGTCGCCGGTGACCAGCCGGGTGTTCCAGTCGACCTTGTCGATCGTCGAGGAGAACACCACCTTCGGCATGTCCCGCCAGCGGCGTGCGAACTCGATCTGCGCCGGGGTGGCGTCAGGCTTCTGGTCAGCGGTCGGCCAGTGCGAGCTCATCGTCTCCCACAGTTTGCGCCCGTACAGCGCCAGGCCGGTCGCCCCCACCCGGTCGGACCACCACTGGAACACCTCGTCGCTCGACACGCTCCAGCCGAGGTCGTCGCCGGCCGCGGCGGTGTAGCCGTCCAGGCTCAGGTTCATGGCGAAGGTCAGTTTCCGCATCGTTTCAGCCTCTCGTGAGTCGATCTCACAGGTACTGACGGGCACGGCGCGAAAAGCTAATCGGTGCGCGATCTAGGCCTCGCGAACGACAGCGAGCCCAGAGGTCTGGGTGCGCTGACGGCGGCCCAGCCAGCCCATGAACCGGACCGTCGTGCGGCGCGGCAGGAGCTTGCTGACGATGGCGAGCGGCCGGCCGTTGGTGATCACCGACGGCGGTGCGGAGCGGCGGTCGAGGGTGTCCAGGGCGATCTTGACGACCTGCTCGGGGGCGGCCCGTTTCGTGCCGTAGTCGGCGTTCTGGCCTGCGGCGTCGTAGAACTCGGTCCTCGTGGCGCCGGGGTTCACGGCCAGCACGCGCAGGCCGGTGCCGTGGCTCTCTTCCCACAGGGATTCGGTGAAGCTGAGTACGAAGGCTTTGGTGGCGCCGTAGACGGCCATGTACGGGGTGGGCTGGAAGCCGAGCAGGCTGGCGACGTTGATCAGGATGCCGTTGCCGGTGGCGGTCAGCGGGCCAATGAAGGCGCGGCTGAGGTCGACCAGCGCGGCCATGTTCAACGCGATCATGCTTTGCAGCCGGTCGGGGTCTTCGTCGGTGAACGCGTCGTGGGTGCCGAAGCCGGCGTTGTTGACCAGCCCGGTCGCGAAAATGCCGCGGGATTCCAGTTCGGTGCGCAGACTGCGGCCCGCATCGGGTAGGCCGAGGTCGCGGGCGATGGTGGTCACGGTGACGCCGTGGGCTTGGGTGAGTTCGGCGGCCAGGGTTTCCAGGCGGTCGGCGCGGCGGGCGACCAGGACCAGGTCGGCGCCGCGGCCGGCCAGTTGGCGGGCGAACTCGGCGCCGAGGCCGGAGCTGGCGCCGGTGACGATGACGGTCTGGTGGCGGTAGTCAACTGTGCTCATGCCATTCACTCTACGCACGCTATTGCACTGAGTGCAACAGACTGCATGATGTGAGATGACATACCATCGGTGCATGGCACAGAAACCGACACCTCTTCGCGAACAGACCCGCTCGGTGGTCCGCTCCCTGCTGGCCCGGACCGCGATCGACCTGTTCGCGACCAAGGGCTACGACAACACCACCCTGGAAGAGGTCGCCGCCGCCGCCGGCATCTCCCGCCGGACCCTGTTCAACTACTTCGGCAGCAAGGAAGACCTCGCCCTCAGCGGCCTGGCCGAACAAGGCGACCTGATCGCCGCCCGCTTGGCCGAACGCCCGGCCGACGAGGACGCCTGGACTGCGCTACGCGCGGCGTTCCAGGTACTGGAAGAGATCGACATGACTCCCGAAGCGCGCCTGGAATTCATCACCCTGCTGTTCGGCAACGACTCCCTCCGCGCCGGGCACGCCGAGAAACAAGCCCGGTGGCAGAACCTGCTCGCACCGCTGATCGAACCGCGGCTGCCCGACTCCGAGCACCGCACCCTGCAGGCCCGCGCCATCGCGGCCGCGGCCATCACCTGCCTGCAGGTAGCCAACGAGGAATGGGTACGCCTGGACGGACAGGCCGACATGCTCGACCTCTACGACACCGCCGTCCAGGCCATCCACCGCCCCTGAGGGAAGGGGCTATTCGGTGCGTAAGGCGGTGGCGGTGCGCACCTTGGCGGCCCAGCCGGCCGGGAGCACGGCACCGAGTACCGCGATCACCAGTCCGCCCAGGATGAGCATGACCAGCCAGGCCGGCTGGTACACGTCCATCACCACCGGCGGCAGCTTCAGCCCGGAGACGTCGCCCATGGCGGGCATCACCGCGGCGTGCATGGCCGCGCCGAGCGGGGTGCCCACCAGGCCGCCGGCCAGGCCGACCACCACCACGGACGCCACCACCATGGCGATCGTCTGCCGCGGCACCATGCCCAGCGCCTTGTGGATGCCGATCTCGCGGACCCGTTCGCGGGTGTCGAGGACGGCGGCGTTGAGCACCCCGAGGGCGGCGATCGCGACGAGCATCAACGCCAGGGTGGTGGCCAGGCCGGTCACCGCGAGGGCGACGTCACCGCCGGCGCGGTTGACGCTCGGGTACGCGCTGAGTCCCAGCGAGTCCACGGCGGCGTCGAGTGCCTTGCTGTAGCTGGTCAGCTCGGTGCCGGGCTTGACCGCGATCTGGTACTCGTTGGGGTTACGGTCGGGGTAGGTGGCCGCGTCGGTGTAGACGCTGCGGCCGTCGTTGCTGGTGTCGAAGACCTCGCCGACGATCCGGGCGGTCACGATGCCGTCCGCGCCGTTCAGGGTGAGGGTGTCGCCGATCTTCGTGCCGGTGGCGGTCAGCACCGTGGTGGGCACGACGACCTCCCCGGCCTTGTCGAACCAGCGGCCCGAGATCAGCGCCCAGTAGCCGGCGGAGTCGCCGACGATCGAGTACACGGTCGCGGCACCGGCCAGGCCGCTGACCGCCGCCTCCTGCCGGGCCATGCCGTAGAAGCTCTCGGTACCGGACTGGGCGTCGATGGCCGCGGCGACCGTGGCCGGGTCGGGACCGTCGGCGAACGGGTCGCGGCCCTTCGGCTGCGAGTCCGAGGGCGGCGGTTCATCCCCGGGCGGTGGCGGCCCGCCCTCGGGGCCTTCCTGCGGCGGGCCCATGGTGTCGACGGTGACGTCGGCGTTGCTGTTGCGCAGGGCCTGCACTTCGGCCAGCGAGGCGGCCAGCCCGGTGCCGAACGTGACCGCCGCCGCGCCGAACCCGATCGCCGCGACCATCGCCAGGGCCCGCGCCGGCCGCGCGAACGGGCGGGACAGGCCGAGCGTGATCGGCCGGGGCAGCGGCAGCCGGGCGCTGAGTCGGGCCGCCCACCGGCCGCGGGTGGAGTGCGGGGTACGGCCGACGGCGAGCGCGTCGATGGTGCGCAGCCGGCCGGCCCGCAACGCGCTGATCCACGCGGTGACCGCCACCAGCGCCAGCACCCCGGCCGGTACCCCGAAGTCGACCCACAGCGGGACCGCGAGCCCCGTCGTCGCGTACACCGACTCGGTCTGGGTCAGCACCGGCCCGGCGGCCAGGTTGCCGACGATGACGCCGACCGCGACGCCGGCCGCGGCGGGGATCAGCGCCTGGATGACGTACGCCCGCACCACCTGCGCCGGGGTGAAGCCGATCGCCTTGAGGATGCCGATGCGGCGGGTCGCGGCGCCGACCGCGCCGGCCACCACGTTGCCGACGACGAGCACCGACATGATCAGCCCGAGTACCCCGAACGCGGTCAGGAACGGCACGAACAGCGCGATCGTGCGCACCGCCTCCTGCTTGACGGTCAGCCAGGAGGTGGCCCCGGTGAGAGCACCGTCGGGCACGGCCGCCGCGATCGCGTCGCGGCCCGCGTCGACCTGCGCGGTGGTCGAGGCCGTCGTGAGGCGATAGAGCATCTGGTACCCGGTGGGCTTACCCAACGCGGCCAGGCCGGCCGGGGACATCCAGGCGCCAGCGGTACGGCTGACCGATCGGGCGACACCGACGATGGTGAGCGTCGGGCTGCCCAGCGCGTCCGGTACCCGCAGCGACTTTCCGACGCCGATCGTCGGGCCGTCCGCGGACAGCACGATCTCGCCCGGCGCGGTCGCCCAGCGGCCGTCGGTGAGCGTGACCGCGTCGACGTCGCCGCCGGCCTCGGCGCGGCCCACGACGGTCACCGGCGGCAGCCGGAACTCGCCGTTCGGGCCGACGCTCACGCTCACCGCCATCGTCGGGTACGGGCCGGCCACCGCGGCCACCCCCGTGGCGTGGACGGTGGCCGACAGCTGGTCGGTGGTGACCTTGCCGGCGTCGAAGCTCGCGGCCAGGTGGGCGCCGCGCTGCCCGGTGAACGCCCTGTCGAACGGTCCCGACGAGGCCACCAGCAGCGCGAGGCCGAGGACGGCGGCCGAGACCGACAGTGCGGCGGCAACCCCGACCGCGATGCTCGGCACCCGCCGCGGACGCCCCACTCCCTTGCTCATCGGACCGGCTCCACGGTGGTGTCGGCGGCGACGCGGCCGTCGACGAGGCGGATGGTGCGGGTGGCGCAGTCGCGGGCCAGTGACAGGTCGTGTGTCACCAGTACGACGGTCTGGCCGTCGGCGTGCAGGTCGACCAGGAGCCGTTTGACGTCCTCGCCGGAGGCGGTGTCCAGCGCGCCGGTGGGCTCGTCGGCGAGCAGCAGCGCGGGGCGGTTCATCAACGCGCGGGCGACCGCGACGCGCTGCCGTTCGCCGCCGGACAGCCGGCCCGGGTACGCCTTGGCGTGCCGGCCGATGCCGAGCATGTCGAGCAGGTCGGCGGCCCGCTTGTGGGACTGCCTGGCCGGTACGCCGGCGAGCTGCGCGGGCAGCACCACGTTGTCGGCGACGGTCAGGTCGTCGATCAGGTTGAAGAACTGGAAGACCATGCCGACGCTGGCCCGCCGGTACTTGGCGGCGGCCGCCTCGCCGAGCTTGTCGACGCGTACCCCGTCGACGGTGACCGTGCCGCTGGTGGGCCGGTCCAGGCCGGCGACCAGGTTGAGCAGCGTGGACTTGCCGCTGCCGGACGGGCCGAGGATGGCGACGGCCTCCCCGCGCGCCACGCTCAGCGACACGTCGTTCAGGGCGGGCGGCCCGCCGTCGTACGCACGGCTCACCGCACGCAACTCGATCAGCGTCATGGTTTTCTCCAGTCTCGATGGGGTCCGCCCGAACGCTAGGGGCGCGGCGGGTGCGGGCGCGTCGGTCCGGGGAGCCATTGCCGGTACCGCGCGCGGATGACCCGCGCCGGCGTCATCCGTGCGATGTAGTCAGCCGGACGGACGTCGCCACCGGCGCGGTCGGCGAGAATGGTCGGCGTGACGGCCGGGACGCTGGTGGGCCGGCTGCGGGCGGCGGCCGGCTCGCTGCTGCGCCCGCTCGACCCGCTGCCCCGGCCGAGCCTGTCCAACCTGCTGTTCGACCTCGGTGTGGCGGCGCTGCTGGCCGTCCTGGGCCTCTGGTACGCCATCGAGGAGATGGACCTGCACGAGACCGAGGTGATCATCGGTCAGGACGGACCGTTCCCGCGGCCACCGCAGGCGCCGATGATGCCGCCGACCGACGACCGCGAGATAGCCGGCGCCGTCCTGGTGGTACTGCTGGCCTGCGGCGCGTTGGTGTTCCGCCGCCGGTACCCGCTGGCCGTGCTCTGGGTGGTCATCGGGGCGACCGTGGTGACCCCGCACCCGCGGCTCACGTTCTTCGCCTGCGTGGTGGCCGCCTACAGCGCCGCCGCCTACAGCCCATACCGGGCGCAGACGATGGCGAGCCTGGCGGTGGCGGCGCTGGCCGTCAGCGTGTTCCAGGACGACGCGCTGCCGACCGTGCCGAACAAGTACGCCACGTTCCTGATCCTGGTGCCGATCGTCGTGGCGAGCCTGGGCCGGCGTACCTGGCGGATGCGGGCCCTGGCCCTGGAACGGGAGCAGTCCGAGGCGGTACGCCGCGCCGCCGAGCAGGAGCGCGCCCGCATCGCCCGCGAACTGCACGACGTGGTGACCCACAACGTGAGCGTGATGGTCATCCAGGCCGGCGCCGCCCGCAAGGTGATGGACGCGGCACCCGACCAGGCCAGGGAGGCGCTGCTCGCGGTCGAGGCCGGCGGGCGGGCCGCGATGGCGGAGCTGCGACACGTGATGGGTCTGCTGGCGCCGGCCACGGACGCGCCCGACCTGGCGCCGCAGCCGGGCCTGGACGGGCTCGACGCCCTCATCGACCGGGTCCGCGCCGCCGGGCTGCCGGTCGACGTCTGCGTCGAGGGCCGCTCCCGCCCGGTACCGGACGGGGTGGCGCTGACCGCGTACCGGGTGGTGCAGGAGGCGCTGACCAATACGGTCAAGCACGCGGCCGGCGCGACGTCGACGGTGACGCTGGTGTACGAGCCGGAGCAGCTGCGGGTCGAGGTGCTCGACAACGGCGGCCGCCCCAACGGAGCCACCGCCACCGGCAACGCCCGCGGCCTGGTGGGGCTGCGGGAGCGGCTGGCCGTCTACGGTGGCACTTTGGACGCCGGCCCGCGCCCCACCGGCGGATACCGGGTGCGTGCCGTCATCCCCCTGGAACCGAGTGAGGTTGAGACCGAGTGAGGAGAATCAGTGCGCGTTGTCGTCGCGGACGACCAGGTACTGGTCAGGACGGGCTTCCGGATGATCCTCGCCGCTGACGGAATCGACGTGGTGGCCGAGGCGACCACCGGTGTCGAGGCCGTCGACGCGGTCCGCCGCACCAAACCCGACGTGGTGCTGATGGACATCCGGATGCCCGAACTCGACGGTCTCGCGGCCACCCGCCGCATCCTGACCGGGGCGCCCGAGGAGCCCCGCGTGATCATCCTGACCACGTTCGACCTCGACCACTACGTGTACGCGGCGCTGACCGCCGGCGCCAGCGGCTTCCTGCTCAAGGACGTCACCCCCGAGCACCTGGTCGCCGCCGTACGCATGGTGCGCACCGGCGACGCCCTGCTCGCGCCCGCGATCACCCGGCGGCTCGTCGAGCGGTTCGCCCGACGCGACCCCGACGCCCAGAGCCTGCACCGCGACCTGGGCGCGCTCACCCCGCGCGAGGTGGAGGTGCTCAAGCTGCTCGCCCAGGGCCTGAGCAACGCCGAGCTGGCCAGCGCCCTGCACCTGTCCGAGGCGACGGTGAAGACGCATGTGGCCCGGATCCTGTCCAAGCTCGGCCTGCGCGACCGCGTCCAGGCCGTCGTCGCCGCCTACCAGACCGGCCTGGTAACCCCTCTCACCCCGTGATCAGGGCGTCCCTGAAGTCGTTAGGGCAACTTGAGGGACGCCCTGATCACGGGGTGAGCGGGGCGGTCGGGGCGGTGGCGGCCTGTTCGTAGCGGGTGGCCAGGGTGCGGAGGTGGGCGCGGAGTTCGGGTGGGTCGAGGACGGTGAACGGTACGTCCAGGCTGCCGAGGAAGCCGGCGAGGTCGTGCAACGAGTCGCCGCCGGTATGGAACAGGCACCCGCCGTCGCCGTCGGGCTCCAGCAGCCCGGCCGCCGGCGGGAGCCGCTCGGCCATCGCGGCGTGCGGGGCCGCCAGCCGCACGGTCGCCGGGTACCGCCACGCCTGGGAGCCGGCGCCGCGCACCACATGCCGGACGGCGCCGCCCTCGGGCGGCTCGCGTGGGGGAAAGCGCGGGCCGGTGGGGAGCCTGGGCCGGATCCGGTCGGCGCGAAACGTGCGCCAGTCGCCCCGATCGGTGTCCCACGCGACCAGGTACCAGCGGCGGCCCGTGTACACGACCCGGTGCGGCTCGACGCGGCGGATGGTGCTCTGCCCGTCGTGGTTGACATAGTCGAAGCGCAGGATCTCGTGGTCGCGGGCGGCACCGGCGATCGTGGTGAGGACGTCGGCGTCGACGGTGGGCCCGCCGGCGGTCACCGAGATCGTGGCGGCCCGCAGCCCGTCGACGCGGCGGCGCAGCCGGGCGGGCAGCATCTGTTCGAGCTTGGCCAGGGCGCGCAGCGACGTCTCCTCGATGCCGGTGACGGTGCCGGCCGCCGCGGCGCGCAGACCCACCGCCACGGCCACCGCCTCGTCGTCGTCGAGCAGCAGTGGGGGCAGGGCTGCGCCGGCCACGAGACGGTACCCGCCAGCGGTGCCGGTGGTGGAGCGCACCTGGTACCCAAGCGTGCGCAACCGTTCGACGTCGTTGCGGACGGTTCTGGTCGTGACGCCGAGCCGTCCGGCGAGGTCGGCACCCGACCAGTCGCGGCGGCCCAGCAGCAGCGACAGCAGCCGAAAAAGCCGCACGGAGGTCTGCATTGAGGAACGATACGTTCCGCAACGGCTCTTAGGGTAGGAGACATGTTGAAGGGATTCGCGACGATCAACTATTTCGCGGCCGACCTGACCGCCGCCCGTGACTGGTACACGGAGGTGCTCGACGTGCCGCCGTACTTCTCGGTGGGCGAGCCGGCCGCGTACTACGAGTTCCGGATCGGCGACTACCAGCACGAGTTGGGCCTGGTCGACGCCCGCTACGCGCCACCGGGCGCGGCCGGCACCGGCGGCTCGATCATGTACTGGCACGTCGACGACCTGGAGGCGGCCCTGGAGCGGCTGCTGTCCCTGGGCGCCACCGTGCAGGACCCGATCCGGCCGCGCGGCGACACTGGGTTCGTGACGGCGTCGGTGGTGGACCCGTTCGGCAACATCCTCGGCATCATGACCAACCCCCACTACGTCGAGATCCTGAAGTCCGCATGGACGTCCTGACCTGCGCCGACGCGGCGGAGTGGGATTCGTGGCTGGCCGCCCACCACGACTCCCACCGGGAGGTGTGGCTGAGGATCGCCAAGAAGGGCGCCGCGGTGCCGTCGGTGAGCATCAAGGAGGCCCTCGACGTGGCGCTGTGCTACGGCTGGATCGACGGCCAGCGCAAGGGCGGCGACGCCGAACACTACGTGCAACGCTATTCGCCGCGCGGCCCTCGCAGCTCCTGGTCGCGGATCAACGTCGACCGGGCCGAGGAGCTGATCGCGGCGGGACGGATGCGTCCGCCGGGGCTGGCCGAGATCCAGCGCGCCAGGGCCGACGGCCGCTGGGACACCGCGTACGCCTCGCAGGCCACCGCCGAGGTGCCACCGGACCTGGTCGCGGCGTTCGCCGCCAACGAGCCGGCCCGGGTGGCGTTCGATTCGTTGGGGCGCACCGACAGGTACCAGGTGATCCTGCCGTTGTTGAAGGCCCGCACCCCCGAACGCCGCGCCGCCCTCATAGCCCGCGCCGTCGCGGACCTCACCCCACGGTGATCAGGGCGTCCCTGAAGTCGTTAGGGCGACTTCAGGGACGCCCTGATCATGGGAGCCACGTGAAGTCGAACGTGCCCGCCTCGACGCGGGCCAGGAACGACGCCACGTCCGGAGCCTGCCGCACCGATCCCTCCCAGCCGCCGCTGGTGATCTCGACCATCATCACCGGCACGGGATCGGCGCGCAGGTCGAGCGCGAGGTGTTCGCGGCCGCCGTCGCCACCGATGATCGCGATGCCCGGGTGGGCGGCGATGGACGGCTCGCCCCACGCGTCGAGCAGCTCGGCGCCCTCGGCTGGCGGATACAGCCACAGGTAGCATCCGGAGTCGAGCCAACCGCGGCGCAGCCACGACGGCCCCGCCAGGTAATCGCGCCAGGCCGCGGGCAGTGCCGGGTCCAGCTCCTCCTCGGGTACCGGTCCGCGGTAGTCGGCCATCTCGACGATCGCGCCGGACAGCTGGTCGTTGAGCGCGGCGACGTCGCCGGAGGGAATCGTGTACTGGCCACCCACCGCCGGGTACCGCTCAAGAAACCGCCGCGGCACGTCGAACGTGGTGACGAACCCGGCACCATCGGCGGGCACATGCCGCTGCCGCGCCTCCGTCGTGGCGACCGCCCGCGACAGGCTGGCCCGCAACTCGCCCACCGGCTCCCCCGCCGGCCAGGCACGCCAGCCCGCGGCGGCAACCCGCTCCAACTCACCCCGCCCGACCGCCCGCCACAACGTCACGAGATCCACGGCCCGCACCCTAACCCGCACCCCGCCGCGCGGCCACCCGGCCTTCCGCCCGCCGCGTCCTCCGCGCGCCGGACCCGCGCTCTCGTCGCCGATCAAGGGCGAATGCACGTGGTTGGATCTCTTTCCCGCGTGCATTCGCCCTTGATCCATGCGATCACCCTTGATCGGCGCGGCAAGGGCTGAGCCCGCACCACCAGCACCGAGGTCCAGGCAGCGTGCTGGCCGGACCGGCTGGTGTGCCGCTACTGCAGCGCGCGGGTCTGGCCGGCCACCTCCCGGACTTCGCCGGCACCGAGCTGGTACGACATGCCGACCACCGCGCACGTGCCGGCCGCGACGGCGCGCGCCAGCGGCTGGGAGTGCGCGAGCAGGTGGTCGACGGTGCGCTGGATGTGGATGTCGACGATCTGGTCGATATCGTCGATGTTGCGGCTGGTGGCGACCGAGACGCTGGGTACGATCGCGTCGACGACGGCGCGCAGGTGCCCGGTCGGCTGGGTGCCGCCGGCCACGGCGTCGCGGGCGGCGGTGACGGCGCCACACGAGTTGTGTCCGAGTACGACCACGAGCGGCGTGTGCAGCACGGTCACCGCGTACTCGATGCTGCCCAACACCTCCGGCCCCATGGTGTGCCCGGCGGTGCGCACGACGAACAGGTCGCCCAACCCACGGTCGAAAATGATCTCCGCAGCGAGGCGAGAGTCGGAACAGCCAAAGATCACCGCGAACGGTGTCTGCGCCCCGGCCAGCGCCGCCCGATGCTCGGCGTCCTGGTTGGGATGGATGCGGGTACCGGTGACGAATCGTTGGTTGCCGTCGCGCAGCTCGGCAAGGGCGCGGTCGGGGGTGACGGGCGGGCCCTCAGGCCAGTGCCCGGCGTGCGGATCGATCATGGCCGCTCCTGGAAAGTGGTCACGTAACTCGCAGCTTTGAGCCTGGCCTCCCGGCGCGCAGTAGCGCACGCCACAGCCGACAAAATCCTCTCAGCTTCTGGACTCCGAATCGGGAGATTCCGGTCAACCGCGCGCGCCGCCCTCCCCTCCCCGTCCCCGGGTGCCACCGTCGCCCCCCGCGACCCGACGTCCGCCACCGATCCTCATCGAGGCCGCGCGGCGGCGGGCGCCGCACGTACGGCACCGCGAGCGGCCTGCGCGGACGGCGTCCGATCCGGACGTACACCGTCCGGATCGGACGCGCGCTGTGCGGCGATCTTGCAGTTGTCACGTCCCAAAGCGGGCATTCCGCCATGACAACTGCAAGATCGCCGCACCCGGAGGCCACGGCCCGCGCGGACGCACAGCACGGACGCCCCCCACGCGCGCGGCGCGAGTCAGCGCACCCGTCCTCGCGACGCCGATCAAGGCCATCTGCACGGATCAAGGGCGAATACACGCCGAAAAAGATCCAACCGCGTGCATTCGCCCTTGATCGGCATACCCGGGCGTGGCGACACGCCGCCGCGGGCGGGCCGGGGGGCGGGCGGGGGGAGACGGGGGCGCTGCTAGGCGTGGGGGCCTACTTTTACCTCGCCGATTGTCAGGGTGGCGGTCGCCTCCAGGATTTCGCCGATCCTTGCCACCTCGGCCTCCAGGTCACGCTTGCGCGCCGCGTTCAGCCGCCCGAACGGTTCCACTGTCACCGCTATCCGCTTGCCGCTGCGCCGCTGGTGCCACACCCCGCCGACCGCGCCGTCGATCAGCAGCAGCGGGTAGTTGCCGGCCTGCCCGCCGGCCAGTGCCCGCTCGAACGCGCGACCGGGGAAGACGCGTTCGCGGGGGAAGCAGCCCACTCCGTACGCGTCGAAGTATGGGAGCAGCCGCACCCCGGCCGGTGGCTCGTCGGGCATGCCGGTGTCGCCGGCAATCACGAATGCCGGCTCGCCGTCGACCGTCACCTGTTCCAGGAAGCCGAGGGACGAGAAGAGTTGGGCGGCCCAACCCGGCGGGGCCGCCATCCAGCGGGCGAAGTGGGCGGGTGTCGCCGGCCCGTACGCGTACAGGTAGCGGTGGACCACCTCGGCGAGCGCCGCGTCGGCATCCATCGGGGTGAACCCGGGCAGCCAGCGTGCCGGGTGGGTGTAGGTGACGTTGCGGCCGCGGTTGGCGCCGAAGCACATGACGCCGCGGCGGCTCGCGAGGGGCATCGCCTCGATCCAGCGGGGCCACTTGCCCTGGAAGGCGTCCATGACCGGGTCGCCGGCCCAGGATCCGGTGCGGGCGACGACGTGGTCGGTGAGCTCGCCGGTGGTCCATTCAGCATCGGCGAGCACGTCGGCGAGGGCGGCGACGACGAGTTCGGCCTGTTCGTCGGTGAGCAGTTCGAGGCGCCGGGTGGGCAGTGCCGACAGCGCGCCGGTCCACATCGGAAGGTCGGTGGCGGCGAGCAGGTGCACCGTGTACCGGGGTCCGCGGGTCTTCACCAGTGTGCGCTCGGTCCACAGCGCGTCGCGTACCCCCGCTCTGGTCAGGCCGGCGACCCGCAGCCCCACGGAGACCTCGGCCGCCGACATGATCTGGGCGTGGATGCCGCCCACGGCAGCCGCGGCCTGGGCCGCGGACGCCGCCGGAGCCGCCAGGTGGTGCCGTGCCAGGCGCCGCGCGCAGACCTGCGCCCAGGTAAGCATTTCAGCGCACCTTCGCGAAGAACTCGGCCATGTCGGCGGCCATCACGGTGGGCGATTCCATGGCGACGAAGTGGTGCCGGGCGGTGTTGGTCTGCGGCCAGTGCACGATCGTGTTGTGGCGTTCGGCGAGGCGCCGGATGCCGGGCGGGCCGCTGAACACCCCGGTCGGCACCGCCTTCTGCCCCTGCGGCCACGCCGACACCTTCGAGTCGTACATGGGCCAGGACGAGGTGCCGAAGGTGTCGGTGAACCAGTACAGGCTGAGGTTGGTCAGCAGGGCGTCCCGGTCCAGGACCTTGTCGAGGGGCTCGCCGGCGGTGTTGAAGTCGTGGAACTTCTGCAGCATCCACGCCAGGGCGGCGGCCGGGGAGTCGTGCCACCCGTACGCGAAGGTCTGCGGTGCGGCGCGCAACAGGCCGTGGTGGTCGACGCCGTGCGTCCAGTCGGCGTTCAGCAGGGCGTCGAGCATGGCCCGCTCGCCCTCGTCGAGATCATCGCGATCCGATTCGGTGGGGAACCCCAGGCCGCCGATCACGTACACGCCGGCCACGTGTGACGGGTCGGCGACGGCCACCTCGGGGGCGATGTAGGCGCCCAGGTCGCCGCCCTGCACCCCGTACCGGTCGTAGCCGAGCCGCCGCATCAACTCGGCCCACATCCGGCCGACCCGCGCCACGGTGAAGCCGGCCTCGCGCGGCGGCGCCGAGAACCCGAACCCGGGCACCGACGGCACCACCACGTCGAAGCCGTGCGCGGTCAGCGGCCCGATCATGTCGACGAACTCGACGAACGAGTTCGGCCAGCCGTGCGTGAGCACCAGCGGCAACGGGTCCGGCCGCGGCGAGCGTACGTGCAGGAAGTGCACGTCGAGCCCGTCGATCTCGGTGACGAACTGCGGGTACGTGTTGAGCCGCGCCTCCTGGGCCCGCCAGTCGAACGCCTCACCCCAGTACGCGGCCAGCTCGCGCAGGTGCTCGACCGGCACGCCGCGGGTCCAGCCGTCGCCGGGCAGCTGCCGGGTCCAGCGGGTGCGGGCGAGGCGTTCGCGCAGGTCGTCGAGGTCGGCCTGGGGGATGTCGATGCGAAATGGCGTCATGCCTCTCACGCTAGAGGCCATATAGGTCAGATACTGGCACACATGACCTCTGGCCGGCTCCTGAAACTGCTGTCCCTGCTCCAGACGCCCCGGGAGTGGCCGGGCAGCGAGCTGGCCGAGCGCCTGGAGGTCAGTCTGCGCACCGTGCGGCGGGACGTGGAGCGGCTGCGCGACCTCGGGTATCCGGTGCGGGCCACGATGGGCGCGATCGGCGGGTACAAGCTGGTCGCGGGCGCGGCGATGCCGCCGCTGCTGCTGGAGGACGACGAGGCGGTGGCGATCGCGGTGGGCCTGCGCACCGGCGCCGTCCAGGCCGTCGACGGCATCGAGGAGGCTTCGGTACGCGCGCTGGCCAAGCTGGAGCAGGTGCTGCCGTCCCGGCTGCGGCAGCGGGTCGGCGCGCTCGGTGCCGCCACCGAGCCGATGCTGGCGTGGGAGCGACCCACGGTCGCCCCGGAGACCCTGACCACGGTCGCGGGGGCGATCACCGCCCACGAGCGGCTGCGTTTCGGGTACCGGTCACACGACGGCACCGCCACCGACCGGCTGGTCGAGCCGCACCGCCTGGTATCGGCGGGCCGCCGCTGGTACCTGGTCGCCTTCGACAGCGAGCGCGGCGACTGGCGCACGTTCCGGATGGACCGGGTGTCGGAGCCGGCCCGCACGGGGGTGCGGGTGCCGCCCCGGCAACTGCCGGCCGACGACGCGGCCACGTTCGTCACCCAGCAACTGTCGGCGCTCGCCCCCGTGTACCGGGCGGTGGTGACCCTGCACGCCCCGGCCGCCCAGGTGGCCGGGCGGGTCGGTGACCGGCCCGGCGACGTCGAGCCGATCGACGAGCACTCGTGCCGGGTACGCAGCCACTCCGACACCTTGGAGTGGCTGGCGCTGCGCCTGGCGACGCTGGGCTGCGACTTCGAGGTGCACGAGCCGCCCGAACTGGCCGAGTACCTGCGCAAGCTGGGCGAGCGGGTCACCCGGGCGGTCACATCAGCTTCGTGACCAGGCGGCCCTCGATCCGGTCCAGCGACACCGGGTCCCAGGTGCGGGCCACGCCCCGGTTGTCGCCCAGCACGTACACCGCTCCGGCTGGCACGGTCAGCGGCGCGCACTCGGTGACGCCCTGGGCGTAGGGCTCGTCGACGGGTACGCCGTCGCGCAGCAGCCGCCCGTCGCGGCAGCTGATCCGGTCCCCGGGCAGCCCGACGACGCGCTGCGCCACCCGTATCCGGTCCGGGCCGGTGCCGGCCACGGGTACCTCGACGGCCTGCTCGAACACCACGATGTCGCCGCGGTCCAGTCCGGTGAGGCGGAAGCCGACCCGGTCCAGCAGCCAGCGGTCACCGACCTCGATGGTCGGTTCCATCGCCGGCGACGGCTGGTACACCGGGCTGAGCACCCACCGGCTGGTGGCCGCGAGGGCCAGCAGCGCCAGGATGCCGGCGGCCACCAGCCGGCTGCGGCGGGACGAGCCGCGGATCCGTTCGCGGAGCGCGGTGCGGATGCCGCCGGCCGCCCACCGCACCGCCTGCCACCGGCCGCTGGTCTGCGCGAACTCGGCCAGTGCCGCCTCACCCCACGGTCCGCCCCGGGCGCGGCGGCCCCGTACCGCCAGGCGCAGGCCGAACCCGGCCATCCGCCGTACCGCGCCGCCGCTCACACGCCACCGCCCAGGGCCGGGCGGGTCGCCGGTCGGGCCGTGCCGCGTGCCGCCGCCGCGGCCAGGCGCTCGCGGGCGAGGGCGGCGCCGTCGCCGGTGAGCCGGTAGGTGTGCCGGGGCGGTCGGCCGGGTTCGTCGGACGGCTCCCAGGCGGTCTCGAGCAGGCCCTGCGCCGACAGTCGCATCAGGATCGGGTACATGGTGCCGGAGGCCAGCCCCGTCTGCCGGCTCAGGTCGTACCCGTACCGCCACCGGGCGGGGTCGGCCAGCAGCGCCGTGAACAGCAGCAATGTCTGCGATGAGGTGTGCGGTTTCCGCGGCATATCGAAAGTCTACATACAGAGACTATGCTGGTCCAGCGCGGCGCCGCCGGGTGGGCGCCGACCGGGCCTAGTATTCGGTGGCGATGGACACCGATGTCGCCGCCGAGACCCGACCGTGCGCCAACTGCGGGCGGCCGGTGCCGCAGCGGGCCGCCGCCGGGCGCCCGTACCGTTACTGCCGCGACAACGACGGCGCCTGCCAGAAGGCGTCCCGTAACGTGCGGATGCGCCAGCGCAACGCCCCCGGCCTGGCCGGCCAGGTGGCCCGCGCCTGGGAGGTCGTCGACCGGCTCGACCAGGTCGTCGAGACCCTCGGTGAGGCGCTGCACGCCGAGCTGTCTCCGGATGGCGTGGAGCGGCAGGTCGCCGAGGTCCGCGCCGAGGCCGCCGCCCAGGTCGCCGACGTACGCGCCGAGGCGTCCACCCAGGTGGCGGCCGCCCAACACGAGCGCGACGACGCCCGCCGGGAGGCCCGGGCCGCCGAGGTGGCGCTCACCAACGCGCGGCGGGCCGCTGACGAAGCGGTACACGAAAAACTGGCCGCTCAGGCGGAGGCCGGGCGGTCGGCGGAGGCCGCCGCGCGATCAGCCGATCTGGCGAGTGCGGCCGAAGCGGCCCGCGACGAGGCGCACCGCGCGGCGACCGCCGCCGACGCGCTGCGGCACCAGGCCGACCGGGACCGCGACGAGGCCCGCCGGGAGGCGCAGGCGCTGCGTCAGGAACGCGACAGTGCCCGCCACGAGCTCGCCGCCGCCCACCGGGAGCTGGCCGAGGCGGCCCGCGACCGGGACGCCGCCCGCGCCGACGCCGAACGCGCCACCCGGTCCGCGACCGAGGCGCAGGCCCTGGCCGAACGCTGGCGCGCCGACGCCGGGACCGCCGCTGACCAGGCCCGCGGCGCGCAGGCGCAGGCCGACGCCGCTGGCGCCGCGGCCGCCGACGCCCGCGCCCAGCTGGCCGCCGCCGACACCGACCGGGAGCGCCTGCGGGCCGACTTGCGGGCCGCGCTGGAGACCGCGGCCGCCGCCGAGGGCCGGCTGGCGGAGCTGGCGGTACGCCTCGCCGCGGCCGACGCCGACCGGGACGCCGCGCAGGCCCGCGTCGCGCAGCTGTCCACCCAGGTCAGTGACCTGGCCGCCGCGCTGGCCAACCTGCGCCCGGCGCCCGCGGCGCCCGCCCCCGCGCCGTGATCATTGCGTCATTCAAGTCGTAAGAGCGACTTGAATGACGCAATGATCACGGGGAGCGTAAAACGGACAAGATGCCACGAACGCCGCCCGCGGTCGATGACGAGATCCAACTCCGGCTACTCTCGAATTGTCACCATGACGAAACAGACCCGGGGCCGGTCGGGAATCGCCTGACCGACCCCTGTCGTTACATCCAGCAGACCAGCACCACAACCGAGGGGAAAGCCGATCATGGGCGAGCGCATGCTGCGCGGGAGCCGTCTGGGAGCAGTCAGCTACGAGTCCGACCGCAACACCGAGCTGGCCCCGCGACAGACCCGCGAGTACCTCTGCGCCAAGGGTCACCGGTTCGAGGTGCCCTTCGCCGTCGACGCCGAGGTCCCGACGACCTGGGAGTGCAAGTTCGACGGCAGCGTCGCGCGCTTGGTCGACGGCAACGAGCCTGAGGCGAAGAAGGCCAAGCCCCCGCGCACGCACTGGGACATGCTTCTGGAGCGCCGTTCGATCGCCGAGCTGGAGGACATCCTCGCCGAGCGGCTCGAAGAGGTCCGGAACCGACGCGGCCGTTAGGCCCGACGAAAGGCGCCCCCGTCGACGACGGGGGCGCCTTTGTTACGCCTAAACGATCTCGCCCTCGATGGGGGTGTCGCTCTGCGGGGCGCCCTGACGCACGTTGACCTTGCGCGGGCCGAACAGGTCACCGGCGACCACGGCCGACACCCGCTTCTCCGCCCACCGCTGCACCCCACGGCGCGCCACCGCCCGCACCGGCGGGACCACCAGCAGCAGCCCGGCCACCCCGGTGACGAACCCGGGCACCGTCAACAGCCCACCGGCCAGCAACCCGACCAGGCCGTCGGTGACCCGCTCACCGGGCGGCTGCCCGGCGTTGGCGGCGGCGACGAAGCCCCGCCAGGCACGCATGCCCTCGCGGCGCAGCAGGGTGGCGCCCAGCACCGACAGGGCGGCGACGGCCAGCAGCGTCCAGCCGAAACCGATCCACTGCGACATCAGCACGAACGCGGCGATCTCCAGGATCGCCGTCAACGCCAGAAGCAACGGGGTGAGCGCGAGCGAACGCCTCATCTATCCAGCATGACACGGCGCAACGACGCGGTGCGTGCCCGTAGCCCCCAGCCGGCGACCCGCACGAGAGCCTCACCGATGATGGCGGGGCTCATCTTGCTGGCGCCGCGCTCCCGTTCGACGAACGTGATCGGCACTTCGACCACGCGCAGCCCTTCCCGTACCGCACGCCACGCCAGGTCGACCTGGAAGCAGTACCCCTGCGACGAGACCGAACTCACGTCGATCTTGTCGAGGACGGCGAGCCGGTACGCCCGGTAGCCGCCGGTGGCGTCGCGCAGCGGGATACCGAGCACCAGCCTCGTGTACAGGTTGCCGCCGCGCGAGAGCAGCAGCCGGTGGGCCGGCCAGTTCTTGACGGTGCCGCCCTCGACCCAGCGGGAACCGAGGACCGCGTCGGCCTCACGCAGCGCGTCCAGCAGCCGGGGCAGCTCCTCGGGTGCGTGGGAGCCGTCGGCGTCCATCTCCACCACCGCGTCGTACCCGTGCTCGCGCGCCCACTCGAACCCGGCCACATACGCCGCGCCCAACCCCTGCTTGCCGGCCCGGTGCAGCACGTGGATCCGGGTGTCTTCGGCGGCGAGCCGGTCGGCGAGCGCCCCGGTGCCGTCGGGGCTGTTGTCGTCGGCGACGAGCACGTCGACACTGGGGACCGCCCGGCGCAGCCGGTCGACGATGACACCCAGGTTGTCGGCCTCGTTGTAGGTGGGGATGACGACCAGGACCCGGCCCACGCCGGGGTAGCCGGCCTCAGCCACGGAACCGGATTCGCACAGCCCCCGCCAGCACACCGACGAACAGCACCACCAGCAGCACCTCCGGCCAGTACCCCAGCCGGGTTGCGAGGGTGCGCGCCGTCGACGGCGCCAGCTCCCGGACCACGACCTCCTGGGTATTGAAGTCCGTCGCATCGTAAACGGTGCCGTGGGCGTCGACGAAACCCGACACCCCGACGGTGGAGGCCATCAGCGCCGACCGGCCGTGCTCGACGGCCCGCAGCCGCACCATCGCCAGCTGCTGCCGCGCCTCGGCCTCGTCGAAGGTGGCGTTGTTCGTCTGTACGACCAGGATGCCGGCGCCGCCGGTGACGGTGTCGCGGACCACCTCGTCGTAGGCGACCTCGAAACAGATCACGTCACCGATCACCACCGGGCCGGTGCGGATCACGCCGGGCCGGTCGCCGGCCACCATGTCCCGTACCCGGTCCACCTCCTTGCTGACCTTGCGGGCCAGGGAGCGCAGCGGGATGTACTCGCCGAACGGCACCGGGTGCCGCTTGACGTACATCTGCTCCTCGTCGACGCCGGTGCCCGGCTGCCACAGCAGGCCCGCGTTGCGCACCTGCCCCTGCCCGGGGCCCTGCAGGACGGCACCGACGAGGATCGGTACGCCGATCGCGGCGACCGCGTCGTCGATCCGGCCGGCGGCGTCGGCGTTGCGCAACGGGTCGATGTCGGAGGCATTCTCCGGCCAGATCACCAGGTCGGGTCGGGGTTCCTGGCCGGCGGCGACCCGCCCGGCGAGGGCGACGGTGGCGTTGACGTGGTTGTCGAGGACGGCGCGGCGCTGGGCGTTGAAGTCCAGGCCCATCCGGGGCACGTTGCCCTGCACGATCGCGACCCGCACCGGCGTCCCTTGCGGCGTGTGCAGCGGCACCAGCAGCCCCGCGGCCGCGGTGGCGACCGCGCCGGCCGCCAGGCCGGCGCTGCGCCAGTGATCAGGGCGTCCCTCATGCTGTTCTAGCGACTTCAGGGACGCCCTGATCATGGGCCACGCGGCCGCTACCAGCAGGCCGCCGGCCAGCGCGACCGCGAACGTGACCAGCGGCGCCCCACCCAGGGCCGCCAGGTTCACGAACGGGGAGCCGTCCTGGCTGAACGCCAGCCGCCCCCACGGAAACCCGCCATACGGCGCCCGGTCGCGAAACGCCTCCTGCGCCACCCACAGCAGCGCCACCGCCGGCGGCCACACCCACCGGTGCCGGTCGACGAGCTTGCTGAGCGTGGCGCCGACCCCGCCGAGCAGCCCGATGAACGCCGCCTCGAGCGTGGACAGCAGCAGCCACGGCACGAAACCGGTGTGCAGGTTCGTCCAGCGCAGCAGCAGCGCGAACAGGGCCAGCCCGGCCAGCATCCCCAGCCCGAAACCGGCCCGGAACCGGCGCCGGTGCACCGCGGCGGCCAGCAGCGCCACCCCGACCGGTGCCAGGAACCACAGCCCGTACGGCGGGAATGCCAGCAGCAGCACCAGACCGGCGGCCACCGCCGCAGCGGCCGCGACCGGCAACGGCAGGCTGTGTCTACTGCTGTCGCCGTCGTTGACCGCGGTCGTCGTCTCGGCTGGCTCCACCATCGTCACCCGCCGAACAGTACCGCCGAACGATCACCGGATGGGAAATCGGGGCGCCACCTGTGGTGACGCCCCGATGCTCCGAAGCCCTCCCCCGGCCGGTGCGGCAGTTGACCCGCCGCGACCTTCGGACCGACGGGACGCGCACTGGCTGCCCACGCCGCGCCGTTGTCTACTGGCCGCGGAACCCCCCTGCCCACACACCGGACAACGACCGGTTCGCGCCGCCCCGCCGACCCCCGCCCCCTGGACCTGGTGAGACTCGGCCCGTCGAAGGGCACCGCTCGGCCAGCGGGCGAAGGGACGAAGCGAACAACAGCCGCTTTCCCGTAGTAGGACCTAAAGACGGTACGCGCCAACCCGGGTGGGCTGTCAACTACCTCGGCGTGTCGGCGCCCGGCGTGTTTCTTCTTTCTCCAGAAGGTCGCTCAGCAGAGCGAGCGCCGCCGCAGGATGGTCGGCCGCGAGCAGGCCGGCGGCGGCCAGCACATAGTCACTGTCGATGACCCGGCGCGCGGCCCGCGGCACCGGCCACCCGCCACCGTGGTCCGATAAAACCGCATCGAGTACGCCCAGCGCGTCCGCCGGCTCGGCGTGCCGCAACACCCCGCCGGAGCCCACGACGAGCCGCACGTCCCGCAGATCCCGCCGCCCCCTGCCACCCGCGTCCCCGCGTGCGTGGCGGCGCACCGCGACCGTCGCGGCAAGGATGGCGAGATGCCGGTCGACGCCGTCCATGGTCAGCAGCCCCGGGTCGGCCGCCCGCGCCTCGGCGGCCGCCACGAGTCCACTGTGGGCGATCCGCTCGGCGGTGGCGGCGGCGAGCACCCCGGTAGCGTTCCACCGCACCCCGAGATCCCCTTCGACCGTGCGCGCCCGCGCGAGCGTCCCCGCTGCTTCGGCGTCCTGCTCCGCACCGGGTGGCAGAGCCGAGTACACGTCGGTGGTGGCGCCGCCGACGTCGACGACGAGCAGGCCGCCGCCGGTGTGGTCGGCCAGCACCTCCACGGCGGTCAGCACCGCGTCCGGCGTAGCCGCCCTGACCAGCCGCGCGAACTCCCGGCCGAACCGCCCACCGATCACGTGCCGCAGGAACACCTCCCGGATCGCCGCCCGCGCCGGCCCCGGATTCAGCACCCCGATACGGGGCAGCACGTTGGCGGTCACCACGGCGTGGGGCAACAGTTCACCCACCTCGCCGGCCGCGTCCGCGTTGCCGGCCACCACGATCGGTACCCGCCACCGGCGCAGCCGCGCCGCGTTGTGCACCAGCGTCTCCGCGTCACCACCATCGGTACCGCCAACCAGCAGCAACACGTCCGGCCGCGCCGCACGCACCCCAGCCAGCCCCGCCCGGTCCAGCCGCCCGGCCGTCACGTGCACCACCCGCGCACCCGCCGACAACCCGACCCGCTGCCCGGCCTCCGCGGTGACAAGCTGCTCGTACCCGATCACCGCCAACCGCAGCCCGCCACCGGCCGACGAGCACACATACCACCGGTCCGCTTGATGTCGGGTCGCGGCCACGGCGGCCTCAAGACCCGCCAACGGCCCGTCGGCGAGCGTCGTCGGGTGCGCCGCCGTCGCGACCAGTCCGCCGCCGGCCACGTCGACGACGGCCACCTTCGTGTACGTCGAGCCGACGTCGGCGCACACGACCCTCACGGGACATCCTTCATGGGACGACGACGGTCCCCACGGCGGTGACGGCGACGATCGGCGGGTCCAGCACCTGCGCCTTCGACCCCTCGGTGCCCCGGCATACCACCTGGCACGTGAACTCGATCGTCCGGCTCCGCGTGCCCACCCTCGTCACCGTGGCGGTCGCCTCGACCACGTCACCGGCCCGGATCGGCGCCGTGAACTGCACATCCGAATAGGACGCGAACAGTCCCTCGTCCCCGTCGGTGCGGATGCACACCTCGGTGGCGACATCCCCGAACAACCCGAGCGCGTACGCCCCGTCGACCAGGCTCCCCGCATAGTGCGCATGCGCGTACGGCACATACCGCCGATGCGTAACCCTCAACCCCACCGTCACCTTTACCCCTCCGCCCCGCGCTCCGCGCAGCCCGCCATCACCCTGCCGCCCCCGCCGGCACGAGCGCCGACACCAGGTAACTCGCCACCTCTCGCGGCGTCGTACCGCGGCCGAAGATCCGGTCCACGCCCAACTCGCCGGCCATCGTCTCGTCGAACCGTGGCCCGCCCACCACCAGCAACGGCCGCCGCGCCGCCGGGAACGCCTCCCGGAACGCCGCCGACATCTCCCGCGTGTTGGTCAGGTGCGCGTCCCGCTGGGTGACCACCTGCGACACCAGTACCGCGTCGGCCTTCTCCACCCGGGCCGCCTCGACCAGTTCCGGCACCGTCACCTGCGCGCCCAGGTTGGTGACCTTGAGCTCCCGGTAGTACTCCAGGCCCTTCTCACCGGCGATGCCCTTGACGTTGAGGATCGCGTCGATCCCCACGGTGTGCGCGTCGGTGCCGATACACGCCCCGACCACCGACAGCTTGCGTCGCAGCCGCCGCTTCACCACCGTGTTGACGTCCTTGGCGGTCAGCAGCGGAAAATCCCGCTCGACCACGTTGACCTTGCCGAGGTCGACGACGTGGTTGACGCGCCCGTACACGACGAAGAACGTGTACCCGTCACCCATCTGCCGGGCGTGCACCAGCATCGCCGGTTCCATGCCCATCTTGGCGGCCAACTGCAGCGCCGCCCCCTCGGCCCGCTTGTCGTGCGGCACCGGCAGCGTGAACGACAGCTGCACCATCCCGTCCCCGGTGGTGTCCCCGTACGGCCGCACAACGGTCTTGGTCATGGCTTCTCCCTGATCGTCTCCACCAGCCGCCACACCCCGGTCGACGGATTGACCGCATGGTCGACACCCAGCGCCTTGGCCCGCGCGGTCGCGTCATCGACGCCGGCGGCGTAGTCGGCGAAGTCCAGCCGCGCCTTGTCGTAGCCGGGCACGTGCTTCCTGAGCCGGCCGGCCACGTCGGCGTATCCGGTGCAGTGCGATGTGCACTTGTCGTGGTGCAGCAGCAGCCACAGCTCGAAGCACGGGTTCGAGACAGCCAGGCTGACGCCGCGCCTGCGTGCCTCCGCCAACGCCGCGTCGATGTCGAACTCGTCCGTGTCCACGACACACCACACCTCGTCGTACGCGCCGGGGGTCTTGTCGCGGTAGGTGGCGGCGATCCGCACGAGCTGCTTCGGTGCCACGCCGTCGTAGCGGATCTTCACCGTGACGGTTTGGCTGCGAAGGTGCCGCTTCAGCCCGTTGAAGTAGTCCGGCTCGGTCCGCGCGGCGCCGCAGTAGACCAGGACCGTGTACCGGCGCTTCGGCGAGACCCGGCGACTGGTGCTCTCACGCCGTCGCATCGGAGTCCTGCCGGCGAAGAACCGCCTCGCGGAAGTCGAAGTCCGACAGCACCGGGATGGCACCGTAGCCGCCGGCGAGGTACCGGCCCTCGGTGTTCTCCTGCTTGCGGGGGTGGAAGTCGGTCAGCGGGTAGAGGCGGGTCGCTCCGGTGTCCGCCTCTTTCTCGACGAACCACACCTCGTCGCGCGACAGCGTCTCGTCGTCCAGCAGAGTGGCATCGTGCGTGGTGAAAACGAGCTGGCCGCCGCGCGAGTTCGTCTCCGCGTCGCGGAAAAGGTTGATCAGCCGCGCCGAAAGGTGTGGATGCAGGCTCGCGTCGACCTCGTCGATCAGGAGCAGGCCGCCGTTGTCGAGGGCGTCCAGCGCATGCGACATCAGCGCGATCCAGCTCCGTGTGCCCGCCGACTGATCCTGCACGCCCAGCGGCACTTCGCTGCGCCCGTGCCGGAACACGAGTTGACGGGGGAAGACGATGTCCAGGTTCGACATGTGGCCGCGGCCGTGCGCGGCGGCCGCGATGTGGGGGGCCCGTTCTTCCAGCAGCTTCACCAGGGCGTTGGTCAGTTGTGCTTCGGCGTCTGCGGGCGACGTGGTTCCCGGCGTCAGATAGGCGGCGAGGTCCGTGACGCCAACGTCGGCGATTCCGAGGTCGGCTGCCCGGATGAGCGCGACGATCGAGCGACGTTCGCGTTCGTCCTCGAGCCGCCTGATCATTTCGAGCTGGTTGATCCGCTCGGCGTCACCGAAGGCGATGCCCTTCCGGAACCACTGGAAGACGGGCTCGGCCTCGGCGAGGTCGTTCTGAGCCGCCACGGACAGGAACAGAGCGTTGTCACGGGTCTGCCGGGCCAAAGGCTCGGCACGCGTGCGGTAGTCGGGCACCGTCGAGCCGAGGCGGATGCCGTTGTCGTCCCGTTCGAAGATGGCACGCCGCCGGTTGTGCGGATACGTGTAGAGCCACTCGGCCCGCACCCGCTCATCGTCGGCCTCGACACCGTAGCTGTACCGGATGCCGTCCACGACCAGATCGACCGCGTAGCCGGACACCCGCGCGGCTGTCTCCGGGTCGAGGCGGAAAGGCGTACGGGGGACACCTGAGCCGGACAGCCAGCCGGCGTACGACGTGAGCACCGCACTCTGCAGCCAGCGGAGGGCGTCGAGCAGGTTGGACTTGCCGGACGCGTTGGCGCCGAAGACGGCGGCCACGGACACGACAGGGCGGGCCTTGTCGTACGCGGGCAGCAGCGACAGCTCCTGCTCGTCCCTGATCGACTTGTGGTTCTCCACCCGGAAACTACGCAGCATCGCAAGCCTCAGCCCTCATCTTGCAAGTAAACCGCAAGACTCAGCCTCTGTCTTCCAGGATTTCCGTGGCGGGGTTGTAGTAGTCGTCAGCGTGCGGGTGGACACCGTCCAAACCTTTACCCCGATCCGCCGGCCGCTTCATGATCCCGAACGTGCCGTCGGCGATCGCCGCCAGCAGCCCACCCGGCGACGAGTCGATGCGCTCCAGAAGCGATACCGCCGACCCCAACACCTCGTGCGCCCGCCGCTGGATGAACCCGCCCGGCGCCGGCGCGAAGTCCTCATGCAGGTTCCCGGCCGCACCCAGCACGTACCGCACGTTCTGCAGCGCGATGTCACGGTCCGACAGCCACGGCGTCACCACCGCCTCGGTCATCATGCCCACCAGCAGGATGCCCTGCCCGGTCAGCGCACCCGCCAGGTTGAAGAACCCGTCGAGCAGGTTGCCCCGGAACACGTCACCGGTCATGTGCCGGGTCGGCGGCATCCACTTCAGCGGCGCGTCCGGAAACAGCTCCCGGGCCAGCAGCGCGTGCGCCAACTCCAGGCGGAACGACTCCGGCACATCCGGGTTGATCTCGAACGCGTGCCCCAGCCCCAACTGCCAGTCGGCCAGCCCCGCCTCGTGCGCGAAGAACTCGTTCAGCAGCTGCGACACCGTCACCGTGTGCGCCTCGTCGACGGCGTCGGCCGTGGTCAGGTAGTTGTCCTCACCGGTGTTGATGATGATCCCGGCCCGGGCGTGGACCTGCCGCGAGAACCGCTGATCCACGAACGTACGCACCGGGTTGATGTCACGGAACAGGATCCCGTACATCGAATCGTTCAACATCATGTCCAGCCGCTCCAGGCCAGCCAGTACCGCCATCTCCGGCATGCACAGCCCGGACGCGTAGTTCGTCAGCCGCACATACCGGCCCACCTGCGCCGACGTCTCATCCAGCGCCGCACGCATCAGCCGGAAGTTCTCCTGCGTCGCGTACGTCCCCGCGAACCCCTCCCGGGTCGCACCCTCCGGCACATAGTCCAGCAACGACTGCCCCGTCGACCGGATCACCGCGATCACGTCCGCGCCCGCCCGCGCCGCCGCCTGCGCCTGCGGGATGTCCTCATAGATGTCACCGGTCGCCACGATCAGATAGATCCACGGCCGCTGCGAGGGGTCACCGTGACGGCGGACCAGGCGCTCGCGCTCCGCGCGCCGCCGGTCGATCCGGCGCAAGCCAGCACGCACATGCTTCCGGGCCGCCGCACGCGCCGTCCGCGACTTCTCGGGTACCGCGAACCGCACCGACCCGGCCGCCGCCTTCTGCGCCAAGAGGGTGAGATCGTCCAGGCCTTCACGAGCCAGAGCGTCGAACACCGGCACCGCCACACCATGGCTGAGCCCGACATCGGCGGCGACCGCGTCGACGAGCCGGTTCACCCACGGAATGCCGTCCGGGTCAGCACCGCTCACCCCGGCCAGCCGCAGCACCGCACGCTCCACCGACACCGTGGTGTGCGCCCGCGCCAACTCCACCACCGGCCGCCCCGCGATGGCCGCCAACTCCCGAGCCCGCGTCACGAGGTCGCCAGGCAAGCTCAGCTTGCCTGGCGACCTCGTGCTGCTTGCTGGTTCACTCGGTCGTGCGGCGCCTTTAGGCGACGCCTTCCCAGCAGCGGCGGTGGCCGTCGATGGGCGCTGCTCGTGACGCTGCTGGGAAGACGTCGCCGCGCCAACTCCCTCGCTCACGTGTCCAGCCTCGGCGGGTGGGTGCGGTGGTCGCGACGGGTTACGCAATTTCACTCCTCGAAGATCACGTTGCCGCGGAGGACCGTGCGACGGCACACCGGCAGCTCGGCTGGTTCGCCGTCCTCGCCAGTCAGCACCGGCAGCCCACCGTCCACACCGGCCGGGGTTGCCCATACCGCGAACGTCGCTGGGGCGCCCAACGCCAGTACGCCCTCATGGTCGCGGTGGACCGCCCGCCAGCCGCCCCGGCTGTGTGCCGCGAACGCCGCCTTCACACTCATCCGGTGCACCGGGTTGAAATGCCGCACCGCCGCCCGCACACTGCCCCACGGATCCAGCGGCGTCACCGGCGAATCCGAACCGAACGCCAGGGACACACCCACACCGTGCAGCGCACCCATCGGATTCGAATCCAGCGACCGCGCCACCCCCAACCGCTGGGCGTACATCTGCTCCTCGCCGCCCCACAACCGGTCGAACGCCGGCTGCATGCTCGCCACGATCCCGTACTCGACGAACCCGGCGATCAGCCGCTTGTTCATGATCTCGGCGTGCTCCACCCGGTGCCGCGCCTGCCGCACCCGCTCCACACCCAACTTCCGGGCCGCGTCGGCGAACCCGGCCAGCACCGTCGAGATCGCCGCGTCCCCGATCGCGTGGAACCCGCCCTGGACCTCGTGCGCCGCGCAGTCCAGCAGATGGTCCCGCACCTGCTCCACCGACACGTACCCGTGCCCCCGGCTGTCCGCGTCCACATACGACTCCGACAGGTGCGCCGTCTGCGACCCCAACGCCCCGTCCGCGTACAGGTCACCGCCAGCCCCCACCGCACCCAACTCCTTGGCCTTGCCAGCGGCGAGCAGCTCACCCCAGTACCCGTACACCTCGGGAAGCTGGCCCCCGGCGACCCCGAGCAGGCCCGTGAAGTCGGCCTCGCTCGACGTGCCCGGCCCACCGCACTCGTGCACGGCGGCGATCCCCAGCGCCGCCGCCCGGCGCAGCGTCACGCGCTGCGCCTCCCGGCGCTGCGCGTCCGGGATCGAACCCAACGCCACCTCACGCACCGCGTGATGCGCGTCCCTGCGCACCCAGCCGGATTCCTGGTACCCGGGCAGCCCGACCGCCGCCGGCAACAGCGCACTGGAACACAGCGCCGAATGGATCGACGCCTGCGACAGGTACACCCGGCGGCCACCCGCGGCCCGGTCCAACTCCGCCGCGTCCGGCTTGCGCTGGTCGTCCCACGTCGTCTCGTCCCAGCCGTGCCCGACCACCACCGCGTCACCGGGCAGCCCCGCCGCGTGCCCCGCCACCGCGTCCAGGACCTGCGCCGCCGACCGCGCCCCCGACACGTCCAATCCGGACAACGCCAGCCCGGTACCGGTGGCGTGCACGTGCGCGTCGACGAACGCCGGCGTCACCAGCGCACCATCCAGATCGACGGTGACGTCCGCGGCCGGAGCGTCGGCGTCCGGACCCAGCCAGGCGATCACGCCGTCGCGCACCAGCAACGCCGTCGCCGACGGGTCGGCGGGACAGTAGACACGACCATTCCGGTATAGGGTGGAATTCATAGCGTCAGTCTGCCCTCGAAAAGTTTCCGTACGCCGGGAACTTCGCGCACCAGCTCGAGGGCATATTCCGCGTGCCCGGGGACGTACCCGTTGCCCACCAGCATCGTCACGTCCGCCGCCAGACCCTCCGCGCCCAGCGCGGCCGCCGCGAAGCTCGTCGCCATCGAGAAGAACACCACCGTGCCGCCCGCCGCGGTCGCCAGGATCGCCCCGTGCTCGCAGCCCGGCACGTCCACGCACACCACCGTCACGTCCACCGGCTCGCCCACCGCCGCCGCCAGCGCCACCGGGTCGCGAGCGTCCGCGACCGCGACGTGATCGGCGAGGCCGGCATCGCGCAGCAGCGCGGCCTCCGCCTCCGAGGGGACCACTCCGACGGTACGGGCGGCGCCCGACCGCCGCGCGGCCGCCAGGGACAGCGAACCGCTCTTGCCCGCGCCCCCCAGCACCGCCACGCTCGCACCCGGCCGCACCACCCGCGCGGTCAACGCCGGCGCCCCACACACGTCCAGCACCGCCAGGGCCAGCCGCGAATCCAGGTCGTCGGGCAGCACCGCCGCCACCGACCGGGCGAACAGGATCGCGTGCCCAGCACACGGCACCTGCTCGCCGCGCCCGTCCCAACCGGCCAACCCGTCGGTGACCGCGAGGGGCGTGAGGGTGAGCGAGACCAGCGTGGCGACCCGGTCACCGGGCTTCAGGCCCAGCGGGGAATCCGGGCCCACCTCGTCGACCGTGCCGATCAGCATGCCGCCCGACCCGGTCACCGGGTTCTGCATCTTGCCCCGGCTTCCGATGATCTCCAGGACCTCGGCGCGCACCTTGTCACCGTCGCCGCCGTGCTTCTCGGCGAGCTGGCGGAAGCTGGCCGCGTCCAGGTTGAGCCGCTCGACGGCGATCCGCACCTCGTCCGCGCCGATCTCAGGGCGGGCGTCCAGCCGCTCGGCCGCCTGCGGCAGCACCCCCGCAGGAGTCACCACGCGATGCAGCCCTACCGGTGAAGTCACGCCCGTTGCCTCTCTCTACGGGAAGTCTTACGGTAGATTAACTAGATCGCCGGAAGATTTCTACCAGGGGGCGTGGAGTGACGCAGCCATACGAGTACCGCCGCCGCGAACTCGTCGAACCCGACTGGACCCGATTCCCAGGCTGGCGCGACGTCACCCGCGAGCAATGGGAATCCGCCCAATGGCAGCGCGCCCACTGCGTCAAGAACACCAAGCAGCTCCACACCGTCCTCGGCGACCTCGCACCCGACGCCTTCTACGACGACCTGCTCGCCGACCAGCAAGGCGCCGCCACCATGTCCATGCTGGTACCGCCCCAGATGCTCAACACCATGAACACCGGCGACCTGTACGGCGACCCGATCCGGCGGTACATGATCCCCATCGCCAGCGACCGCCGCACCGACTGGCCATCACACCCCAACGCCAGCCGCGACTCGCTCCACGAACACGACATGTGGGTCGCCGAAGGACTCACCCACCGGTACCCCACCAAGGTGCTCGCCGAACTGCTCTCCACCTGCCCCCAGTACTGCGGCCACTGCACCCGGATGGACCTCGTCGGCAACTCCACACCCACCGTCGACAAGCTCAAACTCACCCTCAAACCCGTCGACCGGTACGACGCACACATCGCCTACCTGCGCGCCCACCCCGGCGTACGCGACGTCGTCGTCTCCGGAGGCGACGTCGCCAACGTCCCCTGGAAACACCTCGAGTCGTACCTCATGCGGCTGCTCGACATTGAAACCATCCGCGACATCCGGCTCGCCACCAAAGCACTCATGGGCCTGCCACAGCACTGGCTCCAACCCCAGGTCGTCGAGGGACTCGAACGCGTCGCACGCACCGCCGCCCGCCGCGGCGTCAACCTCGCCATCCACACCCACGTCAACCACGTACAGTCGCTGACCCCACTGGTCGCCCGCGCCGCACAGACCGCCCTCGAAGTCGGCGTACGCGACGTGCGCAACCAGGGCGTCCTCATGCGCGGCGTCAACGCCACCTCGACCGACCTCCTCGACCTGTGCTTCGCCCTGCAAGGCGAGGCCGGCATCCTGCCGTACTACTTCTACATGTGCGACATGATCCCCGGCGCCGAACACTGGCGGGTCGCCGTCTGGCAAGCCCAGCAACTCCAGCACGACCTGATGGGCTACCTTCCCGGGTACGCGACACCACGCATCGTCTGCGACGTGCCGTTCGTGGGAAAGCGCTGGGTTCACATGATCACCGAGTACGACCGCGAGCACGGCATCTCATACTGGACCAAGAACTACCGCACGTCGCTCGAGTCCGAAGACGCCGAGGCCCTGGCCCGCCAGTACCCGTACTACGACCCGATCGACACCCTGCCCGAGTCCGGCCAGAAGTGGTGGCGCAAACAAGAAGAGGGCGCCACCCCCGACGGAGGCAGCGCCCTCTGATCAACCTTTAGCCGCGAAACGCATCCCGGACATCCCGCCCGGCGTCCTTGACGTGCTCGCCGGCCTGCTTCGCCTTGGAAGCGGTCTTGTCGCGCTCGCCTTCCGCCTGAAGACGCTCGTCGTCAGTCGCGTCGCCGTACCGCTCCTTGGCCTCGCCCTTGAGCTCTTCGGCCTTGTTGCGGGCCTTGTCAGTGAAGCTCATTCCGTCACTCCTTCCGAAGTAACCGCGTACCCCGACAAGGTGCCCGTCTTTCCGCCGCCGAAACCTCTCCCCTTCCTGTGCAGCCTGCCACATCCCGTAACGCATCCTAGGACGCTAGCCCAGTCCCGTCGCCCCGTGGGGCGACGGGCGTGCGGCCCCGCGCTCCCGGCCCCGCCGGGCGCCGCCGCGGCCGGCCCCGCCGGGCCCTTTTCCCGCCGATCAAGGGCGAATGCACGTGGTTGGATCGCTTTTCCGCGTGCGTTCGCCCTTGATCCACGCGATCACCCTTGATCGGCGTCGTTGATCAGGGGCGGCGCGCGCTTGGCGGGGCGCCAGCGGCGCCCTTCCGGAAGCGTGCGGCGGCCGCTTGCACCGCGCGCTGGTGGCGGCCCGCAGCGCACAGTGCGCCTCGTGCTGTGTGCACTTGTGGTAGCTCTGGCTACCACAAGTGCGCACAGCACGGCCGGATGCCGCCGATCAGCGCAGGTTCAGGCCGCCGTCGAGGACGACAACCTCGCCGGTGATGTACGCGTGGTGGACGAGCATCGAGATCAGATCAGCCACGTCGGACGGCTGAGCCGCGCGCCGCATCGGGCTCGATGTCCTCCACAGCTCCTGCGCCGCCGTCCAGTCGGCGGTGAGCGGCGTATCGACGAGCCCCGGCGCGACCGCGTTGACGCGTACGTCGGGTCCGAGGGCCGCCGCCAGCAGCTTCGTGACATGGTTGAGCGCCGCTTTGCTGGCCGCGTACGCGATCGAGCTGCCCTTCGGGCGGACGCCGGCGTGGCTGGTGACGTTCACGATGCACCCACCGGACTCGCGGAGCGCCGGCAGCGCCGCCGTGCACAGCAGCCAAGGAGCGACCAGGTTGACGTCGAGCAGCCGGCGCCAATCGTCGGCGGTCAGCCCCGACAGGTCCGCGTGCGGCACCGGCCAGCTGATGCCGGCGTTGTTGACCAGTACGTCGAGGCGGCCGTGCTCCCCCAACACCCGCGGCACCAGCCCGGCCGCAGCCTCGTCGTCCGCGAGATCGGCCTGGTGGTACGACCCGCCGAGCTCCTCTGCCAGTGCGAGCCCCGCGGCCCGGCTCGACCGCGAGTGGACCGCGACCGCCATCCCGTCCGCCGCCAGCCGCCGCGCCGTCGCCTCCCCTATGCCCGACGCCGAGCCCGTCACCAACGCCACCTTCCGCACCTCGCAGATCTTGCCAGCCACGGCATCGCCTCCTCCCCCGTCCTCCCGAACGAGCTGCTGTGAACGTTTTGGGCGGCCAGAGCAGCCCAAAACGTTCACAGCCCGAGCAGCCGCAGCATGGGATGGGGCGATCCGGGCGCCGCTGGCGCCCGGATCGCGCGACACGACGCCAGACCGCACCTTGGCGGCGTCGATCAAGGCCATCTGCATGGATCAAGGGCGAATGCACACGGGAAAGAGATCCAACCGCGTGCATTCGCCCTTGATCGGCACGGAAAGGGCCGGGTGGTGCGCGGTACTACCCGTACAGCGTCCTAGGAGGCTGGGTTACGGGATGTCTGGTTGACTGGGGCCGTGGGGGACATTGTTCTGGTCCGGCATGGGCAGACTGAGTGGAGTCTGACGCACCGGCACACGTCGTACACGGACATCGACCTGACGCCCGACGGCGAGCGCCAGGCGCGCGACCTCGCCGAACGGCTGGCCGGCAGGACTTTCGCCGCTGTTCTCAGCAGCCCGCGCAAGCGGGCGCTGCGCACCGCGGAGCTGGCCGGGCTCGCCGTGACGAGCGTCGACGACGACCTCGCCGAGTGGAACTACGGCGAGTACGAAGGCATCACCACCGACGAGATCCAGCGGACCCGCGATCCCGACTGGAACCTGTGGACCGACGGCGCGCCCGGCGGCGAGTCACCAGAGCAGGCCGGCGCGCGGCTAGACCGGGCGCTGGACCGGGCGAGGGCGATCACCGGGGACGTCGCGATCGTCGGGCACGCGCACGCCCTGCGGGTGCTGGGTGCGCGGTGGGTCGGGCTGCCGCCGTCCGGAGGTGGACTGCTGCGGCTGGACACCGCCACGCTGTCGGTACTGGGCCGAGAGCACGGCCGCCCGGTGATCCTCAGCTGGAACTGTTGATCCGGGGCGGCCGGCCCTCGTACGGCGTGGACAGGACCACGGTCGTGCGGGTGGTGACGTTGGCGGCGGTGCGGATCTCCTGGAGCAGGCGTTCGAGGTCAGCGGGGCTCGCGACCCGCACCAGGAGCATGTAGAAGTCTTCCCCCGCCACCGAGTAGCACGAGTCGATCTCGGGCAGGTGGGAGAGGCGCTCGGGGGCGTCGTCGGGCTGCGACGGGTCGAAGGGCCGGATCGCCACGAACGCGGTCAGCGGCAGGTCCAGCGCCTCGTACGAGACGCGTGCCGTGTACCCCCGGAGGATGCCGCGCTGCTCCAGCCGCCGTACCCGCTGGTGCACCGCCGATACCGACAGTCCCACCTTGTCGGCGAGGTCGGTGTACGACAGGCGGCCGTCCGCGGTCAGTGCCGCGACGATCGCGCGGTCCGTCTCTTCCACGGCCAGAAAAATACACGGGTCAGGCCCGGGTGAACTCCATTACCCAGTTGGATTCCCAGGTGTGGCCGCCGTCCGCGGAGTACTCCTGCTCCCAGCGTGGCGAGGTGGGGAACTCCTCCCAGTCGTCGCTGCCGGCGAAGAGCGTGGCGAGGTACCCCTGACACCAACTGTCAGAGGTGGCGGGAGATCACCAGTCGCTGGATCTGGTTGGTGCCCTCGACGATCTGCAGCACCTTGGCCTCGCGCATGTACCGCTCGACCGGGTGGTCCTGCACGTACCCGTACCCGCCCATCACCTGCACCGCGTCCGTGGTCACCTTCATCGCCATGTCGGTGGCGAACAGCTTGGCCTTGGCCGCCTCCGCCGAGTACGGCCGGCCGGCGTCGCGCAGCCGTGCGGCCGCCAGGGTGAGCGCGCGCGCCGCCGAGATGCCGGTCGCCGCGTCGGCGAGCATGAACCGCAAGCCCTGGAAGTCCAGGATGGACTTTCCGAACTGCGAGCGTTCCCGCGCGTACCCGACCGCGTAGTCGAGCGCCGCCTGGGCGAGACCGACCGCGCAGGCCGCGATGCCGAGCCGCCCCGAGTCGAGGGCCTCCATCGCGATCCGGAAGCCGTCACCGAGGTCGCCGACGAGGCGGTCGGCCGGTACCCGGGCCTCGTCGAAGACGATCTGCGCGACCGGGGACGAGCGCAGGCCCATGGTCTTCTCGGCGGCCTGCGGCAGGATGCCCGGTGTGGCGGCGTCGGCGAGCAGGCAGGAGATGCCGCGCGGGCCCGGGCCGCCGGTGCGGCAGAAGACGTTGTAGAAGTCGGCCTGGCCGGCGTGCGTGATCCACGCCTTGGTGCCGGTGACGACGAACGAGTCGCCGTCGCGGGTAGCGCGCGTGGTCAGGGCCGCCGCGTCGGAACCGCCCTGCGGCTCCGACAGGCAGTACGCGCCGAGCAGCTCGCCGCCGAGCATGTCGGGCAGGAGCTTGCGCAGCTGTTCGCCGCCGTGGGCGTACACGGGATAGCAGGACAGGGTGTGCACGCTGACGGCCTCGGCGGCGGCCAGCCACCGACTGGCGAGGACCTCGATGACCTGGAGGTACACCTCGTAGGGCTGGGCGGCGCCGCCGTGCTCCTCCGGGTAGGGCAGGCCGAGCAGGCCGGCGCGCCCGAGCGTGCGGACCACCTCGCGCGGGAACTCGCCGCGCGCCTCGAAGTCGGCGGCGCGCGGTGCGAGCTCGCCGTCGGCGATCTCGGTCGCGAGACCCAGCAGCTCGTACGCTTCGTCGGTCGGCAGGAGGCGCTCCATGCCGCCCATCTTAACGCTCGTTAGGGTGACGGTGGGGGCAGGCGCGCCGCCACCCCGTCGAGCACCAGATCGAGCCCGTACTGGAAGCTGCGGTCACGGGTCAGCCGCGGGTCCTCGTCGCGGTGCCGGGCGTACAGGTCGACGATCCGCGGGTACGGCTCGGCGATCTTCTCCACGTCGACGTACGCCTTTGCCACCCACTCCCCCTCGTCCTGGCCGGCGCGGGTGAGCATCCGCAGCCGGGCCGACTCGGCGGTGGCCACCCCCATCACGTACCCGCACAGCGTCTGGGTCGCGCCCTCCGCCACCTCCGGCGTGGCACCGGCCTTCTCGAAGAGGGCGAGCAGGGCCTCGGACAGCCGCATCATGGCCGGCCCGCCGTACGCGTACCCGGAATCGCTCATCAACGGGCCGAGCCAGCTGTGGCGCAGCATCACGGCGCGGATGCTGTGCCCGCACAGCATCGCGGCGGCCCGCCACCCGGCCGAGTCGTCCGGGTCGGGCGATTCGATCTCGCCGAAGACCTGGTCGACGACCAGGGCGAGCAGTTGCTCCTTGTTGGCGACGTGCCAGTACAGCGAGGTGGCGCCGGCGTTGAGCTTGGCACCGAGCCGCCGCATGCTCAGCGCCTCGACGCCCTCGGAATCGAGCAGCGCGAGCGCCGCGGCCACGATCTGCTCGCGGCTCAGCGCCGGCTCGCCGCGGCTGCGCCGCTGCGGCCGCAACCACACGTCGTACGTCACCGCACGAGCATAACTGGACTGGTACACCGTTCGAGTTAGTCGTACAGTGTGCGAGTCAATCGCACACCGTTCGAGTTGATGGGGATCTACCGTGTCCAACGCTCACCCGCGCCGATGGTGGATCCTCGGCGTGCTCTGCCTGGCGCTGCTCGTGCTCGGCGTCGACAACATGATCCTCAACCTGGCCATCCCGTCGCTGATGCGCGACCTGGGCGCCTCGCCGGCCGACGTCCAGTGGATCATGGACGCGTACATCCTGGCGTTCGCCGGAGCGCTGATCACCGCCGGCGGCCTCTCCGACCGGTACGGGCGCAGGCTGGCCCTGGTGGTCGGCCTGAGCGTGCTGGGCGCCGGTTCGGTGCTGGCCGCGTTCGCGAGCGACCCCTGGCACCTGATCGCCTGCCGGGCGATCATGGGCCTGGGCGCCGCGTTCGCCATGCCCAGCACGCTGTCGATCCTCATCACCGTCTTCGACCCCAGCGAGCAGCGGCAGGCCATGGCCGCCTGGACCGTCGTCGGCATGGTCGGCGTCGTCGCCGGCCCCACGCTCGGCGGGCTGCTGCTGGAGCACTACTGGTGGGGCTCGGCGTTCCTGGTCAACGTGCCGATCGCCATCGCCGGAATCATCGCCGCGTTCGTGCTGGTACCCGAGTCCCGCGGACCGGCCCGCCCCGCCGACCCGGTCGGGGCGCTGCTGTCCCTCGCCGGCATGGTCGCGCTCGTGTGGGCGATCATCTCGCTGCCGCACGACGGCTGGTCCGGCCAGGTGATCGGCTCCCTCCTGGTGGCCGGCGCGGTCGGTGCCGCGTTCGTCGCGTGGGAGTCCCGCCGCGAGCACCCGCTGCTGCCGCTGGGCATGTTCCGCGACCGGCGATTCAGCGGCGCGAGCCTGTCCGTGGTACTGCTGGTGTTCGCGACCGGCGCGCTGCTGCTGGCGCTGACCCAGTACCTGCAGTTCGTGCTCGGGTACGGGCCGATGAAGGCCGGCCTGGCGCTCGCGCCGTACGCGGTGGCCGTGGCAATCTGCAATGGGCTCGGCGCGACACTCGGCAAGAAGCTCAGCAACCGCACGCTCACCGTCGCCGGCATGCTGGTCATCGCCGCCGGGTTCGCGGTACTCGCCGCGATCGGCCCCGACGACGGCTACCCGATGCTGATCGCCGGCCTCGTCGTCATGGGCATCGGCGCGGGCCTCGCCGGCCCAGCGGTCTACGCCTCGCTGATGGGCGCCATCCCCCGCGAGCACGCCGGCGTGGGCTCGGCGGTCAACGACACCGTGCAGCAGGCCGGACTCGCGCTCAGCGTCGCCATCCTCGGCAGCGTGCTGTCCGGCGCGTACAAGGGCGCGCTCCCCGCCGACACCGCCATCCCCGAGTCGGCCCGCGCCTCCATCGCGGACACCCTCGCCGTGGCGACGGCGACCGGCAACCCAGCCCTGGCCGCGACCGCCCGCGAAGCCTTCGTCTCCGCAATGTCCATCGGCAACATCACCGGCGTCGTGTGCTGCGTAGCCGGCGCCGCACTAGCGTTCGCCGTCCTCCGCGACCCCACCCCACCCACTGACCCACGGCAGGTCGAGGCGTGATCAGGGCGTCCCTCAAGTCGCTAGAGCGACTTGAGGGACGCCCTGATCACAGGAGCACGAGGTCGGTGGGTAGCGTGTTTAGGCGGTCTGCGCCGCCGTCGACGACCGCCACTATGTCCTCGATGCGCGCGCCGTGGCGGCCTGCCAGGTAGATGCCGGGCTCCACGGAGAACGCCATGCCCTCGGCCAGCGCCAGCGAAGACCCGTCCACGATGTACGGGTCTTCGTGGCCGTCCAGGCCGATGCCGTGGCCGGTGCGGTGCAGGAACGCCTCGCCGTAGCCCGCCGCCGCGATCACGTCGCGGGCGGCCGCGTCGACGGCGCCGGCGGTCACGCCCGTGGCGACCGCCGCCACGGCCGCCTTCTGCGCGGCGTGCAGCACGTCGTAGTACTCGATGAAGTCGGACGGCGGGCGACCCACCGCGTAGGTCCGGGTCGAGTCCGAGCAGTAGCCGGACGGCATCGTCCCGCCGATGTCGACGACCACCAGGTCACCGGCCTCGATCACGCGGGCGGAGGTTTCGTGGTGAGGGCTGGCGCCGTTCGGGCCGGACGCCACGATGACGAAGTCGACGGTGGCGTGCCCGGCGTCCCTGATCGCGTTGGCGATGTCAAAGCCGACCTCCGCCTCGGTGCGGCCCGGCCGCAGCCACTCGCCCATCCGGGCGTGCACGGCGTCGATCGCGGCGCCGGCCTCGCGCAGCGCCGCCACCTCCGCCGGCGACTTGCGGATCCGCAGCGGGGCGAGGACCTCGCCCGCGAGCCGCTGCACGGCATCGGGCAGCGTGTCGCGCAGCGCCAGGGCGTGCATGGCCCACATCCGGTCGGAGAGCCCGACGCGCGCCACCGCGCCGCCGAGGGCCTTCACGACCAGCGGGTACGGGTCGGAGCCGTCGGCGTGGTCGACGATGCGTACCCCGGTCGCGGGCGCCGGTGACGCCTCGGCCGCCGGACGCTCCAGGCGCGGCACGATCAGTGTCGGCTCGCCGTGCGCTGGCAGTACCAGGCAGGTGAGCCGTTCCAGGACGTGGGCGTGGTAGCCGGTCAGGTAGCGCAGGTCGGAGCCGGGCGTGACGAGCAGGGCGTCGAGGCCGGCGGCGGCGGTGGCGCGCTGGGCCGCGGCCAGGCGATCGGGTGGATACAACACGCCAGGAGCCTATCGGGCTTGCTTCGCATCGATCGCCATATGTACGCTCCGCCTTACGCATCACGTGAGCGCGGCCGGGCGGCGTTGCTCGCGGCACCGGCTCTTGCCGGCCCCCACCCGGTCCCCCTCATGAGAGGTACGCGATGCGCAGACCCCTGTCCTTCGTGCTGACCGCTGTCCTTGTGGCCAGCCTCCTGGCGTCGCCAGCCAGCGCCGCCCAGACCATCGGATACCCGTCCTTCAACGGCCCGGCGATCCCCGCCCCGCCGGTCGGGTACTCCACCGGCAACACCATGCAGGCCATCTACGACGCGGAAGCCGGCGGCACCGACTTCTGGATGGACCGCCTGCTCGGCCGCACGGGCAGCGACCCGGCCGACGCCGACGGGGGCATCCTGATGACCCGCGGCCGCGGCGTGTTCATGAAGTTGCACACCCCCGGCACCATCGGCTTCGGCGGGCGGGTCGCCCACTTCGAGAGCCTCAGCGACCAGAGCGCGTACACGGTCGCCATCACCCCCGGCACGTTCACCGAGCAGGTGGGGCAGCGCTGGCAGGGCCCCTCGCACTGGCGCAGCGTGCACACGTCCGGCTCGGTGCGGGTGAACCAGACGAAGTTCATCACCGACAACAACGTGCTGGTGACGAACATGTCGATCACCAACACGGGCACCGCCTCGACGACGCTGCAGCTGCGGGCCACCTCGCCGTACGCGACGACCGCGAGCGGCACCGAGCTGACCGGCCAGCGCGCCTCGTTCAACAGCCTCACCACGCTGTTCCCCCGGCTGGGCGGCGACAGCGGGTTCGCGGTGTCCAGCGGCGGGCTCAACCGTTCCGTCACCGTCGGCGCCGGGCAGACCGTCGAGGCCAAGGTCGTGATGGGCTTCGTCACGAACGAGATCCCCGCGTCGCTGTCGGAGTACAACACCTACCGCGGGTTCAGCAACGCGACCGCGTTCGCCACGCACGTGCGGGCGTACAACCGCTGGTGGGCCGAGAACATCCCGTACATCGACGTGCCCGAGGGCGCCATCAAGAAGAACATCTACTACCGCTGGTGGCTGATGCGCTTCAACAGCTTCGACGGCGACCTGCCGGGCCAGACGTACCAGTTCCCGACCTCGACCGAGGGCGTACTGGGGTACAACAACTCGATCGTGCTGACCCAGCCGATGCACATCGACGACCTGAAGTACCTGCGGAACCCCATGTACGCCTACGGCAACTGGCTCAACGTCGGCACGGTGTCCCGCAACGGGCGGTACATGGACAACCCGGGTGACCCGGCCAACTGGTCCAACAGCTACACCCAGTACATCTCCGAGGCCGGCTGGCGGGCGTACCAGATCCACGGCGGGCAGCCGGCGATGCTGGCCAACTTCGCCCGGTACGCCGAGCAGGACGTCAAGGGCCAACTGTCCTTCTACGACCACGACAACGACGGTGTCATCGAGTACGACTGGGGCGCGCTGACCGGTAACGACGCCGACGCGGTGTCGTTCCACTGGCGTTCGGGCTGGCTCGACCGGGCCGAGGGCGCCTACGTGTACAGCAACGCGATGGCGGCCGTGCAGGCGTACCAGGCGATCGGCAACACCGCCAAGGCGAACGAGATGCAGACGATCGCCGACCGGGTGCGCAACGGCATCATCAACCAGCTGTGGAACCCGAGCCGGCAGATGCTGGAGCACCGGCACGTGTCCAGCAACGAGTTCGTGCCGTGGAAGGAGATCAACAACTTCTACCCGTACGCGGTCGGCCTCATGCCCAACACCGACCAGTACAAGCAGGCGCTGCGGTTGTTCGACGACCCGGCCGAGTACCCGATCTACCCGTTCTACACGGCCAACCAGCGCGACAAGGCCGCCTCGGGCACCGGTAGCAACAACTTCTCCACCATCAACTCGACCGTCCAGTTCCGGCTGCTCGGGTCGGTGCTGCGCAACTACCCCAACCAGTGGATGAACAACGAGTGGTACAAGAAGCTGCTCTACTGGAACGTCTGGGCGCAGTACATCGGCGGCAACACGTCGTGGCCGGACGCCAACGAGTTCTGGGCCAACTGGAACGGCAGCTCCATCACGTACCGGTCCTGGATCCACCACAACATCCTGGGCAGCAGCAACTGGACCGTGATCGAAGACGTCGCCGGCCTGCGGCCGCGTAACGACGCCCAGATCGAGCTGTGGCCGATCAACGTCAACTGGTCGCACTTCGCGGTCAACAACCTGCGGTACCGCGGCCACGACCTCAGCATCGTCTGGGACGACCCGGCCGACGGCGTGACCCGCTACTCCGGCGTCCCGCAGGGGTACTCGGTCTACATCGACGGCAACCGCGCGTTCACCGTCAACTCGCTCACCCGCGCGGTCTACAACCCGGCCAACGGCTCGGTGAGCCTGCCCGCCGGCGGCACCGTCGCGTTCAACACGTCGGTCGCCGGGCTCGGCACGCCGCAGCAGGTGGAGCTCTCCGGCCCGCGGATCACCGACATCTTCGCCAAGGCGGGCGTCGACATCACCTCCACCCTGCCCAACCTGGCGCAGGGCGCGAGCACGACCGCCTCGTACACCACGTCGGGCACGTCGACCGGGGCCGCCATCGACGGCTTCACGATCAACGACCCGATCTGGGGCTCCAGCGGCTCGCCGAACGCCACGGACTGGTACGAGCTGAACTTCAACCAGGTCCGTACGGTCGACGAGGTGCGGCTGCACTTCCGCGACAGCCGGCCGCAGAACGCGACGTACCGGGCGCCGTCGTCGTACACGGTCCAGTACCTCAACGGCAGCACGTGGACGAATGTCGCCAACGCGGTCAAGACACCGGCCGCGCCGCAGGGCAACTACAACCTCGTCCAGTTCACCCCGGTCAGCGCGCAGCGGATCCGGATACAGATGACGCACGCGTCCGGCTCCAAGGCCGGGCTCACCGAGGTGAAGGTGTACAACCGGGGCGGCGGCGGTCCCAACCCGGAGCCGAACCCGAACCTGGCGCTCCAGGCGACGCCCAGCGCGTCGTTCACCTCGTCGTGGGAGTCGGTGGCCGCGATCAACGACGGCATCGACCCGCCGTCGAGCAACGACACCGTCAACCCGCGCTGGGGCACCTGGCCCAACGAGGGTGAGCAGTGGGCCGAGCTGACCTGGCCGTCGGCGGTCAACCTCGGCCGCGCCGAGGTGTACTTCTTCGACGACAACCAGGGCATCGACATGCCCGCCTCGTGGAAGCTGCAGTACTGGAACGGCAGCGCGTACGTCGACATACCCGCCACGTATCCGCTGGCCGCCAACCAGTACAACGTGGTCAGCTTCTCGTCCGTGAACACGACGCGCCTGCGCGTCGTGTTGCAGAGCGCGGCCGACTCGGTGGGCCTGTTGGAGGTGAAGGCGTTCGCCCCCGCATAGCAGGTCCGGCATAGGCTGGGATCATGGAGTACGTACGACTCGGCTCGACCGGTCTCAAGGTGTCCCGCGTCTGTCTCGGCATGATGAGCTACGGCACGTCACGATGGCGAGACTGGGTGCTTGACCCTGAGGACGCCGAGCCGGTCGTACGGCGCGCGGTGGAGCAGGGCGTCACGTTCTTCGACACCGCCGACATGTACTCCGACGGCGCCAGCGAAGAGGTCACCGGCAAGCTGCTGCGTGACCTCTTCGCCCAGCGCGACGACTACGTGCTGGCTACGAAGGTCTACAACCCGATGGGCGACGGCCCCAACGACCGGGGCCTGTCGCGCAAGCACATCCTCGCCGGCATCGACGCCTCACTGCGCCGGCTCGGCACCGACCACGTCGACCTGTACCAGATCCACCGCTGGGACTACGAGACGCCGATCGAGGAGACCATGGCGGCGCTGCACGACGTGGTGCGCGCCGGCAAGGCCCGCTACATCGGTGCCTCCAGCATGTGGGCGTGGCAGTTCGCCAAGGCCCAGCACGTGGCCGCCACCAACGGCTGGACGCCGTTCGTGGCCATGCAGAACCACTACAACCTGGCGTACCGCGAGGAGGAGCGCGAGATGATCCCGCTCTGCCTCGACCAGGGCGTCGGCGTCATCCCGTGGAGCCCCCTGGCGCGCGGCATGCTGGCCGGCGGGCGCGGCCGGAGCACCACCCGCGCCGGCAGCGACGAATACGCCCGGCTCCTGTACGCCGAGGCCGCGGCCGCCGACGACGCGGTGGTCGACGCGGTGGTCACGGTCGCCCAGCGCCGCGAGGTGCCGCCCGCCCAGATCGCCCTAGCCTGGCTGATGCGCCAGCCGGCCGTCACCGCCCCGATCGTCGGCGCCACCAAGCTCGGGCAGATCGACGACGCGGTCGCCGCCGCCAACCTGACGCTCAGCGACGAAGAGGCCACCGAACTGGAGTTCCCCTACCGGCCGCACCAGATCAGCGGCCACTCCTGACCTCTTCGACGACGCTGGTGCCCTTGCCGGGCTTGGACTCCCACTCCCACACCTCGTCGAGGCGCAGCCGGCCGTCCGGTAGCACCTCGATCGAGGTGTGGCAGTGCCCGCCCGACGTCTCGCCGTCGGCGTTGAGCTGCACGTACCGGATGTCCAGGGTGTCGCCGGCGCGGGTGCCGACCAGGTAGCCGTGGCGCACCGCCCCGCCGCGGTAGGTGGCCCACACCTCGCCGTCCCGCTCCCGGTACTCGAAGATCGTGTCCGCCCCGACCTCGCCGCCCACGTTGGCGACGGCGGCGAAGCTACGCCCGTCCAGCGAAGGTGCCGTCATGATCACGATCTTAAGACAGGTCCGCGGGGGTCAGCCTTCGTGGGCCAGTCGCTTCGCGAGCCAGGCCAGCGACATCGGGTACCGGTAGTCGATGCCGGCGTGGGTGGCGTCGAACAGTTCGAAGTGGATCCGGTCGTCGGGCACGCCGATCCGGGCAAGTCCCGCCCGGAATTCCGCCGCGCCCAGATCGAGGAACCACTCGTCGCGGGTGCCCGCGTCGATCCAGATCGAGCGCACCGACCGCAGCGCCTCCGCGTACCGGTCGACCATCCGCACCGGGTCCCAGTCGAGCCACCGCTGCCACACCTCCGGCAGCAGCGCGCCGGTCTTCTGGTCGAACGGCAGCTCCGGCGTACCGTCGGGGCGCGCCGAGAAGCAGGCCGCGCAGCCGAGCAGGATCAGCAGGTGGCTGTCGGCCTCCTTCGTGAACGAGGTCCGCGACCGGAAGTCGGCCCACCACCGCTGGATGTCGTGGTCGTACTCGCGCAGCAGCCGCGCCGCCTTGCCGAACGTCGGGACGTAGCTCAGCTCGTACAGGCTGTCGCCCGCGTGCGTGGCGAACGCCCCGAACAGGTCCGGCCGCAGCATCGGCGTGATCATCGCCCCGAACCCGCCCGACGACTTGCCGGTGATCGCCCGCGCCTCCCGGTTGGCCAGGGTGCGGTACCGCGCGTCGACCCACGGCACCACCTCGTCACACAGGTACGAGTGGTACGCCCCGGTGCCGGGCGAGTCGACGAACTGCGAGCCGCCGTACGCGGTCCACGCGTCGACGAACACCACCACGCACGGCGGCGCCTCACCGGAGGCGAAGACGGCGTCGGCGGTCTCGATGAACGGCTGCCGGTACGGCATCCTGTTCGCCCACATGCCGACGTGCCCGGTGTACCCCTGGATCACGTACACCGCCGGGTACCGCACGGCGCTCTCGTCGTAGCCGGGTGGCAGGTACACCCAGATGGGCCGCCGATGCGGGTCGCCGAGCGGGTTGTCGCGCAACAGCTTGGAGTCGATGGCGACGCGGTCGAGGCGGCCGGCGAGCTCGGCGTCCCAAGGCAGCATGCACACAAGTCAATCACCGTTCCTCCTCATCCGCGTGCTGAAGTGGACGCATGACGACCCCTGATCCGATCGCCTACATGGATGCCGCCGCCGCCACACCCGTGGGCCTGGCCTACAAGCGGCGCTTCGTCGACGCCCTCGACGTGCGGCCCGGCCACACCGTGGTCGACGTCGGCTGCGGGCCCGGCACCGACCTGGCCGCGCTCGCCGACGCGGCCGGCACCGGCGGCTCGGTCATCGGCGTCGACCGCGATCCCCGGATGCTCGACGAGGCGCGCCGCCGGCTCGCCAGCCGACCCACCGTCGACCTGCGCCCCGGCGACATCGAACGCCTGCCGTTCGCCGCCGCCAGCGCCGACCGCGCCAGGGTGGACCGCGTCCTCCAGCACGTGCCCGACCCGGCGGCCGCGATCAGCGAACTGCACCGGGTGCTGCGCCCGGGCGGGCGGTGCGGCATGGCCGAGCCGGACTGGCACACCCTCGCCGTCGCCGATGAGGACGAGGAGACCAGCACCGGCTTCGCCGACTTCGTGGCGAGCGGGGTCCGCAACGCCACGGTCGGCCGGCACCTGGCGCGCCTGTGTGTCGACAGTGGACTGCGGGTGCGCTCGGTCGAGCCGATCGCGGTGCTGTTCCGCGACTTCGCCGACGCCGAGCAGATCCTCGGCCTGCGCCGCAACTGCGCCCGCGCCGTCCAGGCCGGCAAGCTGGCGCGGGAGCGGGCCGAGGCCTGGCTCCGGCGCCTCGCCGACGGCCCGGTCGTGGCCGGCTTCACGTTCTACCTGGTCACCGCCGACAAGTAGATGGGCTACCGCGACGCCCGTCGCGGTAAAGGCCGATGCGCACGGCGGGCATCGCGGTAGCTCAAAGTTTGATCTGGAAAGCCCTCTGGACGCGCTTAAACTACATAGGTAGGCTAAGGCGCATGGAACCGCTCGGACGCATCGGCAAGGCCACCGTCGACGTGCTGGCCGTGCTGATCGACAGCGACCAGCCGCGCTGGGGGCTGGAGATCATCAAGCTGACCGGGCGGCCGTCGGGCAGCGTCTACCCGTTGCTGGACCGGCTCGAACACGCCGGTTGGGTAACGTCCACCTGGGACGACGACAGCGACCGTCGCGGGCCGCGCCGCCGGATGTACCGGCTGACGGCCGACGGGGCGGCGGAGGCCCGCCGCGTCATCGCGAGATCCGCCGCGAAGTCCGCGGCCTGGCGCCCGTCGTCGCCCCGGGCCGCACAGTGAAGATGTGGGCCGCGCTCGCCCTGGTGCGCTGCGCGGCGGCGCTGCTTCCCGAACCCGACCGGCGTGCCCGCTACCGCGAGCAGTGGCAAGCGGACGTGCTCGCCGCGGCCGACCTCGACCTGTCCCCGCTCCACCTCGCACTCGGCGCGGCGATCGCCGCCGCGCGGATATCCCGGAAAGGAACCAACGTCATGCTTCCCATCGGTCCCCTCGCCCTCGCGATCCGCGCCGTCGGCGGCTCCCGTGCCCGCCAGCGGGCCGCCGCCCTCGCGGTGCTGTCCGCCCTCGTCCTGCTCGGCGGCGTCACGATGCTGATTACCGGCTGACGCCCTTCAGCTGGCGATGGGCAGCTCGATGGTGTGGCGGGTGTGGCTGACCTTGGTGGACAGGTAGCGGGCGTTGGCCGCCGACAGGTGCACGCCGGTCGGCACCCGCTCCTCCACCTGTACGCCGAGGGCGTCGAGCTGCAGCGCCTTGTCGGGGTTGTTGCTCAGCAGCCGTATCCGGTCGGCGCCGAGCGCCCGCAGCATCTGCGCCGCGGCGGCGTAGTCGCGCTCGTCCTCGCCGTGGCCGAGAGCCAGGTTCGCCTCGTACGTGTCCATGCCGGCGTCCTGCAGCGCGTACGCGTCGAGCTTGGCGTACAGGCCGATCCCCCGGCCCTCCTGCCGCAGGTACAGCAGGAACCCGCCCGCGTCGGTGATCCGCTCGACCGCCTCGCGCAGCTGCGGCCCGCAGTCGCACCGCTGGCTGCCGAACACGTCTCCGGTCAAGCACTCGCTGTGCGGGCGTACCAGCGGGGTGGCCGCCGAGCGCCAGTCGCCGAGGCCCAGCGCGAGGTGCTCCTTGCCGTCCACGAGTCCGGTGAAGGTGAACACCTCGGCGCTGGTGCGGTACCCGTCCGGGAAGGCCAGCGGCACCGTCACCCGGGTACGCACTCCGGCGGGGCGCACGCCCAACATCGTGTCTGCCATACCCGAAACGTAGCCAGCAAAAGTTGTAGCTTCAACCTAATCTACGGTGGCCTCGGTCACTCGGTAAGTTCGGGTTCATGACGAACCCGCTGGAACCGCTCACCGAAGGCTGGGAGCGCGCGCTGGCCATCGTGGCCCACCCCGACGACCTCGAGTTCGGCGCCGCCGCAGCCATCGCGCGCTGGACCGACCAGGGCAAGCGCATCACGTACTGCCTGGTCACCAGCGGCGAGGCCGGCATCGACAGCATGCCGCCCGAGCAGACGCGCGGCGTCCGCGAGGAGGAGCAACGAGCCTCGGCCGCCGTCGTGGGCGTCCACGACGTCGAGTTCCTCGGCTTCCCCGACGGCATCATCGAGTACGGTGTGCCACTGCGCCGCGCCCTGACAATGGTGATCCGCCAGCACCGTCCCGAGATCGTGATCACGAACAACTTCCGCGACACATGGGACGGCGCCGTGATGCTGAACCAGTCCGACCACATCGCGACCGGCCGCGCGACCCTGGACGCGGTCCGCGACGCCGGCAACCGCTGGGTCTTCACCGACCAGCTCAGCGACGGCCTGGAGCCGTGGGGCGGCGTCCAGCAGGTCTGGTGCTCCGGCTCACCCGACGCCAAGCACGCCGTCGACGTGACCGACACCTTCGCCCGCGGGGTGGAGTCGTTGCGCGCCCACGACGCGTACATCCGCGGCCTCGGCGACGGCGCCTTCGACCCGGAGGAGTTCCTCGACGGCATGGGCCGCGCGACCGGCACCCGCCTGGGCACCCGCCACGCCGCCCAGTTCGAGGTCTTCCCCCTGACCCTCTTCTGACCGCCCGCCACGCCGCCACGCGACGCGTCGCCACCCCCGACACGTCGATCAAGGGCAAATGCACGTGCTTGGATCTCTTTTCCGCGTGCATTTGCCCTTGATCCATACGATTGCCCTTGATCGGCGCGCACCGCGCAGGGCGCGGCGACACACTCGCACCGCCCGGCGCGGCCGGGGGCGGGTGTCGTTAGCGGAGGACGAGGGTGGTCAGGGAGCGTGGCGGGAGGTCGACGGGGAGGGTGCGGGTGCCGCCGCGGGTGTAGACGTTCGACGTCTGCTCCAGCGAGTGTGCCTCGTCGGTCAGGTACGTCTTCGCGCGCTGGACCTTCGTGTCCGTACGGAACGCCGTGGCGACGCTCGCCGCCCCGGTGTTGAGCAGCTCGACCACCATCGACCCGTCGCGGTTGCGGAAAGCGGTCACCTTCACGCTCGGGTCCACCGCCTGCGCCTCGGTGCGCACCGCGCCTGGCCGGATGAAACGCGAGTACGCCGCGAACGCCCACAGCCGCTTCGACACCCGGTACCCGTCGCCCGAGTTTGGCAGCTGGATGAACGCCCGAGTGGCACCCAGCGACATCCCGACCCAGTACACGTACGCGGACGCCTGCGCCTCGGCGAACGACTGGTGGATGCTCTCGGCGATGGTGATGCCGGCCCAGCCGCTGCCGTCGTCCCACGCCTCGTTCCAGGTATTGCCGGTGGGGTTCCACTCGGTCATCCAGGTCGGCTTGTCGGTGGGCAGCGGGGTGTCGGGCCGGCTGGCGTACATGTGCCCGGTGTGCGTGGACACGTACCGCCGCGCGACCGGGTCGGCCTCGATCGACGCGGTGTACGGCGCCTGGTGGTGCCAGCCGAACGAGTCGCAGCACACCAGCTCCGTGCCCAGCCCACTGCGGCGCAGCGTCGGCCCGAGTACCTTGACGAAGTCGGTGGCCTGCTCCGGCGTGAAGCGCATGGAGGCGTACGACGCGGTCCAGTCCGGCTCGTTGGTAAAGCCGATGTCCGTGATCTTGATGCCTTCCTGCCGGTAGAAGCGCAGGTACTGCACGAGATAATCGGCGTACGCCTGCCGCCAGTCACCGCTGGCGCACGCGGTACCCGGCACCCCGCACAGCTCGCCGCCCTGGATGTCGACCCCGTTGGTCTTCATGTACCCGGGCGCGCTCCACGCGTCGGCGAAGACCCGCTTCACCCCGTACTTCTGCGCCTCCTTGATGAACCACACCTGAGCGCCGTCATCACCGTCCCACTCGTAGGTCGGCGTCGCGTCCGGGCCGCCCGGGTCGGCCGGCGCGATGGTCTTCATGTGGTCGTATATCTCGTCGGTCGACGATCCGATGCCGGTGCGCACGATCGAGGCGCCGGCACCCTTCTCGCGGTCGAACAGTAGGTCGAGGACGGCCTGCGTGCTCTCCGGCGAGAGTCCCCGGTCGCCGCGCAGGATGGTCGCGCGCTGGAACGCCGCAGCGAGGCCGAGGCCGTCGATCGGCTGCAGGCGCTGCCGGAAGCTGATGGTGCCGCCCGGTTCGGCGGCGCTGGCGGGTGTCGCGGCGACGGACAGTACGGCGCACGTGACGGCCGCACAGGCGACCGCCTTCTTGAGCTTCATGAGGCTCCTCGCGAGTTTCCGAGAATGTTCCGGAGATAACGTATTGTCGATCCGACAGGCTCGTCAACGGGGCGGGCTGGCTCCGACCGGTACCGCTCTCGGCCACGGCGCCGCCGATGTGCCCAGCTGCCCACACCAGCGCGGCGCCGCCGGGCGGCGGCCACCCACGAGGCCCGCGTCGCGCGTTGGCCGGCCCGCGCACGACGCGGGCCGCAAGACCACGGGATGCCGCGATATCGGGGAAGATGTTGCTTCCAACCGACTCGGACCGCACGAAAACCCGGAACTTGCTGTATCAGCGTCAGCGGACGGGTCTGGGCGTGCCGCGCGGCGCCGAGGGGTCCGTCCCCAGGAGCACCACGGTGTGGACGGGCGCGAAGGGTCTAGCCACGACCCGAGCCTCAACGGCGATCGGGCCGGGCAGGCGGGCGGCCGGCGGCGGCCAAGCGGGCCGGCGGGCCGGGCTGGCGGCCAGACGGCCGCGATCAAGGACATCCGGGTCGATCAAGGGCAAACGCACGCGGAAAACTGATCCAACCACGTGCATACGCCCTTGATCGACGCAACCGGCGCGGCGACACGCCGTACCGCGCCCGCCGGACGGCGCCCGCGCGCCGATCGGAGATCAAAGCACGTGCGTTCGCCCTTGATCGGCGGGAAAGCGGCGCGGAGCGAGCCCGCGCGAGCCGCGGCGGGTTTGCGCGGAGCGAGCCCGCGCGAGCCGCGGCGGGTTTGCGCGGAGCGAGGCCGGACGGGCCGTTCGGAGCGAAACGGCGCGAGGCCCGCGGCGGGCGTGTGGGGGCGGTTACGCGGGGATGAGGGTGGGGGTGGGGCGTTTGTCGGCGGCTGTCGGGCCGTGGGAGGTCAGGACGACCGGGGTTCGCAATGCTTCCGCGACCGCCGCCGGCCAGTCGGTCGGTGGATCGGTGTACACGGGAATGGTTGTGGTCAGGCGGCGGGTGAGGGCCTCTTGGCGGTCGAGGTCGCCGGGCGGGCCGGGTTGGAGGCGCTCGGTCCAGTCGTAGGCGGCGCACATCCGCAGCGCCGGGCTCACCGCGTCCAAGTGTGTCAGCGCGATCCCGTCGACACCTCCCGCGACCTCGAGAGCGTACCGGTGGGCGACCGCGTCGAAGTGCCCGAACCGGAACCGCCCCTGCCACGGGTTCGTCGGGTTGTGCGGGTCGGTGAGCGGCAGTGTGGGGTCTTCGGTGACCAGCGGCCCCGGGCCGTGCCGGGTGGTCACCACGCGCAGCACGCCGAGCCGGGTGGCGCTTCCGGCCAGGCCCGCCTCGGAGAGCAGCGTGTCGGCGTTGGCGAACGTCGTGGTGCTCCATGTCGTGTACGGGTGGAAGCCGTGCCACTCGTCCAGCAGTACGCCCTGGGCGCCCTCGAACACCACCGGGCCGGCGGCGAGCAGCGCCTGCAGATGGGAACCGTCCACGATGGACACCACGGTCGCGAAGGCCCGGTAGGCGTCGAGCGCGGCGTCGACGGGTGGGGCGTCGAGCGGGCCGACGTCGGCGGTGAGGCGGTCGCGGAGCAGGGCCAGCTTGTCGCCGAGCACCGCCGGGTCGCGGCAGTCGGCGACCCGTGGGGCGTCGGCGGGGTGGGCGAGGTGATAGGCCATCGCCTCACCCACCCCCTTGCCGCAGGAGCCGTGCCGGTCGGCCCCGCGGGCGATCTCCCGGGCCCGGCCCGCGGCCCGGTGGTACGGCGTGGCCAGCAGTGCCGCGCCGTCGATGGTCAGCCGGTCGAACGGGTCGGCGACGCCCACCGCCGCGAGGTGGTCGGCTTCCGCCGCCAGGGCGAGCGGGTCGACGACCATGTACCGCGACAGGTGGGTGCGCACGCCGGGCCGGAACGACCCGGCGCCGAACTGGGCGAAGGTGTGGTGGCGCCCGTCGGGCAGGACGACGGTGTGCGCCGCCTGGCCGCCCCCGTTGTAGCGCACCACCGCCGTGACCGGCCGCCCGTCGATGCCCTGGGCGCACAGCCAGTCGACGACCGTTCCCTTGCCCGCGTCGCCGTACCCGAGGTCGGCCACCATCACGTGTCTCATACCGATCGCACCTCAGACCCAGCGCATCCCGGACAGCGCTCGGGAGACGGCGGGGCTGGCGCCGGTACCCAGGTCGGCCAGGTCGTCAAGGCCGCCGTCGAGGTCGACGGTGCCCTCCCCCAGCCCGACAGTGAGCGCGATCGTCTCGCAGACCGCGTCGAGGTCGTCGAGCTCGACGGCGTTCTGGCCGAGCAGGTCGCGCCAGAAGTCGAGTATCGTCCGGCTGCCGGCGTAGCTGGACCCGGCCGGCAGCAGGTAGTACGTGTCGTACTTCTCCCGTACCTCGGCGACGATCCGCTCCAGCGCCACGTCTTCACCGGGGTTGCCGCCGATGACCCGGCGCACCTCGCGGGCCTTGACCCGGTCGTACGCCATTTCGTCACCGATGATGAACAGGTATCCGCGGCGGCCGCGCCGTTCGAAGCAGTCGATCGACGTATGCCGGGCCATGAAGTAGAGCGCCAGCTCGTACGACTCGGTCTGCTGGCCGCCGCCTCCGCCTTCGAGCACGATGCGGCCGAGGTCGTCGTCCATCCGGTTGTCCGATTCGAACTGTCCGATCTGGAGCGGAACGCGATCGCATGTGGCGTCACCGATCGCACCGAACATGATCTGCGGGTCGCGGGCGTATCGCTTGCGCTGCAACAGCCCGAGCAGGTTCGGCAGGCGGCTCTGCAGGACGCGCGGCACCCGCCGCATCGAACCGGTGACGTCGAACAGCACCGAGATCGCCAGCGAGTCGGGGTGCTCGTCCGAGTCGCGGCTCTCCCGGAACGCGTCGCGCGGGTCGAGCCTGGGGTGCACCGTGCGGGCCCCGCCGTCGCTGTACGCGAACGCGCTGCGGCCCGTTGCCCGCCGGTACCGGTCGGCTGCCTCGTAGACGTCGGTGGACCAGATTCCACTGCCCATTGTGGACCTCCCTGTTATCGTGCGGTTTCTTCGGTGGCTGGACGCAGCAGCGCCGGGTGCAGCAGGCGGGCGTCGCCGGCGCGGTACAGCCGGGCCCGGGGACCGCCGCGCGGGCCGCCGTGCTCGGTGGTGGCGCCGGTGCTCTCGACCAGGCCCGGCACGGAGAGCACCTTGCGATGGAAGTTGCCGGCGTGCAGGGGGTGGCCCCAGACGGTCTCGTAGACCGCGCGCAGGTCGGCGATGGTGAACTCCTCACCCAGGAACCGGGTGGCGAGCGGGGTGTACTCCAGCTTCGCCCGCGCGCGCTCCAGCCCGTCGGCCACGATCCGCTCGTGGTCGAACGCGAGCCGGCGGCTGGGCAGCGCCGCGAGCGGCAGCCACTCGGCCTCACCCGCGTCGGTGCCGGCGGACGGCTCGGGCAGGTCGGGCGCGAAGGCCAGGTAGGCGATCGAGACCACCCGCATCCGCGGGTCGCGGCCGGGGGTGCCGTAGCTGGCGAGCTGTTCGAGGTGTACGCGGTGCAGGTCCTCGCCGCCCAGGCCGGTCTCCTCGGCGAGCTCGCGTCCGGCGGCGGCGTCGAGGTCCTCGGCCGGGCGCACGAAGCCGCCGGGCAGCGCCCAGAAGTCCGCGTACGGCTGCTCAGCGCGCCGGACGAGCAGCAGGTGCAGGGCGCCCTCGCGGATGGTGAGGGTGACCACGTCGACGGTGACCGCCACCGCCGGGTAGGCCCGCGGGTCGTACGCCGCCAGGTACTGCTCCTCCGACACTACCGTAATCCCTCTCAGGTTGAGAACAACTCACTCTGAGAATAACCCCAGGACTCCATCGCCACAAGGACGGTTCAGTCGTAACGCTCGGCGCGGGCGAAGCGGATCAGCTCCGAGCGGCGGCGCCGGCCGACCTTGAGCCGGATGCTCTCCAGGTGGCGGTTGACGGTACGCACGGAGATGCCCAGCTCCCCGGCGATCTCCAGGTTGTCGTGGCCCTTGGCGACGTACCGCAGAACCTCACGCTCGCGGGCGGTGAGCCGCCCGGGGCGCTGGAACTCACCGACGAGGCGCGCCGCCAGCTCCGGCGGCAGGACCGGGCCGTCGCGGACGGCGCGGATCGCCTCGGCCAGCTCCGCGGTGGCCGCGCTCTTGCTGACGTACCCGTGTGCGCCGGCCCGGATCGCGGCGAGCACCTCGTCGGGGCTCGCCTGCGACAGCACCAGGATCCGGACGGCGGACGGGTGGCCGGCCAGGTACTGGACCAGATCGAGGCCGCTCTCCCCCGCCAGCCGCAGGTCGACCAGGACCACCTCGGGCCGGTGCGACTCCACCAGCGCGCGGGCGGCCGCGCCGTCCGCCGCCTCGGCGACGACCACCGCCGAGCCGGCGCGTTCCAGGCTGGCGCGTACCCCGTCGCGGGTCACCGGGTGGTCGTCGACCACCAGGACGCGTGTCACGGCGGTCATCGCGGGCCCGGCGGCGCGTCGAGCAGGCCCGCCGGCAGCCACAGCTCGACCTCGGTGCCCTTGCCGAGCCGGCTCCGGAGCTCCACCCGTCCCCCCAGCCGTTCGACCCGCGCCCGCACGCTGACCCGCAGGCCGAGCCGGCCGGCGGCGGCGAAGGCGGCCTCGTCGAACACGAACCCGGTGCCATCGTCGTGCACGCTGACCGTGACACCGTCGGCGTCGCGCAGCACCACGACCCACAACCGCGTGGCGCCGGCGTGCTTGACGACATTGTCGACCGCTTCCCGCACCGCCGCCAGCACCTCGGTGGCGGTGCCCACGGGCAGCGTCACCGCACCGCTCGACACGAGGCTCGTGGGCAGCGCCACCCCGGCCAGCACCTCCTCCAAGGCGTCGTCGAGCAGGCGGGTGCCGGTGGGCAGGACCGGCTCGGGACGGGCCAGCGTACGCAGCGCGGTCTCCTGGCGTTCCAGGTCGGCCATCAGCGCGCGCACGTCTCGGGCCGCCACCGACGGCCGCTCGACCAGGTCGGTGCCGCGCCGGCGGATCTGTGCGAGATGTTGCAGGACGTCGTCGTGGATCCGCGCGACGAGGCGTTCGCGCTCCGCCGCGCGCCCGCGGTGCTCGGCGAGGTGCCGAGAGAGACGTCCGAACTGGAGGGTCGCGGTGCCGACCGCGAGGCCGAGCAATGGGTACGCCAGCGCGGCGGCGACCAGGTGCAGGGCCTGCAGGTACGACAGGTCCGCCGGCGGGGCACCGTTGACCGTGTACGCCACGGGCAGCGCGAGCCCCAGCAGGCACCCCGCGCCCAGGCCGCCCCGGACGCCGTGGACGACGCCCCAGGCCGCGACGGCCGCCATCGGGTACGCGCCGGCGAACCAGGAGTGGTTGGTGAGCACCTGCTGCGCCGGGTGCAGGTGGCCGGAGACGATCAGCAGTCCCGCGGCCACAGCGAGGTCGGCGGCGAGTACCGCCGTGGTGCGGCGGGGCATCGACATGGTCAGCCAGGCGGTCCACGCGAGCGTCCCGGCGACTGCGACGGCAGCCAGCAGCGGGCGCTGGACCTGACCGCTGACGACGGCCAACGCGGCCATCCAGGCGACCGTCAGCCAGCGGAAGGCCAGCACCAGCAGCATCGGCGCCGGATGGGACTTCGTGAATATCATTGTCCGGTGGGCGGTCAACCGCAGGGTTCTCCGGTGGGAATCGCCGAGATCGCGGGCGCTCAGCTCGCTTGGTGGCAGTTGGGGTTCCGGGCACGCCGGGCGGTGCTGCGCGCGGCCCGGCGGGAAGGCGCACCCGTGCCGCCATGGGTGTGGGACGCCGCCCGCGGGTGGGCCTGGCAGGTGCTCGCCGCGCCCTGGTGGTGGCGGTCGGCGAAGGCAGCCGCCGGTAGCGCGCTGGCGCTTCCCGCGCTCGCCCTGCTCTTCCAGGGCACTCTCGGGCAGCCGGACTGGGTGTCGGCCGGCGCGGCGACGGTGGCCGTGCCGCCGCTGGTGGCCGGCTGGGTCTGGCACAACACCCGACGGGCCCGGATCATCGCCGGCCATGCGCGCGACCTGCCGCGGAGAAGGGCCGGCTGGCGGCTGGCCGTAGCCCTGCTGGGTACGGCTCTGGCCGCGACGGCTCTCGCCCACGCGGTCGCGCGGGACCGTGCCGCCCGGTATGACTGCCCGGCCTCCACAGTGGACCCTGCGGTCCACCGGTGGTGGGTCGGTGTCGGCGGCCGTGTCGCGGTCGGGTGCCCGGTCGGCGACACGCGCGTGGCCGCCAATGGCCAGCGGTACACGGTGTTCGGCGACGGCGACGTGCTCTTCGAGGTGCCGGCGACCGGTGTTGCCCGGCTGGGCCCGGCAGTGGCGGCCGCGTGGCTCGGCGCGGGTGGCCGGTACGGGCCGCTGGGGTACCCGGTCGACGTGATGCGCGGCGACGGCCCGGTCACCTATGTGGACTTCGAAGGCGGTCACATCGCCGGGCGGGCGGACGGGCCGGCGCGCGTGGTGCTCGGCTCCCCGTACACGCCCTCGCACGCCGCGGGCGGGCCGTGCGTACGCCACGCACGGCCGTGCGTCACGGTGGCCGAACGCGCCGGTGGCGTGATCCGACTGGCGTGGACGGCCGGGCCGGCGGACGCCTTCAACGTCTCGTGGTGGCGCGTCGGCGACCCGCACACGCACCGCCGCGAGGTCGCCGGGCTCGCGTTCAGCCTGCCGGTGCCCGTGCCGGGTGGCCGGTTCGGCTTCGCCGTGCAGGCCTGTGACAAGCACTTCCTACGACCGTCCACATGCACCGAGTACAGCGACAACGTCATCGTCGATGGGTAACCCTACCCAGGGTCGTGGGTCGGATTGGACGTGTCGGGCCGGGCCGCCGGTTCCGACAATTCCCTGTAGAGGAGTCCGGTCCGGAAGGGGAATCGCCAATGTCACGCCGCCTACCACTGCTCGCCGCCGCGCTCGCGCTCGGCCTGCTGTCCACGCTCGCGGTCTCCGTCGCACCGGGACGTCCCGGTGCCGCGCCCGCCGCCGCGGTGACCCCGCCGCCGTCGTACCCGTCGTGGTGCGCGATGCTCGACCACACCACCGGCGGAATCAGATGGACGGTGGTGGGCGTCGAGTCCGTGGCCACCACGCGCCTGATCTTCTGGCACGGCAGGTTGCCGGCCGCGCCGCATCAGTACGCCGGCAGCCGGCTCGCCAAGTGCACCAACGGCGCCGAGTACTGGAGTGTGCAGGACATCGAACTGCGCACGGCCGGCACGGACGACCCGGTGTGCACGCGGTCGGGCAGCTTCCAGCGGCCGGGTACCCGCGACGTGTACCGGTACGTCGGTGAGGGGCCGGGCCGCGACGGCGGCGCTGACCGGTACCGGTACTGGCGGATCGAACGGGCCGGCTCGGGGATGGGCCCGTTCGACGAGGTCTACCGGTGCGGCGGTCAGTCCGGGTAGCGCGTCCGGTGTCAGCGGCGGGGCCCAGGAGTTGTCCATCCTGGACCCCGCCGCCGGCGGTCAGCCCAGCGGCACAGGCTCCCGGGCGGCGCGCCGGGCGCGGAGCGACGCGCGCAGTACCAGGGTCGCCAGCGCCAGTCCGGCGCCGAACAGGGTCAGCGGCACGACGGTACGCAGGATGAAAAGGCCGTGCCCGGCGGTACCGGCCGTTTCGCGCAGGGTGGCCGCCGACTCGGCCGAGTAGCTGGCGTCCAGGTCGAATACCGTGACGGGCGGCAGCGCGAAGTCGCCGATCTTGATGACCGCCTGGGTGACCTGCTTCTGCCGTACGTCGAGCACGACGGATGTCTCGCTGTCCACCCAGTACGTCGTGTCGCTTGTGGAGGTCAGCGTCACCGGCAGGCCCTGCGGTATCGCCCGCACGGTCGCCGGATCGCGCACCTGCCCGGATGAGTGCGACGTGTAGACGTGCGCCTGGCGGCCGGCGAACTCCTCGGTGCCGCGGTACCGTGCCGTCACCAGCGTCTGGGTCAGGAAGTCCCACCGCTCGTAGTCGCGGGCCCGCGGTGGCAGCGGAAATCCGAGCACCAGGCCCTGGTGCGGCTCCACCTGGCTGCCGGCGGGCGCGGTCGCGGGCAGGAACGTGCGGCGGTCGACTGCCCAGGAGTGCGTCGTGGTCTGCAGCAGCGCGTTGCCCGGTCCCTCCACGGTGGACTCGTTCACCACGACGGCGGCGTCGCTCGTGGCGGAGGCGACGTAGACCCGGTTGGTGATGGCGACCGGGATGTTGGCGCGAATCGCGTTGCCCAGGTCGCCAGCCTGGATCGCGGTCATGTCGACCAGCGTGGCGGTGCCGGTGAGGCGCACCGAGCTGTCCAGGTTGGCCGGCAGCTTGAGCAGCGCGGGAACGGCCAGTGGCCGCACCGACGCGCTCGCGGCGATCAGCAGTACCGCTCCGGCGGCGGCGAACGCACGTGCCTTACCCATGCTGGTCTGCTTAACACCGGGTGCGGCACGGGGTAACTACGCCGGATTGACACCCCGAACCCTGGTTGTTGTCACTCCGCGTCGTACCGCGTATACAGCGCCGCCCGCGCACCGTCGGGGTCGAGCCGGCTCAGGATGGCGTCGGTGATCTCCCTGAGCTGGGTGACCTGCTCCGGGGCGAGGGCGTCGATGACGTTCTGCCGCACCGTCTCCACGTGACCGGGCGCACTGTCGCGCACCTTCTGCCAGCCGGCCTCGGTGAGCCGGGCGTTGGTGGCCCGCCGGTCGTCGGCGCACGGGAACCGCTCCAGCAGCCCGCGCGCTTCCAGCCGCTGCACGACGTGCGACAGGCGGGCGAGCGTCGCCCCGGTGCGCTGCGCCACGGCCGTCATCCGCAGCGTGTGCTCGGGAGACTCCGACAGCATCGCGAGCACGTAGTAGTCGAAGTGGGTCAGCTGCGCGTCGCGCCGCAACTGGCTGTCGAGGACGCCGGGCAGCAGCTCCATCACCGTCACGAGCCGCACCCAGGCCCCGAGTTGCTCCCGGTCGAGCCACCGCGTGTCCATGCTCACATCATACCGCAAAAGGTTGTAGTTACAACTAGCCGCCCTGTAAAACTAGTTGTAGGTACAACCAACGAGGAGGACATCATGGCTCACGTGAGTGTCATCGGCACCGGCAACATGGGGCAGGCCATCGCCGGCCTGGCGACCAAGGGCGGCAACACCGTCGAGGTGTTCGGCAGCTCCGACGCCGACAAGCACGTCACCGGCGACATCGTGGTACTGGCCGTGCCCTACCCGGCCGTCTCCCAGGTACTGGCCCAGCGCGCCGAGCAGCTCGCCGGCAAGATCGTCATCGACATCACCAACCCGCTGAACTTCGAGACGTTCGACGCGCTGGTCGTGCCCGCCGACAGCTCCGCCACGGCCGGGATCGCCGCCGCGCTGCCCTCGTCACGGGTGCTCAAGGCGTTCAACACCAACTTCGCCGGCACCCTTGTCGCCGGCACCGTCGACGGGCAGCCGACCACCGTACTCGTGGCCGGTGACGACACCGACGCGAAGGCGCTGGTGACCGGGCTGGTCAGCGCGGCCGGCCTGCGCGCCGTCGACGCCGGCGGCCTCACGCGCGCCCGCGAGCTGGAGGCGATCGGCTTCCTGCAGATCACGCTGGCCGCGGCCGAGAAGGTCTCCTGGACCGGCGGGTTCGCGGTCGCGCGCTGACCGCCGGCGCGGTCACAGCAGGGACGGACCGCGCTCCGGCACCTCGATATCGTCGGTCTCGCCGTGCGGGCACATGCAGACGCCCTGCTCAGCGACCAGCCTGGCCCGCATCGGCGTGTATTCGTTCTTGTCCAGAGCGGGCAGCGGCCGTCCACATTGATCACACTGTCGGACACCGGTGCCCGCGCCGAGGCGGCTTGCCGTCATTCGGATCTCCTTTTGGGGGATCGGAGTCGTAAGCCTCCACGATCCCCTCCGCGCCCCGTGCGCGCCACCCCGCCGGCGGCTGGTGAGCGAACTCACCAGCCCTGCGGCACATGCCCGTTGCCGTAGCCGCCGCGGCCCTGCACCGGGATCTGGGGCGGCATCTGCTGCGGGTGCGCCGGCTGTGCCGAGGGCGTTTGCGCGCACGTCGCCGCGTGCTGCACCTGCCACTGGTGCAGGGCGTTCTTGACCCGCACCGCGTCGGTCATGGCCGCGTCTCGCTCCTGGTGCAGGCGGCTCATCTCGTCGGCCACGTGGCGCAGGAAGGCGTAGACCTGCTCCGGATCCAGGCCGCCACGGCGGCGCGAAGCCGCCGCGAAAGTCGCGTCACGCACGTCCTGCGGGCGCAGCCGACCGGCTGGTCCGCCCGGGCCAGTGGACACGCAGCTCACCTCACCACCGAACAGCCGGGGCGGGGGTGACCACCGGCAGGTCCACTGTAGTCGACCGCAGCGGGTTGGCGCTGCAACGCAACAAGCCTGACCTGCGGTATCCCGGCCCGGAATAACACTGCAATTAGGACCTTCAGTGCGATCCGCTCAAGATCGTCAAGCCTGCTCCGGCGTCCGCAGGAGCACACTGGCGGTCGCGGTGGCGAGTACCAGCACGGCGGCGGCCAGCACGCTGACGCGCAGGCCGTGCGCGAAGCCGGTCCGGCGCGCGACGAGCGCGCCGAAGACCGCCACGGCGAGGGCGCCGCCGACCTGGCGGCAGGTGTTGAGCACACCCGAGGCCATGCCGGCACGCTCGGCCGGCAGGCTGTCGAGCAGCAGGGCGGTGAGCGCGGGTACGGCGATGCCGCCGCCCACACCGACGGGGATCATCAACACGGCGAGCCATACGGTCGGCGCCTGGGCCGCGCCCGCGTACAGGATCAGCAAACCGGCCGCCATGAGCGACTGGCCGACGATGATCGGCAGGCGCGGACCGTAGCGCTCGGCGAGCCGAGCGGCGGCCAGGTTGCAGGCGGCGACCAGCGCGGTCATCGGCAGGAACGCGAGGCCCGTTTCGAGGGCCGACCAGCCGCGCTCCTGCTGCAGGTACAGGCTGAGCAGGAAGACTGATCCGTAGAAGCCGACGTTCAGGGCGAAGCCCACCGCGAGCGTCACCGGCACCGTGCGGAACCGGAGCAGGCCCAGCGGCACCATCGGGTGAGCGCCAAGAGCCTGAGCCGCCACGAACACGCCCATCGCCAGCACCGCCACGGCCAGCGCGCCCAGCACCGGGCCGGCACCGAAACCCTCCGCACCGCCCTCGATCAGGCCGAACGTGAGCGCACCCATCGCCAGTACGGCGGCCACCTGACCGGTCCAGTCGAACGGCACCGCTCGCCGCGGCGACCGCGCCAGCCGCGTGAGCAGCAACAACGCCGCGGCACACACCGGTACGTTGACAAAGAAGATCATCCGCCAGCTGGCCAGGCTCAGCAGGCCACCCAGTACCGGTCCGGCCGCCGAGCCCACCGCGCCCCCGACCGCCCAGATCGCGATCGCCCGGCCGCGGCGCGCCTGGTCCGGGTACGCCTCGCGGATCAGCGCCAGCGATGCTGGCATCACCACCGCGGCGCCCGCACCCTGCACCAGGCGGGCCACCACGAGCACACCCAGGCCGGGCGCCAGCCCGCAGGCCACAGAGGCGGTCACGAACACCGCCAGCCCGATCGCGTACGCCCGACGGGCGCCGACGCGATCCGAGTACACGCCAGCCGAGAGCAGGAGCGCGGCGAACATCAGCGTGTACCCGTCGACGACCCACTGCAGGCCGGTCATCCCGCCGCCGAGGTCGCGCCCCATCGCGGGTAACGCGACATTGACGACGAGCGCGTCGAGCGTGACGACGAAGAAGCCGAGCAGGCCGGCGAGGAGAGCGGATTTCTGGGCAGTCGTGGTAGTCATACGGTCGCCTGCCAGGTGCTGGCAGGACCCCCCATCGCGGTATTCGCGCACGTGGCGCCCCCAGCCACGGAGCCCGCAACGAGATCCGCGACTTCTTGATCTTCGCCGTCCCAAGATTACTCCCGACGAAGCGGACCCGCCCGCGTCCCACATCACACCGCACTCTCGCCCCGCCAGCGTCGCCGCCGCGGCGGCGCGGCGGCGCGGCGTCCGGCCGCCCTCTGCCGCCGATCAAGGGCGAATGCACGTGGTTCGATCTCCTTTCGCGCGTATTCGCCCTTGATCGATGCGAATTCCCTTGATCGGCGCGCCGCCGCCCTCAGCGCCGGCCGAGGCGGCGTTGCGGGAGTCGCGGCGTCCGTCGAGGCCACGGCCCGGCCGGTCCCGCGCAGAGAGGCGTTGCGACTGGAGCAGCAGGCGCTGTGAACACTTGTTGCTGCTGGAGCTACAACAAACGTTCACAGCGCGAGGGATCCGCTACGCGGACCCGGACAATCCGGCCGGGCAGCGGGCCGGCTGCGGCTTTCCGCCGATCCGCCCAGTGCCCAATCTTGGCGCTCGACCGTCGCTCTGGTGGCTTGCCAGGGATCGTCACAATCATCGGCCTTCGGCGGCTGGCACCCTAAGCACCAAAGCTGACGGACGTCGATGAATACCGATTAAGATCCATAGAGTTCGGTCTCGGAGATGGCCGGGTTACCGCTGTCGGAGCGTCCGAGGCGGGCCGCGGAGCCGAACATGGGTCCACGGGCGCGCCGGAGCCCGGCGAACCGCCCCAAGCCGAGCGGCTTTGGCACATCGTCGTAGACGGCCTCGATGCCGCCCCTCACCGAGTAGGTCTCGTGCCAGAAGCCGGTGCCGCCGGAGTCCTGAAGGAAGGTCAGCCACCACTGCCGGTGTGGCTCGGAGCGGGCGAAGGCGAGTAGTGAGGGCAGGTCGCGCCAGTACTGGCGCATGCCCATGTTCATCGGGAAGAACGAGTAGTACACGGGCTCGTGCAGCAGTAGTCCGTCGGGTTTGTCTGCCACCGACTGGCTGATCTTCCGGCCGAAGCTGAAGAACGTCCGGATCCCGTAAAGGTGGTTCACCCGCATGCCGAGGTACAGGACCAGGAGGTCAGGGTAGGCGGACAGATCGACGGTTTGCCGGTTCACGCTGGTTGGCATCGCGAGCTCCTCGGCGAAGGTGGTGAACACGCCGTCCGTTGGCAGGACGGCGACCACAGTGGACAGTAGGTCGAGTTGATGGTGCTCGGAGAAGGCGGCCCAGGGAAGGCCGCTGACGACGATGTCGGCCTGGCTGAGCCCCCGCTGCGCCACCGCCGCGGTCGCCACTCTGGCCAACGCCGGGCCGCTCGGCGCGAGCGCGCCGATCGTCAACGGATCGCGCACGAACTTGAGGATGATCGACACGGCTCAGTGCCCGGCGTTCACTGTGGACGGCCAGCACAGAACGTGGACCCGCGGGCTTTTCTCTGACCTCATTCCCGCACCGTAGGTCGACCTACTTGACGAGAACGGAATTGGTCCTGGATCCGCCGGTCCGGCTTCGTTCAGTGCCCATCAAGTAGGCGTTCGTACGGTGAGCCGGCTGGTCAACGAACTGAGACTGAAGGGATCCACACTGATGACGACCACCCGCCGTACACTGCTGGCCGGATCGGCCGTGGCCGCAGCCGGCGCCGCGCTCGGAGCGCCCGCCGCGCAGGCATACTCAGGGCGCGACGGCACGCGAAAGCCCACCGTGGTGCTGGTACACGGCGCGTTCGCGGACGCCTCGGGCTGGAACGCCGTCGCCGGGCGGCTCATCCGCGCCGGTTACCCGGTCATCGCCCCGGCGAACCCGCTGCGTGGTGTGGCCGCCGATTCCGCCTATCTGGCCAGCGTCCTGGCCACCATCGGCGGCCCGCTGGTGCTCGCCGCGCACTCCTACGGTGGCATCGTCGTCACGAACGCCGTGACCGGCAACACCAACGTCAAGGCGCTTGTCTACGTGGCCGCGTTCGCGCCGGAGCAGGGTGAGACGCTACTGGGCCTGCAGACCAGGTACCCGGGAAGCAGGCTCAGCGAGACGGCGCTGGACTTCCGTCCGCACGGTGCGGGCGTCGATGGGTATATCAAGAAGGCGGTCTTCCGCGATGTGTTCGCCGGCGACGTCCCCAGGGCGACCACCGAGCTGATGTGGGCCGGTCAGCGCCCCGCTGACCTGCGCACGTTGCAGGAGCCGTCCGGCGTCCCGGCCTGGAAGGCGACTCCTTCCTGGTACCTCGTGGCGCGCGACGACAACGTGCTGCCGGCCGCGGCGCAGTGGTTCATGGCACGGCGGGCCGGTGCTCGCACCGTCGAGGTGGGCGCCTCGCACGTCGCGATGATTTCCCAGCCCGCCGCGACGGCCGAGCTCATCATGCGCACCGCCTGCTGAGGACGAGACAATGCATCAGCGCGCGTACGCAGGCCAGTGCAGCGCCGAGGAGGTGCGGCACACCCCGCTGATCCGTAACCCGAAGCTGGCGTTGTTGGCGCTGGCGTTGGGCACCTTCGCGATCGGCACGGGCGAGTTCGGCAGCAACGGCATCATCCAGCTGTTCGCATCGGATCTGGCCGTGTCGATCCCGGTCGCGACGTACGCGATCACCGCGTACGCCGTCGGGGTGATGGTCGGCTCTCCGGCCATCACCCTGCTCGCCGCCCGGGTCAACCGGCGCACCTTGCTCCTCGGCCTGATCGTGCTGTTTCTGGTGGGCAACGGGCTCTCCGCGCTGGCGCCGAACATCGCACTGCTGGTCGTCTTCCGGTTCGTCGCGGGCAGCGTGCAGGGCGCGTTCTTCGGCGCCGGCGCTGTCGTCGCGGCGTACGTGTACGGGCCGGGCAAGGGCGGCAAGGCGTTCGCCACCGTGATGGGCGGGCTCACCGTCGCCACCGTCTTCGGGTCGCCGCTGGGCACCTTCATCGGCCAGCACGCCGGCTGGCGGGTCATGTACTGGACCGTGGTCGCCGTCGGCCTGCTCGCCGGCGCCGCACTGGTGGCCTGGCTGCCACGCACCGACGACCTGCGCGGCGGCTCCATCACCAACGAGCTGGGCGCGCTGTGCCGAGTCAACGTGTGGCTGACGGTCACCGTCGCGGCGCTCGGCATCTCCAGCATTTTCGCGGTCTACACCTTCATCGGCCCGTTCATCACCGACGCCGCGAGACGCGACGCCTCGCTCATCCCGATCGCGCTCGCCGTCTTCGGCATCGGCATGGCGGTCGGCAACCACCTCGGCGGACGCGCCGCCGACCGGTACGAACACCGCGGTCTGATCTGGGGTTACGGCGGGGTCCTCGCGGTGCTGGCACTGATCGGCGTGGCCGGCGGCGATCTGGTCATCCTGCTGCCGTGCCTGTTCGGCGTCGGCGCGACCATGATGTTCGCGATCCCCACCATCCAGGTCCGGCTGACCGCCTTCGCCCCGGACGCCCCGACCCTGATGGGCGCGCTCAACCTCGCCGCACTCAACCTGGCCAACTCGCTCGGCGCGATCGGCGGCGCGATCACCCTCGACGCCGGCTGGGGCACCCTGTCCACCGTCTGGGCCGGTGTCATCCTCACCACCGCCGGCCTGCTGCTCTACATCGGCATCGTGGCGCGGCTGAAGCCGGCGCCCGCACAAACTCGTGCCGGTGCGAGGCCCGTTTCTCATGTCGTCCAAACGAGAGGTTGATGAATCGTGAGCAGGAAACCGACTATCGTGCTGGTGCACGGGGCCTTCGCTGACGGCAGCGGGTTCCGCACGGTCGCTGAGCGGCTGGTCGCCGCCGGCTATCCGGTAGCCGTCGCACCGAATCCGCTGCGAGGGCTCGCCTTCGACGCGGCGCAGGTGCGGGCGCTGCTGGACAGCATCGACGGGCCGATCGTGCTGGTCGGGCACTCGTACGGCGGTGCGGTCATCTCCGCGGCCGCCGCCGGAAACACGAACGTGAAGGTACTGGTCTACCTGGCGGCGTTCGTGCCCGAGGCGGGCGAGAGCGTACAGGCGCTGGTCGAGAAGTTCCCGGGCAGCACCGTGGGAGAGTCCCTGAAACCGGTGCCGCTGCCCGGCGGCCAGGTCGACCTCTACATCGACCCGAGGGTGTTCCACGCGCACTTCGCGGCCGACCTGCCGGCCGGGGAAGCCGCGATCCTGGCGATCACGCAGCGCCCGGCCACCGGTGCCGCCCTCGGCGAGCCGGCCTCAGGCCCGCAGGCATGGCACACGATCCCGACCTACCACCTGATCAGCGGCGCGGACCGGATCATCCCACCAGCGGCGCAGCACTTCATGGCCCAGCGCTCAGGCGCCACCGTCGAGGTGGTCGAAGGCGCCTCGCACCTGGTGTTCGTCTCACACCCGGCCATCACGGTGGCCCTCATCGACAAGGCGGCGACCGAATATGCGTAAGAACGACAACGCGATGAGCTGGGGCCTACGCATCCACGTCCTCTGCTACCTCGCCGGCAACCTGATCCAGGTCCTCGTGTGGTGGCTGTTCACTCCGGAACAACACTTCTGGCCCATCTGGTCGATCCTGGGCTGGGGTGCCGGGCTGGTGGCCCACATCTGGGCGGTCCGTGCGACGTCCCGCCGGTCAGAACGCCTGGGCGAGCCGGCGGACCGCCTCCCGTAGCTCCTGCGGGGTGCGGTCGCTGTAGGCGAACCGCAGATGCCGGGCCGAGGACCGCTGCCGCGGGTCCGCGGCGAAGAACTCTCCCTGCTGGTAGACGACACCGTTGGCGGCCGCCCGCCGAAACAGGGCCGCCGGGTCGAGGCCGTCGTCGGTGAGCCGCGGCCACAGGAACAGGCCGCCCTCGGGGGCCTGGATCTCGAAGGCGCCCGGGAGGTGTTCGTGCAGGGCGTCGACCAGTACACCCGCGCGTTCCCGGTACAGGGCGGTGGCGTCACCCACCATCCGGTCGAACCACTGGTTATCGCCGGTGACCAGCCGTTCGACGATTCCCTGGGTCACCGAGGACGTATGCACGTCGAGGCGGTTGCGCAGCCGGATCACCGGGTCCACCAGGTGCGCGGGCAGTACCAGCCAGCCCACGCGCCAGCCGGGGCCGAGGGTTTTGGTGAAGGTGTTGACGTGGATCGCCCGATCCGAGTCGTTGAAGACCGCCACCCCCTGGTCCCGGCCGGCGAACCGCAGCTCACGGTACGGGTTGTCCACGATCACGTAGAACCCGTGCCGCTCGGCGAGCTCGATGAGTGCCTGCCGCTTGGCGGCTGACAGGCTGACCTGGGCCGGATTGTGGAAGTCAGGCACGGTGTAGGCCGCGGCGATCCGCTCACCCGCGGCCAGCCTTCGGGCGAGATGTTCGACGTCGAAGCCGTCGGCCTCGACCGGTACCGGCAGGATCCCCGTCGTCGAGACCTCCAGGGCCCACAGAAAGCCCGGGAATACCGGGTCATCGACGGCGACCGTGGCGCCGCGTTCGACGACGGTCAGCACCGACAGGCTGAGGCCGTGCATGCCACCATTGGTCACCACGATCCGGCCCGGGTCGACACCTTCGCGGTTCGCGATCCAGTCCCGCAACGCGGCGAACCCGTGCGCCGGCGAGTACTGCAGGCTCGCGATCGCGGCGTCGGGGTCCTGCCACAGCTGCGCCGACGCCCGGGCGATCGCCTCCACCGGCAGCGCCTCGGGTGCGGGGATGCCGCCGAGCAGACGGATCGCCTTGACGGCGGGTGCGGTCAGGCTGGCGTCGACGAAACCCTTCGGCGCCGACAGCCCGCGGGCCAGAGTGGACAGTCGATCCCCGGTGGCCGTCAACGGCCCTCCTCATCGAGTTCGGCGAGCAATCGTCCGGCACGTCGCGCGAACAGGTGGGCGCCACACGCGGTGGATTGGGTGTACGCCTGCTCGGCGGCGGCCCGAACCGCGGTGACGGGTTCACCACGAGCCTGCGACAGGCGCGCCCTGAGCAGCAGAAGCAGTCCTTCGGCGTAACGCTGGCCGTAATCCCAGAGCGCCCGGTCCGCGCGGTCGAGGGCGGCTGCCGCCCGCTCCGGCAGCCCGGCGGCCAGCCACATCTCCGCGATCAGCCCGTACTGGTAGGCGATACCCCACTGCGGCGGATCGAGCAGGCTGGCGACCAGGAGCTCCTCGGCCTCGGCCGCGGCACCGGCCGGATCGTCGCCGGTGAGGGCCCGGGCCCAGCACCAGTTCTGCCGGACGTAGTGGTCGATCTGGGAACGCAGGCGGGCCAGGCCGGCGGAGACCCACCGTTCGCCGGCACGTCGTGCCACGGCGGCGTCACCGGCCATCGAGGCGATCATCGTCGTGTAGTAGACCCAGACCGAGGCCGCGTACGGATCACCCGGGCTGTCCCAGGTATCGACGAACGCCAGCGCCGTCTCGACATCACCGTGCAACGCCGTCGTCACGGCCCGCCATCCGGGCCCTTCCCCGGGAATGCTGCCGTCGCGCCGCAGCGGTGTTTCCTCGTCCGGTGCGACAGCGGCGCCGTCCTGCTCGGTGAACGACCGGTACGCCTCACCGATATTGCCGATGTCCCACTGATGCAGGCCCCACGCCTGCCGGCCGTAACGCCGGATGGCCGGATCGGAGGACCCCTGCCCCTGCTCGCGCATCCGGCGGGCCAGCCGCCCGCGTTCCTTCTCCATCGACGTGAAGGCGCCCATCAGCCGGATGAAGAGGAAGTCGGCGGCCTCCGCCTCCCGGCCCAGGGTGTGTGCCAGGTATTCGGCCCGCTCCAGCAGGTCGAATGTCGAGGCGTCGTAGCCCGAATGCCTCCGCACCACGATCGCGAGCAGCGTGAGGGCGGCCAGCTCCAGCTGCGGCAGACCCGAGGTCCGGGCGACCCGCACGGCCGAACGTAGCTGCCGATCAGCGGCCTCGAACGCGAGCTTGTTCGCCGCGCAGCGCCCGGCCCGGATCAGCGCCTGCGCGGTGCGGCCGGGATCGGCGAGCGGACCGGCTGCCCACAGGTGGTAGGCCAGGCGTTCCGCGGCGGCCTCGTCGTCGGCGTGGATCTGCTCGAGCGCATCCGCGACACTCAGATGCAGCCGGGTGGCCCGCTGCTTGGTCGTCGTCTCGGAGACCGACTCGCGAACCAGGTCGTGGGCGAAACGCAGCGACGACGGATCCTCCGGCCCGGGTTCGAGCAGCCCGAGAGCCTGCAGCGGCTCCAGACGATCCAGGCAGTCCGCGATCTGCACACCGGCGGCGCGAGACAGCAGCCGCAGGTCGATGTCACGGCCGATGAGCGCGGCGACATGCAGCAGGTCGCGGGCGCGGTCGTCGAGGCCGGTCATCCGGTCACGGACGACATCGCGCACAGTGGACGGAACCCTCGCCGGTGCGTCCGGGCCCCCGTCGCCAAGCGCGCCCGCCTCGCTGAGCAGCCGGGACAGCTCCCGAACGAAGAACGGATTACCGGCGGTACGGGCATGGACAGCACTGGCGACACCGTCACCGGGATCGAGGCCGGCCTCGTGACGGATCAGTTCGGCCACGTCGCCCAGACCGAGCGGGCCGAGCCGGAACCGGCGATGGCCGGGCAGCCGGCTGGCCGCGGCCAGCACCTGCGAGAGCTCCGGGCTCAGCACGGGTGCGCGGTCACGGAGCGCACCGATGATCGCGGTGCCGTGCGGCAGCCGGACCGCCAAATGGGCGAGCAACTGCAGCGAAGCCATGTCGGCCCACTGGAGGTCATCGAGTATCAGCAGAGTCGGTCGCTGCGCCGATGCCTGACCGACAAGAGCGACGACCTGCTCGAACAACCGGAAGCGGGCGTTGCCGTCGGGAACCGCCCGGGTGGCGTCGTTTCCCGGCTCGAGGAGGATCCCGAGCTCGCTGGCCAGCCACTTCTCCCGCGCCGGGGCGGGCAGGCTCCCGACGATTGTGCCCAGCGCCTGCTCCCACGGCCACATCGACGGTGTGCCGTCGCCCTCCAGGCACCAACCCCAGACGACGAGCGCACTGTCGCGGGCCGCCCCGGCGGCGGCCTCCTCCAGCAGGCGCGTCTTGCCGACGCCCGGTTCTCCCTCGACGATGCCGATCGCGGTGCGGCCGGCGATCGCACTCTCCACAGCGCGTCGCAACACAGCCAGTTCCTCGACCCGGCCGACAAGGAAGGGTGCCGCCGGGGCCCGTACCCGGTCATCGTCACCAACCGGAAACGGTGACGGCAGCGCCAGCACCCGCCGATGTGCGGCCTCCAGAGCCGGACCGGGGTCGATGCCCAGCTCGTCGGCGAGGCGGTCGCGGACCCCGCGGAACACCGCCAGCGCCTCCGCCTGGCGTCCGGCGGCGCCGAGAACGCCGACGAGACCGGCCTGCACAGGTTCGTGGAACGGCGCCATCGACGCTGCCAACTGCAGAGCCGGGAGTACCCGCTCCGGCCGGCCCGCCGACACGGCCAACTCGGCCGCTTCCGTGCACGCGTCGTAGAACTCGTCATCGAGCGCGGCGAAGACGGCGGCCGCCGCCGTCCCGTCGGCGATGCCGTTGCCTGCCGGGCCGTGCCAGAGCCGGAGCGCATCGACATAGTGATCGAGCGCCGCCTCCGGATGACCCTGGGCCAGAGCCGTCCTGGCCACTTCGACGTGTTCCCGGAAGGCGACGAGATCCAGCGTGCCCGGACCGGCGGTGAACAGATAGGAGTTGCCGCGACGGTGCAGGAAAAACCCGGTGCCACGGGCGGGAAGCAGCGGCTCCAGGATCCGCCGCAACGCCCCGACGTACTTCTGGATGACATTCAGGGCGCTGGCCGGGACGTCATCGCCCCAGATCAGGTCGATCAGCTCGCTCGTGCTGGTCGGCCTGCCGACCCGGGCCAGCAGCAGAGCCAACAGGAAAGCCTGCTGCCGGGGGCCGGCGTCCAGCTCGGCACCGTCGCGCCACAGGCGCAACGCCCCGAGCACCTGCAGAAACACCGAAGAACGGCCAGCGGAGGGATCCTCGTCGCCGGGCCGGACGGAAGGGACAGGTACCGCCAAACTTCTCGAACCCCGTGTGACCTATGTGGACGAGCTGGATCCTACCCCGCCCGTAGGTCGGCGCCGCCACACCGAGATGGCGCGCGAAACAATGCGCCGAGATCATGTACGGCAACGTGCGAACCCTTCGGAAAGGCGGCCATGACCGACGTCCGACTCCCCCTCCGCGCGCTCGGCCCGTTCGCCACCGGCTCGATCGGCATGGGCATCTGGGTCACCGTGCCGGGCCTGTTCCTGCTGTACTTCCTGACCGACGTCCTAGCCGTACCACCGCTCGCGGCCGGCCTCGTGATCCTGGTGCCCAACATCATCGACGTCGTGCTGCACCCGTGGGTGGGCCGGCTCTCCGACACCGACCTGGCCCGCCGCGGCCACCGGCGGCGACTGATGTTCACCGGCTGCCTGGTGGTGCTCGCCTTCGTGGCCCTGTTCGCGGTGCCGGCCGGCCTGCGCGGAATCCCCGCCGCCGTCTGGGTCGCGGTCGTCTTCGTGGCCGGCAACCTGCTCTACTCCTGCTACCAGGTGCCCTATCTGGCCACGCCTGCCGACCTCGACATCGGATACCACGAACGGACCCGCCTCATGGGCTACCGCAACGTGGTCATCACGATCGGCGTCCTGCTCAGCGGCGTGACCGCACCCCTGCTCACCGGCGACGATCCCGGCGTCGGCGACTACACGCTGATGGCCCTGATCCTCGGCGCGGCCATGCTGGTGGCGATGGTGGCCGGCATCACCGGCGTAACCCGCCTCAAGCAGGCCGCGCCCGGCACCCCACCCGAGCCCGGACACCGCACCGGCCTGCTGGTAGCACTACGCGACCGGCAGTTCCGCGCGCTGACCGCCTCGTACCTGACCGTGGCAATCACCATGAACCTGGTGCTCGCCGGCATGCCCTACTTCGCCAAGTATGAACTGGGCCGCGCCACCCTCACCACCGTGCTCGTCGCGGCGTTCATGGCGCCGGCCGTCCTGGCCACACCACTCTGGGTACTGGTAGCCCGTCGCATCGGCAAACAACGCGGCCTGCTCGCCGCCCAAGCCGGATTCGTAGCCGGCTCGCTCGTGCTGGCACTGGGCAGCGCCGCGGGCCTGCCCGTCCTCATCGGAGCCGTGGCGGTGCTAGGCATGGCGTTCGCTGCCATGCAGCTGATGCCGCTGTCGATGGTGCCCGACGTCATCGCCGCCTCCGGCCCCGGCGGCACCGCACGCGCCGGCAGCTACACCGGCCTGTGGACCGCCGCGGAAGCCACCGGCGGCGCGCTGGGCCCGTACGCGTACTCGGCCTGCCTGGCCCTGGGCGGGTTCGTCGCCAGCACCGCGGACGAGCAGACCACCCAGTCCCCCGGCGCGCTGGCCGCCGTCCGTTACGGCTTCACCCTGGTGCCGGCCGCGCTCATGACGGTCGCCATCATGCTGCAACGGCGATACACCCTCGACAACACCGCCAACACAGGCTCCAGCGGGCTTGGCCTACGGGACCATTCGATGCAAACGGTACTGCCCGGAGAACCGTCAGATGCCACCTGACCAGCGGTTTTGTGATCGCGCAACCCCGTCTCCTTCCCCAGCGCCGCCGCCCGCCCGTGACGGCATGTCGCCACGCCCTGCGCGCCTCCCGCCGAATGCACATGGTGGGCTCTTTCCGCGTCCGTCCGCCGCCAGATCAGCCCGGCACGGCGTGTCGCCACGCCCTGCGCGCCGATCAAGGGCGAACGCACGCGGTTGGATCTCTTCTCCGCGTGCATTCGCCCTTGATCCATGCAATTGCCCTTGATCGGCGCGGAAAGGGAAGCGCGGAGAGCCGCGGCACCGCGCGGAGAGGGGCAGCGCGGAGAGGGGCAGCGCGGAGACGCTCGGTCGCGGGGCAGGCTTGATCGGCGCGGAGAGGGGGCAGCGCGGACGTGGCGGAGAGTCGGGACCGGCCGATGCGGCGAAGGCTGCGGGCGGGTCGGGTGGAGTGGGCCTGCACGGCGCGCGAGCGTGCGAGGATGGCGGTCGTGGGAATCGTGACGCCCGGCTTTCGCGGCCGGCCCCGCTCGTCCGGGCCCGAACTGCCGCCCGGGCAGTATCTGACAGAGGACTTCCCGGTGCTTTCCGCCGGCCCGACGCCGCGGGTGCTGACCGACCGGTGGGAGTTTGTCATCAGCACCGAGGCCGGCCAGGAGTACCGGTGGAGTTGGGCCGAGCTGATGGCCCTGCCCAGCGAGACGCCGACCGTCGACATCCACTGTGTCACCAAGTGGTCCAAGTTTGGCACCGCTTGGCAGGGCGTGTCTCTCGACACTTTAATGTCCGATGTGGACACGGCGGCGGACTTCGCGCTCGTGCACTCGTACGGCGGCTACACTACCAACCTGCCCCTGGAAGATCTGCTCAACGGGCAGGCGTGGATCGCGTACCGGTACGACGGCGCCGACCTCGCCCCCGAGCATGGCGGCCCGGCGCGGTTGCTGGTGCCGCACCTGTACTTCTGGAAGTCCGCCAAGTGGGTGCGCGGCATCCAGCTCCTGCTCGACGACGAGCCCGGCTTCTGGGAAAGCGCCGGCTACCACGACTACGGTGACCCATGGCGCGAACAGCGCTACCAGGGCGACTGACGTGGCGGGTCGCGCGGCTGATCGAGGCGCGCGACGAGACGCCCACCGCCCGCACCCTCGTGCTCGACGTGCCCGGCTGGCCCGGCCACCTCGCCGGCCAGCACGTCGACGTGCGGCTGACCGCTGACGACGGATACACGGCTCAGCGCAGCTACTCTATCGCCGCGCCCGCCGACGGAGACCGCGTCGAGCTGACCGTCCAACGTGTACCGGACGGCGAGGTTTCCCCGTACCTGACAGAGGTTTTCTCGAAGGGTGACCCGGTCGAGATGCGCGGCCCGGTCGGTGGCTGGTTCGTCTGGCGGCCCGCGGACACCGCGCCGGTGCTGCTGGTGGCCGGCGGTTCGGGCATTGTGCCGCTGATGGCGATGGTGCGGGCCCGGCGGGCGGCCGGCAGTCGGGTGCCGTTCCGGCTCATCTACTCGGTGCGCACACCGTCCGATGTGTACTATGCCGACGAGCTACGGCGCCGCGCTCGCGACGACGGCGGGCTGGACGTCACCTACGCGTACACGCGAGCCGTGCCGGAGGGCTGGCGGGAGCCGCCGCGCCGGCTTGGTGTCGCGGCCGTCAACACCGCGGGCTGGCCGCCCGATCTGGAACCGGCCTGCTTCGTCTGCGGCCCTACCGGCTTCGTCGAGGCCGTCGCCGACATCCTCGTCGCGCTCGGTCACGACCCCCGCCGCGTCCGCACCGAACGCTTCGGCCCGACGGCAGGCCCCGCGGAAAGCCCGACGGCCAGCACCGCGGAAAGCCCGGAAGCGAACCCCGCCAGCGCCGCGAAACGCCCGACCGCGAGCCCCACCGAAGGCCCGACAGCAGAGCCCGCGCCAGGGCCCAAGGAGGCTAGACCATGACAGATCTCTATACCGACGGCAACGCGCTCGCCGGGCCGCTGCGGGAGATATTCGCGGTCGACGTCACGGCCGCGACCAGCCAGTGCGCGTCGTGCGGCCAGGCCGGGCCGGTGGCGACCCTGCGCGTGTACGACCACGCGCCCGGGCTCGTCGCGCGCTGTCCGGGCTGCGAGGAGGTGGTGCTGCGCCTGGTGCGCGGCCCGTCGGCGGCGTGGCTCGACATGCGCGGCGCCGTCTTCCTGCGCGTGCCGCTGTGACGGCGACTCGCCCGGCGGGGCCGCTGCTCGGCGCGGGACGGGAAGCGGACGTGTTCGCCATCGATGAGGCGCGCGTGCTCCGCCGGTACCGGAATGGCGGTGACGTGACCGCGGAGGCCGCCGTGATGGCCCATGTCGGCGGCCTAGGGTATCCGGTGCCGCGCGTCTTCGAGGCGCGCGGCGCCGACATGGTGCTGGAGCGGCTGTCTGGCGGGACGATGCTGGCCGCGTTTCAGGATGGCGCGTTGGGGCTCGACGAGGGCGCCGGGATGCTCGCCGACCTGCACCGTCGCCTGCACGCCCTGCCGCCGCGGCTCGGCCGGCGGCCGGACGACCGCGTCATCCACCTCGACCTGCACCCCGAAAACGTCATTGTCACGCCCACCGGCCCGGTCGTCATCGACTGGCGCAACGGCACCGAGGGGCCGGCAGACCTCGACGTCGCGGCGACCGCCGTGATCCTGGCGCAGGCGGCGCTCGACCCCGCGCTCGGTCTCGCGGATCTCGCCCGCGCGCTGCTCACCGGGTTCCTCGGCCGGTTGGGCGCGGTGCCGCAAGACGCGCTGGACGCCGCGATCGCGCGCCGGGCGTGCGACCCCACCATGGGCATCGCGGAGCTCGACCGCCTGCCGGCGGTCGCGGCGCTGATCCGCGTGGCATGCTGAGGCATTCGCGGCGTCGGCAGAGAGGGCGGAGCCAGGGTGGAGCGCAGGCTGGAAGGGAAGGTCGCGCTGGTCACCGGCGCGAGCAGGGGCATCGGGTACGCGGTCGCGGAGCGCCTGGTCGCCGAGGGCGCCCGGGTGTGCGTGACCGCGCGTAAGCCCGATCCGCTCGCGGCGGCGGTGGACACGCTCGGCGGTTCCGGTCAGGCGATCGGGGTGGCCGGCAAGGCCGACGATCCCGAGCACCAGGCGGCGGCGGTGGCGGCGACGGTCGAGGCGTTCGGCGGGCTCGACATCCTGGTCAACAACACCGGCATCAACCCGGTGTTCGGGCGGCTGGTCGACACCGAGGCGGCCGCGCTGCGCAAGATCTTCGAGGTGAACACGATCGCGGCCATCACCTGGACCAAGCTGGCCACGACGGCGGGGCTCGGCGAGCGGGAGGGCGCGGCGGTCGTCAACATGGCCTCCATCGCCGGCTTCGGCGTCACACCGGGTCTCGGCGCCTACGGCGCCAGCAAGGCCGCGCTCATGCACGTGACGGGCCAGCTCGCCGCCGAGCTCGCTCCGGCGGTACGCGTCAACGCGGTCGCGCCGGCCGTGGTGAAGACCGTCTTCGCCGCCGCCCTGTACGAGGGCCGGGAGGACCAGATCGCCGCCGGCTACCCGCTGGGGCGCCTCGGCGTACCGGCCGATGTGGCGGGCGCGGTCGCGTTCCTGGTGTCGGCCGACGCATCCTGGATCACCGGCCAGACCCTGGTCCTCGACGGTGGGAGGACCCTGCTCGGAGGTCTCGAGTGACCCTTCCGGGGCTCGATCTCGGGAAGCTGCGGGAATACCTCGGCAGCGGCGAGCTGACCGCCGAGGTGATCGCCGGCGGCAAGTCCAACCTGACCTACCTCGTGCGCGAGGGCGACCGCACCTTCGTGCTGCGGCGGCCGCCGCTCGGCCACGTGCTCAGCACCGCGCACGACATGGCCCGGGAGTACCGGGTGCTGACCGCCCTCGCCCCCACGGCCGTACCGGTCCCCCGCACGCTCAGACTGTGCACCGACCCGGACGTGCTCGGTGCGCCGTTCTATCTGATGGAGCACGTCGACGGCGTCGTCTACCGCTCCGCGAGGCAGACCGCCCAGCTCGGCGCCGAGCGGGCGCGCACCCTCGCCTTCACGCTCATCGACGTGCTCGCCGACCTGCACGACGTCGACCCCGGCGCGGTGGGCCTGTCGGACTTCGGGCGCCCCGACGGGTTCATGGCCCGCCAGGTACGCCGGTGGAAGAGCCAGCTCGACGCCTCCCGCAGCCGCGACCTGCCCGGCGCACAGGAGCTGCACGACCGGCTCGCCGCGAGCGTGCCCGCTCCTGCGGGCGCCGGCGTCGTGCACGGCGACTACCGGCTCGACAACGTCATCGTCGGCACCGACGGCAGGGTCGCCGCGGTGCTCGACTGGGAGATGGCCACGCTGGGCGACCCGCTCGCCGACCTGGGCCTGCTGCTCGTGTACTGGGACGGCCTCACCGAGTTCGCCGGAAGCATGGTGTCCACGGCGATCCACCCGGACGCCGGGTTCCCGACTGGGCGCGAGATGGCCGCCCGGTACGCCGAGCGCCGCGGCGCTGACCTGTCCACACTGGACTGGTACGTGGCGTTCGGCTATTTCAAGCTCGCGGTCATCGCGGAGGGCATCCACTACCGGTACACGAAGGGCCAGACGGTCGGCGCCGGCTTCGACCACATCGGCGAACTGGTGCCACCGCTGCTGGCGCGCGGCCACGCCACATTGGAGTGACAATGGACTTCGCGTACGACGCCGAGACCGAGGAGCTGCGCGGGCGGCTGCTGTCCTTCATGGACGAGCACGTCTATCCGGCCGAGCCGGTCTTCGCCGAGCAGGCCGCCGCTGGTCCACAGTGGACCACGCCGCCGATCGTCGAGGAGCTGAAGGCGCACGCCCGCCGCGCCGGCCTGTGGAACCTCTTCCTGCCAAAGGTCAGCGGCCTCGGCAACGCCCAGTACGCACCGCTGGCCGAGATCACCGGTCGCAGCCCGTACCTGGCGCCCGAGGCGCTCAACTGCGCCGCCCCCGACACGGGCAACATGGAGCTGCTGGCGGAGTTCGGCACGGCGTCCCAACGGGAGCGGTGGCTGGAGCCGCTGCTGGACGGGACGATCCGGTCCGCGTTCTGCATGACCGAGCCCGACGTGGCCTCGTCCGACGCCACCAACATCGCCACCCGCATCACCCCGGACGGCGACCACTACGTCGTCGACGGGCGCAAGTGGTGGTCCAGCGGCGCCATGAACCCGCGCTGCGAGATCTTCATCGTCATGGGCAAGACCGACCCAGCCGGCCCGCGCCACCGCCAGCAGAGCATGATCCTGGTGCCCCGCGACACGCCCGGCGTGGAGGTGCGCCGCGGCATGACCGTGTTCGGGTACACGGACGGCCCACACGGCGGTCATGCCGAGGTGGTGTTCGAGGCTGTCCGCGTACCAAAAGAGAATGTGATCGGTGCGGAGGGCGACGGATTCGCGATCGCTCAGGCCCGTCTCGGGCCTGGGCGCATTCACCATTGCATGCGGTTGGTCGGCATGGCCGAGCGCGGCCTGGAGCTGATGTGCCGGCGCGCCAACGAGCGGGTGGCCTTCGGCCGCCCGATCGGGCAGCACGGTGTGGTCGCCGACTGGATCGCCGAGTCGCGCGTGCGCATCGAGCAGGCCCGCCTGCTGGTACTGAAGACGGCCTGGCTGATGGACACGGTGGGCAACAGGGGCGCGCACACCGAGATCCAGGCCATCAAGATCGCGGTACCGCAGATGGCCGAGTGGGTGCTCGACAAGGCGATCCAGGCGCACGGCGCCGCCGGGGTGAGCCAGGACTTCCCGCTCGCCCAGTTGTGGACGGCGGCGCGCACGCTGCGGCTGGCCGATGGGCCGGACGAGGTGCACCGCTCATCCCTTGCGCGCAAGGAGCTGGGCAGATACCCGACACCACAAACGTGAGGAGAGACCTACTCTGGTTCACAGGTGACCATGCTCGAAGGGGGCGGCGTGTCGCAGTGGACCTCGATCGAACGAGGCATACCGGGTTCGCGTTCCGCGACGGCACCGGATCGGAGGCTGCCCAGGGGCCGCCACGACCTGCCGCGCGAGTTCGTCGCCCGCACCCAGCGCGACCGTCTCATCGACGCGATGGCCCGCACGGTGGCCGAAAAGGGATACGCCAACACGTCCCTGGGTGACGTGTGCGCCGCCGCCGGCGTGTCGACACGCGCGTACTACCAGCACTTCGTCGACAAGGAGACGTGTTTCCTGGCAGCGTTCGAGCTGGGCGTCGAGCTGATGCAGAAGAGCGTCGCCACCTCGTACGGCCAGCCCGGCCGGTGGCCCGAACGCATGCGTCGCGGCCTCGGCACGCTGCTGCACATCCTGGCCGCCGAGCCCGCGTTCGCGGCGCTGGCCGTGGTCGAGGTGCTGGCCGCCGGGCCGCGCGCGCTCGCCTGCCGGCGCGCCCTGCTGGCCAGCTACATCGACTTCTTCGCCGCCGCGCCGCGCCGGGCGGGCCAGCCCGAGGTGCCGCAGGTGGCGGTCGAGGCCATCATCGCGGGCATCTACGGCGTCATCTTCGACCACGTCTCGACGGGCCGCACGGCGGAACTCCCCGACCGGCTGCCGGCGCTGACGTACGTGGTCCTGGCACCGTTCATCGGCCCGAAAGCCGCCGCGACGGCAGCCGGCTTGTCGTGATCAGGGCGTCCCTCAAGTCGCTCTAGCGACTTGAGGGAC
>NZ_BSDI01000022.1 GCF_027923225.1 Phytohabitans aurantiacus
GGGGTGTGCCGGGCGGGTGGGGCGGGTGGGGTGTGCCGGGCGGGTGGGGCGGGTGGGGTGTGCAGTGCCGCGGGGGCGGGGGCAGTGCGGTCGATCGTGGTGGGGGTGTGGGGGCGCGGGGGGTGAGGCCGCGGGAGCGGCGGTATGGAGCGCGGCGGGCGTCGCGGTAGCTCGGATCCCGCTTGTCGCATTTGGACGTCTAGGTCGCTAGGGCCGTTCGCATGATGGCGGCTAGGGCGGGGTCTTCGAGCATTGGCGAGGGGGGTTCGAGGCCGTAGTCGAAGGAGTGGACGCGCAGGTCCGCGATCAGGGTGCCCCAGGTCGCGGACGCTGGGCGGGGGTCGAGCCCGTCTTGGAGCAGCAGGACCGGGCCGTCGTAGGGGGTGGCCTCGTATTCGTGTACCGCTTGCGCCAGCTGCGCCCAGGCGAGTTGGAGGCCGGGCAGGTCAGCCGGGGTCGTGTCCGGGTCGTACCAGCCGTCGTCGCGCATCACGGTGAGGATTTCGGAAAGGCTCTCCTCGCCGGCGAGGGCGAAGCGCCCGGCCAGCCGTGCCAGCCGGTGCTCGACGAGGTCGAGGAGCTCGATCGGCGGTGAGGGCTGGTCGCCGATCGGCGGCGGTTCGACCAGGGCCAGCAGGGCGACCTCGCGGCCGGCGATGCGGAGCTGCCGGGCAAGTTCGAAGGCGGCGACGCCGTGGTGTCCGAATCCGATCAGGCGCACCGGGCCCGCGGGGTGCGCGTGCGTGAGCGTGGCGAGATGGCGGCTGGCGAGGTCGGCGAGGCGGTACGAGGGTGGGACCGGCCCGCGCGAGCCGGGCACCGGCAGTCCCGCGACCGGTCGGGCGCCGGCCCAGGCCAGCGCGGCTTCCCGCTCCCGGCGGTGGTGGCTGTCGGAGTGGAGCACGAACACCGGCGCGTCGCCCACGGCGGGTGTTGGGGTGTCCACCCAGGACCGTGCGCTGTCCTGTGCCAGGCGCGCCACCGCGGTCCGCAGCGCGGGCAGCGCCGGTCCGCCGGCTCGTACCGTGAGGCTCTCGGCGAGCCGCGCCGGCGTGGAGTACCGGAACGCGTCGGAGCTGCGCAGGTTGATGCCGTGCTCGCGGACGGCCCGCACCATGTCGAGGAGGGTGAACGAGTCGCCGCCCAGGTCGAAGAAGTCGTCGTAGGGCGAGACTTCCCGGTCGAACAGGCCGCTCCACACCTCGCACAGCGTCGCCTCGACGGCCCGGCAGGACCGCAGCCGTGGCGCCCGCGCGTCGACGGTTGTCATCGCTAGATCCTGGCGATCGGGGCGCCGGTGGGCCAGGAAAGTGACGGGCAAGTCGGGACGCCGGGGTTGCCGGTCGCGTTGCCTGGCACCGCTGGGGCGGCCGTGGATTACTGAGGCGGTTGCTGGCGAGAGGCAGTTGATGATCGAGACCACAGTCGTCCTGCGTACGCCGATTGCCGAGGCCCAGGCGGCGGAGCTCGAGCGCCGCATCCTGTTCGTCTCTCCGCACATCTCGTCGTTTCGCCTGGTCGTGCGGGACGGGGCGGTCCACTCGGTGCTGCTGTTCAGCACCGGGGAGCCCGATCGGGCGGCGCTGACCACCAAGGTCAACGCGCTGGTGGAGACCGACCTGGTGCCCCAGCCGGAGCTGCCGGTGAAGGTGGTCTGGGAGTCGGCGCACGCCGGGGCGGCGCACGCGGACGTCTACCCGTCGTTGCTGGCGTCTGGGCTGGTGAGCGAGTGCGGCGAGGGGCAGGTGGCGTTCGCCGAGCCGTTGATCTCGCTGCTGGACGGTCTCGACCGGCGTATCCGAGGCATCGTCGTCGCGGCGTTCGGCGCCACCGAATACCGATATCCGACGCTTATCCGCACCGATGTCCTCGACCGCGCCGGGTACCCGGCGGCATTTCCCCAATTCCTCATGTTCGTGACCCGCCTGCACGAGGACCTGGACGTGTACCGCGAATTCCAGGAAGCGCACGAAACGGTGGGCTCGGTGCCGCCGGCGGTCCTGACCCAATGCCGCAACGTGGACTACTGCTTACCGCCGACCATGTGTTTCCATACGTTCGCCCAATATCGCGGGCGCGCGCTGCCGGGGACCGGTTTACACACCGTCACGTCGTGCGGAAAGTCGTTCCGGCACGAGGGCAGGTACGCCACCACGCTCGAGCGGCTGTGGGATTTCACGATTCGCGAGACGGTGTTCCTGGGCGGGCGCGGCGAGGTCCTGGACGCCCGCGAGAGTCTCATGAGGACGATTTTCGACCTCTTTGACGAGTGGGAGCTGGACGGGTACTGCCAGGTCGCCACCGACCCGTTCTTCGTCGGCGCCGATCCCGCGTCGAAGGCGTGGTCGCAGCGCCTGCTGGAGCTCAAGTACGAGGTGCGGCTCCGGCTCGGGTCGGGCCGGGACCTCGCGGTCGGCTCCTTCAACTTCCACGACGACTTCTTCGGCCGGAGCTTCGACATCACGCGCGCCGGGGACGGGCCGGTCGTCAGCGGCTGCGCCGGGTTCGGGCTGGAGCGCCTGCTCTACGCCGTGCTCAGCCGGCACGGCGCGGACCCGGACGGCTGGCCGCCAGCGGTACGCGAACTATGCGGCGAGCGATAGGAGGACCGATGGAGGAGCTGATCCAGCGGCGGCTCAGCGGAGCGGCGTCGCCGGCACCGGTGATCGGCCGGGCGGACCGCCACCGGCCGCTGCCGATGTCCGCGGGCCAGCGGCAGATGTGGGTGCTGCACCGGCTGGATCCGGCGAGCACCGCCTACCTCATGTCGTGGACGCTGCGCCTGTCCGGCCCCCTGGACGTCGACGCGCTGGGCTGGGCCTGGCAGCGCCTGGTCGACCGGCACGAGATCCTGCGCACCCGGTACGCGCAGGTCGGCGAGGAGCCGACGCAGGTCATCGACCCGCCGGGGCCGTTCGCGCCGAGCCTGGTCGACACCGGCGAGGCGCTCCAGTTCGCCGCGCGGGAGCGGCAGCGGCCCTTCGACCTCCAGACCGAGCACCCGCTGCGGGTCGCCCTCCTGCGGCACGCGCCCGACGACCATTTCATGGTCGTCACGATGCATCACATCGCCTGCGACGCGGCATCCTTCGGCCTCATCGCGGGGGAGCTCGGCATCCTGTACCGGGGACGCGTCACCGGCGTGCCGGTGGCGCTCGCGGAGCCGGCCGTCCAGTACGCCGACTTCGCCGCCTGGGAAGCGCACCGGGCCAGAACCGGTGCGCTGCGCCCCCACCTGGAGTACTGGCGCCGGCGGCTGGACGGGTTGGGTGAACTGCGACTGCCGGTGGACCGCCCGCGCCCGGCGCGCCCGGACTGGCGCGGCGGCGTCATCGAGGTACCCATCGGGGCGGAGCGCGGCGAACGGGTACGGGCGCTGGCGGCGGAGCATCGCGCGTCGCCGTACATGGTGCTGCTGGCGGCGTTCCACGCCACACTGTCGGCGCTGTCCGGCGCCCCGGACGTGGCGGTGGGCACGCCGGTCAGCGCGCGGACCCGGCCGGAGCTCGACGACCTGGTCGGCTACGGCATCAACACCGTCGTGATCCGGGCGCGGTGCGAGCCCGACAGGTCCTTCGCCGACCTGCTGGGGCAGGTCAGGGAGGGCGCGCTGGAGGCGCTCGACCACCGCGAGGCGCCGTTCCCCATGGTGGTCGACGAGTTGCGTCCCGCCCGGGGTGCCGCGTCCAACCCGCTGTTTCAGGTCGCCTTCGACCTGAACGACGCCGAGGAGGGCACCGTCAGCCTGCCCGGCGTCGACGTGACGTACGTGCGGCCCGAGGACTGGACACTGTCCAAGTTCGACCTGACCCTGCACGTCACGCAGGCGCCGTCGGGGTGGCTGCACGCGTCGCTGGAGTACGCCAAGGCGCTGTTCGACGAGGGCACCGCGCGCCGGTTCGCGGCGTCCTACGACGACCTGCTCGACCGCGTCCTGCTGGACCCGAAGGCTCCGCTGGGCGTAGGCGTATCACCCGTCGCTCCACCCACCACTGTGGACCGCGAGCCTCGCCGCGACGAGGCGCCGCCGGACGGCGCGGTGCTGGCGGCGCTGCGGCAGGCGTGGGGCGAGATCCTCCGGATCGAGAAGGTCGACCCGGAGGACAACTTCTTCGACGTCGGCGGCGACTCGCTGCGCGCGGTGGCGCTGGCCGGGCGGCTGAAGAACCTCGGGTTCGAGGTGACGGCCGCCGACATCTTCGCCAACCAGACGATCGCCGAGCTGGCCGGCGTGATTCCCGGTACGCCGCGGGACGCGGTGGCGAGCGATGGCGTCGCGCCGTTCGCCATGGTGAGCGAGGCGGACCGGGACGCGCTGCCCGACGGGCTGGTCGACGCGTACCCCGTTGGCGCCGCGCAGCTCGGCATGATCGTGGAGATGCGGGCGCGCCCCGACCGGAGCCGCTACCAGGACACGACGTCCTTCCGCATCCGCGACGGCGAGGCGTTCGCGCCGGCGGCGTTCCAGGCCGCCGCGCAGCTGGCGGTGGACCGGCACGAGGTGCTGCGGACGACCTTCGACCTGAACGGCTACACGGTGCCGCTGCAACTCGTCCACCGCGCGGCGTCCATTGTGGCCGGTGTGACCGACCACGGCGCGCTGGGCCCGGACGGCTGGGAACCCCTGATGCGCGCCTACGCCGCCCGGCAGCGGGCGATACCGATGGACCTCTCGACCGCGCCGCTGTTCCGGATCCACGCGCACATCGCCGCCGGCACCACCGACTGGTGGCTGTCGGTCACCGAGTGCCATCCGATCCTGGAGGGCTGGAGCTTCCACTCGCTGCTCATGGAGATCCTCACCAGCTACCGCGAGCTGCGGGCCGGCCGCACCCCGGCCGCGCCCGACCCGGTGCCGTTCCGGTTCGCCGACCACATCGCCGCCGAGCGCGCGGCGGTCGCGTCCACGGTGGACCGCGAGTACTGGCAGGGCGTCGTCGCCGGACGGGTGCCCGCGGAGTTGCCGCCAGCCTGGCAGGGCGACCGGGACGCGCCCGAGGAGCGGTACCAGCACACGGTGTTCATCGACGATATCGAGCAGGGGCTGCGCGGTCTCGCCACGCGCACCAGTACCTCGCTGAAGGCGGTGCTGCTCGCGGCGCACCTGACGGTGATGGGCGCGGCGGTGGCACGGGAGGACTTCTTCACCGGCCTCGTCTGCGACGCCCGCCCGGAGATCGCCGGCGCGGACCGGGTACCGGGCATGTACCTCAACACGCTGCCGTTCGCCTGCCCGCCCGGCGCGCGCACCTGGGAGGAGCTGGTCCGGCGGGTGTACGACGACCTGACCGCGATGTGGCCGCACCGCCGCTACCCGATGCAGGTCATCCAGCAGGAGGCCGGCCACAGCGGCCGGCTGATCGACGTGATGTTCAACTACCTGGACTTCCACCAGGTCGACCAGGAGCTCGTCGGCTGGGCGGAGACGATCGACGAGACCGACAACGAGTTCGCCCTGCACGTGTTCACGATGCCCGGCCTGCTGCGGCTGAACACCACCACGTACGCGCTGAGCCGGCCGGCGGCGAAACGGTTCGGCGCGATGTACCGGTCGGTGCTCGAACGGATGGCCAGCGGCACCGGGGGAGAGGCCACCGAGGCGTGCCTGCCCGCCGGTGAGGCCGAGCGGCTGCGGGCGTACGGCACCGGTCCCGCCCTCGCGGCCCGGCCGGTGAGCGTACCGGAGGCGTTCGCCCAACGGGTACGCGAGCAGCCGGACGCTCCCGCGGCCCGCTGGCGCGCGGAGACGCTCTCGTACGCGGACCTCGACGCCGCGGCCGCGAAGCTGGCGCGGCGGCTGCAGGACGCGGGAGTCGGCCCGGGCCAGCTCGTCGCCGCGGCGCCGGCGCGTGACCTGTCGGCGCTCGTCGTGCCGCTGGCCGTGTGGAAGGCGGGCGCGGCGTGGCTGCCCGTCCCCTTGGGACAGCTCGCCGAGGCGGGCGCGCACGCGCTGGTGGAACCGCCGGCGGACGCGCCTGAGGTGGTGGTCCTGCCCGGCCGGCGGGCGGGCGCACCGTCCCTGGACGGCGCCGCCTGCGTGCTGGCCGGCGTGGTCGTGTCGCACCGCGCCCTGGCCCACGCGCTGGCGAGCGTGCGCGGCGTCGTGGACGAGCCGGCTGGGGGACCGGTGTGGCTGTCCGCCGGCGCGTCGAGCACCGCCGCCGAGCTGGTCGAGCTGCTGCTCCCGCTGACCGCCGGCGGGCAGGTGGTCCTCGGCCCGCACCCGGCGCCGGACGGCGTGGCCGAGCTGTCGGCGATCCTCGCGGCGGGCGCGGTGACCCACGTCCAGCTGACTTCGCTGGCAGCGGAGGCGGTGCTGTCCGCCGGCCCCGCGTCGATGACGGCGATCGTCGGCGCCGACCCAACGGGGGCGCCGGGCGGCGCCGGCCCGGCCGGCGGCGCCGTGGTCGTGGCCACCGGGGTCGGTGAGGTGCCTGGGTGGTTGGCCTTCGGTGGCCGGCCGCTGCCCGGCGTGACCCTGTCGGTGCGCGATCACCGGCTGCGGCCGGTGCCGATCGGCGTCGCCGGCGAGCTGTGCGTGGGCGGCCCGCTGATCGGAGACGGATACCTCGACGACCCGGCCCGCACCGCGGCCCGTTTCGTGCCCGATCCGGCCGGCCGCGGCGGGCGGCTGTTCCGGACCGGCCGGCTCGCCCGCTTCGACGACGGCGGGCGCCTGGAGCAGCTCGGCCCGATCGAGCCGGTAGGAAACGTCGACTGGCTGGATCTGCTGCGGATCCGCGACGCGCTGTGCGCTCAGCCGGCGGTCCTCGACGCGTACGCGCTGCCGTCGCCCGACCTGCCGGAGGGCAGGAACCTGGTGGGGTACGTGCGCACGGTCGCGGGCGCGCCGTTCGACGCCGCCGGCCTGCGCAGGTCGATCGCCGCCCGGCTGCCCAGACGGCTCGTGCCCGAGCTGCTGGTGAGCGTCGACGCGTGGCCCAGTACCCCGCGGGGCGCCCTCGATCCGGGGCGGCTGCCCGCGCCGGACGGTACCCGCCCGACAGCGGACCGGCCCAAGCCGTGGGACGACACCTTCGAGTCGCTGCTGCGGTCGGTGCTGACGTTCCTGCCCCCGGAGGAGCCGCTGACCCCGGAGCTGGAGCTGGCGGCGGCCGGGCTCGACTCGCTGTCCACCATGGAGCTGTTGGCGTCGCTGGAGAACGCGTACGACATCGTCATCCCGGACGAGCGGTTGGTGCTGGACATGTTCGAGACGGCCGGCACGCTGTGGGACGAGATCTCGGAGCTCCGGTGACCGGCGGCGTCCGCACCGTGTGCGACCTGCTCGACCGGGCGGCCGGCCGCGCGCCCGACGCGATCGCCGTGCGCGACGCCACCGGAGCCTGGACCTACCCCGAGCTGCGGCTGGCCGCCGGGCGCGTCGCCGCCGCGCTGCGCCGGCGGGGCGTGACGCGCGGCGACCGGGTACTGGTGTCGCTGGCCAACTCGCGGCATCTTGTCGCGGTGCTGTACGGGGCGCTGTCGGCGGGCGCGGCCGTGGTGCCGGTCAGCGTGCAGGCACGCCCGTACCACCTGGCGGCGGTGGCCGGTGACGCCGAACCTCGGCTGGCGATCGCCGACACCGCCGAACGCCTCGCGAGCCTGGCCGCGGGCGTGCCGGTTGCCGCGATCGACCAGGTCATGGCGGAGACGGACCACACTGGACACTCGGGTGTAGACGGTGCCGAACCGGACGGCATCGCGCTGCTGATCTACACGTCGGGTTCGACGGCCGGCCCCAAGGGCGTCGTGTCCCGCCACCGGCAGGTACTTTTCGCCGTCGACGCCATCGCCGGCCGGCTCGGCTACCGGTCCGACGACGTGGTCTGCTGCCGGTTGCCGTTCTCGTTCGACTACGCGCTGTACCAGGCATTCCTGTCCGTCCACGCGGGCGCCGAACTGGCCATGGTGGACGCCCGGGACGAGCTGACCGCGTTCCGGGCGCTGCGGGAGTTCCGCGCCACCGTGCTGCCGGTCGTGCCGCCCGTGGCCCAGACGCTGCTGGCCCTCGCGGGCCGGCGGGCGAGCGAGGCGCCCGCGCCCCTGCGCCTGATCACGAACACCGGCGCGGAGCTGACCCGGAGCGTCGCCGACCGGCTGCGCGCCGCGTTTCCCGGCGCCGCCGTGGTGCCCATGTACGGGATGACCGAGTGCAAGCGGATCAGCATCGCCGCGCCGGACGAGGACCTGTCGAAGCCCGGCACCGTCGGCACGCCGCTGCCGGGCACCTCGGTGACGGTGGTCGGCGAGGACGGCGAGGCGCTGCCGGCGGGACAGGTCGGCGAGATCGTGGTGCGCGGCCCGCACCTCATGGACGGGTACTGGCGCGACCCGGTCGCCTCCGCGGAGCGTTTCCGGGTCGAGCCGGCCACCGGCGAGCGGTACCTGCGCACCGGCGACTTCGGCGCGATGGACGCCGACGGGGCGCTGCGGATCGTGGGCCGCCGCGACGACGTGTTCAAGCGGCGGGGCGTCCGCACCAGCGTCAACGAGATCGAGGCGGCGGCGCTGGACATCCCCGAGGTCCAGGAGTGCGCCGCCGCGCTGGTCGGCACGGCGCGCGAGTGCGTGCTGTGGGTGCGCGGCGACATCCCGCCCGAGCACGTGCTCAAGGGCATCGGGGAGCGCCTCGAACCGGCCAAGATCCCCGACCGGTGCCTCGTCGTCGACGCCCTGCCCCGCACGCCCAACGGAAAGATCGACAAGAACCTGCTCAAGGCCGAGCTCGCGGGAGAACGATGAACGACGTGGTCGAGCGGTACGGGACGCCGCTGTACGTGTACCGGCTCGGCGAGGTGCGGGCCGGTATCCGGGCGCTGCGGGGGGCGGTACCCGAGCAGGTCCGGATCTACTACTCGCTCAAGGCGAACCCGCACCCGGCCGTGGTCGCCGAGACGGTCCGCGCCGGCCTGTGCAGCGAGGTCAGCTCGTCCGGTGAGCTAGCGGTCGCGCTGGCCGCCGGGCAGCCGCCCGACCGGTGCCTGATGACCGGGCCGGGCAAGACCGACGCGGAGCTCGACGACGCCCTCGCGCGCGGCGTGCGGTCGTTCTCGGTCGAGTCCGAAGTGGACCACGAACGGCTTGACCGCGCGGCGCGGCGTCACGGCGTCGCGGTCGACGTGATGTTCCGCCTGAACGCGGTGTCCGCCGGCGCCGGACGGGGGAACGGCCGCGGCTCGGGCCTGCGGATGACCGGGGCGCCCACCCAGTTCGGCATGGCGCCGGAGGCCGCGCGGCGGATCATCGAGCGCCGCGACCCGTCCGGGCCGGTACGCCCGGTGGGGCTGCACGTCTTTCCGGCGACAAACGTGGCGGAGCCCGACGACCTGGTCGCCGAGTTCGCGCTGAGCGTGGAGACGGTGGCGGCGTTGCTGCGGCAGACCGGCCTGCCGATGCGACTGGTGGACATCGGCGGCGGGTTCGCCGCGCCCTTCGCCCGTCCGGGAAGCCGCACCGAGTACCCGAACCTCCGCGAGCGGCTCGGTGCCGTGCTCGACGACGGGCTGCCGGGGTGGCGGGACCAGCGGCCGTGTGTCGCGGTCGAGTCCGGGCGGTACCTCGCCAGCGGCTGCGGCTCGCTGTTCACCACCGTGCTCGACGTGAAGACCAGCGGCCCGACGACGTACGTGGTGCTGGACACCGGCGTCAACGCGCTGGGCGGCATGTCCGGCCTGGGGCGGATCCTCGTGCCCGACGCCCGGCCGGTGGGCGCCCTCGTCCTCGCCGACGCTGACCGCCGGGTCAGCCTGGTGGGGCCGCTGTGCACCCCGCTCGACGTGCTCAGCCGCGGGGCGGCCACCGGTGTCCCACGGGTCGGCGACGTGCTGGAGATACCCAACGTCGGCGCGTACGGGCTCACGGCCAGCCTCCTCGCCTTCCTCAGCAAGCCGGTACCGGCCGAGGTGGTGCTGGAGGAGGACGGCTCGGTGGTGGACGCCCGCCGGCTGGAGCTACTGCCCGTCGAACTCGGCGCGGACGAGGCGCTCCACCTCGCCGGCCAAGCCCGCCACGGTGGGCCGGTCGAAGAACGCGCGCAGGGGCACCTCGACACCGAAGGCGCTCTGCACGTTCCACAGTAGACGTGCCGCCAGCAGCGACGTGCCGCCGCACGCGAACACGTCGTCGTCGGGGGCGATGTCGTCGCGCTTGAGCAGGTCCCGGGCGAAGCCGAGGATCACCTGTTCGTGGCGTGCGGCCGGCGGTGGCGCGTCGGCGACGTTCAGCGCCAGCGTGGGCTCGGCGGCGAACCGGGCGGCCAGCGCGCCGAACCCGGCCACGAGCGCCTCGACGGTGCCGCGGGCGTACACCGTGGCGGCGTACTCGATCGCCCCGCCATAGCGCCCGTCCGGGTACGGCCACAGGGTGAGGGCGAGGTCGGTGCGGGCCGCCGTCGGGGCCTCGGACAGTACCGCCACGTCGCGTTCGCGCCGGTGCGGACCGGCCAGGCCGTCGCCCGCCATCGTGAACTGCGTCTGGAACAGCGGCGTACGGGACAGGTCGCGCGGTCCCGCCACGGCATCGGCGACGATCTCGAACGGGGCGCCGTGCCGGGCGAAACCCTCGCGGCAGGCGCGCTCGACCCGGGCCAGCGCCTCGGCGAACGGCAGCTCCGGCGCCAGCCGCGACCGGATGACCACCGTCTCGATGAACGGACCGACGAGCTCGTGCAGCTCGGGTCGGGACCGTCCCGCGTGTGGCACGCCGACCCCGAAGTCCCAGCCGCCGCCGGCCCGGCCGAGCAGCACCGTCCACAGTGTCAGGAACGCGACGTACGGCGTGGCGCCGGCGTCGCGACCAGCCGCCAGCAGACCGTCCACAACGGACGCGGGCAGCTCGAAGGCGATCGCGGCACCGTCGAGGCTCCGCCGCGCGGGGCGCTCGTGGGCGGTCGGCAGCTCCAGCGGCGGCAGGCCGTCGAGCGTTTCCCGCCAGTACGCGAGGTCGTCGGCCAGCTCCGCGGCGGGGCGCGCGCGCAGCCACGCGACGGCGTCCGGGTAGCGCAAGGCCGGGCGGTGGAGTGTCGGGGTACGCCCGGCCGCCAGCACGGCGACCGTCTCGGCGATCTGCCGGTCCAGCAGCCGGGCCGACCAGCCGTCGCAGACGATGTGGTGGCAGACCAGTACCAGCAGCTGCTCCGGCCCGCCGTCGTGGACGAGGGTGGCCCGGAACAGCGGCGCCACGGCCAGGTCGAAGCCCTCGGCCAGCTCCGCGGCGACCACCTTGCCGATGCCGGACGGGGACACCCGCTCGACGCGCAGCGGCACGCCAGGGTCGCTCTCGACGATGGCCGCCAGCCCGTCGGCGTCCATGACGTAGCGGGTGCGCAGCACGTCGTGACAGCCCATGACCAGCGCCAGCGCCCGCTCGACCACCTCGGGCGGGACGCCGGCCGGCAGCCAGGTGAGGATCGGCAGCAGGTACTCCGGGCTGGCCGGGTTCATCCGGTCGAGCACCCAGAAGCGCTCCTGCGCGGGCGAGAGCGGAAGGCGCGCTCCGGGTGGCAGCGGCTCGATGGGCTGCGCCTGTTCGGCCTCGCGCAGCAGTCGCGCCTGGGCCCGGACGGTCGTCGCCCGGTGCAGGTCGCGGAAGTCCAGCGCCAGCCCGGTCGCCTCGCGCAGGTCGGCCGCGAGGCGGGTCATCAGCAGGGAGTGGCCGCCGAGGCGGTAGAAGTCGTCATCGGGTCCGATGTCGTCGACGGCGAGCAGGCGACGCCATACCGACATCACGATGCGCGTCTCGGTGGACGCCGGCACGCCTTCCCCCACGGCGCCGTTCGCCGGCCCGGTCCGGTCCGGCTCGGGCAGCCGCGCGCGGTCCGTCTTGCCGCTCACCGTCCGCGGCAGCGCGTCGAGCCGGGTAAACAGCGCCGGCACCATGGCCGGCGGGAGCCGCCGGCGCAGGTGGTCGGCCAGGCCGTCCACGGTGCTCTCGCGCCCGGTGACCACCCAGGCCGCGAGCTGCCGGGTGCCGCGGCCGTCGGTGACCACCCGGACCGCCGCCTCGGTCACGTCGGGATGCGCGGCCAGCGCCGCCTCCACCTCGGCCGGTTCTATCCGTACGCCGTTGAGCTTCACCTGGTCGTCGGCCCGGCTCACGAACTCCAGCGTCCCGTCCGGGCGCGGCCGCACGAGGTCGCCGGTCCGGTACAGGCGCGCCCCGGGTGGCCCCTCGGGGTCCGGCAGGAACCGCTCGGCGGTCAGCGCCGCCTCGCCGTGGTACCCGCGGGCGACGCCGACGCCGCCGAGGTACAGCTCGCGCGGCGCCGGGTCGTCGCTGACGCCAGGGTCGGGCGGGAGCAGTACCGCCCGGGCGCCGTCGATGGGGCGGCCGATCGGTACCGGGCCGGAGGCCTGCGCGGGATCGAACCACCCGGCCAGGGCGTCGATGGAGCACTCGGTGGGCCCGTAGGTGTTCAGGATCTGGACGTCGAGCTGGCGCAGGACGCGCTGGCACAGCTCGGCGTGCAGCGGTTCGCCCGCGCAGCAGATCAGCCGGAGGCTCCGGCACGAGGCCAGGTCCGGCTCGTTGGCGAGCAGCCGCAGCATCGTGGGCACCACCTGCAGGACGGTGGCTCGCTGCTCGCGGATCGACCGGACGAGCTCGGCGGCGTCGCGTCCGGCGTCGGGCCGGCCGAACGTCACGGCGCCGCCGCACAGCAGCGGCGCGAAGATCTCCCACCCGGCGGCGTCGAAGGCCAGCGGCGTCTTCTGCAGTACCCGGTCGGCGTCCGAGAGGCCGAGCGCGCGTACGCCCCAGCGGACCCGGTTCGCGATGCCGGCGTGCTCGACCACGACTCCCTTGGGGCGGCCCGTCGAGCCCGAGGTGAAGATCATGTACGCGGCGCGGTCCGGCGCGGCGGCCGGCAGCGGGCGGTCGCCACCGGCCGGCCGGGAGACGTCCCAGACGACGGCGTGGCCGAGCGGCTCGCGTGGCGCCCCGCCGGCGGTGGTGAGCACGATCCGGGCCCCGGCCAGGTCGAGGACCTCGCGCAGGCGGGCGGCGGGCGCCATCGGGTCCAGCGGCACGTAGCAGCCGCCGGCCAGCCAGGTGCCCAGCAGCGCGGCGACCAGGTCGGGACCGGGCGGGACGTGGATGCCCACAGTGGACTCCGCGCGGACGCCGTGCGCGGCGAGCGCGCCGGCGACGCGCCGCGCGGCCGACTCCAGCTCCCGGTACGTGACGACCCGCGATCCGGACCGGACGGCCGGCGCCTCCGGGTGGCGGCGTGCCCGATCGAGGAACAGCTCAGGAAGCAACGCTGGCATCGGCTGCCTCGTCGCCGTTTCGGGCGCTGAGCGGGCGCATGTCCGTCCACACCTCGGCGATGTGGCGCAGGCACTCCTCGCGGCCGCCGGTGAAACCGTCCGCGCGCCACCCGTCGGGCGGACGCCGGTCCGCCTCCCAGATCGAGTACTGCTCCTCCTGGTTGACCACCACCTGGTACGTCCGGTTCACAGCAGGTTCTCCAATGCGCGTCGGTCGACTTTTCCGTTGGCGGTCAGCGGGACGGCGTCGATGGCGACGATCTCCGCGGGGACCATGTGTGCGGGCAGTTCGGCGGCGAGGCCGGCGCGCAGGCCGGCGGCGTCTAAGGGGTGGCCGGGCACGGGTAGTACGAACGCGGCGAGCCGCTGCGCGACCGGCGGCCCGTACGCGATCACCACCGCCTCGTCGACGCCGGCGCGCCGCCGCAGGGCCTCGCGGACCTCGCCGGGCTCGACCCGGTACCCGCGGATCTTCACCTGGTGGTCGACCCGCCCGAGGAACTCCAGGTAGCCAGGCCAGAGCCACCGCGCCCGGTCGCCGGTGCGGTAGAGGCGCGCGCCGGCCGGCCCGAAGGGATCGGGCACGTACCGGTCCGCGGTCAGTGCGGGGTCACGCAGGTACCCGCGGGAGACGCCCGCGCCACCCACGTGCACCTCGCCGGGTACGCCCACCGGCACCTGTTCGAGCCGGTCGTCCAGCACGTACATCGTGGTGTTCGGGATCGGCGCGCCGAGCGGCACGAGCCCCTCCGATCCGGCGCCCGCCACCCGCTGGCCCGAGTTCCCGACCGTGATCTCGGTCGGGCCGTACTCGGTCGCGACCGGCGTGCCGCCCGGCCCGGCGAGCTCGCTCCAGCGCCGCGCCAGCTCGGTGGTGAAGGCGTCACCGGCGGCGATGACGAGCCCGGCGAGGTCACGCGCCTGCTCCGGGTACAGGTCGAGGCTGAGCAGGTTGAGATGGCCGGGGGTCATCTTGACGAAGCTGTAGGGCGCACCGGCCACCAGCAGGGCGCCGAGGTCCGCGAGGTCGAGCGGATCGGGCAGCAGGTCGACGCGCTGGCCGACCAGCAACGGCGTGAACAGGCTCGGCACGCCCAGGTCGAAGCCGATCGACGTGAAGAACGGCGACCCGCCCTCGCCCCGCGCGGCGTACTCCTCGGCGGTCCACAGTAGATAGTTGAGCAGGCCGCCGTGCTCGACAAGTACACCCTTGGGGTCGCCGGTGGAGCCGGAGGTGTAGATGACGTACGCCAGGCCGCTGGGCCGGGGCGCGACGTCCACCGGCGTTCGGGGCAGCGCCGCGATCGCCTCCCGCCGCTCGTCCAGGAGCACGAAGTCGCCGGCGTCGAGGGGCTCCAGCACGCCCCGCAGTCCGGCGACGGTCACCACCAGCGCGCAGCCGGCCCTGGACGCCATCCGCCGCAGCCGCGGGGTCGGCAGGTCCGGGTCGAGCGGCACGTAGGTGGCGCCCGCCTTCCAGATGCCCAGCAGGGCCGGCAGCAGGTCGGCCGTGCGGCGCAGGCACACGCCGACGGGCGCCTCCGGCCGGACGCCCAGACCCGCGAGATGGTGGGCGATCTGGTTCGACCGCTCGTCGAGCTCCCGATACGTCAGGCGGGCGCCGGACACCGTGACCGCCAGGGCGTCGGGCGTCCTGCCCGCCTGCGCCCGGAAGAGGTCCACGACGGTGGCGGCCGGCCGGTGCTCCCGCGGGCCGGTGCTCCAGCTCTCCAGCGCCTTGCGCTCCTCGTCCGGCAACCGAGCCGCGGCGGCGTCGCCAGCCGTCTCGAAGCGCCATCCCGGCCCGCTCATGGCCGCGCCCGCCCGTCCAGCAGCGCCCGCGCGACGTCCGCCATCCGCGGGCCGGCCTCGCGCAGCAGGTAATGGCCGGCGTCGAGCAGGTGCAGGGAGAACTCGCCGGTCGTCTCCTCGGACCACGCGGCCATCGCCGCGCGGCTGGTGAAGCGGTCGTGCCGGCCGCCGATCACGGTTATCGGCGCGTCCAGGGGCGGGCCCGCCGAGTAGCGGAGCCGCTCGACCGCGCGGTAGTCGGCCCGCAGGATCCGTTCGAAGATCGCCATGAGGCCGGCGTCGTCGAGCACCTCCGGCGCCATGCCGCCGTACCCGATGACCCGGTCGAGCAGTTCGTCGCGCGGCAGCAGGTGCAGGGGGTCGTCGACGCGGCGGTGCGGCGGCGCCTCGGTCGACGACAGCACGACCATCGCCGGCCGCGGGCCGCCGGCGGCGTGCAGGCGGCGGGCGTACTCGTAGGCCAGCACGCTGCCCGAGCAGTGTCCTACCAGGAGGAACGGCAGGTCGCTGAGCGGCGCCAGTACCGGCTCCAGGTGTGCGAACAGGTCGTCCGGATCGTCCAGGAGCGGTTCGTGGAGCCGGTTCTCCCGGCCGGGCAACCGGATCGCGCAGAGCTCGACGCCGGCGGGCAGCGCGTCCAGCCACGAGTGAAACGCGGCACCGCCACCACCGACGTGCGGGAAGCAGATCATCCGCAGCCTCGGGTCACCGGCGGTGCGCGAGCGCGCCAGCCACCGGCCGGAGACCGGGACGTTCAGTGTCGTCATTGGACTCCAGCGTGGGCGCCGTCCCGGCGCCGGGCCAGGCAACGGCGAGGCAACGGCCCGGCAGCTTGGCACCGCGCAGTTGCCCGTGCGATGCCTGGAGTCCGCGCGGGGCGGCTGCGAGAGTCGTGCGGTGATTAGTGACCTCGTGGACCTGCGGGACGTGGCACTGACCCCCGCCGAGCGGTCCGTGACCAGCGCGGTGGTGGAGCGCCTCATACGCACGGCGCCCGAGTGGGTCGACGACACGGCCTGGCAGGCGCGCGCCCGGTCGCAGAGCTGCCACCTGCCGGTCCGCCTGCTGGAGGCGATCAGGAGCTTCCGGTACGACGGGGGCCTGTCCGGGAGGCTGTCCGTCACCAACCTGCCCATCGACGTGGCGTCGCTGCCCGGTACGCCGAACGAGGCGGACTCGGTCGAGCGGTCCGTCACGGTGCCCGCGGCCCTCGCCATGCTCCTCGGGCTGCAGCTCGGTGAGGTCATCGCCTACCGCGACGAGAAGCAGGGCGCGATGGTGCAGAACGTCGTGCCCGTACGGTCGCTGGCGCGGTCGCAGAGCAACGGCGGCTCGGTGCCCCTGGAGTTCCACACCGAGAACGCCTTCCATCCGGACCGCCCCCACTACGTCGGCTTGCTATGCCTGCGGCCCGCCCACGAAGGGCAGGTCGGCACGCGGGTGGCGTCGATCCGCCGAGCCCTGCCGCTGATCGACGACGCGAGCCGGGCCATCCTGCACGAGGACCGGTTCGTCACCGCGGCCCCGCCGTCGTTCCGGCTGGCGTCGCGGTCGGCGCCGCGCCCGGTACTGGAGGGCAGCACGGACGACCCGGACCTCTGCGTCGACTTCCACGCCACCACCGCCCTCGACGAGCCGGCCGCCCGGGCGCTGGCGCGGCTGCGCGAGGCGCTGATGGAGGTCCGCGCCGACCTCGTGCTGAGCCCGGGCGACATGGTCTTCCTGGACAACCGGCTGGTCGTGCACGGGCGCGTGGGGTTCCAGCCGCGCTACGACGGCAGCGATCGCTGGCTGCACCGCGTCTTCGTGCACCTGGACAGCCGCCGCACCCGGCCGCGCCGGATCGACAACGGCTCCGTACTGGTCTGACCGCTAGACCGCGGCGGGTCGTGTAGCCGCGGAGGGCGAGGCCGCGGGAGCAGCGGTCTTGCGCGCGGCGGACGTCGCGGTAGCTCGATATCCCTTGGAATAGAACATCTACGCCGGGATCGCGACCGCCACGCCGAACACGAGTCCACCTTGGTGGCTCAGCGACAGCTCGACGCGCGCGACCCGTTGACGGGTGGCGATCGCCAGCGCCCCGCCGCGCATGGTGACGACCGGCGCGCCGTGGGCGTCCCCGAGCACCTCGATGTCCCGCCATGCCAGCCCCTGGCCGAGTCCCCGGCCCAGTGCCTTCGCGACCGCCTCCTTGGCGCAGAACCGGCCGGCCAGGTACTCGCCGCGCCGCCGCGTGCCGAGCGTGTCGGCGACCGCCAGCTCCGCGTCGGTGAAGACCATCCGCCGCCCGCGCGGGTGCGCGGCGATCGGCGCGAAGCGCGCCACGTCGACCAGGTCGGCACCGATCCTCATCGCACTGACCGTGTTTTCACCGTGCGGACCGGCTCTTGAGGTAGGAGCGGGTGATGTGCTGGCGCTGGATGTCGCTCGTGCCCTCCATGAACTCGAAGCCGCAGACGTCGCGGGTCCACTTCTCCAGCAGCGGGACGGAAAGCAGCGCGGCGGGGTCCAGCGACCGCACCGCCCACCGGCTGGCGGCGCGGGCGAGCGCGTTCGCGGCGTTCTTCGCCACGCCCGGCGGGCCGCTGGCGTCGCGGTCCCGGTCCACCGCGGCGCCGGCGGTGTACACGAGCCGGCGGCAGGCCAGCAGCCGCGCGCGCAGCTGGTCGATGCCCGGCGCGCCCGGCCGCTCGGCGCGTACCAGGTCCACCAGCGCGAGACCGGTGCCGACGGCGAGCGCGGCCACGTGCGCCCGCATGGTGTTGAACACGCGCATGGCTCCCCACAGTCCCCTTCGGAGCGCGGGCAGGTGGTTGCCGAGGAGCATGCCGGCCGGGATCGGCACGCCGTCCAGCTGGATCTCGCCGAGGCAGGCGCCGCGCAGCCCGATCATGTCCAGCCCGGTCGCGTGGAATCCCGGCATGTCCGCCTCGACCAGCGCGGCGCGGATCGACAGCGGCGCGCTGCCGGTGCGGGCGAAGACGACGCCGATACCGCCGCGCGAGCCGTTGCCGATGTAGCGCTTGGTCCCGCGCAGCCGGTAGCAGTCGGGCGTCTCGCGCTTGAGCTCGGTCGTCAGCGCGCTGGCGTCGCTGCCGCGTCCCGGCTCGGTCACCGCGAAGAACGACCAGGCGGCGTCCGTGGCCAGAGCGCCGTAGAAGTGGTCCCGCTGGGCGTCGTCGGCGAGCTGGTCGACGAGAATCCCGGCGAGACCGGGGCCCGGGCAGGCGAGCAGCACGCCGGCGTCGCCGTAGGCGAGCTCCACGTCGCGTACGACGCCGTCGAGGCACGATCCCGGCGGGTACTCGAAGCGCCCCACCCGCAGCGGGCCGTCGGTGTACCGGCGGGGAGTCATGGTCTGGCGGAGCACGCCGTACGCCCCGATCGCCAGGTGCGGCTCCATCCGGTACGGGTCGGCGTCGACGGCGAGGGCGTGCCCGCGCAGCTCCCGGGCCAGTTCGGCGCTCACGCCGCGCAGCGCGCGCAGCCGGTCGTCGAGGTCCACCATGGTCACTCCCCGGGGTACGTGTCCATCGGCCGGGGCACCCAGACGTCGGCGACCAGCGCGGACAGGTAGAGGCCGCGCACCGGATGGTCGGCGAGGTAGCCCTCGGCCCCGAAGAAGCGGGTGACGGTCCAGCCCGCCTCGGTCAACCGTTCGTGCTGGGCGGCGGCGGTCTCGGCCGGCGCGTCCTCGGCGCACTGCGCCGCCGACAGCTCCAGCTCGGTCAGCACGTCGGCTATCGCGCCGACGACGAGCTGCTTCTCGATCAGGGGTACGCCGCCGAAGGTCCGGCCCGCCAGGCGGGTGATCGCCGTGTCCAGCAGTCCTTCGAGGACACCGAGGCGCACCGCCGCGAGCGCGACCGCGCGGGCCTTGGTCAGTCCCCAGCCGATCCTGCCGTTGGGGGACTGCGGCGGGAACCGGACGACGGCCAGCCCTTCGCGCGCCGCGAACGGATGCGGCACCACGCAGGCGCCGTGCGGCAGTCCTGCGGCCGGCAGCACCGCCACGCCCTGCGGTGCGGCGACCGCCGTGTCGAACCCGTCGAGCACCGCGGCCAGGCCGGCGGCGAGGCCGTACGTGCGCCCGAGCGCCCGGAAGCCGTCGGGCGTCACGCCGGCCGCCCCGGTCGCAGGCCGGCCTGGAACAGGCGCCCGGCGTGTGGGTCGTAGTCGGCGACGACCGTGTACCGCTCGCGCGGCCAGTGCTCCGCGAGCGCCGCCCACGCGCTCGTACACAGGTGGTGCGCGGGACCGTCCACGATGTCCAGGCGGGCGCGGAGGTCCGGGTCGAGCCGGGCGGCGAGAGTCTGGCCGGCGAGGATCCGGGGGTGCGGATGCCGCCGCGCGAGCGCATCCAGGACCGGCGCCGGATCGTCGACCGGACACTCGTCGAGGAAGTCGAGGGCGACCCCCGCGTCCCCGTCGTCGAGGCTGGTGCGGAGCAGCAGCGCGCAGTCGCGCACCGCCCCGCCGTGCGTACTGGAGTCCGGGTAGGGCGCCGTCGTCTGGTCCAGGACGAACACGGCGCCGTCGGCCAGCGCCCCCGACCGGCGCAGGCAGTCCAGCACCCGCAGCGCCGTGAACGGGGCGCCGACGCCCTGCCCGGACACCGAGAAGACGGCCGGGCTTCCGGGCAGCCGGCCGGCGAGGTAGCACCCGGCGACCTCGATCACCTGCAGGTCGGGAAGGTGGTAGGCGAGCACCGCCGCGTCCATTGTGGGCAGTTCCTCCGGCAGGCCGTCCAGCAGCGCCTCGCACATGCGGATGAAGGAGTACCCGCCGCCGCGCGCGTACAGGTCCAGGTCGGGCGCCATGCCGAACTCGGCGAGATAGTCGGTCATGTAGAGCAGCTCGGTCGCGGTCGGCGCGGGGCGCCCGTTCGGGGCGAAGACCCGCGTGGCCGGCCGCCGCAGCCTCACGCGCGAACCTCCCTTGTGGACGGCAGGGGCGCCTGCGCCGCGGTGCGGAGGACGGCGGCGCAGAAGGTGCCGCCCTGGCCGACGGAGACCATGAGCACGATGTCGCCCGGTGCCAGCGCGGCCTCCGCGCGGGCGGTCACCAGGTTCACGTACGGATCCGCGCAGTGGCAATGGCCCATCCTCGGGACGTTGGCGAGGTACACGCGGTCGAGGTCGAGCCCGAGGTGCCGCGCGATCACGCTCCACGAGTACCGGTTGACGTTGTGCGGCAGCACGAGGGAGACGGCGTCCATCGCCACCCCCGCCGTGTCGAGGGCGTCCCGGATCACCGCCGCCACGGTCGGCACGTAGAGCTGGTGGTACCGGCGGCGCAGCGGCTCGGGCATGTTGCCGGCCTCGTGGAACTCGCCGAGGGTGCGGCGGGCGACCCCCAGCACGGCGTCGCCGGGACCGTCCAACCCGACCAGCACCGCCGCCGCCGCGTCTCCGGTGACCGTGATGCCGGGCAGGTGCCTCATCAGCCCCGACACGACCTTGTCGGCGACCATGAGCAGGGCCAAGCTCCCCGGCGGTTCCGCCCGCAGCAGCGATTCGAGCACGGTCATGGCGTACAGGCCGATCGCGCACGCCTGATGCGACATGGCGAACGCGCGCGCCCCGGGCAGGCCCAGCCGCTGCCGCAGCGCGTCCATCAGCCGCGTGTCGGGCGGTGCGGCGTGCGGCGCCGTGTGGGCGTGCACCGCGTAGCGGACCCGCGAGCGGTCGACACCGGCCAGGGCGTCCTGCCCGGCCGCGACCAGCATGTCCAGTACCGTGCGCCGGCCCGCGGTCGGTACCCGGTCGAGCCCGAGGAACCGGGTCAGCCGGCGGACCTCGGTGTCGGCGATACCGAGCCGGGCGTCCGGGTCGGCGATGCCGATGGTGTCACCGGGCACGAACGGCGCCACAGCCTGGAGGTAGAGCATCCCGTCGGCCCCCTACCATCGCCGGGCGTCCGCGAAGAAGTCCGGTACCTCCCGGACAGCGCCCCGGCGAGCGCCGATGGTGAACACCGCGAGCCCGACCGCGACGTCGAGCACGCCGAGCCCGAACGGCGAGAAGACCCGCGGCCGGTCCCGGCTCACCGCGATGTCGCCGCGCATCAGCTGGGCGATGGTGCCGTCGATGAATTCGTGGTGCCCGAACTTCTGCCGCGCCAGGTGTGGCGAGGTGCCGGCGTTCAGGCAGTGGGCGACGTCGTCCACGATGTTGTGTGACGCCGCGATGATGTCCGGCCCGATGTCGCGCAGCGAGATGTTCAGGACGGTCTGGCCGGCGCCGAAGAACCCCGGGTCCTCGATGTGCGGCGCGGCCGCGGTGGTGGCGAGCACCACGATGTCGGCGCCGCCGGTGGCCGCGGCCAGCGTGGCGGACGGCGCGGCGCGGTACCCCAGCGAGGCGATGTGGCGGGCCGACTTCTCGGCGTACCCGGGCACCGTGTCGAATACCGCGACGTCCACTATGGACCAGTCGAGCGCGCGGAGGAACTCGACGACGGTACGGGAGATGACACCCGCCCCGATCACCGCGACCTTTCCCGCCGCACGGGTGCCGTGCAGGGCCTCGGCGGCGAGCGCGGCGGACGCGGCCGTCCGCGCGGCGCTGATCTGGGCGGCTTCGAGGCAGGCGAACGGGAACCCGGTCGCGAAGTCGTTGAGCAGCAGCACGGCCGAGGCGCGCGGCACGTTGTCGGCGAGGTTGTCCGGGAAGCTGCTGATCCACTTGATGCCGGCGACGCCGCGCGGCTCGCGCACGAAGGCGGGCAGGGCGATGATCCGCGCGTTCGGCTTCTCCGGGAAGCGCAGGAACTGACTGTTCAGGCAGATCGTCTCGCCGCGCTCGTGCGCCAGGTACGTGTCCCGGACGCAAGCGACGATCTCCGGACGCGACGCCTCGATGACCGCGCGGATATCTGTCGCGCCCATCGTGTGGAAGGTTTTGCCGGCTGCCGCGTGCGAGGGGACCGTCACCGCGCCAGCGTAGGGCGGTTCGCGCGCGACCGGACAGGCAACGGCGGCGGCAGGAAAGTTGCCTCCCCGGTTCCTGTACGCGCTCCGGGGCGGCTGCCTACGTTGGCGGTCAGCTCACGGTCAGGGTGTGGAGAGATGGCAGAGGACGCATGCTTCGAACTGAGTATCGGGCAGCAGGCGCTGTGGTTTCTCCATGAGCTCGCACCGGACAGCGGCGCCTACAACGTGGCCGCGGCGATGAACCTGCACTGCCCCGTCGACGTGCCGGCGCTGGCTACGGCGGTGCGGCGGGTGGCCGCCGGTAACAGCGTGTTGAACTGCGTCTTCCGGGCGGTCGCGGGCGAGGTGCGGCGCTACCGCGGCGGCACCGAAACCGTGCTGGAGCTCCACGACGTGAGTGCGGACGACGCCGGGGCGCGGGATGTCGCGCGGCGGTTGGCGCAGCGCCCATTTCGGCTCGACCGCGAGCCGCCGGTCAGGTTCACGCTGATGCGGCGCGGCGGCGCGCCGGACGTACTGCTCATGGCGGCGCACCACATCGCGACGGACAACGCGTCACAGGTACTGGTCATGCGGGAGGTTCTCGACCAGTACGCCGCTGTCGTGGCGGGGGTCCACCGCGACGTCGCGGACACCGGCGCCGACTTCGACCGGTTCGTGCGCCGGGAGCGCGAGTTCCTCGGCTCGGCGCGGGCGGCGAAGGCGCGCGCGTACTGGCGGGACGAGCTGGGGCGCGCGGGCGGGAGGGGCCTGCCGACCGACCGGCCCAGACCCGACGTGTACCGGTTCGAGGGCGCCGAAATCGACGTCGAGCTGCCCAGCGAGACGATCGCGGGCGCGAGCCCTTTCGCGTATCTCTTCGCGGTCTTTCAGCTCCTGCTGTTCGGCTTCAGCGGCCGCGCCGACATCGTCATCGGCTATCCGGTGTCGGTCCGGCCGGACCGGCGGTACCGGGGCGCGGTCGGGAACTTCGTCAACACCCTGCCGCTGTGCGCGCGGCTCGAACCCGGCGACTCGTTCGGCACGCTGCTGGCGCGCACCCGCGAGAAGCTGTGGCGCGGCGGCCTGTACCGCGACTATCCGTTCGCGCTGATGCCGCGGCTCGTCGACGCCGACCGCGATTCGAGCCGGGCGGGCCTGGTCTCGGTCATGTTCGTGATGGGCTTCGACGACCCGACCGACCCCTTCTACGAGATCTGGGAGCCGGGCCGCCGCGTCGAGTACGCCGGAATGACCGTCTCCCACTTCGACATGCCGCAGCAGCTGGGCCAGTTCGACATGACGCTTCAGGTGCTCCGCCACGGCGCCGCCAGCCGCGCGAAGCTCAAATACAACACCTCACTGTTCACGGCCGAAACCGTTCGCGAGCTGGCCGGCGAGTACGTCAGCCTGCTCCGGTCCGTAGGTACCGCTCAGGTTGGTAGGTAAGGAGCCCACATGACCGACTCCACCGTGCGTGCCGGTGTCGACGACGCGCAGCGCGCGAAGATCAAGGACATCGTGTGCGAGATCCTGGAGATCGACCCCTCCGAGATGACCGACACCAGCCGGTTCAAGGAGGACCACGACGCCGACTCGCTGGGCGCGATCGAGATCCTTTCCGCTCTGGAGCGGGAGCTGAACATCGAGATCGAGCAGGAACAGCTGGCCCGCATGGTCAACATCGACAGTGTCGTCGCCGTCGTCGACGAGGCGCTCGCGGCGCGATAGTCCGAAATGGAGCTTCGAGGATGACCCGAGATTCGCGTCGGGTGGTGATCACCGGTCTCGGTGTGGTCTCTCCCATCGGCATCGGTGTGGCGCGGTTCCTCACCGGTATCAGGACCGGCCGGAGCGGCGTCAAGAAGATCACCTCGTTCGACACCAGCGGATTCCAGTACGCCAACGGCTGCGAGATCGACGATTTCGTGGCGGCCGACTGGATCCGGCGCGTCGATCCCGACGACCTCGGCCGGGCCAGCCAGTTCTCGGCGGCCGCGGCGCGGATGGCGGTGGCCGACGCCGGTATGCCCACCGAGGAGCTGCGCCGGCGGCGGGTACTGGTGTCGGTGGGCACGACCGACGGCGAGTCGCGCGACCTCGACACGCTCACCGCCCGGCAACTCGACGCCGGTGTGGAGAAGCTCGACGGGCGCACCGTGCGCCGCTCCGCGGCTGGGCGGCTGTCGTCCGGCGTGATCCGCGAGCTCGGCCTGACCGACGTCGAGGCGGTCACCATTCCCACCGCCTGCGCCGCCGGCAACTACGCGATCGGCACCGGGTTCGACGCGCTGCGGGCCGGCGAGGTCGAGGCGGCCCTGTGCGGCGGCGCCGACGCCGTCTGCCGCAAGACCTTCAGCGGCTTCTACCGGATCGGCACGATCGCGCCGGTGGCGTGCCAGCCCTTCGACCGGGACCGCAAGGGCATCCTGACCGGCGAGGGCGCCGGCATGCTGCTGATGGAGACGCTGGAGTCCGCGCTGGGGCGCGGCGCCCCGATCTACGCCGAGGTGCTCGGGTACGCCCTCAACTGCGACGCGCTGCACCCGGTGGCGCCGGACCTTGACAGCCTCGCCCGCTGTATCGCGCTCGCGCACCGGCACGCCGGCATCGAGCCCGCCGACGTGGACTTCATCTCGGCGCACGGCACCGGCACCCGGGCCAACGACGTGACCGAGACCGGCGCCATCACGAAGGTCTTCACGCGGCCGCCGCCAACGATCTCGATCAAGAGCATGATCGGTCACACCATGGGCGCCGCCAGCGCGCTCGCGGCGGCCGCATGCGCCCTCGCCATCCGGGAAGGGTTCATCCCCCCGACGATCAACCACAACGTCACCGACCCCGAGTGCGGCGTCGACTGCGTGCCCAACGAGGCCCGGCCGGCGGACGTCAACATCGTGCAGAACAACGCCCTGGCCTTCGCCGGCAACAACGCGGTGCTGATCCTCGGCCGGTACCGGGACGGGACGGCGGCGTGACGGCGTCACGGCGGATGCTGCTGCTGCACGGGTTGGGCGGCAACGCGTCCACATGGGACGGTTTCCTGCGCGGTGGCGCCCTGGGACACGAGGTGTGGTACGCCGACCTGCCGTGGCAGGGGTCGTCGGCCGAGCCAGGGTGGACCCGCCGGTGCGACCCGCAGCGGGTGGTGACCGACCTGGTGAACGGCGCTGCGCCGGGCTGTGCGCCCTTCGACCTCGTCGTCGCGCACTCCTACGCGGCCGGGCTCGTGCTGGCCGCCCTGGCCGCCGGTGACGTCCGCCCCGACGCGGTCGTACTTGTCAGCCCCTTCTACCGCGCGGACCCCGCGAGCTTCGACTGGCCGACGATCTCGTACAGCCTCAACGACTTCCACCTGGTCTTCGTGGAGGCGCTGCGGGTCAGCGGCGCCAGCCGGCCCGCGCGCACCCGCCGCGAGGCGAGCCACCGCGACTGGATGGGACGCCAACTGCGCGACCGCGTCGGCCCGTACGGCTGGATGGCGTTCTTCGACCTGTACCTGCGCACGCCGTTCCTTCGGCTCGACGAGGTACGGGTACCGGTGCTGGTGCTCCGGGGCGACGCCGACACCGCGAGCCGGCCCGAAGACAGCCACCAGCTGGCCCGCGCGCTGCCGAACGCCCGCTTCGCCAGCCTCCCCGGCTGCGGCCACTTTCCCATGATCGAAGAGCCCGCGGAGTTCTCCCGGGTCATCGGCCAGTTCCTCGAATCCACGTGGAGTTGATGTGACAGCCACCGCCACCGCACCCCAGCTCCCGATGGACGCGACGACGCTGGAGCTGCGCCCCCGGTACGAGGGCGCCAACATCGGCACCTGGATCGGGTTCAAGCACGTCAACTACCTGGTCGAGGAGGCGGTGCTCGGCCACCTGCGGGCGTGCGGCCACCCGGCCGGCCGGCTCCACGAGCGGTACGGGCTCGGCGCCGACCTCGTCGACCTGAACACCAAGATCCTGAACGTGTCGCAGGTCGACGACGTCGTCACCGCCAAGGTGCGCCCGGTGGGCGTGGAGAGCGGGCGGCTGCGCCTCGCCGTCGACCTCATGGTCGACCGGGACGGGCCGGTCCGGGCCGCGCGGGCCACGGCCGGCCTCAGCCTGCGCCTCGACCCCGGCGGGTGGCCGGCCGACCCGGTGCCCGACGAGCTCGCACCGATCACCGTCGACCGCCTCGGCCGGCCCGAGCCGCCGCTCGCCGCCGGCGCGGATCCGTTGGCCGGCCTGCTCGCCGGGCACAACGGGTTCGGCTGGGTGGCCCGGATGCCGTACTACTACTGCCATTTCTCCGAGCGCGTGCAGATGTCCGGCTACCTGCGTCACCTGGAGGCGGCCCTCGACCTGTTCATGGCGGACCGCGACGCCTCCATCGCGGGCATGCTGGCCGAGCAGAGCTGGATCCCGGTCGTGCACCACTCGTCGGTCAGCATCGTCGACGAGGCCAGGATGGAAGAGGACCTCTACACCGTCTTCGTGGTGGAAGACGTCTTCAAGCGCCTTACGTTCACCGCCCGGATGGACTGCTACGTGCGCCGCGACGGCGGGTTGGTGCGCACGGCGACGGGGCGGATAACCCACGGCTGGGCGGCCATCGAGGGACGCCGGTCCTGGCGCTTGGTGGCCTTCGACGACCGGCTCATGCGGGTCCTCACGGGCGGGGGCAGCCGATGACCCTCACCCTCTCGGCGTGGTCCGCGCTGTCGCCGTACGGCCTGGGACGCGAGGCGTTCACCGCGGGCGTCAGGGCCGGGCGCAGCGGCGTCGCCGTCCTGGACCGCGAGGCGTACCCGGGCCCGTTCGACCGGGCCGGCCTGGTACCCGACTTCACGGCGGCCGGCCACCTGGGACGCAAGGGCACCCGGTCCATGGATCGCGTCTCGGCCCTCGCGGTCGTACTGGTCCGCCAGTTGCTGGAGGAGATCGGCGCGGACGCGGTGGCCGACAGCGACGAGGTCGGTCTCGTGCTCGGCACCGGCTCCGGGAGCGTGCAGAGCATCATGGACTTCACCGCCGCGTCGTTCACCGGCCAGAAGCCCTATCACGTGGACCCGGCCCTGTTCCCGAACGCCGTGATGAACCGCCCGGCCGGCCAGTGCGCCATCTGGCACCGGATCAGGGGCCCCAACGCCACGGTCGCGGGCGGCGCGGCCACCGGCCTGCTGGCGCTCAGCTACGCGGCGCGGCTGCTGCGCGGTGGGCACTGCCGCCGGGCCCTCGTCGGCGCGGTCGAGGAGTACTCGGTCCAGCGCGCCTGGCTGGAGTGGCACGCGCGGGCGGCCGGCGTCGATGCCGGCGACGCGGACCAGGTGCCGCTCGCCGAGGGCGGCGCGCTGCTGCTGATGGAGGCGCCCGACGAGGCGCGCCGGGCCGGCCGGTCGCCGGTCGCCACCGTGCTGGCCACCCGCTTCATGGCCTTCGACGAGCCCGACCAGGCCCACGCGGTACTCGCGAACTGCGTCACCGCGGCGCTGCGGTCGGCCGGCGTGGCGCCGGAAGAGGTCGAGGTGGTGGTGCCGCTCGGCGCCGAGGGCGAGCTCGGCCGCCAGGAGGAACGGGCGACGGCCGGCGCGCTCGGCGGCACGGCGCCGCGCGTGCTGCGGTGCCGCCCGCTGCTCGGCGACGCCTCCGCCGCCTCCGCGGCGTTCCAGATCGCGGTGCTGCTCGCGACCGCGCGGCCGTACGGCCCGCGCGACACCGGAATCGGACTGGTGACCACGGTCGACCCGCACGGCGTGGTCGGCTGCGCGCTCCTGCGCACAGCCCCCGGGCCGGCGGAGCGAGCGCCAACTAGCAGAGCCTCGGGGAGTCGGGATGGGTGACAGCGGCCGGCCGGTGGCCGTCGTCAGCGGCGGCTCGCGCGGCATCGGCGCCCAGGTCGTCACGCGGCTGGCCCGCGACGGGTTCGACGTCGCCTTCTGCTACCGGGCGGACGGCGACGCGGCTGGACACGTGGCCAAGGAGTGCGCCGCGCTCGGCGCCGAGGTCTTCGTCCAGCGGGTCGACGTGACCGACCGGCAGGCGATCGAGCGTTTCGTGCGCGACGGCGAGGCGCGCCTGGGCCGCGTCCGGGCCGTCGTCTCGTGCGCCGGCATCGTCCGCGACAACCCCCTGCCGCTCATGACGGCCGACGACTGGCACGCGGTGCTCGACGTCAACCTCACCGGCACGTACCACCTGTGCCGCGCCGCCGCCTTCCGGATGATGAAGCGCCGCACCGGCGCGATCGTCACGCTCTCCTCGGTGGCCGGCGTCTACGGCAACGCGACCCAGGCCAACTACTGCGCCACCAAGGCCGGCATCATCGGCTTCACGAGGGCCCTCGCGAAGGAGCTGGGCCCGTACGGGGTACGGGTCAACGCGGTGGCGCCCGGGCTCATCGACACCGACATGGTGGCCGGGCTGTCGGCGGAGCGCTGCCGCGCGCTGGCCGAACGGATACCCCTGGGCCGCTTCGGCCGCCCCGACGAGGTGGCCGACCTCGTGGCGTTTCTGGTATCCGAGCGGGCCGGATACATCACCGGACAGTCCTTCGGCGTCGACGGCGGGCTCGTGCTGTGAAGGGAGCGACGATGGCGGAACCCCGCTTCTACTTCTCGCTGCGAAGCCCGTACTCGTGGCTGGCGTTCCGGGAACTGTCCACAAGGTACTCGGACGTGGCGGAACGGTTGGAGTGGCTGCCGTTCTGGGAGCCGGACCGCGACACCGACGCGCTGCTGGTCGAGCGGGGCGGCCGGTTCCCCTATGTGGAGATGTCGCGGGCCAAGCACCTGTACGTGCTGCAGGACGTGGCCCGGCTCGCCCGGGAACGCGGGATCGCGCTGCGCTGGCCGGTCGACCGGGCACCGGTGTGGGAGGTACCGCACCTGGCCTACCTCGTCGCGCGGCGGCACGGCGTCGGGCCGCAGTACCTCGCGGCGGCGTACCGCGCCCGGTGGGAGCGGGGGCACGACATCTGCGACCGCGCCACCATCCGCGCGATCGGTGCGGAGATCGGTATCGACGGCGACGAGTTGGCGGCCACCGCCGACGATCCGGCGCTGCGCCGCGAGGGCGCCGACGTGCTCCTGCGGGGCTGCCGGGACGGCGTGTTCGGCGTGCCGTTCTTCATCCAGGGTCGCGGCCGGTTCTGGGGGCTGGACCGGCTCGCCGCGTTCGCGGACCACCTCGGCGCTGCGCCGGTGCCCGACTGGGCCACAACCACAGTCGGGGCGGATCTTGGCGCGGACAGCGACCACGCGGGCGGGTGCGGCTGATGACCGCCGTGGCCTCGATCGTCGACGTCTCCAGCTACCTGCCGCCCACCGTGCCGCTCGCCGAGTTGCGCCACTCGTTGGGCCTCGACGACCAGCAGGCGCGCCGGTTCGGCCGGCTGTACGGGCTGGACCGCATCTGCCAGGCGCCCGACCAGACGGAGGCGGAACTGCTGACCGCGGCGGCCGCCAAGCTGGAGGCGTTGAAGGGCCAGGAGGACCGGGTCCGGTACGTCATCCGGGCCAAGGGGCTGGGCACCACCGCCCCGTACCCGATCATCCCGCTGCGCATCGCGACCGAGGCCCTGGGCCTGACGCGGGCCAGCGCCTTCGCGGTCGCCGACCACGGCTGCGCGACCGGCCTGCTGGCGCTGGACGTCGCGGCGACGCTGCTGGCCGGCGACGGCGACCCGGACGCCCTGGCGCTGATCCTGAGCGGTGACAAGACGTTCACGCCGTTCACCCAGTGGGTCGCCGACGTGACCGTCATGGGCGAGGGCGTGGCCGCGGTACTGGTCGGCGCCGACACCGGGCGGGACCGGATGCTCGGCTACGCCTCCCGCATCCACGGCCGTACGGACGCGGTCGTCGACATGACCCCGGAGATCGTCCGGCACGCCCGGCAGATCTATCAGAGCGCCCTCGCCGAGGTGGTGCACGCGGCAGTCGGCGCGGCGGGCATCACGATCCCGGACATCGACCTGGTACTGCCGCACAACGTCAACCGGGTGTCGTGGACGGTGGCGGCGGAGAACCTGGGGATTCCCCGGGATCGGCTCTTCCTCGACAACATCGCGCGGACCGGGCACTGCTTCTGCGCCGACCCTTTCATCAACTACGAGCGGGTCCGGCAGCTCGGCCTGCTGCGGCCCGGCGACCGCTATCTCATGACCTCGGCCGGTCTGGGACAGACCTTCGCGGCGATGGTTCTCCAGCACTAGCCATTGAGGACGGTGTCATGCCGAAACTACCGCCGGACTTCAACAGCCGGCTCAAGACGATGGTCGCGGGCACGCCGGACGCGTCGCTGGTGTTCCTCGCGAACTTCGAGGTCGAGGAGGAGTGGGGGCGCGGCGAGCAGCGCCTGCCCCGGTTCACGGCCGACAGCGGCGGGGCGCTCGTCACCGCGATGGACGAGTTCGCCGTCCTGCTGGCCGGTCCGGACGACCACGTCGTGCTCAAGACCGCGCCCGACGGCGACTATCTCGGGTACCTAGGCGATCTGGGTATCGCGTTGCCGGCGCTGCACGTCGCCGCGCCGTACCGGCGGACCGCCACCGTCACCGAGGCCGTACTGGCCGATCCCGCGCTGCTCGACCGGCTCGCCGCCCTCGGGCGCGCCGGTTGCCGGCTGGCGCCGCACGGGGTGTCGGCGAGCGAGGAGCGGCTGAGCGAGCGGACCGGGCTGCCGCTGATCGCGCCGCCGGCCGCGGTCTGCCGGGCGGTGAACAGCAAGATCTACAGCCGCCGGCTGGCTGACGAGGCCGGCATCCGCCAGCCCCCGGGCTGGGTCTGCGAGACCGTCACCGAGCTGGAACGGGCCCTGCCGGACGCGGCGGCACTGCTGGACAAGGGGCACCGGCTCGTCATCAAGGAGGCTTACGGCGTCTCGGGCAAGGGGCTGGCCGTGCTCGACAGCCGGCAGCGGCTCGACCGTCTCCATCGGATGATCGCGCAGCGGGCGAGTCGGGCGGGCGACGAGCGGATCGCCTTTGTCCTGGAGCGGTGGGTCGACAAGCGGGCCGACCTCAACTACCAGTGCACGGTCGGGGTGGACGGCGTGGTCCACTTCGACTTCGTCAAGCGGGCGCTGACCGAGAAGGGTGTCCACAAGGGACACCGGATGCCCGCCGACCTCTCCGCGGCCCAGCACGCCGTCCTGGCCTTCGCGGCGGACGCCATCGGCAAGAAGCTGGCGGCGGACGGGTACTTCGGCGTCGCCGGCGTGGACGCGCTGGTCGAACCGGACGGCGGGATCTACCCCGTGATCGAGATCAACGCCCGCAACAACATGTCCACGTACCAGATCCGGCTACAGGAGCGGTTCGTCGGCCCGGGACGGTGGGCGATGGCCCGCCACTACCCGCTGCGCCTGGACCGGCCGGTGGGCTTCGCTGCCGTGGCGGGCGCGGTCGGCGACCTGCTGCTGGGCCGCCCCGGCGGCGCCGGCCTGCTCGTCAACAACTTCGCGACGGTCAACGCCGGAGCGGGCGGCGACGGACCGTTCGACGGCCGGCTGTACGGGCTCCTCGTCGCGGACTCGGTCGAGGAGCTCGACGACATCGACGCCACGATCGAGGCCCGCCTGGCCGCTATGAAAGGAGACGGCTCGTGACCGACGAGATGACCGTGCAAGGCATCGGGATCGGCGACCTCGTCCGGCGCTTCGGAACCCCCTTCTACCTCTACGACGGCGCCGAGCTGTCGCGGCGGATCGGTGACCTGCGCCGGCTGATGCACCCGCGGCTGGAGGTCTTCTACTCGCTCAAGGCCAACCCGAACGTGTCGATCTGCGCGCTGCTGCGACATGGCGGCGCGCGGGCCGAGGTCTCGTCGATGGCGGAGCTGCTGACCGCGCTGCGGGCGGGCGTGGCGCCGGCGGACATCCTGTTCCTCGGGCCGGGCAAGAGCCGGGCGGAGATCGCGGCCTGCCTCGACCACCGCGTCTACGCGCTGGTCTGCGAGTCCTTCGGCGAGCTGGAGACGATCGACGCGCTCGCCGCCGAGCGTGGCCGCACGGCGGATGTGGCGCTGCGGGTCAACCCGGGGTTCTCGGCGAAGAACTCCGGCCTGACGATGGGCGGCAAGCCCCGGCAGTTCGGCATCGACGAGAGCCAGCTGTTCGCCGAGCCGGGCATGGCGAAGCGGTACCCCAACGTGCGGCTGATGGGCGTCCAGATCTACCTCGGCACGCGCATCCTGAGCGAGGACGTGGTGGTCGAGAACACCGCGCGCATCCTCGACCTCGCCGAGCGGCTCGCGGAGGAGCTGCGGTTCCCACTGGAACTGGCCGACATCGGCGGCGGGCTGGGTGTCGCGTACTTCGCCGGCGAACGCGACCTCGACCTCGCGGTACTGGCCGAGAGGCTGACGCCGGTCGTGGCCGCCTTCGCCGAACGGCACCCGGAGGCCCGGCTCGTCATGGAGGCGGGCCGCTACCTGACGGCGACCGCCGGCACGTACGTCACCAGCGTCCGGTACGTGAAGTCCTCGATGGGGGAGCGGTTCGCCGTCACCGACGGCGGCACCAACCACCACATGGCCGCCGTGGGCGTCGGCTCGTTCGTGCGCCGCAACTTCCCGTTCCAGCTCCTCAGCCGGATGGGCGAGCCGCCGAGCGGGGAGTGGCACATCGCCGGCCCGCTCTGCACGCCCAACGACACCCTCGGCAAGAACGTGGAGCTTCCCGACCTGCGCGTCGGCGACGTGCTCGGCGTGCTGCGCTCCGGCGCCTACGGGCCCAGCGCCTCGCCGGTGAACTTCCTGAGCCACGGACATCCGGCGGAGGTGCTCGTCCACGACGGCGAGCCCTACCTCATCCGCCGGCGCGACGCCGCCGAGGACCTCCTCGGGCCGCAGTACCTGCACGACTTCGGCCCGGCCGGTGGCCGGGCCCTGCCCCGCTGACCAGACGAAAGGACCGGCCGACCATGGCCCAGAACCTCCACACCGGCGCGGCGGCGCCGGATCGGGAACGCGTCGTCGAGGCGATCCTCGACCTGCTGCGCTCGGTGCTCGGCGCCGATGGCAGCGCGGTGACCGAAGACGCCAAGCTCTTCGACGAGCTCGGGCTCGACTCCACCGGCGTGCTCGACCTGATGCTCCAGCTCGAAGACGCGCTCGGCATCGAGTTCGACACCGACAACCTGCAACTGGAGCACTTCGGGTCGGTCCGCACGCTGGCCGACTACGTGATGGCCGAGACGGGTGAGTGAGCACTCCGGGTTCGGGCTGGCAACGTTGGCACACCGCCGGTTCGCCGGCGGCGAACGGCGCATCGACGACGCGTTCTCCGCACGGCACTTCGCCGACCTCACCCGCGGCCATGAGCTGTCGTACCGGCCGGAGCTGACCGCCCCGGCCGGCAACCCGTTCGCGGCCATGACGGCGGCGCTGCACGCGCAGGTGTGCGCCGACGGTGCCGGCGTCGAGTTGGGGCTCGTCGCGCACGCCACGCCCGACCTCGACTGCCGCCTCGCCACCAGCACGTACCTGTCCAGCGCGCTGCCGGATGTCCGGTTGTCGTTCGCCGTCTCCGAGAACGGGTCCTGCGCGCCCTACACCGCGCTGCGCCTGGCTCGGCTGTACGCGGCACGGCACGGCTTGCACCGGGTGCTGGTACTGGCGCTCGACCAGGCCACGATCCCGTACGACGTGCGGCTTCCCGCCGACCTGCGCCCCGCCGGGGACGCCGCCGCCGCGCTGCTGTTGACGACCGACGGTACCGGCGCGCCCGTCGAGGTCGGGCAGCGCGCCGGGGTCGCGCCCGCGCGGGTGCCCGAGACCGTGCGGGAGCTGGTGCGCGCCACGGCCACGCCACCGGCGCGGGTGCGGCTGGTCGACGGCACCGGCCTGGCGCCGGGCTGGTGGGCCGGCGTGCTCGATCCCGTGGTGCGGGCCCGGACCGCGCCGGCCGGCTACCGGGCCACCGCTACCTGGGGCGAGCTGGCGGCCGCGTGGCCCGGGGACGAGACGCTGGCGACGGTGCTTGTCGACTACGACCGGATCACCGCCGACCTCGGGGTGTGCGTGATCGGCCCGCCAGCGGGCACGGCATGACGGCCGGTCCCGACTGCTACCGGGCGGCGCGGACCGGCGGCCTGGCCCCGGCGCTGGAGTCGCTGACGGCGGCGCTCCTGCCCGGCGCGCTTCCCTACGGGCCGGCGGGCCACGCGGTCACCACCGCGACCGTCGCGGCGTCCGCGACTCACGCGTGGTTCGACGGCGTCCGGCACGACCGCGAGCCCGAAGGCGAGCGGACCCCTGCTGTGGCGGCCGTGCCCGGTGGTCCGGTGCTGATACTGCGCCGCGCGGCGCCGACGGCGGTGGGGCGGCCGTCCGCCGTGCCGCACCACGCCTGGCTGTCGGGGCTGGCCTGGCTGCGCCTGGGGCTGTCCGAGGCGCTGCGACTGTCCTGTATGGACTACCTCGGCGGTCGCCGCGTGGGCGCCACCGCCACGCTGCTGCACCAACAGCTCGTCAAGGGTACGGTCGCCGAGGCGGTCGCCGTCCACCTGGAGGCGCACGCCGTGCTGCGCGCACTCGACGGTGAGGCGAGCGGTGCGGCGGAGCGCGTGCATCGGCTCATCACGGGCGCCGACCGGGAACTCGTGCGGCTGCTGGGCGCCAGTGGATACGTCACCGGCGGCGTGGGGCAGGTGGCGGACGCCTCCGAGCTGCTGGCCGACGCCTACTGCCGCCAGGAGCCACCGTGCTGAGCCCCGGCGACGCCTCGCTGCACCGGCTGCGCGGCCAGATGCGCGAGTGGGGCGCCGATTTCCGCGACCGGGCGCTGGAGCTCGACCGCGACCCGCGGACGATCCGGCGGTGCCTGGACCTGCCGGCCGTCCGGTTCCTGGCGGCGATGGGTGTCCCGCGCCGCTACCGGCGGCCCGAGCTCATCGACGGGCACGCCTTCGACGGCGCCACCGCCGTGGAGCGCGTCGTGGTGATGGAAGAGCTAGCCCGCGCCGACGTCGGGATGCTGGTGTCCGCGCCGGGCCCGTTGCTGGCCGGCGTCCTGGTACAGGTCACCGGCGACGAGCGGCAGCGGGAATGGTTCTACGAGCGGGTACTCGACCGGCCACTGTGGACCTGTTTCGCGCTGACCGAGCCGGACCACGGGTCGGACGCCGCCTCCCTGCGCACCTCGTTGACCCGGCGACCGGACGGCGGTGCGGTGCTGCGGGGTGCCAAACGGTACGTGGGCAACGCCGTCCGGGCACAGGTGGCCGCCGTGTTCGGGCGTACCGGCGCGTCCATGCTCGGCATCGGCGCGGCTCTGGTCGAGACGTCGACCCCCGGATTCCACGCCGAGGTTATCGACACCATCGGGCTGCGCGGCGCCTGCCTCAGCGCGGTACGCCTCGACGATGTCGAGGTGCCGGCCGGGATGGTGCTCGGCCAGCACCTGTCGCCGAGCCGGCGCGGCGTGTGGGCCTTCACCCGGACGTTCAACCTGCTGCGCCCCGGGGTGGCGGCGATCGCCCTGGGCATCGCGCGGGGCGCCTACGAGTACCTGCTGGCCAGCCGCCGGTTGTGGACCCGCGGCGAGCAGCACCACCTGGACCGCCTCCGGCGCGACCTCGACGGCACCCGCGCGCTGGTGCTCAGCGCCGCCGAAGCCGTCGACGCCGAACCGGGCGAAGGGCACCTGGCGTCGGCGGCGAAGCTGCGCGCCGTGCGGCTCGCCGAGCACGCCACCGACCTGGCCTGCGCCCTGCTCGGGCCCGGCGCCCGGCTCGACCATCCGCTGCTGGACAAGATGGTGCGCGACGCCCGCGGGATGGAGTTCGTCGAGGGTACGAGCAACATGCAGCGTCTCACCATCTTCCACAGTGTCCTGTCGGGCAGGCTCGACCGTTCCCTCTCGATCAGGCGGAGCCGAGCAGCAGCGCCATCGCGCCGGTGACCAGCGCCTCGCACTCCGCCGCCGGGAGCAGGTGAGTGCCCGCGCGCAGCTCGATCGAGACGAACGAGTCGGCCACCAGGACGTGGAAGTTCAGCCCGGTGCAGGGCCGGTCGACCCGCTCGACGCTGGCGAACGGCGCGCCGCCCGCGACGGTGGGGTCCCAGCCCGCCGGTGGCTCGGACGCGGACTCGTCGATCCGTACGACGTTGACGCTCGGCGGCGTGACCGGTAGCTGATGCCCCGCGCCGCCCGTCGCTCGCTGCCGGGCGGTGAGCGCCTCCTGGTCGTAGTAGGAGTGCCGCAGCGCGGTGAGCCGTCCCCTGTTGGCCTCGGGGATCAGGCTGTCGAGGCGGCGCGGGTCGGGCACGTCGACGCGGATCAGCCCGGCCTGGGCAAGGGTGCAGACGCTCCGCTTCACGTCGGGGATGTGCCGGTTGGCGGACATCATGAACATCAGCACGCTGGAGCGATCGAGGTACCCGGCGAGCGTGCCGGCCACCGCGGCGACGGCGACCGCCGGCTCGCTCGCCCGCGTGGCGGCCACGAGCTCGGCCACCCGCTTCGGGGCGTCGGACGAGAACACCCGGGCGACGTGCATGGCGCCGCTGGGCGCGTCGAAGCCGGCGCCGAGAAGGCTGAGCTCGTCGCCCAGCTCGTCGTTGTGGCTCGTCCAGTAGGCGATGGCGCGCTCGTTGAGGGCCGCGCCGGCCGGCGACCGCTCGAACGCCACGATGTCGAGGGGTTGGCGGGAGGGCGGGGGCAGGTCGGGCGTGGCTCCGCGGGCCGCACCGTGCAGCGCCGCCCGCAGCTCCTCGTAGAGCACGTCGAAGCCGTACCGGTCGGTGGCGAGGTGGTGCGCGGCTATCCCGAGGAGCGTCCGTTCGCCGCCGCCCCGCAGCAGCGCCACCCGCAGCGGCCACGCCGACCGGACGTCCATGGCCGCGCTCAGCCACCGGTGCGCGTCGTCACCGTCGTCGAAGAGCTCCAGCGGGTACGCCTCCGACTCGACCGGCCACACGGTCTGCCGCGGCTGGCTGTCGCCGCCGGTGGCGAAGGTGGTGCGCACGGCCGTGTGTCGGGTGGCGACCGTCCGCACCGCCGCGCGGATGGTCGCCTCGTCGACGGCCTCCGGCAGTTCCAGGCCCTGCGTGAGGATGAGGCCGGGGGAGCGCCGCTCCGGCGGGAACTCCTGCTGCTGCCACCCCCACTGCTGGCCCCAGCTGAGCGGCGCGGACTCAAGATGCATAGAAGTCATTCTATTCGATGCCATCGGGTTCGGTGCGTCGCTGCTCCACCTCGTGGGCCAACGCGAGCCACGCCCTGCCACACTCCCGGGCCAGCCGGCCGACCAGGGGCGCGCAGTGCGGCGGGACGCCGTCGAGGGTCTCGCGCCACCCGGTGACGGTCAGCGGCGCGGAACCCAGCCAGCGCAGCAGCGCGCGGCCCGCGTCGGTGTAGCGCAGCGACGGGTCGCGCCGCAGACCGTCCAGAATGGACGCGGTGTCCAGCCGATCGGTGACCGGCTCGTCCCGGTGGCGCGTCACGGGATCCCTGCCCGCCCTGAGCCTGGCGCGCACGTCGCGCACGGTACCCACCGACACGCCCGCCTCCCGCGCTATCTCCCGCAGCGACGACGTGGGCCGCTCGGCCAGTACCCGGGAGGCGACCCGCCGGCTCTGCGCCGGATCGAGCGGGCGGACCTTGCCGTCCCGGCCCATCCGCGCCACCGCGGTCGTACCGTCCGTCCGCGCCCGGATCGCCGCGACGGTCTTGCCCGCCAGCCCCACGGTGGCGGCGACCGCGCGATCGGAGAGCGCCGGATTCGACCGGAGGATTCTCGTGGCCGCCTCCTGCTTGTCCCGGAGGGTCAACGGCAAGCCGTGCCGGACGTTGGACCGGACCGCGAGGTGGAACGCCTCCGTCACGGTGCCGTGGAAGAACGTGGCCTCGATCTCTTGACGCCCGCACAGCTCGGCCGCCCGTAACCGGTGCGCGCCGTCGATGACCCGCATCGTGACGCAGTGCACGAGGATCGGCGGAAGCGCCCCGTCGACCTCGGCCAGCGCCCGCGCGTGATGCTCGTTCACCCCATCGAGTCGCGGCGAGTCCGATCCACCGAGGTCCTGGATCCGGACCCGGACGACCGTCTCGCCCCATTCGCAGTGCGGTTTCCCGCTTCGGTGTTCCACCGCACCATCGTGGTGTCGGGCCTTCATCGATGCTGCACGCGTCCGTTCATCGGCGCGTCCCGATGAACATTCCGATGCGAAACCGATGAATGGCACCACCGAGGCTCTTCCCATGACACTCAACGCAAGCCGGCGCGCCATCCGCCGGATCCTGACCGTGGTCGCTCTGGCCACCGCCTGCGTCGTGGGAATGACCGGCCCCGCGCAGGCGCTGCCGTTGCCGGTCGACCTGTTCGACAACAACCCGGCGTCGAGGTGGACGGTCTGGAGCACGGGGAACGGCACCGGCTCGTTCGGCAACAGCCAGGCGCGCCTGGACCACTCCCTCAGCACCGGCTGGACCGAGATCAGCCGTGACGTCAGCCTCGGCGCCCCGGACAGCGACATCGGGTGTGCCTTCGAGATCCAGTTGCGCGGCACCTCCTCCAGCGCCGTGTCGACCGTCAACCTCGAGGTGATCAATCCGAACAACTGGCAGTACCTCTCGCTGAAGCAGGTGCAGGTCAGCGGTCAGCAGTGGCAGTCGTTCCTGATGCTGGGGTGGGTCCATCGGGTGAACCCCGTCAAGTTCCGGGTGTCGCTGCTCGCCGCGGGAGGCCAGGCCCGGACTGTCCACATCGACACGATGACCGGAATGTGCGGATTCATCGAAGACTAACCACGCGTGATCAGGGCGTCCCTCAAGTCGTTAGAGCTACTTGAGGGACGCCCTGATCACGGCCCTTGCGGGGGACGCGCGCGGGTCAGGCGGCGGCGATCAGCTCTTGGGCGGTCTGGGCGGCACGCTCCACGGGGATCGCGAAGCCGATGCCGATGGAGCCGTTGCCCTCCAGCGTGGCGATGGCGGTGTTGACGCCGACGACCTGGCCGCGCGAGTTGACCAGCGGCCCGCCGGAGTTGCCGGGGTTGATGGACGCGTCGGTCTGCACCGCCGTCTGCCGCGTCGAGCCGCCGAGCCGCACCTCGCGGTTGACCGCGCTGACGATACCGGCGGTGACGCTGCCGGACAGCCCGAGCGGCGAGCCGACGGCCAGTACCTGCTCGCCGACCCGCAGGTCCGTGGTGCGACCGAGGGTCAGCGGGCGCAGCCCGGCGGGGTCGGCGACCTTGATGACGGCGATGTCGGCGCGGGCGTCGCGGCCCACCAGGCGGGCGGGGTGCGACTTGCCGTCCTGGCCCACGATCCGGATGGTGCCACCGCGGGTGACGACGTGGCTGTTGGTGATGATGTGCCCCTGGTCGTCGAGGACGAACCCGGAGCCTGAGGAGCCCTCGTCGTCCGTGGTCACCTCGATGGACACCACGCCGGGCAGGACCTGCTCGGCGGCGCTGACCAGTACGTCGGGAAGGGCGCCGTCGGCTCCCACGGTGCGTGGCTGCCCGCCCGGAAACCCGGTGCCGTTGGCGGCGTACCAGCCGGCGGCGCCCCCGAACCCGGCCGCGACCACGGCGATCATCAGGCCAGCGAGGACCAGCCGCGGACCCCGGCTCCGCTTCGGGCTCTGGGCCGGCCCGGGGTCGTCCCAGAGCGAGCCGGGAGGCAGGTCGGCACGGTGCCGCGGATACCCGCGCGTGCCCGCGCCGAGGCCCTGGCCCTGGTCGGTGCCGAAGCCCTGGTCGGTGCCGAAGCCCTGGTCGGAGTAGCCCTGGTCCGCGTACCCCTGGGTCGGGTAGCCCCGGTCGGAGTAGCCGCGCGCGGCGTACCGCTGGTCGGTGTACTCCTGGTCGTCGGGGTACTCCTTGGCGGCATAGGCCTGGTATTGCGGGTACCGCGGATCGGGCTCGTCCAACCCCAGCACGCTGGTCATGACCCCAGGTACGGATCAATCGACCGTTCCGGTTCACACGTCCTTTTCACATAGAGCTACCGCGACGCTCGTCGCGGTCCCGACCGTCGCTCCCGCGGCCTCACCCCGCGCGTCCCCACGACCCACAGGGGGTTGACCGTGCGTCGCGGAGAGCAAGGCCGCGGGAGCAACGGCATGGACCGCGACGTACGCCGCGGCAGCCCGAACCTCTGGTCCAGGCCATGCGTTCCCGCACCCGATCGCGACAACGCTCGGAGCGCTTGGCCCGACAGCGTCGATCAAGGGCAACCGCGTCGTGGCGGGCGTGCCGCCGCGCCCTGCGCGGTGCGCGCCCTGCGCGGTGCGCGCCCTGCGCGGTGCGCGCCCTGCGCGGTGCGCGCCGATCAAGGGCATTCGCATGGATCTAGGGCGAACGCACGCGGTTTTGAGATCGAACCACGTGCGTTCGTCCTTGATCGGCGTTCGGGGCGTGGCGACACGCCGTGCTGGGCTGGCCTGGGGGCGGACGCGGCGCGGAAAGAGATCCAACCGCGTGCGTTTGCCCTTGATCGGCGTGCTTGGCGTGGCGACGCGCTGTTATGGGCGGGATGGCGGCGGCGGGCGGTATGCGAGGGCGCGGTTAGTGGTTTGGGGACCAGGCGTCTTCGCCGCTTAGGTACGCGGTGACGGTGTGGGCGCGGGCTTCGGTGTCGGTCAGCTGGGGGCGGTCGGCGTTCGGGGCGGCGCCGGGGCCGATGTTGCGGTATTCGGCGTATCTCGCGTCGCGCCACGGCCAGGTGCCGAAGTCGGTCCATGGGGTGGCCGTGTTGATGTGCGCGCCGAGAACTGACTGCCGGATCAGGGTCTGGGCGATCGCGTTCGGGTCGTTGCTCGGGTGCCAGGGACGGCCCAGGTATACCGTGCCGGCCGCCGCGTCGCCGGTGAAGACGCACCGGGTGAACAGCAGCCCGTACGGGTTGTCGATGCTGGTACTGGCCGCCGTCACGTAGCCGTTGTTGGTGGTCGAACCGCGGTCGAGGGAGTGCACGCGGCACCTGTCGAAGACCGCGGTCGCGCGGCCGAAGATGAAGTCGACGTCGCCCTCGACATAGCAGTTCCGCAGGTACACCCGCGACCGCGTGGCTGCGTTGGGGCTGTTCAGGTACAGCGTGTCCTGGTTGCCGAGGAACCGCACGTGCTCGAAGACCAGCCGGTCGGCGCGGGTGAGCACCGCGACCGCCTGGCGGGCGGTGATCTCCGGGTGCGCGCTCTCGTCGAAGTCGTTGGCGAAGGTCAGGTTGCGGGCGCTGAAGTCGGCGCCGTCGATGGTGACGGAGGCGCTGCCCGAGGTGCCCCAGGTGCCGCCGCCGGGTTTGGGCGTACCGCTCGCCCGGTCGTCAACGATGACCACCCGGCTCGGGTCACGGCCCAGACCGAGCAACGCCACGTGTGGCCGGTCGGCCGGGACGATCACCTGACCTCGGTAGACGCCGGGCTTGATCTTGATGACGAACGGCGTCGCGTTGCCCGCCGGAACGGCGTCGACGGCCGCCTGGATGGTGGTGAAGTTCGCACTGCCGTCGGCGGCGACAGTGACGCAGGCGCCGCGTGGACCGGCCGCCGCGGGCGCGCCGGACAGTACGGTGACCGTCAGTACCGCCGCGACCAGCGCGGATCGTGTGCCCATGCGTGACCTCCGATGTCGGAAAGCGCTTTCCGGCATAACATAGATGCTCATGGCTGGATGCGTCAACGCCACTGAAACGCGAGTGAAAACCGCAGGTCACTCGCGATATGGGCTGCCCGTTTGGGGCTGGTGTGGCCGGAGGGGAAAGAGTTGGCCCAGATTTATGGACAGGGCGCGTCCAATAAACTAGCTTCCCCAGAGACGCCCTGACCGTCCGCTGGTGGAACGGTTCGGCACGGTGTTTCACGAAGCCCGGCGGCGCTGCCCTTGGCCCCGCTCGGGAAAACAATGCGAGGTGTTGTGTGGTGGGGAGACACGCACGGCTCGACGCCGCGACCGTGGTCGCGGCGCGCGACGGCGACCAACGGTCGCTCGAGGAGCTCGTCGCCGAGCACCTGCCGTTGGTCTACAACATCGTGGGTCGGGCGCTCAACGGCCACTCCGACGTCGACGACGTCGTACAGGAGACGATGCTGCGGGTAGTGCGCAAGGTGCACAGCCTGCGTGACTCGTCGCGGTTCCGGTCCTGGCTGGTGGCGATCGCCATGCAGCAGGTCAGGGCGCGTGCCCGGGCGCGCAAGGAGGCGCTCGCCCGCGGGCTCGACGACGAGGCGCACAACGTGCCGGACCCCGGTGCGGACTTCGTCGACCTGACCATCACGCAGCTCGGCCTCGCCGGGCAGCGCAAGGAGGTCGCCGAGGCGACCCGCTGGCTGGACGAGGACGACCGGCGCCTGCTGTCGCTGTGGTGGCTGGAGGCCGCCGGCGAGATCGGCCGCGACGAGCTCGCCGCCGCGCTGAACATCACCTCGGCGCACGCCGCCGTGCGGGTACAGCGGATGAAGAACCAGCTGCACGCCGCGCGGGCGGTGGTGCGGGCGCTGTGGTCCGACCGGCACTGCACCGGCCTGATCGACCTGCTCGAAGGCTGGGACGCCAAGCCCAGCCCGCTGTGGCGCAAGCGCCTCGTCCGGCACAGCAAGGGCTGCCCCGAGTGCGGGCGCCACTGGTCCGACCTGGTCCCCGCCGAGCGGCTGCTCGCCGGAGTCGGCCTGCTCCCGGTGGGCGCCGAGCTGGCCAGCCGGCTCGCCTCCGGCGACAGCGTGGTCGCGCGGGTGCTCGCCGACCCGGCCAGCGGCACCACGGTCGACCCGGGACTGATGGACAGGCTGCGCGAGCAGGTCGCCACCCGTCCCGGGGTGCGCCTCAGCATGTACGCCGGTGCCGTGATCCTCGCGATCGGCGCCGTGTACGTGATCGCGCCGGACCGGCCGGCCCCATCGGTACCCGGTGACGACATCGTGGCGGCGGCGCCGGCGGCGACCGACGAGCCCGAACCGACCCCGTCGCGCAGTGCGGCGGAGCCGCGTGGCGCGCGGGCCGAACGCGCGGCGCCGGCGGACTCCGACGCCGGGCAGCAGGCACCGAAGCCCGGCTACGGCAGCAACGTGGACGTGCCGGACGCCCCGCCGCCGGCGACCCGCAAGCCCGGCGGGCTGCCGCGCCGGCCCGAGGGCGGCACCATCCGGCCGGCGGGCGGCAACTACGTCAACCCGTACCGGTTCGAGTGCGCGGTGCTGCAAAATCGCGGCCAGAACGTCGTGCTCAAGGGCCGTGGCTACTTCAAGGTCTGGTGGACCATCGGGTACTACAACAGTGGCGGCGGCGAGATCGTGATGCCCACCTGGACGGGGCTGAAGGGCAAGCTGTTCCACACCGCGTCCGGCGGTGGGCACCGGATGGACGACGGCATGCCCGGCACGTACTACCCGGGCAACACCTGGATGGGCAAGCCGGGCCAGCAGGCGACGCTGCCCAGGGGCGCCCAGCAGATGTGGCAGGCCGAGTTCTACTACCTCGACGGCGAGGTGACCCTCAACCAGACCGAGGGCGCGGCCGACTACGACCTGATGGTGATGGCGAAGACCTGGCAGCAGGTCAACGACGACCTCAACCAGAGCCCGAACGCCCGCAACGGGGTGGTCCGGTACGGCAAGGTGCGCGACAACGGCGGTGACACGACGCCGGTGCCGCAGTACCTCACCCGTGGCACGCCGCCCGATCCCCGCACCGTGGCGCAGCGGTCCGACGTGTGAGTCAGCTCGGGCGGGACCGCAGTCCGTGAAGCACCATGTCGACGAGGGCGTCGACGTACTCCTCGGTGCGCGCGGACAGGTCTTCGCCCGGCAGGGGCGGTGCCATCGACACCTGCACGGTGGCGACCCCGAAGATCGTGCCCAGGACCAGGGCGGGGGAGGTATCGGCCGGCAGCTCGCCGGACTCGGCGGCCGCCTCGACGATCTGCCGGACGATCGAGATGCTGCCGAACAGGTAGAAGTCGCGCAGCTCGGCGAACAGGTCCGGGTAGGTGCGGGCGTCCAGCCACAGGCGCATGATCGCCAGGCCCGCCCAGCTCCAGTACATCTGGAACACCGACCGAGCCATCCACCGCAGGTCTTCGCGCAGGTCACCGGTGTGGCGCAGGCCCTGGAAGGGCTCCAGGCGGTCGCGCATCGCGGCCAGCAGCAGCTCGCGCTTGTCGCGCCAGCGCAGGTACACGGACGCCTTGCCGACGCCGGAGCGGCGGGCGACCTCGTCGAGGGTGAACCCGGCCCATCCCTTCTCGGCGAACACCAGGACGGTCACGCCGTAGACGCGCGCCTCCATCTCGGGGTCTCGCGGGCGGCCGCGCTGCCGCCGCGAGACGCCCCCGGTTTCAACCACCGCGCGAGCGTACCGGGCGGGCGGATGCGCGCTGCTACCGGCACGGGTACCGAGTGGCGAGCCGCGTATCGGTTGGCCTGGGGAATCCGGTAGAACTACGGGAGCGCTGGACCCGCCGCCGAATACAGATGGTGATGGTCTTGGTCGGTCGGTGAACCGTTCAGGATCGATGACCGTAAACAATATGACGGTTGCACTCTGTTTCGCAAAAGCGACGGACCGTAGCATCTCAGCCTGAATAGGCTCAGTCTGCTCCAAAAGACGTTCTAACCTTCCAATTTGCCCTCGCCCTCCCTACGTTCTTTCCTTGCGACGTGAAAGGAGAGGTCGGCGTGAAAGGAGGGGTCGGCATGATGCGGGGCGCGGAGTGGGGCTGAGTCACCGATGAGACTGTCGATCTCACTGTGTGCTGCGGTAACCTGACCGAATGTCGATCGGTCGATGGAAACCCTCCACAGTGGAGAGCTTGGGTCGGCATGAGCAAGGGTGAGACCGGGCAGCTACGGCTGTTGACCGGTCTCGTCCTGCTTTCGGCCGCCGGTTGCCTGGCCTGGGCGACCGTCCACTTGGAGGCGCCGGCCGCCACCGACGCGCCGATCCTGCTGATCACCACCGTGCTGGTGGCCGTCGGCGTGGCCTGTTCGGCACCGGTGCGCATCCGCACCCAGTTCCGCATGAACGCGGTCTCCACGGCGATGCTGGTCGCCGCCGTGACACTGCCGCCGGCATGGGCCATCGCCTGCGCCACGGCCGGCATCGCGGTCGGCCGCCCGCTCGCCCGGCACGGCGGCTTCTCCGTATACAAGGCGCTGCACAACGGCGGCAAGGAGGTCCTCGCCACGGCCGCCGCCGCGTACGCGGTGGCCCTCGCGGGCGTGCACCCGGCACTCGGCGGCCTCGCCGGCCATTCCTGGACGGCGTACGCGCTGGCCCTGGTCGCCGGCGCGATCGCCATCGCCGCCGTCGAGGAGATCGTGATCACCACGACCGTCGCGGTGGCCACCCGGCGGCCGTGGGGGCAGGTGTTCCGCACCGACCTCGACATCAGGGTCGCGATCAACGTCGGCTGCCTGCTGCTCGCCGCCGCCGCGACCGCCCTCGCCACCGCCAGCCCGTGGCTGCTGCTGGCGATCCCCCTCGCCCAGCTCTCGCTGTTCCTGCTCTACACCCACCGCCTGCACCTGCGGGCCGAGCGGCAGACCTGGGAGCGCCTCGCGGCCGCCACCGACGCGCTGAGCACCGTCGACCTCACCGGCGCGCTGCACACCGCGGCCAAGGGTGCGGTGGCGCTGTTCGGTGCCGGGCACGCCGAGGTCGAGCTGTGGGACACCGACCCGCCGCGGCTGGTGCGCGCCGACCACACCGGCGTCCGATACGACGGCCCGGGCGCGGACGCGCCGCACACCGCGCCGGCGTCCGCCGAGCGCGTCCTCGGCGGGCGCGAGGGCACTCCCATCGGCACGCTGCGCCTGGCGTTGCCGGCGCCGGCCCGGCTCACCGCCCGCGAAGAGAGCACCCTGCGCGCGTACGCCGCCTCGCTCACCACCGCGATCCACAACGCCCGCGCGTACGCCCAGATCCGCGAGCTGGCCGACCGGCACCACCGCGACGCCCGCCTCGATCCGCTGACCGGCCTGCCCAACCGCCGGCACCTGCTCGACCTGCTCGACGATCCCGATCGCGCGCCCACCTGCGGCAAGGCCGCCCTCGCCCTCGTCGACCTCAACCGGTTCAAGGAGGTCAACGACACCCTCGGCCACGCCATCGGCGACCAGCTGCTCATCGAGGTGGCCAGCCGGTTGGGCGCGGCGGCAGCGGCGGCCAACGCGACCGTGGCCCGGCTCGGCGGCGACGAGTTCGCGATCGTCCTGCACGGCCTGCCGGCGCCCGCCACCGCCGTGCACCGCGCCCGGCGCATCCTCGACTGCCTGCGCCAGCCCGTCGGCCTCGCCGGCATGCAGGTCACCGTCCAGGCCAGCGCCGGTGTCGCGCTCACCGACGACGGCACCAGCGCCGGCGAGCTGCTGCGCCGCGCCGACGTCGCCATGTACCAGGCCAAGCGCGGCGGCGTGCCGATCGTGGAGTACCAGCACGGGCGCGACACCGCCGACCACCGCCAGCTCTCCCTGGGCGGCGAGCTGGTCCGGGCCCTGGGCGCGGGCGAGTTCGTGGTGCACTTCCAGCCGATCGTCGACCTGGGCAGCGGCGAGGCCATCGGCGCCGAGGCACTGACCCGGTGGGAGCACCCGCGCCACGGCGTCCTGCAGCCCGACCAGTGGCTGGCCGTCGTCGAGCGCTCCGACCAGCTGGCCACGTTCGCCGGCGAGGTGATGCGGCAGGCGCTGTCGGGGCTGCGGCTGTGGCACGCGGCCGGATACGAGCTGTCGGTCGCCGTCAACGTCTCGCCGCACAGCCTGCTCGACCCCCGCTTCGCCGGCGCGGTGCTCGACGCGCTGCGCGCGCACCGCGCCGACCCGGGCGCCCTCGTGCTCGAACTGGCCGAGACCACCTCGCTCAGCCACCTGCAGGCGGTCGGCGCGGGCGGCGGTGCGCTCGCCACGCTGCGCGCGGCCGGCGTGCGGTTCGCCCTCGACGACTTCGGCACCGGGTACTCGTCACTGTCCCGCCTCGGCGAGGTGCCGGTGCACGAGCTCAAGGTCGACCGGTCGTTCGTCGGCATGATGGGCACCTCCGCCCAGGCGGCCGCCGCCGTGCGCTCCACGGTCGAGCTGGCACGCACGCTGGGGCTCGACGTGACCGCCGAGGGCGTCGAGTCGGTCGAGCAGCGGCGGGCACTGTGGGAGCTGGGCTGCACCTCCGGCCAGGGGTACCTGTTCGGCAAGCCGATGCCGGCCGACGACCTGCTCGACGCGTTGCGGGCCGGCTCCGGCGCCCTGGCCCCGCCCGTGCACCGCGGCGCGACCGTGATCGCGCTCCGCAACCGCCCTACCGCCTGACAGGGTGTATCACGGCAGGTCAAGCCGCGCTCCATGCCTTTATAGAACAGGCGGCACCGTAGGAGCTTTGATATGACCACCACCTATCCCGTCGCGCGCGGAGCGTTCTGGCAACACGTGATCCTGACGCGGGCGGCCCTGGCCAGAGACGACCTGAAGGCGGCTTGCGAGCGCAGCCTGATCGACCCGGAGGCCGCCCAGCGGATCGAGGAGCGGCTGAGTACGGCGGAAGAGGCGGCGACCCCGCACAGCTGGCGCCTGCGGTCGTGGGTGACCGGCAGCGCCGTCAACCGCGCCTACACCAACCTGCACGCCGGCCAGGTGATGCTGGCCCGGTACGCGCAGGACGACGCGCTCGACGTGCGGCTGCTGTCGGCGATGACCCGGATGCGCGCCACGCTGCCGGCGAACGCGGTGCGGCGCCAGGCGCTCGAAGAGCAGTACCGGAACGCGATGGCGACCGGTGCCGAGGCGGCGCACGAGCAGGGCAGGGTGCGGCGCTGGATCCTCGAAAAGGCGATGGAGTGGAGCTTCGCGGCCACCGACGCCCAGTACGCGCGGCTGCGCAGTTTCCGTAACACGCTGGTGGCGGTGTCGGTCGCGGTGTTCGCGATCGTGGCCGGGCTGGCGGTCATGGGGTTCGGCTGGCCCGAGTCGATGCGGCTGTGCTTCGACGGTGCCGCGGGCAGGCAGGTCTGCCCGACCGGCGCGGTGGCGACCGGGCGCGACGCGCTGATCATCGCGGTGCTCGGCGCGACCGGCGGGTCGATGGCGGCCGTGCTCGCCGTACGGCGGATGCAGGGCACCTCGACGCCGTACGGTGTGCCGCTGGCCCTGGCGATGCTGAAGCTGCCGTTCGGTGCCCTGTCGGCGCTGGTGGGGCTGATGCTCATCCACGGGCAGTTCGTGCCGGGCCTGACCGATCTCGACACCTCCGGCCAGATCCTCGCCTACGCCGTGATCCTCGGCGTGGCCCAGCAGGCGCTGACCGCGATGATCGACCGTCGCGGCCAGGAACTGCTGGACCGGATCCCCTCCAAGCGCGGGCAGGAGGTCGCCGACGCGAAGGAGGAATCGCTGTCGCCGGCGGCCGCGAAGATCAGTTGATTCGCTCCAGCCGGCGGTCACCATCGCTTCAGCGCGGCTCGACCGGCCGGTGGAAGGCTGGCCGCCGGGTTCAGCCGTGCTGAAGTGAGGATGGTGCCGTGGCGCGTCGTTTGTTCACGTCCGAGTCGGTCACGGAGGGCCACCCGGACAAGATCGCTGACCAGATCAGTGACGGGATCCTGGACGCCCTGCTCGCCCAGGACCGGCGTAGCCGGGTCGCGGTCGAGACGCTGATCACGACCGGTCAGGTGCACGTGGCCGGCGAGGTCACCACCGAGGCGTACGTGGATATCCCGGCCATCGTGCGGGAGACCGTTCTGGGCATCGGATACGACTCGTCGAACAAGGGTTTCGACGGCGCGTCGTGCGGTGTGAGCGTCTCGATCGGTTCGCAGTCGCCGGACATCGCGCAGGGGGTGGACAACGCCTTCGAGTCGCGCTCCGGCGCTTCCGGGTCGGCGCTCGACGCGCAGGGTGCGGGAGATCAGGGGATGATGTTCGGTTTCGCGTGTTCGGAGACGCCGGAGCTGATGCCGTTCCCGATCGCGCTCGCGCATCGGCTGGCCCGCCGGCTGTCGGCGGCGCGCAAGGACGGCACGATCCCGTACCTGCGGCCGGACGGCAAGACGCAGGTGACGGTGGAGTACGACGGGTTGCGTCCGGTGCGCCTGGACACGGTGGTGGTGTCCAGCCAGCACGCGGCGGGCATTTCGCTGGAGTCGTTGCTCACCCCGGATGTGCGCGAGCATGTGATCGCTCCCGAGTTGGAGGGGCTGGACCTGGAGACCTCCGGGTACCGGTTGCTGGTCAATCCGACCGGCCGGTTCGAGATCGGTGGGCCGATGGGTGACGCGGGTCTGACCGGCCGGAAGATCATCGTGGACACGTACGGCGGGTACGCCCGGCACGGTGGTGGTGCGTTCTCGGGCAAGGATCCGTCCAAGGTGGACCGGTCGGCGGCGTACGCGATGCGGTGGGTGGCCAAGAACGTGGTGGCCGCGGGCCTGGCGGAGCGGGTGGAGACGCAGGTGGCGTACGCGATCGGCAAGGCACAGCCGGTGAGCCTGTTCGTGGAGACGTTCGGCACCCACAGCGTGCCGGTGGACCGGATCGAGCAGGCGATCGGCGAGGTCTTCGACCTGCGCCCGGCCGCGATCATCCGGGATCTGGACCTGCTGCGTCCGATCTACCGGCAGACCGCGGCGTACGGCCACTTCGGCCGCGAACTGCCGGATCTGACCTGGGAGAACACCGACCGCGCCGACGCACTCAAGGCCGCGGTCACCGCCTGAGCCCGGTCAGCGGAAGTTGAACTCCTCGTAGTGGATCGACGCGGACGGCACGCCGATCCGCCGGAAGCGGCGGGCGAGCGTCGCGGTCATCTTGGACGGCCCGCACATGTACACGTCGGCGCCGGACAGGCCGCCGCTCGCCGCCGCGATCTTCTCGGCGGTCAGTGACCCGCCGCGCGATGAATACACGATGTGGGCGCGCAGATTGGGGTGCCGGCGCGCGACGTCCTCGATCTCTTCGAGGAAGACCGCGTCGGCCGGATGGCGCACCGTGTAGAAGAAGTCGACCCGATGCCGCAGCGGGTCCTCGTGGTCCAGGTCGCGAATCCAGCTCAGAAACGGCGTCACGCCGATGCCGCCGGCCACCCAGATCTGTCGTGGCCCGCCCCGCTTGTAGTCGAACATGCCGTAGCAGCCCACCAGCGTCGCGCGCGTCCCCTCGGCCAGGCTCTCGTACAGTTGCCGGGTGAAGTCGCCACTCGCCTTGATGGTCAGCCGCAGGACCTCCTCCTTCGGCGAGCTGCTGATCGTGAACGGGTGCGACCGGCGGAGCGCCCCGCGCGACTTGAACCGCACGAACAGGAACTGCCCGGCCGTGAACGCCATCCGCTTCTTCTTGCGCGGCCGCAGTCCCACCTCGACGGTGGTGCCGTTGAGCCGGCGCACGCTCTGCACCACGTACCGGCGGGTGCGGCGGAAGAACCGGGCCAGAAGCAGCGTGTAGAGGTACGACAGGATGCCGATCGCGTAGGCGGCGATGAGCACCGCGAGCGGCACCACGGTGGTGGTGACCAGCGCGTCGACCAGGAGCGAGTGGGCGAGGGCGACGATGAAGAACACCCCGATGAAACGGTGCGAGCTACGCCACCGGTCGTACGTGAGGGCGAACCGCCGGGCCACCGGTATCCGCGGCGCCACGGTGAGGAGCACCAGTACGAAGATGCCCACGCCGGCGATCATCCCGGCGGGCGTACCCGGCTTGACGGCGGCGGTATTGAGCGGCACCAGTGCGAAGTGGACGGCGATCAGCAGGAAGCCGGCCAGCCCCGCCCGCTTGTGCGCGCGGTACATCTTGTCCAGCCCGCCGAAGTGCGGCTCCAGCCAACGCGCCCGCGTGGCCAGCAGCAGCGAGGTGGCGAAGAGCAGCACCATGGTCGAGCCGACGAACTCCCCGGTAACCTGCCGGGCGAAGTTGGTCCGGGTGCCGTCGTCGTCGGGTAGGAAGACGAGCCACAGCACCAGATTGACGGCCGGAACGGCGATGATCACCCGGTTGCCCACGGTGAGCCAGCCTATCGAGAGACCGCTGTCGCGCGGGTCAACGCCAGACCGGTCGCGCGCGTACGCGCCCTGACGTACGCCGCCCGTCGCGCGCCTTTGAGCAGGCCACCCCGCCCGCGTCTAGCCGGGGTCGACTGGCAGGTGAGCCACCTCTGTGACCTTCTCGCAGGGACCTGTTCACGGGCCTGCTGGGAGGGAACGAGCCGATGACCATTGCGGTCGAACGTACCTTGGAGACGCCCAAGACCCCGGAGTGGGTCCGGTGCCTCCACTGTGGGGAAATTGCCTTCGGCAAGCGCTACGAGCGGCTGCTCCAGGTCTGCCCGGGCTGTGGCTTCCACCACCGGCTGAGCGCGCAGGAGCGGCTGGAGCAGATGATGGACCCGGGCTCGGTGGCCACGGTCGAGGTGCCCGCCGTCTCGGACGATCCGCTGCGTTTCACCGACACGATGCCGTACCGGGAGCGCCTCGCCGCCGCCCGGGAGCGCACCGGGCTGGACGCCGCCGCGATCTGCGTACGCGGCGCCATCGGTGGCCACCCCGTCGTCGCCGTCGTCATGGACTTCCGGTTCATGGGTGGCAGTCTCGGCGTGGCGGTGGGGGAGCGGATCGTGGTCGCGGCCGAAACGGCGCTGCGCACGCGCACACCGCTGATCATCGTGACCGCGTCCGGCGGGGCGCGGATGCAGGAGGGCACGCTCGCCCTCATGCAGATGGCCAGGACCAGCCAGGCGCTGGCCGCGCTGGACGAGGCCGGCATCCTCACCGTCACGCTGGTCACCGACCCGACGTACGGCGGAGTGGCCGCCTCGTTCGCCTCGCTGACCGACGTGGTGCTGGCCGAGCCGGGCGCCCGCATGGGTTTCGCCGGCCCGCGGGTGATCGAGCAGACGATCCACCGCCAGCTGCCGGACGGTTTCCAGACCGCCGAGTTCCTGCTGGGGCAGGGGCTCATCGACGGAGTGCAGCCGCGGGCCACGCTCCGTCCGGTGCTGGCGGACCTGTTGGCCGCCGCCGCGCCCGGTACACCGCAGTCCGCCAGCCCCGGCGAGGCGGCGGTCGTCCACCGCGCCGACGAGCTGCCCGAGCGTGCGGCGTGGGAGGTGGTACAGCTCGCCCGCCACATCGGGCGACCGACCACATTGGACTACATCGGGTACCTGCTGGAAGGCTTCCGGGAGCTTCGCGGCGACCGTTCCTCGGGTGACTGCCGATCGATCGTCGGCGGCCTCGGGCGGCTGCGCGGGCTGCCGGTCGTGCTGATCGGCCACCAGAAGGGGCACGACACCAACGAGTTGGTCGCCCGCAACTTCGGAATGCCCAACCCGGCCGGCTTCCGCAAGGCCGCCCGGCTGATGCGGCTCGCGGCAAAGCTGGGCATCCCGGTGGTGACGCTCGTCGACACGCCCGGCGCGTACCCCGGCCTCGAGGCGGAGATGCATGGGCAAGCGGTAGCGATCGCCGAGAACCTGCGGCTGATGAGCCGACTGCCGGTGCCGGTCGTCACGGTCATCACGGGCGAGGGCGGCAGCGGCGGCGCGCTGGCGCTGGCCGTCGCCGACCAGGTGCTGGCGCTGAGCAACGCGGTGTACTCGGTGATCAGCCCCGAGGGATGCGCCGCGATCCTGTGGCGGGACGCCACGGCCGCGCCGCGCGCCGCGGAGGCGCTGCGGCTGCAGGCCCGCGAGCAACTCGCCAGCGGAGTGATCGACGCGGTGGTGCCCGAACCGGAAGGCGGTGCGCACGCCCAACCAGCCGAGACCGCGGCTCGCGTTGGCGGCGCGGTATACGCGGCCCTCCTGCGGCTGCGCGAGCTGCCACCGGACGAGCTCCTTGCCGAGCGGGGCGCCCGCTACCGCCGCTTCGGCGCGGAGGTGTGAGGTGACGGACATGGTGACGCGCATCGACGCCGAGGCCGCGCTCGTCGCGGTGTGCCAGCAGGTGAGCCGGCTCAGCGGCGCCGGACCCGTACCCAGCCGCATGCGGATCCAGATGGGCGAGGTCGTCGTCGAGCTGGAGTGGCCGGCGTCCGGGCCGGCGGAACCGTCCCGTCCCGTCGCCGCCCTTCCCGGAGCCGCCGCGGAGGCGGCCGTCGAGGAACGCGCCGGATGGACGCAGGTACGCGCACCCACGGTCGGCACGTTCTACCGGTCGCCGGAGCCGGGCGCGCCGCCGTTCGTGCGGGTCGGCGACCGGGTACAGGCGGGCCAGCAGGTCGGGATCCTCGAAGCGATGAAGCTGATGAACGCGATCGTCGCCACGTCGGCCGGTCGGGTCACCGAGATCCTCGTCCAGGACGGCATGCCCGTCGAGTACGACCAGCCGCTGATCGCCCTGGCCGGTGACGGCACGGGGCAGGAGCCGGCATGAGTGAGCGTGCCGTGCCGGCCGGACGGGGGCGGCCATGACGATCTCCTCGGTCCTCGTCGCCAACCGCGGGGAGATCGCGCTCCGGGTGGTCCGCACCTGCCGGGAGATGGGTATCCGCACCGTCGTGGCTCATTCGACCGCCGACCGCGACTCGGCCGGTGTGTGGCACGCCGACAGCTCCGTCCAGATCGGACCGCCGGCGGCCAAGCGCAGCTACCTCAACGTGGCCGCGGTCGTCTCGGCCGCGCTCCAGTCCGGTGTGGACGCGGTGCATCCCGGGTACGGCTTCCTCTCCGAGGACGCCGACTTCGCCGAGGCCTGCGAGTCCAACGGCCTGGTCTTCATCGGGCCACCGGCCAAGGTCCTGATCGACCTCGCGGACAAGGCCCGGGCGCGGCAGGTGGCGGCCGCCGCCGGCCTGCCCGTGCTGCCGGGAGGAATGAGCACCAGCCCGGACGCCAACGCGGCCAAGGAGCTCGCCGCCGAGATCGGATACCCGGTCATCATCAAAGCGGTGGCCGGTGGCGGTGGACGGGGGATGACCGTCGTGCGCGAACCGGAGGACTTCCTGACCGCGTACGCACGGACGCGCGCCACCGCGCAGGCTGTCTTCGGCGACCCCGGTGTCTACATCGAGAGGTACCTCGACGTGGCCCGCCACATCGAGGTACAGGTCCTCGCCGACCGGTACGGCAACGCGGTGCACCTCGGTGCCCGGGACTGTTCGGTGCAGCGTTCCCGGCAGAAGCTGCTGGAGGAGGCGCCGCCACCCGGGCTGCCCGCGGACGTGGCCGAGCGGATGGCACAGCAGGCCGTCGAGGCCGCTCGCCACATGGGGTACGTCGGTGCCGGCACGTTCGAGTTCCTCGTGGACGAGGAGAACCGGTTCCACTTCATGGAAATCAACTGCCGGATTCAGGTCGAGCACCCTGTGACCGAGGCGATCGTCGGCATGGATCTCGTACGCGAACAGCTGCTGGTCGCCTCCGGGGAACCGCTGACGGTGACGCAGGACGGCGTGCTGCAACGCGGAGCGGCGATCGAGTGCCGGATCAACGCCGAGGACCCCGCCCGTGGCTTCCTGCCCACGCCCGGCACGATCGACGAGTTCGCCGCGCCGGCCGGTCCGTTCACCCGGGTCGACTCGCACTGCCACCCGCACATGCGGGTCACGCCGTACTACGACTCGCTCCTGGCGAAGGTCATCGTGTGGGCGCCGGACCGGGCGCAGGCGATCGCGCGGATGGACCGGGCGCTGCGCGAAGCGGTGGTCCGCAGCGACAGCGTGCACACCACGATCGAGTTCCTGCAGGACGTACTGGCGCACCCGCTGTTCCTGGAGGCCAGGCACACCACGACGTTGGTCGACGCGATGCTGGCGCCGCCGCCGACCCACACCGCTGGAGGCCCATCGTGAACGACACCACCCGCCGCCGCCTGGTCGCTGTCGGCCGATACATCTGGCAGGGCCTGAGCGCGGTCGGGTTCGCCTTCAGCCCGATGGGCTTCCCGCCACCCGAGACCGCCAGCAGGCATTGGCCCGACCCCGATCCCGTGCCGGCGCCCGGGCGGCAGAGCACCGACTGTCCAGAGTGGAGAGCCGCCCGGCGCCGGCGTCGCACCTTGTGAAACCGTCCAGGGCCGCCACGCGGCTTCGCCCTGCCGCCATCGCCTGAGGAGGCTACGTCATGACGGAAAACCGCGTCGAGGACTCGGTACTGATCGCCGCACCCGTCCATCTGACCTGGGACATCACCAACGCCCTGGAGGGCTGGACCGGGCTGTTCAGCGAATGCGCCAAGGTGGAGGTACTGGAGCGGGACGGCGAGACCGTCCGCTTCCGGTTCACCACCCACCCGCACCCGGACGGCGCCGTGCACAGCTGGGTCGCCACGCGTACCGCCGACGTACCGGCGGGCGTGGTCGTCGAGCGCCGGGAGAACACCGGTCCGTTCGCGTACATGGACATCACGTGGACGTACGTGGCGGAGGGCGACGGCACCCGGCTGGGCTGGTCGCAGGCGTTCGCCATCAAGGCGGGCGTGCCACACAGCGTGGAGGGCGCCGCCAAGGCCCTCGGCGCGCGGATGTCGACCGAGCTCGCCCACATCAAGCAGCACGTCGAAGACGCCGCGCGGTCGGCGTGAGCGGAAGGGAGTAGCCGTGGACCTCGCCGCTCCGGTACCCCCGCTCGCCCACCACGCCCTGCTCGTGTTCCTGCTCCAGGTGGGGCTGCTGCTCCTGCTCGCGATCGCGCTCGGCCGGCTCGCCGTCCGCTTCGGCATGCCGTCGGTGGTCGGCGAGCTCTCCGTCGGAGTCCTTCTTGGACCGTCGCTTCTGGACACCGTCGCGCCCGGCCTGAGTGGCTGGCTGCTGCCGAAGGACCCGGAGCAGATGCACCTGCTCGACGCCTTGGGCCAGATCGGCGTGCTCATGCTGGTGGCGCTCGCCGGGATGCACATCGACCTGGGGCTGATCCGCCGCCGCGGTGTCTCGGCCGCCGGCATCAGCGCCGGTGGCCTGGTGGTGCCGCTCGCGCTCGGTATCGCGGCCGGCCTCCTGGTGCCGAACCAGCTGCTCGTCGACTCCGGTGACCGTGGCGTCTTCATGCTCTACCTGGGCGTCGCGATGTGCGTGAGCGCGCTGCCGGTGATCGCCAAGACGCTGATCGACATGAACCTCATCCACCGCAACGTCGGCCAGCTGACGATGACCGCGGGCACCATCGACGACGCGTTCGGCTGGCTGATGCTGTCGGTCGTGTCGGCGGTGGCCACCACCGGCTTCCGGACCGGGCAGGTCGGGCTCTCGTTGCTCTACCTCGTGCTGGTCGTCGTCGGGGCGGCGCTCGTCGGGCGGCCGGTGGTGCGCTTCGCGTTGCGTACCGCCGCGCGCTCCGCGGAGACCGGACCGGTGGTCGCCACCGCCGTGGTCATCGTGATGCTCGGTTCCGCCGCCACGCACGCGCTGAAGCTGGAGGCGGTGTTCGGCGCGTTCGTCTGCGGCATCCTGATCGGCTCGGTGGCCAAGGAGCACCATGCGCGGCTCGCCCCGCTCAACACGGTCACCATGGCGGTGCTCGCGCCGGTCTTCTTCGCCATCGCGGGCCTGCGGGTCGACGTCACCGCGCTCGCCGACCCGGTCGTGCTGGCCGCCGGCGTCGCGCTGCTGGCGGTGGCGGTGGCGGGCAAGTTCGCCGGCGCGTACCTCGGGGCCCGCGCCAGCCGGCTCAGCCACTGGGAGGGCATCGCCATCGGCGCCGGGATGAACGCGCGCGGAGTCATCGAGATCGTGGTCGCCATGGTCGGCCTGCGGCTCGGCATCCTCACCGTCGAGGCGTACACGATCATCGTGCTCATCGCCATCGCCACCTCGTTGATGGCGCCACCCATCCTGCGCCGCGCGATGGCGCGGGTGGAGCTCACCGCGGAGGAGGAGCTGCGCCACACCGAGCAGCGCTCCCTGACGTCGGTGGGTGCCACGCCACCATCCGCGCCATCCGCCTGATCAACCGTCCAGATAGGAGAGTGAACCACCCATGCCCCTCTTCCGCTCGCGCAGAGGCCTGGTGCGCGGCCTCACCGTCGGGGTCGCGGCCGCCGCCGCCCTGCTCGGCGCCGCCAGTCCGGCCGCCGCCGTGCACCAGCCGGTCGTCCTGGACCGTGGCGACGTCGTACCCTGCCTCGCGCCGCTGTCCCGTGACGGCACCGACGAGGTCGTCTTCCTCGGTACGCTCAACCGCCCGCACGCGGTGCGCGCGCTGCAGATCCGCATGCGGGCCGGGGAGACGCTCAACCTGGAGTACTTCGTGCCGGACCTCGCGCCGGAGAACACGCTGGCCGCCGGCGCGCTGCCCAAGGTGTACCTCATCGGGCCGGACCGCCGGGTCGAGGTCATCGAGGCGACGTTCCGCTTCCCGTTCACCAACCCGGACAACGGCCAGAAGTACCTGGCCCTCGCGTCCTACGAAACCACGGCGCTGGCTGGCACGTACTCGGTGCTGGTCACCGGGCCGGCCAAGTCCCGCTTCGCGGTCGCGCACGGGCGCGAAGGCGAGGCGGCGACGTTCGACGGCATCCTGCGCGGTCGCGTGGCTACCGGCGCCGAGGTGGACCGCTGGTACGCCACCGCTCCGTAAGGTCCCCGTGATCGAGGCTCCCCCGGCCGATGCCCCGCCCGGGGGAGCCTTCCGTCATTCCGTATCCGGGTTACACAGCCCGCATCCGGGTTACACAGCACGATGCCCCAGCGGCGGGGGACGCTGGGGCATCGTGCCCGGGGGGCGAATCAGGACTGCGGGGTGAAGACCACCGGTAGCCGTTCCGGGCCGCGCAGCGGGTGGTTCGGGCGCTGCCGGCGGATCTCCTCGGCCGGCACCGCGAGGCGGAGGTCCGGAAAGCGGTTGAAGAGCGCCACCAGCACCACCTGGCCTTCCAGCCGTGCGAGGGGTGAGCCGAGGCAGTGGTGGATACCGTGCCCGAAGGTCAGGTGCGGGTTGGGTGCGCGGCGCAGGTCGATCTCGGCGCCGGCCGCGAACTGGGCCGGGTCGCGGTGCGCGCCCTCGAGGTCGAGCACGATCTGTTGGTCCTTGCGGATCCGCGCGCCGGAGATCTCCAGGTCCTCCTTGGCGAACCGCATGTTGACCGTACTGGGGCCGTCCAGCCGCAGCAGCTCGTCGACCGCGGTGCGCAGCAGGGTGGGGTCCTCGCGTACCGCCTCACGCTCCGCCGGATGGACCAGCAGCTTGTAGACGGAGTTGCCGAGGAAGCTGGCGGTGGTGTCGAAGCCGGCGTGCAGCAGCAGCCGCCCGGTCCCCACCACCTCCTCGAACGTGAGCCTGTCGTCACCGTCGTACGCCTCGTTGAGCGCGGTGAGCAGGTCGTCGCTCGGCTCGCGGCGCTTCGCCTCGGTCAGGTCGGTGATGTAGCCGGCGAGCTTGGCCGACGCGTCGCGGGCCCGGGCGATGCCGTCCGGGCCCTCGCCCGGGCGGAACATGATGTCCGTCCACTCGTGGAAGTCGTCACGGTCGGCGATCGGTACGCCCAGCAGCTCGCAGATCACCTGCATCGGAACGGGGTAGGTGAGCGTCTCGACCAGGTCGGCCTCGCCGAGCGGGGCGAGCTGGTCGAGAATGTCCTCGGTGATCTGCTTGACCTTGGGGCGCAGCGCCTCGATCCGGCGCATGGTGAAGGCGCCGGCGACCAGCTTGCGCAGCCGGGTGTGGTCCGGTGGGTCCGAGCCGAGCATGGTGTTGGCGAAGAGGCCGCCGGCCGGCGGCTCCAGCCCATGGTCGGCGGCGAACCGGGTGGCCAGGCTCAGCCGGGGGTGGGCCAGGCAGGCCCGCACGTCCTCGAAGCGGGAGAAGATCCACACTGTGCGGTCGCCGATGGTCACCTCGCGGGGCGGGCCGGGCACGCCCAGCTCGCCCGCGAAGAGCGTCGGGTTGATCACGCGGGGCGCGCCGGGCGCTCCCGGTGCCGGTTTGGTGTCCGTCGCGCTCATTTCGGAGTCGCCTCCAGGACGCTCTCGCTCGGCACGCCGGGTTGCGGCTCGGGATACCGCACCCCGACGACCGTGAAGCCGGCCTGCTCGATCAGGTCGCGGTACTCCTCCTCGCTACGCTCGCGGCCGCCGTTCAGCAGCGTCATGAGCATGCTGAGGAAGAGGTTCATCGGGTCCGGGTCGCCGCCGTCGACCAGCCGCTCGGCGACGAGCAGCCGGGCGGTGGGTGGCATCGCGGCCCGGATGGTGGACAGGATCGTGACGACGTCGTCGTCGTTCCAGTTGTGCAGCGCCCGGGTGATCAGGTAGAGGTCGCCGCCCTCGGGCGCGCTGTCGAAGAAGCTTCCCTCGACGAAGGAGCAGCGCCGGGCGACCTCCGCGGCCATCGTCTCCTTCGCCAGCCGGATCGCCGGTGGCTGCTCGAAAAGCACGCCCCGCATGTGCGGATGCAGGTCGAGCAGGTACGAGATGAGGTTGCCGTGCCCGCCGGCGACGTCGACGACGGTCCGTACCTCGGACATGTCGTACCCGGCCAGGATCGCCTTGAGCTGCGGTGAGTCGTGCAGTTGGAGCTTGTACGCGTCGTCGGGCCGGTTGAAGATTCCGCCGCCGTGTACCTTCTCCCAGGCGGGACGCCCGGTGCGCGCCGTGTGCATGATCTCGGCGAGCAGCGGCCCGTTCCGTTCCACGCTCCGGATGAACGAGCCGTAGCGCGACTCGGGTACGTCCTTGCGCATCCGCTGGCCGGCGTCGGTCAGCGCGAAGAAGCGCGGCGGGGCCTCGATGAACAACCCCAGCCCGGCACCGGTGCGCATGAGCTGCAGCAGCGCGTCCGGGTGCGCCTCGGTCGCCTCGGCGATCTGCTTGGTGTGCAGCGTCTTGTCGCCAAGGACATCGGCGACGCCGAGCACCGCGAGCGCGTATCCGACGTGGGTGAACATGCTGCCGGTGAGCATCGTCTTGATGGGATCGGCGATCCCGGCCTCTGCCGGTCGTCCAGTCATTAGCTGCCTTCCTTCCGCCACGGGTCGGGGCGACCGATGCCAGGCTGCGGTCCGCGGCTAGTGCGCGGACCGCACGGCACTGGAGTGCGAGGAATCAGGCACGCGCGGGCTCCTCGGGCGCGGCGGACGGCCGCGCGGGAGCCGGCGCGCGCATCGGGAGCAGCATGGCGGTACCGATCATCGCCGCGGTCAGCACGAAGGCCAGCCAGAAGGTGTCGTTGAACGCGCCGGCCAGCCTCGCCGGATCGGGCGAGCCGCCGTCCAGGTGCCGGTCGACGTTGCGCGACAGCACGACCGCGTACAGGGCCGCGCCGAAGGAGGCGCCGACCTGGCGCTGGATGCCGTACGCGCTGCTCGCCCGGGGCACGTCCGCCTTGGGCAGGGAGATGTACGTGGCGACCATGTTCGGCGTCATCGTCGCGCCCATGCCCAGGCCGCTCACGTAGAGCGCGATGGCGAGCAGCGGGTAGCCGGTGTCCGGGCCGATCCGGGTGTACGCGAGCGTGCCGAGCAGCGCGCAGCCCAGCCCGATCAGCATCGGACGGCGGGGGCCGAGCCGGTCGGTGAGCCGCCCGGCGATCGGCATGGCGGTGGCCGCGCCGAGGCCGAGCGGCATCAGCAGCAGGCCGGTGTCGAGTGCGCCGTTCCCGCGCACCGACTGGAAGTAGAGCGGCAGGAGCAGCAGCGCCCCGTACATCGCGGCGGCCAGCAGCAGCGTGTTGGCCGAGGCGGCGGCGAAGACCTTGTTGGTGTACAGGCGTACGTCGATGATGGCGGCGTCGCCGCGGGCGCGGCTGTAGACGGTGAAACCGGCCAGCAGCGCGAGGCCGGCAGCCAGGCAGGCGATCGTCGTCGACCCGGTGAAGCCGCCGGCGGAGGCGGCACGGGACAGGCCGTAGAGGGTGGCCACCAGGCCGCTTGCGAGCAGTACGAGCCCGGGTACGTCCAGCCGCTTGCCCTTGCGTGCCGGTGGCGTGGCGGGCAGGAGGGTGAGCGCCAGGGCGAGCGCGACCAGCCCGGTCGGCAGGTTGACGAAGAAGATCCAGCGCCAGCCGACCTCCTGCACGACGAGGCCGCCGAGGATCGGCCCGAGCACCGGGCCCAGCACCATGGGCACGCTCAGGATGCCCATCACCCGGCCCATCCGCCGCGGCCCGGCCGAGACGACGAGCAGCGCCTGTCCGACCGGCATCATCATGCCGCCGGCGAGGCCCTGCACCACCCGGAACGCGATGAGGCTCTCGATGTTCCAGGCGAGGCCCGAGAGCACGGAGCCGGCGGTGAACCCGGTGACCGCGACGAGCCAGGCCGTCCTGGCGCCGTACCGGTCGGTCGCCCAGCCGCTGAGCGGTATCACGACGGCCAGGGCGAGGAGGTACGCGGTCACCACCCACTGAACCGTCGACAGTGGAGCGTGTAGCTGCCGGCTCAGCTCGTCGAGTGCGACGATCACGACGGTGGTGTCGAAGACCGACATGATCACACCGGCTACCACCGTCAGCGTCAGCAGGTAGATGCGGCGGTCCAGCTTCTCGGGTGCGTCACCGGTGGTGTCCGGGGACGCGGCGGCCCGTTCGGTCACGATCGACGGTTCCCTTCGCTCGAGCGGCGGTCCGGGTGCCGGGCCCACCCCGCGAGCCGGCGCTCAGGACCGAGGTCACGCGATTTTGCGTCACGCCCCACACCCAGCCGTCGAGGCGGAATCGACCGGACGGCGGCGGCCGCTCTAGAGCCACTCGATCGGCGTGCTAGACGGTGCGCCGAGCGTGGTTGGTGCTCAGCACCCGGCCGGGCGACGAGCCACAGCGGCCCGGCAGCCACAGCGAGGAGACAGTCAGTGTCCGGTACGCACATCAAGAAGGTCGCGCTTGACGACGTGGCGGTCAACCGTCGCCGCGGCGGCGAGATCCGCGTGCTGCTCAGTCCGAAGACCGTCCAGTCCACCTCCGGCTTCTTCGGCGTACTCACCCTGGCGCCGGGTGAGTTCGTCTCCGAGCACTACCACCCGTACTCGGAGGAGTTCATCTACGTCTCCGCCGGCAGCCTGCTGGTGCGGATCGACGGCGATCAGGAGCTGACGCTGCGCGCCGGTGAAGGGCTCATGGTGCCCAAGAACGTCCGGCACCGGGTGACGAACGTGGGGACGGTGCCGGCGGTCGTGCCGTTCCACCTCAGCCCGCTGGCGCCGCGGCCGGAGCTCGGCCATGTCGACACCGAGGAGCTGCCTGCGGCGTCGGAGCCGCAGGTCGAGGTGGGAGGGTCGGCGTGACCACACCGGCGACCCTCCGCAATGGACGGCCGCGGGTCGCCATCACGGGGCTGGGGGTCGTGGCTCCGGGCGGCATCGGGGTCAAGGCGTTCTGGGACCTGCTGACCTCCGGCCGCACCGCGACCCGCTCGATCAGCCTCTTCGACGCGACCGGCTTCCGGTCCCGGGTCGCGGCGGAGTGTGACTTCTACCCGGAAGAGGAAGGGCTGAGCCCGCAGGAGATCCGGCGGCTGGACCGCGCGGCTCAGTTCGGGCTGGTCTGCGTGCGGGACGCGATCGCGGACAGCGGCGTGGCCGGGCTGGTGCCGCCGGAGCGGATCGGCGTGAGCATCGGCAGCGCCGTGGGCTGCACCATGCGGCTCGAGGACGAGTACGTCGTGCTCAGCAACGGTGGCGAGAAGTGGCTGGTCGACCCGGCGTACCTGGTACCGCACGCCTACGACTACATGGTGCCGAGCACGATCGCGGCCGAGGCGGCGCGGGCGGCCGGCGCTGAGGGGCCGGTGGCGCTCATCTCCACCGGTTGCACCGCCGGGCTGGACTCGATCGGGCACGGGCTGCGCCTGCTGTACGAGAACTCGGCCGACCTGGTGATCGCCGGTGCGGCCGACGCGCCGCTCTCGCCGATCACGGCGGCCTGCTTCGACGCGATCAAGGCGACCTCGCCGGACAACGACGACCCCGAGCACGCCTCCCGGCCGTTCGACCTCAACCGGCACGGGTTCGTGCTCGGCGAGGGCGCGGCCGTGCTGGTGCTGGAGCGCCTCGACGACGCGCGGGCACGGGGCGCCCGGATCTACGGCGAGATCGTCGGCTTCGCCAGCCGCAGCAACGCCTTCCACATGACCGGCCTCAAGCCGGACGGCCGGGAGATGGCCGAGGCCATCACCGTGGCGATGGCCCAGAACGGCGTGGCACCCGAAGACATCGACTACATCAACGCGCACGGCTCGGGCACCAAGCAGAACGACCGGCACGAGACCGCGGCGTTCAAGCGGAGCCTCGGCCAGCGGGCGTACGAGGTACCGGTGAGCTCGATCAAGTCGATGATCGGCCACTCGCTCGGCGCGATCGGCTCGATCGAGGTGGCGGCCTGCGCGCTGGCGCTGACCCACCAGGTCGTACCTCCGACGGCGAACCTGCACACGCCCGATCCCGAGTGCGATCTTGACTACGTGCCGCTGACGGCCCGCGACCAGGAGCTCGACATGGTGTTGAGCGTCGGCAGCGGGTTCGGTGGGTTCCAGTCGGCGATGGTAGTCGCGAGGGGCAGTGCGGCATGAGCACCGGCACGGTCGTCACCGGGCTCGGTATCGTCGCGCCGGGTGGCTTCGGTGCCGCGGAGTACTGGGCGTTCGTCCTCGCCGGGCGCAGCGCGATCGGCCCGATCACCCGGTTCGACCCGAGCCCCTACCCGACCCGGCTCGCCGGTGAGGTGCGTGGCTTCGTCGCCGAGGAGCGGGTCCCCGGCCGGATCGTCGTGCAGACCGACCAGTGGACCCATCTCGGGCTGGCCGCGACGGATCTGGCCCTCGCCGACGCGCGACTGGAACCGGCGGCGGTGCCCGAGTACGAGATGGCCGTCGTTACCGCGAGCTCCTCGGGAGGTACGGAGTTCGGCCAGCGGGAGATCCAGAGCCTGTGGCGGCGCGGTCCGCAGTTCGTCGGCGCCTACCAGTCGATCGCCTGGTTCTACGCGGCGACCACCGGGCAGATCTCCATCCGGCACGGCATGCGCGGCCCGTGCGGGGTGGTCTGCACGGAGCAGGCCGGCGGCCTCGACGCGCTCGCACAGGCCCGCCGGCTGGTGCGGGACGGGTCGCGGATGGTGCTCACCGGCGGCACCGACGCGTCGCTGTGCCCGTACGGGCTGACCGCGCAGCTCGCCAGCGGCCGGCTCAGCCGGAGCCAGGACGCGCTGCGGGCGTACGTGCCGTTCGACGCGCAGGCCGGCGGCTACGTGCCCGGCGAGGGCGGGGCCATCCTCGTGGTGGAGGACGAGCGGGCCGCGCTCGCCCGCGGCGCGCGCGCGTACGGCACGGTGGCGGGCTACGGTGCGACGTTCGACCCGGCACCGGAGACCGGCCGCGAACCGGGCCTGCGGCGCGCGGCCGAGCTGGCGCTGGCCGACGCGGGGATCGGGCCGGATCGGATCGACGTCGTCTTCGCCGACGCGGTCGGCCTGCCCGAGCTGGACCGGCAGGAGGCCGCGGCGATCACGGCGATCTTTGGCCCGTACGGCGTCCCGGTGACCGCGCCGAAGACGATGAGCGGCCGCCTGTACGCCGGCGGTGCCGCCCTGGACGTGGCGGTCGCGCTGCTGTCCATCCGCGACGGCGTCATCCCGCCCACCATCGGGATCCTGCGCCAGGCCGAGGAGTGCGAGCTGGACCTGGTGCGGGATCGCGCGCGTCCGGCTTCGGTCTCCACGGCGCTCGTGCTCGCGCGCGGGTACGGCGGCTTCAACGCGGCCGCTGTCGTGACCGCGCCGAGCCTGTGACCCACGACTGTCCATAGAGGAGGAAAGATGGATCAGTTCACGATCGACCACCTGATCCGCCTGCTGCGGAGCGCCGGCGGCGTGGCGGACGGCGTCGAGCTCAACGCGGGCATCGTCGACGAGGCCTACACCGATCTCGGCTACGACTCGCTCGCGCTGCTGGAGATGTCCGCCAAGATCCAGCAGGAGTTCGGCGTGGCGATACCCGACGAGGACGTCACCGAGCTCAAGACCCCGCGGCAGACCATCGACTACCTCAACGACCGGATGAGCCCCATCTGACCTACCGCAGGGAGTGAGGACCGTGCCAGGACACACCGAGAACGAGATAGTCATCGACGCGCCACTGGATCTGGTCTGGGACATGACCAACGACGTGGAGTCGTGGCCCGATCTGTTCAGTGAGTACAGCAAGGCGGAGATCCTGGAGCGGGACGGTGACACGATCCGGTTCCGCCTGACGATGCACCCGGACCCGCAGGGCAACGCCTGGAGCTGGGTGTCGGAGCGCACGCCCGACCGGGAGAAGCTCATCGTGCGGGCGCGCCGCGTCGAGCCGGGCTGGTTCGAGTACATGGACATCTTCTGGGCCTACGAGCAGACCGACCACGGCGTCCGTCTCAAGTGGATCCAGGACTTCCACATGCGAGCCGACTCCCCGGTGGACGATGCCGCGATGACGGATCGTCTGAACAAGGGGACGAGCGTCCAGCTGCCCCTGATCAAGGAGCGGGTGGAGGCGGCCGCGCGCTCGGCTGCGGCCACCTGAGTGGTACAAGTCGCGAGACCCATAGGAGTCCACAATGGATCCAACACTGATCGTCACCAATTTCAAGCCGGGTTCGGAGAGGGAGATCGCCCGGCTGTTCGCCCAATCCGACGCCACCGAGCTGCCGGACCTGATCGGGGTGCAGAGCCGGCGGCTGTACACGTTCCACGACGTCTACATCCACCTCGTGCAGGGAGTGGAGCGGAAGGTCGACGCCAACGTCACGCGGCTGCACGACCACCCGCTGTTCCAGGAGATCAGCAAGGCCCTCGACGACTACATCATCCCGTTCACGGGCCGGTGGGGCAGCGTCGAGCAGGCGTCCGCGAAGCAGTTCTACCACTGGGAGCGCGGGCTCGGCGTGATCCAGCAGCCGTGACCGGCAGCCCTATCCAGAGCCAACTCAGGAGGATTGTCCACAATGAACAACGGACATGAAGAGTACGACGTCATCGTGGTCGGAGGTGGACCGGCCGGGTCCAGCGCCGCCGGTCTGCTGGCCCTGCAGGGCCACAGTGTCCTGCTTCTGGAGCGGGACAAGTTTCCCCGCTACCACATCGGCGAGTCCCTGATCACCGGCGTGCTGCCCACGCTCGCCCGGCTGGGACTGACCGAGCGGATGGAGGAGCTCGGCTTCCAGCGCAAGTACGGCGGCAGCCTGCTGTGGGGCAAGGGGCACTCCAAGCCGTGGACGTTCAAGTTCAGGGAGACCGGCAACGGCAAGTACGAGCACGCGTACCAGGTGCGCCGCGCCGACTTCGACGCGCTGCTGCTGGACCGGGCCCGGGAACTGGGCGTCGTGGTGCTGGAGGGCGCCTCGGTCAAGGAGCCGCTCTTCGACGGCGACCGGATGGTCGGTGTCCGGTACTCGCTGCGCAACGAGCCGAAGACCATCGACGTCAGCGGCAAGATCACTATCGACGCCAGTGGGCAGCAGCGTTGGCTGGGCCGCCACTTCGACATGGTCGAGTGGCACGAGGACCTGCGCAACATCGCCGCCTGGAGCTACTACCAGGGCGGGCTGCGGTACGAGGGTGAGACCGAGGGCAACATCCTCACCGAGAACCGGCCGCACGGCTGGCTCTGGTACATCCCGCTCAGCAAGGACATCACCAGCATCGGGTACGTCACGCCCTCCTCCCGCCTGGCCGAGTCCGGGCTCACCCCGGAGGCGATGCTGGACAAGCAGATCGCCGAGTCCTCCGAGGTCGCGCGGCTCACGGAGAACGCCCGCCGCGTCGACATCTACCGCACCGCGCGGGACTGGTCGTATGTCTGCGAGCGGTTCTCCGGCCCCGGGTACGCGCTGGTCGGCGACGCCGCCGCGTTCATCGACCCGTTGCTCTCCACCGGCGTGACGCTCGCCATGCGCGGCGGGAGCACGATCTCCCGGGCCGTGCACGAGGCGCTCGTCGACCCGGCCAAGGAGCGCGACACGCTGCAGACGTACGAGGACAGCTACCGCGACTTCCTCAACGCCCTGCTGGAGTTCGTGCGCTTCTTCTACGACCGCACGAAGGGCCAGAAGGACTACCACGTCGGTGCTCAGGCGATCATCGACCCGGACAAGCACTTCCCCGCCAATGTCGACTTCGTCACGCTCGTCTCCGGCCTGGCCCGTGGTGACGACGCCGTCGACGTTCCCAGCTGACCGCGCCGTCCGAAAGGTGCCACCGATGACGACCACCACACCCGAAGAGAGCGCGAACGCGACCGCGATGCGCGAGCTCGGCATGAGCCTCGGCTTCGCCGCCCAGGTGCGCGCCGCCGCCAAGCTCGGCGTCGCGGACGTGCTCGGCGACGCGCCGGCCAGCGCCGAGGTGCTGGCCAAGGCGGTCGACGCCGACGCCGACACCCTCGACCGTCTGATGCGGGCGCTCACCTCGCACGGCGTGTTCGAGGAGGTAGAACACGGCACGTACGCCCACACGGCCACCTCGCGACTGCTCCGCGAGGACCACCCGAAGGGCATGAAGTACATCGTCCTGTGGGCGAGCGCGCCCTGGACGTGGGAGGCCTGGCCGCGGCTGGACGAGGCCGTCCGCACCGGCAAGGCCGTCTTCCCGGACATCTACGGCCAGGAGTTCTTCACGTACCTGCAGGAGAGCGACCCCGAGTCGGCCAAGGTGTTCAACCGGGCGATGACCCAGTCCAGCCAGATCACCTCGGAGCTGGTCGCGGAGGTGCTGGACCTGGCCGGCGTGCGGACCGTGGTGGACATCGGGGGCGGCCAGGGCCACCTGGTCGCCACGCTGCTGCGCCGCCACCCGGACGTCAAGGGCGTGCTGTATGACCTGACCAAGGTCGTGGCCGGCGCCATCCCGGCGATCACCGCCGGCGGCGAGCTTGCCGACCGGTGCACGGTGATCGGCGGCGACTGCCGCGAGAGCGTGCCCCCGGGCGCCGACCTGTACGTCTTCAAGAACGTGCTGGAGTGGGACGACGAGAGCTCGCTCGCCGCACTGCGCAACGCTCGCCAGGCGGGCCGGCCCGGCGCCCGCGTCGTACTGGTACAGAACCTCGTCGAGGCCAGCTCGGAGATGAAGGTCACCACCGCGATGGACCTGTTCCTGCTGCTGAACGTGGGCGGGAAGAAGCACACGCGGCACGGTCTGGCCAAGCTCTTCGAGCAGGCGGGGCTGCGGCCCGGCGCGGTCCAGCCGGTACCGGGCACGAGTCTGCACACGCTGACCGCGTACGTGCCCGAGGCGTAGCCATGAGTGTGTCCGAAGTGGAGACTCCCGACGGCCGGCTGCGCATCCTGTTCTTCGCACGGGTGGCCGAGGACGGCGAAGAGGACTTCCTGGCCGCGTACGAGCGAATCCGTCACAAGGTCGCGCAGGCACCCGGTCACGTGCTGGACCAGCTCTGCCAGTCGCCGAACGATCCGCGGGAGTGGCTCATCACGAGCGAGTGGGAGACACCCGCGCACTACCAGACCTGGGCCAACCACCACCGGTTCTCCGAACTGTCGGAGCCCATCGTGGAGACGACCATCAGCCGCGAGCACCGGCCGTACCTGGTACGCACCACCACCTGACAGATCCACGCCGAACGAAAGGGGACCCGGCATGCCGGAGATCTCGTCCGACAACAGGGTCGTCACGTTTATCAACGTGTTCCCGACCCGCCCCCGTGACCAGGCCAAGCTGGTCGACCTACTGATCAAGGCGCACGAGGGCACCATCAGGCACCGCTCCGGCTACGTGTCCACCAACATCCACCGCAGCGTCGACGGCTACCTGGTCGTGGACTACACGCAGTGGGAGCGCCGGGAGGACTTCGAGGCCATGGTCCGCGACCCGTCCGTCGCGCCGTACTTCGGACCGATCGGAGAGCTGACCAAGGGCGAGCAGAAGGCGTACGACGTCGTCTTCTCGCACGAGGCGGCCGAGGTGCGGCAGCTCTGAGCGAGCGTGGCCACGTGCTTCAGGAGGAAGGCATGGAAGAGTACACGCCGGTCCTGGTCATCGGCGGCATGGTCAGCGGGCTATCGACGGCGGTGTTCCTGGCTCACCACGGTGTTCCGTGCATGGTGGTGGAGCGCCGGGCGGGCAGTTCGCGCCACCCGCGGATTCGCGGCGTGTCGGCCCGGTCGATGGAATGCTTCGACCAGGTCGGGCTGACGCCGGCGATCCAGGAAATCGACGACAGCGCCAACGAGGGTTCTCGGGTGATCATGGCTGAGTCCCTGGCCGGCCGCGAGATCCGCGAGCTGGTGCCCCCGCACAACGACGCGTTCGAAGGCGTCAGCCCCACGGTCGAGGCGATGTGCGACCAGGACCTGCTCGAGCCGGTGCTGCACCGGCGGGCCATGGAGCTCGGCGCCGACGTGCGGTTCGGCACCGAGATGGTGGAGTTCAGCGAGGAGGCGGACGGCGTCCGAGCGGTCCTGCGTACGGTGGCCACCGGCACCGAGCGGGTGGTCCGCGCGTCGTACCTGGTGGCGGCCGACGGCACGCACAGCCCGGTGCGCGAACGGCTGGCCATCAAGCGGGTCGGGCCGGGCGTCTTCGGATACCGGTGCAGCATCCTGTTCCACGCCGACCTCAGCGAGGTGGTCCGGGGACGCAGCATCAAGATCTGCATGATCGAGCGGTTCCCCGGCAGCGGCCTGCTGCCCCGGCACGGCGGCCGGTGGCAGCTGACGCTGCCCCGGGAGGCGCACGAGACCGCGGCCGACTTCACCGAGGAGCGGTGCGTCGACCTCATCCGGATCGCGGTGGGGCTGCCGGACCTGCGGCCCCAGGTGGTCGGCGCGGAGCCCTGGGAGGTTGGCGCGCTGGTGGCCCAGCGGATCCGGGAGGGCCGGGTCTTCCTGGTCGGTGACGCCGCGCACGTGATGCCCTCCACCGGCGGGTTCGGCGGCAACGTGTGCATCCAGGACGCGCACAACCTGGCCTGGAAGCTGGCCGCGGTGCTCGACGGCACGGCCGGACCGGCGCTGCTGGACACGTACGAGCAGGAGCGGCATCCGGTCGGGTCGCTGACGATGAAGGAGGCGGTCGCCCGTACCCCGATGTTCGGCGCGCGGAACCCGGGCGGCGCGGACGGCAAGCCGTACGCGCCGCACGATCACTGCAGTGTCGTCTTCGGGTACCGGTACCGCTCGCGTGCCGTGGTAGTCGAGGCGCCCGACGACGGCGAGCCGCTGGAAGACCCGCGCCGGCCGAGCGGCCGCCCGGGTACGCGGGCCGCGCACGTGGTCGTCGACCGGGACGGTGAGCGCGGCTCGCTCCTCGACCTGTACGGCGACGGCTTCGTCCTGCTGACCGGTCCGGAAGGCGAGGGGTGGCAGAAGGCGGCGGCGGTCGCCGGTGGCGCCTTGGGCGTCAGCGTGGCCTGCCACCAGTTCGGGTCGGGCCCGGACGACCTGCGCGACGTCGACGGCGCCTGGGGTACCGCGTACGGCGTCGGTGACACGGGCGCGGTGCTCGTACGCCCGGACGGCTTCGTGGCGTGGCGCTCGCCGGGTGCGGTCGCCGACCCCGCCCAGGCGCTGGGCGAGGCCCTGGAGCGGGTCCTCTGCCGCGGGGCCTGATTCACCGCACCTCCGGTTCCACCGCACCTCCGATCAGGGCGTCCCGCATCACGCGGGGCGCCCTGAAGTGTGCCGTCCGGTCGCCGCCCTCAATCCGGGACCACTCCCAGGGCGGGCAGCACGACGCTGTCGATGATCGCGTTCATCTCCGTCCGCGCGGGCGGCTTGCCCTCCACCAGGTAGCACAGGATCAGAAGGGCCGGACCGGCCAGGCAGACGTGCGGCGTGATCCGCTCCGCGTCGATCTCGCCACGCTCGGCCGCCCGGCGTAGCACCGCCTCGATTCTCGTGTGTGTACCGAAGATCCTGTTGCTGATGGCCCCGATCAGCGCCGGGTAGCGGTGCCGCTCGCTGATGACCGCGCTGATCGCCGGGCCCACTGGACCGGCCATGACGTCCCGCGGGTGGTTGAGCAGGATCATGAGATCCTCTCGCAGACTGCCGGTGTCGGGCAGCGCGCCGTCGTTGGGGGCCACCGTGGCGAGCAGGTTGCGCACGGCCTCGAGTAACAGGTCGTGGGGGGACGCCCAGCGGCGATAGAGCGGCATCTTGCCGGTGCCGGCCCGCGCGGCGATCCCCTCCATGGTGAGTCGCCCAAGGCCGACCTCGGCCAGCTCGGCCAGCACGCTGTCGTAGATGGCCTGGAGTAGGGCGTCTCCTCGCCTTCGGCGGGGTGCGTTCGTCGGGTCGTCCGTCGTCGCCATGACAAGATCATCTCCCTGGAATCAGCGGGGCGCGACTACGGCGCGCGCGGCGCAGGGAGAAACCGTGGAAACCGGTGCTGTCCCGCAACATCCCCACAACTGGCGCAGAACTCATTCTACGGAACTGAACGTCGCGGTCATCGGCCGCGAGGTGTTTCGAATGTACGGCCAATCGTGCAGGCATCGTACGTTGATTGCGGTAGTTCTCCGTACGCAGTTCTGCGTACGGAGTGGTAACTTTCGCCCCCAATGGCCGGTCATTTGCGCCGTTTCATCTGCTGTTACCCACTCAGGCAACATGAATATAACCTAATCAATGGCAGAAGCCTTGCGTCGCTGTTCCGCACCGTGTTAACTTTCTCCTTGGATACGATAGAGTATCTAAAGGGGAGGCGATGTCCAGCCCGCCACATTGCGGCCGCATTGATTAAGGGCGGTCACCCTGGCTCGTAACGAAGGCCCGTTTCTGGCGTCTCATTGCAAGTCTATGCATTGGCGGATGGCACAACATTGACAAAAGTCCAATTGCGCAAACCTTTCGGTATGGGGTGAAATGGGTCGCTGAATTCGACCTTGCGGGAGATTCGGCAGACGCGGGGGAAGGAACAGACGGATGAGGTTTCAGGTCCTTGGGCCGCTGGAGATCGCGGGTGATCGCCGTGATCTGACGCCAGGCGCGCCCAAACAGCGCGCCGTTATGGCGCTGCTTATCCTGCGGCGCAACCGCACCGTGCAGACGGCATCGCTGATCGACGAGCTCTGGGGGCAATGCCCGCCGGAGAGCGCGTTGCCGACGCTCCAGACGTACATCTACAAGCTGCGCAAGATGCTCGACGTGGAGCGGCCGGGGGAGGGCAGCAAACTGCTGCGCACCAACGGATACAGCTATCAGCTACAGGTCTCCGGGGGGCAGTTCGACCTGGACGAGTTCGAGGAGCAGGCCGACGCGGGCGCACGCGCGCTGGACCGGGGCGCGCCCGAGGAGGCGCGCCGCGCCCTCACCGAGGCGCTCGGGCTGTGGCGCGGTCCGGCCCTCGCCAACGTGCCGGTGGGCAACCTTCTCGCCGCCGAGGCGACCCGCCTCGAGGAGCGCCGCCTCAGGGTGCTGGAGATGCGCATGGAGGCCGACCTTCAGCTGGGCAACCACCAGAGCCTGATCAGCGAGCTGAAAGCCCTCATCATGACGCACCCGTTGAGCGAGACCTTCTACGCGAAGCTCATCACGTCGCTGGCCCTCGCCGGCCGGCCACACGAAGCGCTCGAGGCGTACCGGCGGCTGCAACGAATCCTCCGCGAGGAGCTCGGCCTGGAGCCGTCGGCCGAGCTGCGAGCCCTGCAGCACTCGATCCTCACCTCCCGTCCGGTACCGGTGCGGCAGGTCGCCACCGTCTCCACACTTCCCACGGCGGCCGCACGCGCCGCGGCGGGGGGTCCGGCGGTGCCGGCCATCGCGCCAGCCGATGGCGCCACACCGACCCCGCTGGCCGTCGAGTCGGGTCTGGCGGGCGCCGCCTCCGGTCCGGTGACGGTCGCGCCGGCGCCCGTGCCCGCGCAGCTACCGCCCGCCGTCGCGGACTTCACCGGCCACGAGCAGCTCATCCTGGACCTCGAAAGGTTCCTCACCAGCCCCGACCACCGGCGGGCCGAAGGCCGGATGGTCTCCCTGACCGGCACGCCCGGGGTGGGCAAGACGTCCACCGCGCTGCATCTCGCGCACCGCGTGCGGGCCCGGTTTCCGGACGGCCAGTTCTTCGCTCGCCTGCGCGGCACCGACGCCGAGCCGGCAGCGCCGTACGACGTGCTGCTCGACTTCCTCCGTTCCGTCGACGCGCTGCCGGCCGGCGGGTCGGATATCGAGCTTGGCGCGGCCACCCGGCTCTACCGCGGCTGGTGTGCCAAACGCCGCGTCCTCATCGTCCTCGACGACGCGGCCTCGGCATGGCAGGTGGAGCCGCTGATGCCGGGCGACGCGCGGTGCGGTGTGATCGTCACCAGCCGGTTCGCGCACGGGTTGCCGGGCGCCCGCACGGCGGCGGTGCAGCCGTTACGTCTCAACGACTGCCTGCGCCTGCTCAGCGGCGTCATCGGGCGGCGGCGGGTGGACGCCGAGGTCGACGCGGCCGCGGACATCGTGCGGCTCTGCGGCAACCTGCCGCTCGCGGTGCGCGGCGCGGCGGCCCGGCTGGCGGCCTCGCCCAACGTGTCGCTGCGCAGGTTCGCTCAGCAGCTGTCGGCCGCTCCGACCCGCCTCGCCGAGCTGAGCATCGGCGACATCGACGTACGAGCCCGGTACACGGCCAGCTACGAGCGGCTGGACGAACGGGAAAGGTGGGCGCTCCGACTGCTGTGCCTGCTCGGCGACCGCGCGTTCGACGCACAGGACGTGGTGTCGCTGCTCGGCTGCCCGCCGCTCGTCGCGGAGATGGTGCTCGCCCGGCTCGTCGAGTGCCACCTGCTCGCGATGGTCGACACCAGGAGCGGGCGTGCCCACCGGTACGTGTTTCTGGGCCTCGCCCGCGTCTACGCGGCGGACTGCCTGGCCGCACTGGTGGGCCAGGAGGTGCAGACGTACTTTCCGCCCGCTCTGTTCGAAGTGCCGGCCCGAAGCGACCACCTGGTCGGCTAGCCGGGTTCGACGATGAGAGGGTGGGCCCGTGCGGGGCCCACCCTCTCCCGCGTCACGGCTCCGCCGCCTCCAGGGGCGCCCGCCCTTCGACCGGGTCCGGGTCTGGCCGCGGCTCGCGGGCGAGGCGGCCGGGCCACCAGGTGCGGCGGCCGGTGGCGGTCACCAGCGACGGCACCAGCAGCGACGCGGCCACGAACGCGTCCAGGAGCACGCCTATCGCGACCAGGATGCCGATCTGCACCATGAACACGATCGGCATGACGCTGAGCACGGAGAACGTGCCGGCCAGCACCAGGCCGGCGCTGATGATGACCGCGCCGGTCGAGGCGAGCGCCCGCTCCACCGCCCTGGCGTTTCCGAGCGCGGCCGTCTCCTCCCGGGCGCGTGCCATCAGGAAGATGGTGTAGTCCACGCCGAGGGCGACCACGAAGAGGAAGCCGTACAGCAGCACCACCCGGTCGATGGTCGGGTGGCCGATCGCGTGGAACACCAGCGTGGCCGCGCCCAGCGCCGCCGCGAACGACAGCACGACGCTGGCGAGCAGCAGCAGCGGCGCCACCACCGCCCGCAGCAGGACCATCAGCACGCCGAGCACGATGAGCAGGATCAACGGCAGGATCAGCCGGAGGTCCCGGTTCATCGCGTCGTCGACGTCGAGCCGCTCCGCGGTGGTACCGCCCACCAGCACCGCACCGTCCACATCGTGCACTGCCGCACGGAGCCGCTCGACGGTCTTCTCCGCCGCCTGCGTCTCCGGCTCGTCGTCCAGGATGACCGGGTAGCGCACCCAGTCGCCGCTCCGTGACGTCGTCGCGTCCTCCGTGTCCACCTGGGCGATGCCGGGCACGGCCCGAGCCGCCGTGGCCACCCGTTCAGCGCTGGCGGCCGGTGCGAAGATCTCGCTCGGCCCGGTGGCGCCGGCCGGGAAGTGCGCGGCCAGCAGCTCCTGCCCGAGTACCGAGTCGGGTTTGGTGACAAACGCCTCGGCGCGTTCCAAGCCGGTGGACAGCTGCGTCGTGCCGAGGCTGGTCGCCGCGAGCGCCAGCGCCGCCACGAGCCAGATCGGGCGGGAATGGCGGCTGACCGCGCCGGCCACCCGGGCCCAGACGCCCGGCTTCGCCGGCGTCTCGTGCGGCCGGAAGCGCGGGGTGCGCGGCCAGAAGATCCATCGTCCGCAGACGACCAGCAGCGCCGGCAGGAGCGTGGTCATCACCAGGAGAGCGCAGGCGATGCCGATCGCACCGATCGGGCCAAGGCCGCGGGTGGAGTTGAGCTCCGCCAGCGTGAGCGCGACCAGGGCCAGGATCACCGTCACCGCGGACGCCGCGACGGCCGGGACGGCCCGGGTCAGCGCCACCCGCATCGCCTCGTGCCGGTCCGCGTGCCGGGTCAGCTCCTCGCGGTACCGCGAGATGAGCAGCAGCGCGTAGTCGGTGCCCACGCCGAAGATGAGTACGGTGAGGATGCCGCCGCTGATGTCGTCCGCGACCAGGCCGCCGTACTTGGACAGGAGCTTGACCACCGCGCTGGCGAGCTGGCTGGCCAGTCCCACCGACAGCAGCGGGATCAGCAGGAGGATCGGGCTGCGGTAGGTCAGCAGGAGCAGCACCGCGACGACCACGACGGTGGCCAGCAGGAGCGTGGTGTCGACGGAGTTGAACGCCTCGCTGAAGTCGGTCGAGGCGGCGGCGCCCCCGGTGACGCGGGCGTCCAGCCCGGTTGGCCGGCCGGCCGCGAGCGTGTCCCGGGCGGTGGCGAGCGTATCGCCGATGTGCGCGTCGTCGGCGTGCTCCGGCGCGAGGCGGATCATGACGAGCAGCGCGTCGCCGTCTTCGGACGGGATGGGCGGCGGGATCTCGCCGTCCGCGAACCGGCGCAGTGCCGAGGCGTCCGCGGTCGCCGCTGCTCGGTCGGTCGGGGTGATGCCACCGTCCCGGGCGTAGACCAGCAGCAGCTGCTCCGGCTCCGGCGGGAAGTCGCGGTCGGCCAGCTCGACGGCCTTGGTCGACTCGGCGTTGGCGGGTAGAGCGTCGGTATCGCTGCCGCTGTCTTCGCCGCTCTGCCCGGCGAGACTCACGGCGAGCACGGCGAGCAGCAGCCAGACCGCCGCGGTAACCCATTTAGCGCGGCGGTCGGCCGGTAAGCCGGCCAGCTTGTGCCACACGGACATGACTGGAACCTCCGATGGAAACGGTGTCCTACGGAGGGTGCCGCCTGGACGCCGTCGCGCGCGTCGGCCACAGACCGGCTCTCCCGCCTACGTCACGCGGCGTACGCGGGCCCGACTCTGGCTATACGTACGGGACCGCCATCCCGGACTGGTAGGCGATGACGACCAGTTGCGCACGGTCGCGGGCGCCGAGTTTGACCATGGCGCGGCTGACGTGGGTGCGCACGGTCGCCGTGCTCACCGTCAGCTGCTTGGCGATCGTCTCGTTGGAGCTGCCCGTCGCGACCCAGCCCACGATCTCCCGCTCCCGGTCGGTGAGCAGGTGGAGCTCGGGGTGCGGGCGGTGGGTTCGACCGGCCGACGGATCGGCGCCGAAGCGCCGGATGACCCGCCGGGTGACCGCGGGGGACAGCAGCGAGTTGCCCTCGGCGACCACCCGGATGGCCCGCAACAGCTCCTCGGGCTCGGCGTCCTTGGTGATGAAACCGGATGCTCCCGCGCGGAGCGCCTCGAAGATGTAGTCGTCGAGCTCGAACGTGGTGAGGATGACGACCCGTACGGCGGACAGGTCGGCGTCGGCGGCGAGCTGGCGGAGCGTGGCCAGACCGTCGAGGCGGGGCATCCGCACGTCGAGCAGCACCACGTCGGGCCGTTGCTCGCGGATCATCGCGAGCGCGGCGTGCCCGTCCTCGGCCTCGCCGGCCAGCTCCAGGTCGGGTTCGACCTCGATGAGCGTCCGGAGCCCCATGCGCAGGAGCGCCTGGTCATCGACTAGCAGCACGCGGATCATCGGACCACCTGACCACCGTACGGAAGGATGGCGCGGACCTCGAAGCCGCCGCCTTCGACCGGGCCGGCGGAGAACGAGCCGCGGAGCGCGCGGGCCCGCTCGCCCATACTGGCCAGCCCGCTGCCGGCCGGGTTGGGTGGCTTGCCGCCCCGGCCGTCGTCGGTGATGAGCAGCTCGATCTGGTGCGGGCCGTACTCGACCCGGATGGTGGCGTGCTCGGCGGCCGCGTGCCGTATCACGTTGGTCAGTGCCTCCTGGGCGATGCGGTAGCCGGCGTGGTCGACAGTGGACGGCACGCCGTTCGGGACACCGGTGACGTCGAGGTGCACGCGCAGCCCGTCGACGGCGGTCGCGCTCACCAGGTCGGGCAGAGCGGCGAGGCCGGGCGGTGGGCGCTGATCGGGCGGCGACACCTGCCCGGTGTAGGTGGCCAGCGTCGCCCGCAGCTCGTCGAGCGCGCCGTTGCCGGCCTGCCGGATGGCCCGCAGGGTGGCTTCCATCTGCGGTTGCGGCGACTCCTGCTTGGCCAGGATGTACAGCGCGACCCCGGCGTTGATGCTGATCATGGCGAGGCTGTGGCCCACCGCGTCATGCACCTCCTGCGCGATCCGCAGCCGCTCCTCGTACACCTGGCGGCGCCGGTCGTGGGCCACCGCCCGGAACCGGGCCTCCCCGTGCGTACGCACCGCGACGCCGAGGCCGAGGGGAGCCGCGAGCCAGCCGAGGGTGTCCAGCGCGTCCGTCCACTGTCCTGTGACGACCACGAGCCAGACGAGGTACGTGATCGCGAGCACGACCGCCCAGACGACCGCGTGCCGCGTGCTGCGCGCGACCGCCACCGAGTACATCGCGACCATCACGCCCAGGTAGATCGGTCCGTCGGGGTAACCGAGCATGACGAACGTGAACGTGGCGGCCGCCGCGACCGCGAGGGCGACGTCGGGGAAGCGGCGCCGGAAGACCAGGGCGGCGGCGGTCGTGATCACCAGGAGGTAGCCGGTCGCGTCCAGGTGGCTGGGCGTGTCGGTGCCCACCGCACTGCCGACCTGCGGCGCGGTGAGGATCACGAACAAGCCGACCGCGACAGCCAGCACGATGTCGAGCGGCACCAGCGGGTCTGGCCATCTGCCGAACGGGCGCACGTGACTGAGCGTATGGTCTAGATCCGGGCCAGTCGTCCGCTCAGGAACGTACTCACCTGGACGTACGCGTCCCCCGTCCACGGGTGTCCTAGTGGCGGAGCGGCGGGCTCAGCGGGTCGGACGCCGCGCCGACGCCGATCCGGTCGACTATGGCATTTCGGGCGTCCGGGAGCAGCCCCGGGGCGGGCGTCATGGTGACCAGTGTGGTCGATCTCCGGAGCTACGCCAACTGCCCAGGTCATCGACCGTTATTTCCGCTGGCGTGATTCTGGTGGCCATTGATTTCGACCCGGTCGGTGCCGTCACCATTCACCGAATCCGCTATTCCGAAATACATTCGGATTTAGGTTCGTAGCAACTATTCGATTTGATCGGGTCGTGCCGAATTAGGCCACGGCGGCGGCCCGGTTGGCGGCGCGGGCCTGGGCCGCCTCGCGGCGGGCGGTGAAGCGCGACGCGTTGGTGTCCAATTCGGACATGAACGCCGCCAGCTCCTCGCGGGCCGCCTCGCCGTCGCCGGACATGGCGTCCCGCTCGAACGCCCGCACCTGGCGCAGCACCGGCATGAGCACCTCGTCGTGGTGGATGCGCAGGTCGTAGATCCCGGCGAACGCGATCTGCACCGACTTGCGGCCGAAGTTCTCGATGCCGTGGCCGGGCATCTGGAAGCTCTTCGCCACCTCGGTCACCGCGCGCATCGCCGCGTTGGGCGACAGGTCGAACGCCGCGCTGAGCACGTTGCGGTAGAACAGCATGTGCAGGTTCTCGTCGGCCGCGACCTTCGCCAGCAACTGGTCGCAGATCGGGTCTCCGCTGATCCGGCCGGTGTTGCGGTGCGCCACCCGGGTCGCCAGCTCCTGGAACGACACGTACGCGATGGACTCGATGACGCCGTCGTAGGCGTTGTCGTAGCCCTGCTCCATGTGGGTCATCCGGGCCCGTTCGAGGGCGATCGGGTCGACCGCGCGGGTGGTCAGCAGGTAGTCGCGGATCGCGATGCCGTGCCGGCCCTCCTCGGCGGTCCAGCGGTGCACCCAGGTGCCCCACGCGCCGTCGCGACCGAAGAGGGTGGCGATCTCGCGGTGGTAGCTGGGCAGATTGTCCTCGGTGAGCAGGTTGACGATCAGGGACGTGCGGGCCACGTCGGACAGCTTGGACTGGCCCGGCTCCCACGCCTGCCCACCGAGCACACCGTCGAAGTCGGTGCCCTGGCTCCACGGCACATACTCGTGCGGGAACCACTCCTTGGCCGTCGCGAGGTGGCGGTTGACGTTGACCTCGACGACGGGCTCGAGCTCCCGCAGCAACGCGTGCGTGTCGGTGATCTCAGCGGGCACAGCGATCCTCCCGGAAGTACAGCTACCTACGGTCTCGTAGGTTACGGTACCGTAGCTAGTCGCCGCCAGTCGCGAGCGTGGGACCAGGTGCGGAACCGCCCAGATGGGCAGGCAACCACCACATGTCGTCCGCGCCGGCCGGCTTGTCCGGGTACTCCCGCTGCAGCTTGTCGACAAGATCCGTGATCCGCGCCCGCAGCTCGGCGTTGACCGCGACGTGGTCGTCGCGGCGCCCCGGCAGCAGCGGCTCGCCCACGAGAAGCGTCACCGGAAGGTGCCGCTTCGTCAGGGTGCGTTTGCGCCCCTTGGTCCACATACGCTGCGTGCCCCACAACGCCATCGGCACCAGCGGCACGCCCGCCGCGGCCGCCATCCGGACCGCCCCGTTCTTGAACTCCTTCGGCACGAACGAGGTGCTGATCGTCGCCTCTGGGAACACACCGACCACCTCGCCGGCCTTGAGCGCGGCGAGGGCCGCCTTGTACGACGCCAGGCCGGCGTCCCGGTCCACCGGGATGTGATGCATACCACGCATGAGCGGTCCGCTGATCTTGTGTGCGAAAACCTCCTGCTTCGCCATGAACCGGACCAGCCGCTTCGCCGGCTGGGCGGCGAACCCGCAGAAGATAAAGTCCAGGTAGCTGACATGGTTGCTCGCCAGCACGGCGCCACCGGTCGACGGGATGTGCTCGGCGCCCTGGAGCGTGATCCGAAGGTCGAGTGCCCGGAACGCCCCCTTCATGAAGGCGATGACCGGCGGGTATACGAGGTCGCGCATGACCGAAACCGTAGCGTGCCCACCCGCTACCTCAACGCCACAGCCACCCCGCGAGCCCCGCGCCGCCGCCCTCCCCGGCGCCGCCGCCCGCCCGTGACGGCGTGTCGCCACGCCCTGTGCGCCGATCAAGGGCGAACGCACGTGGTTCGATCTCTAAACCGCGTGCATTCGCCCTTGATCGTTGCGATTGCCCTTGATCGGCGGGGCCGGGCGGCCGCGGCGGCCGCCTCGCGCGCCACCGCGCGGCGCAGAGCAAGGGATCGCGCGGCGCAGCGTGAGGATCGCGTGGCGAGGGCGGGGGACCACGCGGCGCGGGGTGGGGGTCGCGCGGCGCGGGGTGGGGGTCGCGCGGCGCGGGGTGGGGGTCGCGCGGCGCTGGGTGAGGATTGCGCGCTGCGGGGTGGGGATCGTGCATTTTCGGGGAACTTGCGGCATCAGGGCCGAGCGGAGGGGACGTTTTCCCGGAAAGTGCGGCCTTGCGCAGGCGTCGGTGCGGATCGCGGGCGTCCGCGCGAGGCGCGGGCGTCGGGTCTGCGCTGGCCGACGAGATCGCCGCCAACCGGCGCGGCCATACCGCCGCGAGGCGTAGCCGCGCGACCGGGTCGCGCGGCGCCGAGTGGGTGTGGAGCAACACGGGTGTGGCGCCGGTACCCACCACATGGGTGGCGACCGCTGTCGGCTCGTGGGGTGTCGAACGTGGACTGTTCAAGCGGCGGCCGGCGGGCGCGGCGGGCAACCCGCTCCCGGGCGACATCGTGGTCTACGGCGAGCCCGGATCGGGTGAGGGCGGCCACGTGTCCATCGTGTACTCGGTGAACGGCGACGGCACGATCACCACGATCGACGGCAACTACGGCGATCGGGTGGCGCGGCGCACCATCGACCCGCGGACCGCTCGCTCCGGTGGGCAGAACGCGCTGATCTCCGGGTACGTCAGCCCACCCGGCGTGGCCGACACGGTGCCGCCGGCGCCACTGTCCGGGCCGATGTTCCACCAGGTACGCGATGTGGACGGGAACTGGTCGGGCTTCCAGCCGATGCTTGGATACCTGACGGGCCTGCCCGGCGACGCGCGAGACATGTCGATCGCGGCGATGCCGGACCGCTCCACCCAGGTGCTGATCGTCGGCGCCGACGGCGGCGTCTATCACGAGGTGCGCGGTGCGGACGGCAACTGGAGCGGACTCCAGCCGCTGCCGGGGATGGGCGTGCCGGACACGGCGCAGGCCAGCCGGGTCGCCATCACCGGTATGCCGGACGGCTCGGCGCAGGTGCTCATCATCGGCGCGGACGGCGGTGTGTATCACCAGATCCTCCGCACGGACGGCCAGTGGACCGGATTCCAGCCACTGGCCGGCATGAACACCACCGGCGTCGCGCAGGGCAGCCGGGTCGCCATCACCGGGCTGCCCGGCGGGGTGGCCCAGGTGCTCATCATCGGCGCCGACGGCGGCGTGTACCACCAGCTGCGTTACCCGCACCGCTACGTCATGCCCGGCGACGACAACGTGGCACGCGTCTGCAACAGCGCCGAGGGCTGCTGGTCGGGCTTCCAACTGCTGCGGGGCATGGGCACCACGGACGCCGCGCGCGGCAGCGACGTGGCCATCGCCGGGATGCCGGACAAGTCGGCTCAGCTTCTCATAGTCGGTGCCGACGGCGGCGTCTATCACCAGATCCGTGACGCCGCTGCCCAGTGGACCGGCTTCCAGCCCGTGCGCGGTATCGGCACGACGAACGCCGCCGGCGGCAGCGCCGTGGCCATCGCCGGGCTGGATGACGGTACCGCCCAAATCACCATCGTCGGCAAGCGCTGACCAACCCAGGAGGTTCAGAACCGTGGAAATGAACATGGCCGCGACGTAGCCATCGGCTGAGCACGCTCGGCGCCGGACGAGGCGGGCGGTCCCGGACACGGGGGCGCCCGCCGCTCGGGTCGATCACCGCTGGAATATCGTCCTGGGGTGAGTCTTGACGGGATACGGGTAGTGGTCACCGGGGCTGGGCGCGACACGGGACGGTTACTGGCGACGGCTTTCGCCGAACGCGGCGCGTACGTCTTCGTGGCCGCCCGCCGAGTGGACGCCGCCGAGCGGACCGCGGAGCTGATCCGCGAGCGTGGGCATGGCGGTGCCGAGCCGTTCGCCTGCGATCTGGCCAGCCCCGATTCGGTGCGCGCGTTCGCGGTGGCGCTGGCCGGCCGCACGGACCGGGTCGACGTACTGGTCAACAACGGCGCCGCCTACCTGCACGGCGAAGACCTCGGCGACGTCGAGGACGACGACATCGTCGACGCGATCGCCGGCGCGGCGACCGGTACGGTGCTGCTCACCAAGCACCTGCTGCCGCTGCTGCGCGCCTCGGCGCGCCCCGACATCGTCAACCTCATCTCCGGCTGCGGCGAGGTGGGGCACCGCCGCTCGGGAGCGCACCCGGCCTTCTACGCCGCCAAGCACGCGCAGGCCGGGTTCGCCGAGATCCTGTCGCATCGGGTGCGTGCCGAGGGGATCCGTGTCGTGTCGCTGTTTCCGCCGGACTTCGTCCAGGATGGACCCCGCGACGCGTCCAGCGAACTCACCGCGCGGTCGGTCGTCGACTGCGTACTGTTCGCGGTGAGCCAGCCTCGGGACTGCTTCATCCGCGAGTTCCGCTTCGAGCAGGTCGCTCCGGTCGGGCAGGATTGATCACATGGAACTCGACGGCCGGAGCGTGACGCCGGAGGAGCTCGCCGCCCTGGCGCTCTACAACTACGGCCACTTCACCACGATGCGGGTCGACGGCGGGCGGGTCCGGGGCCTGTCGCTGCACCTGCGCCGGCTCGTCGACAACTGCCGCACCGTCTTCGACGCCGACCTCGACCCGGACACCGTGCGGCGGCTGGTGCGGCGCGCCTGCGGTGAGGGCGCCACGATGGTCCGGGTGACGGTCTTCGCGCCCGACCTGGACCTCGCACGCCCCGCGCGTGCCGCCGAGCCACACATCCTGGTGACCACTCGGCCGGTACACGATGGCGAGCCGCCGCCGCTGCGGTTGCGGACCGCGCGCCATGAGCGCGACGAGCCCGGGGTGAAGCATGTGGGTTTGTTCGCGGCGATCCGGCTGCGGCGGCTCGCGCAGCGGGCGGGGTACGACGATGTGCTGTTCGTCGACCGGCGCGGCAACGTCTCCGAGGGCGCCACCTGGAACGTCGGATTCTTCGACGGCGAACGGCTGGTGTGGCCGGTGGCCGAGTGTCTGCCCGGCGTGACCGTGGCGCTGCTGCGGTCGCTGGGCCGGGCGGAGACGGTGCGGGAGGTCGACCTCGCGGCGGCGGCGTCGATGCCGGTGGCGTTCGTGGCCAACGCCGCGGTCGGTGTGCGGCCGGTCGGCCGGATCGACGAGACCGCCTACGAGGCGGCGGCCGGGATCGTCCGCGAGCTGCGTGAGGCATACCTCGCTATCCCGGGCGAGGAACTGTGAACCGCGCCGGTGGGCCGAGCAACCGATCACCGGCCGCCGCGCGCGTGGATACGATCGCGGCATGACGACCGACACGATGACAGCACGAGTCGCCCTCAAGAAGGTCACCCCCGACGTGTCCGGCGCGATGCGCGCGCTGCACACCGCCGCCGTGACAGCGGCCGAGTCGGCGGGGCTGGAGGCGCCGCTGCTGGAGCTCGTGCGGATCCGGGCCTCACAGATCAACGGCTGCGCGTTCTGCCTGGACCTGCACACCCGCGACGCCCGGGCGGCGGGAGAGTCCGAGCAGCGGATCTACGCGCTGAACGCGTGGTCGGAGTCGCCCTTCTACTCTGAGCGGGAGCGGGCGGCGCTCGCGCTGACCGAGGCGGTCACGCTGGTCCACGATGGACGGGTGCCGGACGCCGTGTATCGGGCGGCGGCGCAGGTTTTCAGCGAGGCCGAGCTCGCCGCGCTGATCTGGGCGGCGACGGTCATCAACGCGTACAACCGGATCGCCATCGCGACCCGCATGACTCCGGCGGGCTAGCCCGCTTAGTAGGGGTGGCGGGGGCCGTATGGGGCGTGTTCGAGCCAGGAGCCGAGGCGGGGGAGCAGCGGGGTGAGCGCCGCCGCCGCGCGTTGCCGGGCCCGCATCGCCGGTCCGGGGCGCAGGTGCGCCAAGGCCCGGCCGGCCGCCGCGCTGTTGGACACGGCGGCGGCGCGGCGGGTCGTCGCGAACAGGTCGACCGCCCACGGTGCCCGGCCAGGGTTCGCGAGCGCCGCCGCGATGGCGTCCGCGGCGGCGACGGCATCGGCGATGCCGCTGTTCATGCCGCGCGCGCCGAACGGCGGGAACAGGTGCGCGGCCTCGCCGACCAGCAGCACCCGGCGCGCCGGGTCGGCGAACGAGTCGGCCACGACCTGAAGGAACCGGTAGGTCGACACCCACAGGACCCGGTCGCCGTGCCCATCGCCGATGACCGCCGGCAGCCAGCGCCGCACCGCGTCGGCCGTGTCGTACGCCTCGGGCGGGTCATCGTCGCGGCACTGCAGGTCGACCTGGAACCCGCCGGTGAACGGCACCCGCAGCACTGTGCGCCCGCCGAGGCCCGGGTGTTCGTAGTGGAAGACCCGCTCGGACAGGTCCCCGGCGACGTCCACCACGACGTGCCGCCCCGCTGACCGGGTACCCGACATCGGGATCGCCAGCGCCCGCCGCACCGCCGACCGGGCGCCGTCCGCGGCGATCGCGTACCCCGCTGTCCACTCGCGACAGTCCGATGTGGTCAGCGTGACCCCGGACGCGGTCGCGGTGGCGCCGGACACCGCGGCACCCCACTCGAAGCGGACACCGGCCTTCGCGCAGGCGTCGAACAGGAAGCGTTCGGTCTCCACCTGGCGCAGGCTGGCGAACGGCGGCAGGGCGCCGCCGACCGGTGGTGGCCACGAGCGCGCGTAGACCTGCCGTCCACGGTAGAGGGTGCGGCGGGTCCGCCAGGTCACCCCGTGCCGGGCGATCGAGGCGCCCAGCCCGGGGCTGGCCCGCTCCAGCAGCCGCAGGGACTCCCGGTGTACGAACAGCGCCCGGCTGCCGGGGCGGACCCGGTCTTCCGGATCCGCCTCCAGCACGGTGACGGGCATGCCGTGCGCGCGCAGGGCGAGCGCGGCGGTCAGCCCGACGGGACCCGCGCCGACGACGAGGACCGGCGTGTGGAAATGGTCAGCCACCGTAGCGGACCGCGGGGACGTCACCGGCCGCGATCATGCGGGCCAGCTCCAGCTTCTTGATCTTCCAGGTCGAGGTGCGGGGCAGGTCCTCGAAGCGCCACTGCATGGGACCGGTCATGGCGGGCAGGTCGTCGGTGGCGCGTTTCCACCGCTCCGGCGCGATCGGCTCGTCGTCGCGGGTGCACACGACCGGCACCGCCTTCCCGGCGCCGTCCGGTACGACGATCACCTCGCGCAGCTCGTCCAGTCGCGACATCAGCACGTCCTCGACCTCCAGGCCGCTGGCCACGGAGTCGATCTGGTCGACCTCCCGGTCGATGAGGTGCAGGGCGCCCCACCGGTTGAGGTACCCCATGTCGCCCATCCGCCACCAGCCGGCGTCGAGCTGGCGCGCGTACAGCTGCTCACCGCCCAGGTAGGTCAGGCAGCGTCCATGGGTGCGGGCCTCGATGTGGCCGGGGGTGCCGGCCTTGACACGGTTGCCGTCCGGGTCGACGACCCGGATCCGGGTGAAGCCAGGAAGCCCCCTGCCGACCAGCCGGCTGTTCACCTTCCGGGCGCTGCGCCGGGTGTACCACCAGGCGGCGACGGGACCGGTCTCGCTCTGTCCATAGAGCTGGGTCAGCCACGGCGACCGCCGCTTCGAAGCGCCTAGCAGCCGTCGCAGCGTGCGCGGGTGGATGGCGTCGAAGGTACTGCCGAAGCAGCGGACGCTGGCCAGTGGCGCGCCGGGCGCGTCCGCCAGGTCCTCCCACAGGACATAGGTGTTGGGGTGGGTCTCCAGGATGCCCGGCCGGGTGCGGGTGAGCATCGGCGCGACGCTCTTCGGGTCGGGGTCGACCAGGAGCAGGAGCGGGCTTCCATAGTGGAGGAACACGCCGAGCGCGTGGTAGAAGCGCGAGTGTACGAACGACATGTGCAGCGCAGCGGTCTCGCCGCGGGTGGGCCAGCCCAGCATCTTCTGCGGAACCAGGCGGTGCCACATCGTCTGCGCACAGTGGACGGCCAGCTTCGGTACGCCGGTGGTGCCGGAGCTGTGCGTCACCAGTACCGGGTCGCGGGGCGACAGCCGCACGGGTGGGCGCCGGGTGCCGCCGCCGGCGAGCGCGGTCAGGTTGGTGACGTCGGGCGACTCCGCGCCCGCCAGTCCCACGGTCAGTACTCGCCGGGCCAGCTCGCGCACGCCCACCTCGGCGAGCGACCCGGTCAGCTTGGCCTCGTCGGTGACCAGCCAGGGCCGCTGGAGCCGGGCCAGCAGCCCGGCGACGACGACGCCGGTCAGCGCCGGTGACAGCATGGCCGGTACCGCCCCGATGCGGGACACCGCGCAGGCCAGCAGTGCGATGTCGACGTTGTCCGTCTTGTGGATGGCGACGTGGTCGGCGGGGCGCACCCCGGCCGTCCACAGCCGGGCGGACAGGTCGTCGACAAGGTTCGCGAAGTCCCGGTACGTGTAGTCGCGCCGGTCGTCGCCGGTCACGTCGAGCGGGCGGTCGAGGAAGACCGGCACGTCGGGGTGGCGGGCCGCCGCCTGCTGGAACATCAGCCCGAGGTAGAAGCCGCGTCCGGTGAAGAACCTTTGCCACATGCCAGAAGCCTCCAGTCGGTGAGTTACCACGTGCCGTTGCGGACTTCGAAGCGGCGCAGCTTGCCCGTCGGTGTCCGGGGTAGCGCCGGCACGGTCCGCACCGAGCGGGGCACCTTGAAAGCGGCCAGTCGCCGCCGGGCGAGGGCGATCAGTTCGGCCTCCAGAGCGGCCGGGCTCAGGGCGTTGGTCGCCGCGACCACGAACGCCCGCAGCTTGGTCGCGCCGCGCGGGTCGGCGACGGCCGCGACGGCCACCTCGCGTACCACCGGGTGCTCCACGAGCACCCGCTCGACCTCCAGCGGCGACACCGTGATGCCGCCGACCATCTCCATGTCGTCCACGCGGCCGGTGTGCCGGTACGCGCCGTCGGGCAGCCGGCAGGCCCGGTCCCGGGTGTTGAGCCAGCCGTCGACCAGTACGGCGGCGGTGTCGGCGGGGCGGTTGAGGTACTCGCGCAGCAGGGTCGGCCCGCGTACCCACAGATCGCCCTCGGCGCCGTCCGGCACCCGGTGACCGCTGGCGTCGCGCAGGGACAGTTCGAACCCGGGTACCGGGTGCCCGACCGTGCCGGGGACGTTGCGCGCGACCGAGTTGGCGCAGAACGCGTGACCGGCCTCGGTGGAGCCGATCTGCTCCAGCACCGGCGCCCCGATCAGCTCGGCGGCTCGTGCCCCGACCGCGGCCGGCAGGGACTCGCCCGCCGAGACCGCCGCCCGCACGGAGGCGAAGCCGCTACTGTCCACAAGGGAGGCGTACGCGGACGGCACGGCGTACAGGAGCGTGACGCGGTGCCGGTCGACGAGCTCGCGGACGCGCTCGGGGCCCGGCCGGTCCGGTACGAGCACCGCCGCCGACCCGGAGTAGAGCGGGAAGGCGAACGCGTTGCCGAACCCGTATGCGAAGTACAGCTTGGACACCGACAGCGTGACGTCGTTGGCGTCGACGCCGAGCACCCGCGTGCCGACCGTGTCGTGGTACAGGCCGGGGTCGCGGTGCCGGTGTACGACGCCCTTCGGTATCCCCGTGGTGCCCGACGTGTACTGCACGTAGAGCGGCGTGTACGGCCCGGTGCGGTGTGTGGCGGCCTTCACGGCGGCGGCCGCCGCGACCAGCAGCCAGTCGACGTCCATCCACTTCAGAGGGTCGAACCGCGACTCCAGGTCGGCGCGGCTGACGCACAGCGCGGCGTCGCTGTCGGCGGCGAGGAACGCGTGGTCGGCGGCCGGCAGGTCCGGATTCGCCAGCACCGCGGCCGCGCCCAGCCGCGCGGTGGCCAGGAACGCGGTGACCCAGCCGATGCCGTCCGGGAGCGCGAGCAGCACGCGGTCGCCGGGGCGGACACCGCGAGCGGCGAGGACGGTGGCCGCGCGGGCGGCCAGGTCGTGCACCTCGCCGTGCTTCCATGCGCGCGAGCCGGTCAGGAACGCCGGGCGGGCGTCCCACCCGTTCCGCTTGGACCGCGCGGTGAGATCTTCGGCGAGGTTCACCGGGCACGCTCCCGGGGCAGCGGGGCGGGTACCAGCGGGGGCAGTCCGGCCTCCGGGGCGCACGCCTGGTACGCCCGCATCGGCGCGGCGAGCTTCAACAGCATCTCGGCGTACTCCTCCTCGGGGTCGGAGTCGAGGACGATGGCGCCGCCGGCACCGAGCTGCATCCGGCCACCCGCGAAGACCGCGGTCCGGATCACGATGTTCAGGTCGGCGGCGCCGGTGCAGCTCAGGTAGCCGACCGCGCCGGAGTAGACGCCGCGCGCCTCCGTCTCCAGCTCGTCGATGATCTCCATGGTGCGCAGCTTCGGCGCGCCGGTCATCGAGCCGCCCGGGAAGCACGCCCGGACGGCGTCGATGGCATCGGTACCGGGCCGCAGCTTGCCGCGGACGGTGGAGACGAGCTGGTGCACGGTGGCGTACGTCTCGGTGGCCATCAGCCGGGGCACCCGTACCGTGCCGACCTCGCACACCCGGCCCAGGTCGTTGCGGAGCAGGTCGACGATCATGAGGTTCTCGGCGCGCGCCTTGGGGCTGTCGGCGAGCGCGGCACGCAGTGCCTCGTCTTCGCGCGGTGTACGTCCGCGGGGCGCGGTTCCCTTGATGGGCTTGGCCTCGACCGTGCCGTCGGCCGCGATCCGCAGGAAGCGTTCGGGCGAGGAGCTGGCCACGTCGACGTCGCCGAAGCGCAGGTACGCCGCGTACGGCGCGGGGTTGAGCCGGCGCAGCAGCCGGTAGAACACGGCGGAGTCGACGGGCGCGGGCAGCCAGGCGGCGTTGGTCAGGCAGATCTCGTAGCTCTCGCCGGCCCGGAGCGCGCGCTGGCAGGCGGCGATGTCGTCCAGGTACCGGGCGCGGTCCCGGACCAGCCATGGCTCGACCGCCGAGGTGTCCACAGTGGTCACCGGTGGCGCCGGCGGTGGGGCCGCGGCGGGCAGCCGGTCGATCCGGGTGGCGATGCCGTCGAGCCAGCGCTCCGCGCCTTCCTGCCCTGCCGGGGTGTCCTCGGCGAGGCAGAGCGCGTACGTGACCCCCTTCAGGTGGTCCACCGCGACCATCCGGTCGGCGAACAGCCAGCAGGCGTCCGGCGTGGCGGCCCGGTGCCGGGCACGGGCGCCGCAGTCGGCCTTCAGCTCGTAACCGAAGTACCCCACGTACCCGCAGGCGAAGTCGAAGGGCAGCGCCGGCGCGTCGATCCGGCGCTGCGCGAGTTCCCGCTTCAGGTAGTCGAAGACGCTGCCGGCCACGAGCTGGGTCGGGCCACCGGGCCGCTCCACCTCGACGGTGCCGGCGCGCACGTCGTACCGGACGAACTCGGCGTGCGGACCGGTGCCGTCGCCGAGGAAGGAGAAGCGCGCCCTCGTGCCGTCCGGGCGGGCGCTGTCCAGCCAGAACGCCCGGGGCGCCGAGGCGAAGAGCGTCGTGAAGATGGCCTCGCCGTCGACCGGCGCGGCGATCGTGCGGGTGTGCAGCCGGTACCGGCCAGCCGGAGCGCTCGCGGGTGCGGGCTCGGGCGGCGGCGCGACCTGGGTCCGGCGCGTCCCGCGCAGCGCCGCCGCGCCGCGGGTGAGGTCCCGGAAGTTGGCCAGCAGTTGGCGACCGTGCTCGGTGAGGATCGACTCCGGGTGGAACTGCACGCCCCACAGCGGCCGCTCGCGGTGCTGCATCCCCATGATGACGCCGTCTTCGGCCCAGGCGGTCGCCTCCAGTGTGGACGGCAGCGGCTCGTCGACCGCCAGGGAGTGGTACCGGACGGCGACGAACTCCTGCGGCACGTCGCGGAACAGGTCCCGGCCGTCGTGCCGCACCCGGGTCAGGTGCCCGTGCCGGGGCTCAGGGGCGGGACCGACGCGACCGCCTTCGCTCACCGCGATGCCCTGGTGGCCGAGGCAGACGCCGAGCACCGGGATCGTGGCTTCGGCCAGGACGCGGGCGCAGGCGCCGAAGTCGCGGCCGCGTCCCGGGTGCCCGGGCCCGGGGGAGATGACCACGTTGTCGAAAGCGCTCAGGTCGAGGTCGGCGGCGCGCGGGTCGTCGTTGCGCAGCACCACCGGAGGCACGCCGTTCACCTCGGCGATGAGCTGGAACAGGTTGTACGTGTACGAGTCGTAGTTGTCGAGCAGGAGGGTCCTCATCAACGCTCTCTCCGGAACACGGAACGGTGGTCCGGCTGCCGCCCGGCGCCGCTGCTCGCGTCACGCTCCGGCCACGACTGGCGGCTGGGTGACACGATGCGTGCCGGTGGTGCCGGTGGGTACTGGGGCCGGACAGGGCCCGGTGACCCCGCGCGCTGGCGGCCCGCGAGCGGGTACAGGAACGTCTTGTAGAGCTTCATCAGGCGAGGCATCAGCACGTACGTCGTGACGGCGGTGACGGCCACGCACAGCGCCAGGCTGCGGGCCACGACCGAGAACCCGCCCAGGTACGGGATCACGGTCAGGTTGAAGAACAGCACCGGCGGGAACACCGCGCTCAGCGTGACGATGGCCATCTTCCACTTTGGAGGCGGCGCTGGCGGGGCGGGCGGCTCCGGTGGTGCGGGTGGCTCCGGCGGTGCGGGCTCGCGGCGCCGTGCCGTGGTCGGCGGGCCGCTGATCCGGGCCTTGCCGGCCTGCCACCGCACGCTGCGGGCGAGCGACGCGCTGCGGGTACGCATGAACGAGTCTTCCCATCGCCGCGCCGCCTTCTCGTCGTCGAAGCTGATAACAATTCGCCAGTCGCGTTCACCGTCTCCGGGCGCCAATACTCCGCCGCCGAGATGGCCGCCGTACAATGACGATTCCGCCAATTCCTCCAGGGCCCAGGAATGGAAATCGGGCTCGTGCCCAGGCGCCACCCGAAAGGTGATGGTCACCGTTACCGGCGCGGCTTCCATTCCCTGACCTCCCGACGCTGGATACGGATTCGACGCCGAGATCGTTCAACCGTCAACCACTTTAGTATTGCTTAAGGAATATATGACGGTTCGTCCATGGCGAGATCACGGAACGTAAATTTTCTCAAGAGATCATGCGCCATAAATGCGCGCTGAACTGCTCTTTCATGATGTCGCGTGATGGCGCGCAAACGCACGGGTACTTGTCGAGCGTGGCGGCCGCGGGGCACGATTGAACGACTGCTCAGGTCCAGAAAGGACGGCGATGTCTCGCTACGAATGGGGTCAGACACACCCTGGTATCGAACGGATCCGGGCCGAAATCGCGCCCGCTCGCGACATGGTCACCGGCCATCTCATCTATCGCGGGCTGAATAGCGGGCGTGACCTCGTGACATTCATGGAACATCATGTCCCTGCTCAAGTCTCTTCAGCGTAGCCTTACTTGTGTAGACGTACCCTGGCTGCCCGCCGGGCCGGCCGCGAGCCGGCGACTCATCAACGACATCGTGCTGGTCGAAGAGAGCGACGAATACGGCGACGGCTACATCAGCCATTTCGAGCTCTATCGGCGCGGAATGGCGGAGGCCAGCGCCGACACCGGGCCGATCGACGCGTTCTTGGCCCTGCTCAACGCCGGTGCCACCGTGCCGTACGCCTCGACGCCGGCGGCGTGCCGGCACCGTCCACGCAGTTCGTCCACACCACGTTCGACGTCATCGCCAGCAGCCCGGTGCACTGCCGTGCGGCCGCTTTCGCGTTCGGCCGCGAGGACCTCATTCGAGTGCACCCCCACCCCAGCGTGATCATTGCGTCATTCACGTCGCCATGACGACGTGAATGACGCAATGATCACGGAGAAGGGTCAGTCGCTCCACCACGCGGTCGCGTCGTGGCCGAGTGAGGTGGAGGTCGCGATCGGCAGGGCCAATGCGGTCAACGCCGCCAGGAGGAGGGCGAGCCAGGCGGTGCGCAGGCCGGCGGCGTGCGCGACGCGGCGCCCGGTGACCAGCAGCGGCACCGACACCGACAGCAGGGCGGGGCTCGCCAGGAACCCGAACAGGTACAGCATGGCCAGGATCGCGTACAGCCACATGAACGGGTTCATGGGGTGGTAGCCGAACGGGATGAGGTCCATCGGGCCGTCGGCGTCGACCAGCCGCCGTCCGTGCGCCAGGAACAGCCCGACCACCGTGCCCCAGGCCAGCGCGAACGCGAGGTGGGCGCCGGTCATGGTCCACAGCCCGTACCGCCAGACGCGTTCGCTCGTCACCGGCGACGGCGGACCGGGGCGCGCCGGCATCGCCAGGACGAGGCTGGCCAGTAGCAGCCCGGCGGCGCCGATGCCGGCCAGCGGCCCCGCCTCGTCGAGAGCCGCCGCGGCGAACAGCGAGTCGTTGGGCGCCCAGCCGTTCTCGAGCCCCACGACCAGGCCCTCGTAGGCTCCGGCGAGGAGTGCGACGCCGGCGACGAGGAGCCCCGGCGCGACGAACAGGGCGGCCACGAGGCGCCCGCGCAGGCCGTGCCGCCAGAACCGCCGCAGCGTCCACGCGGCCAGCAGCCAACCGGTGGCGAACCCGGCGCACGCGGCTACGCCCACCAGCGCCGTCATCCAGCGCGCCGCCTGCCCGTACACCGCCACCTGCAGCGGATCCGTGCCGGACACTCCGGAGTAGCCCCGTACGAGGATCACCTGGTCGTCCCTGCTGCCCCAGAAGCCGGCGGTGTGGTCGCCTGGCCGGATTGGGTGGACCTGCCAGCCGGCCGCCGCCAGGCGGCGGTGCGCCTCCGCGACCGAGTCCGTGAATGTCTCGCCGGCGGGGGGAACGTAGCTGTACTCGATCCGCGCCGAGCCCGGCCGCAACTCCCGCGGCGCGGCCTCGTCGCCGTAGCCGAGCTCCAGTGGAGCGTCGTATCGGGTGGGGGAGCCGGACAGGGGGAACGGCATCGCGGTGTCGGCGGCGGCCCGCGCCGCGACAGCGTCGGGTGCGGGCGCGGCGGTGGGCCAGGCGAGGACCCCGATCGCCGCCGCCGTGGCGAGGCCCACGAAGGCGGCCACGAGGGCCGCGTAGGCCAGGTGCGCCTCGAACATCGGGCGGCGGGGGAGCGCGAACCGGCACCGCACGCCGCCCAGGAGCAGGTCGAGCGCGTCCCGCGGGTGCGGACGGCGCTGACCCGGCTCGGCCGCGTCGAGCAGGGTGGTCAGCATCTCGGCGCCGCGCTCGCGCCGGTACCAGCGGGGGTACGCGTGCAGCAGCAACTGGTACCAGCGGGTCACCCGGCACCGCCCGGTGCCGGGCGCAGGCGGCCGGCCTTGCGCAGCCGGGCGGCGGCGAGGCTGGCGTTGGTGCGCAGCCGCTCCACCTCCGCCTGCAACTGGGCCGCGCCGTCGTCGGTGAGCCGGTAGTACCGGCGCAGCCGCCCGTCGACGGCCTCCTCCCGGTCGACGACCACCAGGCCGTCGTCGGTCAGGCGGTCGAGCGCCGCGTACAGCGTGCCGGCGCGCAGCTTGAGCCGGCCGGCGGACAGCTCGGACACGGACTGCATGACGCCGTATCCGTGCAGCGGCTCCTCGGCCAGCGCGGTGAGTATGAAGAACGTCGGTTCCTGGACAGCAGCCACCGCGTCAACGTACCGGCTATCGGTATATGCCGTCAATCGGCATCAGTAATCCACTGTGATCAGGGCGTCCCTCAAGTCGTTAGAGCGACTTGAGGGACGCCCTGATCACGGGAGGAGGGTGCGCCAGGAGTCCTTCGGGGTCAGCGGCACGGGCGCCGGGCGCTCCATGGTGGTGGTCAGCTCGATCCGGCGCCCCTCGGTCGCCGAGCTCAGCAGGGCGGTCATCGCCTCCAGTACGTGCAGGGCCACCTCGCCGCTGGCCCGCGGCGCCCGCTGCCCGTCGGCCGCGATCTGGTCGAGCAGGCCCAGACCCCGGCCGCCGCCGGCGAACCCCGCGGACGTCGCGAGCGTGCGCCACCCGGTACCGCCCAGCTCGAAGAGGCGCACCTCGCCGTCGAACTGGTTCGGGTCCGGTACGCAGAGGCTGCCCGTCTCGCCGTGCACCTCGATCGGCGCCGCCGTCGTGGCCACCCCGTCGAAGCTGGTCGTGATCGTCGACAGGGCGCCGTTCGCGTGTTCGAGCACGCCGGACACGTGGCTGTCGACCTCGACGGGGATGGTCTGCCCGGTACGCGGGCCGGAGCCGATGACCCGCTCGCGGCGCAGCCGGCTCGACGCGCCGGTGACCGCGCGGATCGGGCCCAGCAGGTGGACGAGCGCGGTGACGTAGTACGGGCCCATGTCGAGCAGCGGGCCGCCGCCGGCGGTGTAGTAGAAGTCGGGGTTGGGGTGCCAGCGCTCGTGTCCCGGCGTGAACATGACCGCCGTCGCGCTCTGCGGCCGCCCGATCAGGCCGGTGTCGATCGCGGCGCGCGCGGTCTGGGTACCCGTGCCCAGGACCGTGTCCGGAGCGCAACCGATCACGACGCCCGCCGCGCTCGCGCGGTCGATGATCGCGCGGGCGTCCGGGAAGGTGACGGCGAGCGGCTTCTCGGCGTACACGTCGCGGCCGCGCTCGATCGCGGCATGCGCGATCTGGGCGTGCGCGGCCGGGACGGTCAGGTTGACCACGGTTCGCACGTCGGGGCTGTCGAGCAGCCGCTCGACGCTGAGCGCCTCGGCACCGGGAAGTTCGGCGGCGATCGCCGCCGAGCGGGAGGCGTCGAGGTCGGCCACCGCGGCGACGCGCACCGAGGGATGTCCGGCGAGGGTGTCCAGGTACTGCCGGGAGATGACGCCGAGACCTACGATGCCGATGCCGTGCGGGTCGCCCACAGCATGCCCCTTTCGATGATCGTGCGGACGGTGGGGTTCTCCAGCACGTCGAGACTGTGACCGGGCGTCGTCACGACGATCCGCCCGGCCCCCCAGCGCCGGGTCCAGACCGCCGGCGAGGTGATCGGCCGGTGCCACGGGTGCCACGGCTGGGTCGGGTGGGTGGTGGTGGCGAGTACGTCGATGAGGTCGTCGTGCAGCACCCAGTACTGCTCGGTCCGCAGGTCGAAGTCGTCGACGCCGGCGGTGACCGGGTGCGTTCGGCCGAGGTCGGTGACGTTGACCGTGTACGGCAGGAAGTTGTCGCGCTCGTCGCCGACCCGCTCGCACGGCTCCTTGCCCGGGTGGGTCGCGAACTGGCCGCCCACCAGCTGCAGATAGTCCGACGACGCGCGGAACGAGTCGCAGATGCCGCCGTGCCAGCCGGTGAACCCGGTGCCGGCCTCGACGGCGGTGCGCAGGCCCGCGACCTGGTCGCCGGTGATCTGCGACATCGTGACGCACTGGACGATCAGGTCGGTGGCGGCGAGCGCCTCGGCGTCGGCGTACACCTCCGTCGTCTCCTCGACCCGGACCGCGTACCCGTTGCCTTCGAGGAAGGGGATGAACAGCTCGGTCGCCCGGACCGGCTGGTGCCCCTCCCATCCGCCTCGCACCACCAGCGCCGCCCGCGTCATCTCCACCACTTGAAACTATCTCGCCGTGATCACGGCGCTCGCGCGCGGTGAGTGCGGAGTGGGAGGGGGTGCGTTGGGATGGCGTAGGGTCGGCGGCCGTGGCAGTGCGAATCGACATCGAGGCGTTCGGCGAGGCGATCCGGCCCGCGACGCGTGAGGCGGCGTCCGCGCTCCGGCGCGCGGGCGCTGTCAGCGGGTTGGAGGAGGCCGGGGGAGGGGCGCAGGCGGTCGTCCGCGACGGTGCCAGGATCCTGCAGCCCTGGATCGGCATCGTCGACGGTGCGTTCACCGGCGAGTGTGAGTGTCGCGGCGACGGCGGGCTGTGCGCCCACGCGGTCGCGGTGGCGCTGGCCGCGTTCGACGACGACCTGCGCTGGTCCGGCGCCGCCGTGCCGCCCAGCGCCGCGGAGGTGCCGTCCGAGCGGCTGCGGTACGCGGCGGCGGTGGAGCGGCTCGCGCCCCGGCAACTGGCCGCGCTCGTGGTCGACCAGGCCGCCGACGACCGGCTGTTCGCCACGGTGTTGCTGCGTACCGCCGGGATGCTCGACGCGGCCGACCACGAGGACGCCCAACGCCGGCTGCGCGTGCTGGTGGAGACGTCGGCGGTGGTCACTCGCGGGCCGTACTGGGAGATAAGCCACGTGGAGGAGGCGGGCCTGCGGCTCGCGGCGGAGGCCACGGTGCTGTGCGAACTGCCGGCCACCACGGAGGCGCTCGACCTGGTCGAGCGGGCCATCCTCGTCTGGGACGGGCTGGCCGGACACCTGATCGACGCTCATGAGGTCAGGGGTGTCGATCCCGAGGAGGTCGGCAACCCGCTCGTCGAGGCGTACATCGACCTGTTTGAGCAGCTCGACCCCGATCCCGCCGAGCTGTCACAGCGCCTCAGCCAGCTGGCGGACAAGTGCCCCAACGGCACTGTGGACCTTGACGTGCTCTGAGACCAGCCCAGACGCTACGATCTTGCACGCGGCGTGGTCGTCAACCGCAAACACGGCCACGCCGCTTCACACTCGCTCGCGCAACCACCGCTCGAACTCGACGGCGACGATGCGCTCATCGTGCACACCGTCCGCGCCGGCGGAGGCCAGCCAGACGATCGGCGGCCCCATGACGGCGGGGTCCAGATACGTGCGCCCCTCGGGGACGGCGTCGAGGGGCAGCATCCCGGTGGCGGTCGGACCTCCGGGCAGCAGCAGGTTGACGGTCACGCCGGTGCCGCGCAGGTCGGCGGCCATGACCCGCGAGAGCGCCTCGCTGCCAGAAGCCCTGCGGTTGTGTCATGAAACGCGCGTTGACGGTACGCATGCCCAGGCCGGCGTTGTTCACCAGCATGTCGATGCCGCCCAGCCGGGACCATGCCTCGTCGACGCCGCTGGCCACCGACGCCTCGTCCCGGACGTCCATCTCGATGCCGACGGCGCCGCGTATCCCGGCGGCGAAGGAGGCGGCGCGCCGCCCGGATCGCCCGGTCAGCGCGACCGTCGCGCCCGTCGCGGCCAGGGCGGAGGCCATGGCCGCACCCAGCCCGCTCGTGCCTCCGGTCACCAGCACCCTCATGACCCGATGGTCCAACTTGGAGCGCACTCGAAGTCAAGGACGTGCGCGGGGCGCTGGAGCCGTGTCGCGGCGGGTGGGACAGAATGCCCCGCATGGGCCTTGATCTTTACGTTGGACCGCTGACGCGTTACCACCTGGGTAACTGGCAGACCATCATGCAGCAGATCGGCGCGCAGAACGGGTACGACGTGCGCATCGTCCGGGCGCACGAGGAGGAGGAAACCGAGACCGACCCGGCTGTCGTGTACGACGCCGTGCGGGATTGGCAGCAGTGGCTCGGCGAGGCGCTCGGCAGTCCCGCCGCCTGGTTGGAGAGCGCGACGCAGCCGTACTGGACCGACAAGCCCGACTGGGACGGCTTCGGCGCCGTCATCCTGCTCGCCGCCTACGACGAGCGCCCGGACCTGCGTCCAGCCCCCGGGTCCAAGCAGGACAGTCCGCGCGAGTTCAGCGACGCTCCCGCGTACCAGGCGGCATCGGAGCAGCCGCAGCGGTACATCAGCCTGCTGGCCGGCGTGGAATGGTGGCTGCCGTTGACCGAGGACCCGGTGGTGATCGAGGCGCCCCGGCCCAACGGGGAGCCGATCCGGATGGCCTCCATCGACCGCCTGGCCGGGGAGCTGCGCCTGCTCAGCGAGCGGACCAACGTCTTCGCCGGGCGTGACCCGAAAGAGTTCCGGAGCGACCCGCCCGACGCGGGCGCCTCGGTGGAGGAGACCGCGCGGTTCGGCCTCGCGGTGATGCTCGAGCTCGTCGAGAAGGCGCTCCAGCACCGCCAGCCACTCCTCATGGACTACTGACGGTGATGCCCAGCCCGGCGCCGCCGGGCTGGGCATCGGTTCCACATCAGATCTTGACGGTCTCGACGCTGAGCACGTCCTTCAGGTCGTACGCGCCGTCCTTCTCCGGTGCCACGACCCGGCCCAACCGCAGCGTGTCGTCGTCGGCCCAGGCCATCAACCCCAGGCCGCCGAACTGGACGCGCCCGTCGAAGTCGCGCCCGACCACCTCCCGGCCGGTGTTCAGGTCCGAGACGACCAGCCGGGTCTTGCCCGCCCCCGTCGGGTAGGCGTGGGCGATGTGGCGTCCGTCGGGCGACAGCCGGATCAGGCCGATGAGGTCGCAGTTGGAGCCGCACACGCGGATGCCGGCTGAGTCGGCGCCGCTTCCGTCGAGGTTCACCACCTTGGCGAGGGTGCCGAGGTTTTCGCCCTTCTCGAGGATGGCGCGCCCGCCGCCGACGGCCACGAGCTGCCAGTTCTGCGCGAGGTACTGGCTTATCCGCGAGGCGGCTGGCACGTCCGCCTCGGTGCCCGTCGCCAGATCGTGCCGCACGAGCCGCTCGCCGCGCAGGATGTACGCCGCGTCGCCGGTGACCCCGGGCATCCGGGTGGTGCCGTTGGCGGCGCCCAGGTCGCGCTTGGTGGTCGTCTGGCCGTCCTTGTCCAGCACGACGAGCGTGTAGCGCATGTCCATGACGGCCGTGCCATCCGGCTTCGTGGCGCCGTCCGACCGGTCCCACGCGCCGAAGACCACCACCCGGCCGTCCGGCAGACCGACCACGCTGTCCTGCATCATGTCCAGGTCGGGGTTGTCATTCAGGAGGACAGGCCCGGAATCGGTGATCTCCACGAGCCCTTCCGGGACGCGGACCCCGACCCCGCCGTCCTTGTCGTCGAGTTTCGTGGGCCTGCGGATGCCCTCAAGGCCACCGCCGCCGAAACCGTAGACGTACATTCGCTGTGCGGGGACGGTCGCCGGCGCCGCCGGATCCGGCCCGGGCGTGGGCCGCAGCACCAGCGGCACCGCCACCAGCGCCGCCAGCGCGGTGACGCCGGCCAGCGCCGTCGTGAGCACCGTCCGGCGGCGTTGGGCCTGCCGCCGCGGCGCCACGTGCCCCAGTTGGTGCCCGCCCGGCGGCAGCGCCGCCGCCGCGTCGCGGACGATGGCGCTCAGGTCCTCGGGGAGCGCCTCTTCTCGTACTGTCGTCATCCTCGTTCCTCCGTCACGATGCCCCGGAGCGCAGCCAGGCCACGGGCTAGTCGGCTCTTCACGGTGCCCTCGGCGATGCCCAGGGCGGTCGCGGTCTCGGCGGTCGACAGGTCCAGCAGGACCCGGCACACCACCACGGCCCGCTGCGGTCGCGGCAGTCGCCCCAGCGCTTCGAGCGCGAACTGGCCGGCCGGGTCGCCGGCGGCCGCCGCGGTCATCGGGTGCTCGGGCATCGGCCGTTCCCGGCGCAGCTTCTGCCACCACGAGGTGCCCCAGTTCGACCCGACCCGATACACCCAGCCACCCGGATTGTCGTAGGTCGACAGCCGGTCCCATCGGGCGTAGGCGCGCGCCATGGCCTCATCGGTGGCTTCGCGGGCCAGTTCCACGTTGCCGAGCGTCAGTGCCAGCGCGCGGTACACGCGGTCGACGTGGCTGCGGTAGAAGGCTTCGAACGATCGATCATCGGCCGGGCCCGCCTCGTCGGCGGGCCCGGCTCGTTCGCGGGTCGATTGGAGGTTCATGCGAAGTACACCGTTTACGGCTCCGATCGGTTCCCGGCTTACCAACAGGCTCCAAGAGTGCCCGATCGGGCCTTGGGTGAGCGAGGGCTGAACCGCCGGTGAATGGCGGACTTCTCGCAGGTCAAGGCAGGTTTGACGGTGGCGGAGCGGTGGCCGCGTGATGGCGGCCGCCCGGATTCTGCTGATCATGCGTACCCGGAGTTGGTTCATCGCGGGCATGATCGTGGCGTCGTCCGCGGTCGTGGTGGCCCCCGCGCAGACAGCGGTCGCCGAGCCGGCGCCGCGCGTCGTGGGCGAGGCCGAGGCCCGCACCGCCGCCGTGGCGTCGGGCCGGCGGGTCGAGGCCACCGCCTTGCGGACCGAGCGGCAGCAGGTGTTCGCGAACCCGAACGGCTCCTTCACCCTGGAGCAGTCGGTCATCCCCGTGCGGGTGCGCCGGGGCGCCGGCTGGGCGGCGGTCGACACCACGCTGCGCAGGACCGCTGACGGCATGGTCGCGCCGGGCGCGACCACCTTGGACATGGCCTTCTCCGCGGGCGGTTCGGAGCCTCTGGTACGCCTGCGGCGGGACGGCCGCGAGCTGGCGCTGCGCTGGCCGGGGCGGCTGCCTGAGCCGGTACTTCGCGGTGACACCGCCACCTATCCGGAGGTGCTGCCCGGTGTCGACCTGACCGTCCGCGCCGACGTAGAGGGGTTCTCGCAACTGCTCGTGGTCAAGTCGGCACGGGCGGCTGCCAACCCGGCGCTGTCGCGGGTGCGGCTGGGCACGGCGACGAAGGGCCTGACCGTGCGGGCCGCGGCGAACGGCGCCCTGGCGGCCGTCGACCCGAGCGGCGCCGCGGTCTTCGAGGCGCCGACCCCGTACATGTGGGACTCGTCGGCGGGGGTGGCCGCCCGCAAGCCGGCCGGCACGGTCCGCGCGATGCGGGTCGGCGTCAGCGCCGGTGAGCTGGCGCTGACGCCCGACAAGGCGCTTCTGACCGGTACCGGCACGAGGTACCCGGTCTACATCGACCCGTCGTGGTCGGGTTCGCGTACGGCGTGGACGCAGGTGTGGAGCAACCTGCCGACGACCTCGTTCTGGAACGGCGCGAACGACGCCGAGGACGAGGCGCGCGTCGGTTACGACCAGAACGATGGCAAGAAGACGCGCTCGTTCTTCCGCTTCGACACCACGGGCGTGAAGGGCAAGCACATCCTCAAGGCGACGCTGCAGACCTTCGAGGTGTGGTCGTACTCGTGTACCGCGCGTGAGGTGCAGGTCTGGGAGACCGGCGGGATCTCCTCGGCCACGACGTGGAACAAGCAGCCGAGCTGGATCGCCAAGCTGACCGCGAAGAGCTTCGCCAAGGGCTGGTCGTCGTCGAGCTGCCCGGCCGGCGGTGCGGAGTTCACCGTGACCGGCCACGTGGCCAAGGCGGCCAAGGGCGGATGGAGCTCCATCACGCAGGGGCTGCGCGCGTCGGCGACCGCCGAGTCCAACCGCGATCCGCACTCCTGGAAGCGGTTCCGCAACAACCCGTCGATCACCATCGTGTACAACACGGTGCCGGGCAAGCCGACCAACCTGACCACCGACGGCTCCTCGACCTGTGCCACCGGCTCGGGCCGGCTTGTCATCGGCACCGCCACTCCGACCCTGCGCGCCTCGGTCAGCGACGCCGACAACGCGGTGAAGGCGCACTTCCAGTGGTGGAAGGTCGACGGCACCGCGCCGGTCGGGGAGTGGACCTCGGCTTCCGTGGCGGGCAAGAAGCCCACGACGGTGGCGAAGCCGATCCCGTCCGGTGCGTTCGCCAACGGGGCGACCGCCAAGTGGCGGGTACGCGCCGAGGACGGCACCGACAGCAGCGCGTGGAGCCCGTTCTGCGAGTTCCAGATCGACACCAGCAGGCCACCGATTCCGACGCTCACCTCGACCGCGTTCCCGGACGGCGCCGAGGGTGACGCCGTGATGGGCCGCTCGGCCAGCGTCACGATGTCCGCGAACGGCGGCACCGACGTCGCCTCGTACGAGTACGTGCTCAACGGCGACTCGACCGCCCTGAGCAAGAAGGCCACACCCGGTACGCGCGGCGGCTCGGTCACCGTGACGGTGACGCCCGACCGGTTCGTCAACTGGTTGCACGTGCGCTCGGTCGACGGCGCCGCGAACAGGTCGGCGGTGGCCACGGTGGTCTTCTACGCCGACGTACCGTCCGGCCCGACCGGGAGTTGGGCGCTCGACGAGACCGCCGACGGCCTGGTCGCCGAGGACTCCACCGCGAATGCCCGCCACGCCACGCTGGCCGGCGGTGCGACGTGGGAGGACGGCGTCGCCGGTGGCGCGCTGCGCCTGGACGGCACGACCGGGTACGCCCAGACGGCCGGCCCGGTACTGGACACGTCGGCGTCGTTCTCCGTCTCCGCCTGGGCGCGCCTCACGAGCAAGACCGGCAACCGTGCGGTGCTCAGCCAGGACGGCGCCCACCGCAGCTCCTTCTACCTGCAGTACTTCTCGGCGACCGACCGGTGGCGCTGGTCCTTCCCGGTGGCCGACAGCGTGGAGCGCCCGAGCTACGTGACGGTCGACTCCACGTCGTCGGTGCCGCTGGGCCAGTGGGTGCACCTCACCGGCGTCTACGACAGGGACGCGGGCCAGATCCGGCTCTACGTCAACGGCGCGCTCCAGGGCTCGGCCGCCTACAGCGGGGCCTGGAACGGCACCGGGCCGCTGACCATCGGCCGGGCGAAGACCACCGACGCGCTGGTCGACTTCTTCCCCGGTGACCTGGACAGCGTCGAGGTGTACGACCGGGTGCTGCTGCCCGGCGAACTGCAGCAGGTGCCCCGGCTGACCAGCCACTGGAAGCTCGACGAGACCTCGGGCACCACCGCCGCGGACGCGGTCGGTGGGCGTACCGCAACGTGGTCGGCCAGCGGCGTGTCCCGTACCACCGGCGTCAGCGGCAACGGGGTGGCCGTCAACGGGACCGCGGGCGTGCTCACCACCGCGACGCCCGCGGTGCGCACCGACAGCAGCTTCTCGGTCAGCGCGTGGGTACGCCCGGACGCGCTGGGCAAGAACGGGATCGCGGTCAGCCAGTTGGGTGGCGCGGTCGGCGGGTTCAACCTCGGCTGGGCGTGGGATCCCGACTACTCCGCGTACCTGTGGTCGATCCGCACCTCGTCGAACGACGCCTCCGGCGCGGCGCTGCGCGAGGCATCGGACCTGTTCGACGTGCCCACGGCCGGCACGTGGGCGCATCTGGTGGCCGTGTACGACGCGGAGGCGCACAAGCTGCGGCTCTATGTGGACGGTCAGGCCGTCGACGAGACGTACCACGCCAGCTCGTGGAACGCCGGCGGCAGCGTCCTGCTGGGGCGCGGCCAGGCGCCGAACGTGACGTTCTCGCAGTACCTGACGGGCGGCATCGACGACGTCCGGACGTACACGGGTGTCCTGAGCGACCAGGAGATCTTCGACATCTACACCGCTATCGCGGCCGCGTGACGGGGGACGCCTCATGAAAAAGTGGATCGCATCGGTGACCGCGGCGGTGATGGCGGCCAGTCTCCTGATCGCCACTCCCGTTGCCGCGAAGCCCGCACCATGGCGGGCGCCCGCCATCCAGAACGAGAAGTCGGTGCCGGTCAAGGACTTCGTGCCGCGCGGCCAGCGTGCCAAGCCGGCGGCAGCAGCGAAGCCGGCGACGGTGGCCTGGCCGGCGCCCGGCGACGCGTCGGTGTCCCTGAGCCGTTCCCGTACCAGGGCCGGGAAGCTGCCGGTCTCGCTCGCCGCGGCTAGCGCCGGCACGGCGAAGGTGCGCGTGCACGACCGGCTGGCCGCCGAGAAGGCCGGCGTCTCCGGCCTGCTGTTCACTGTGGACGCCGGGGCCGCGCGCTCGCCGATGTCCGTCGAGGTGGACTACTCGTCGTTCCGGCACGCGTACGGCGGCGACTGGGCGTCGCGGCTGCGCCTGGTGGCGTTGCCGGCGTGCGCGCTGTCCACTCCGGACCGCGCCGAGTGCCGCACGGCCACACCGCTGCCGACGACCAACGAGGTCCGCTCGGGCACCCTGAGCGCGAACGTGGCCGCCGGCGCCGCCACCGTGCTCGCCGCCGCGGCGGCCCCGTCGGGCAGCGCGGGAGACTACAAGGCGACCGCCCTGTCGCGCTCGTCGTCGTGGGAGGTCGGCGGCGCGGCCGGCGACTTCTCCTGGTCGTACCAGATGGACACGCCACCGGCGTTCGGCGGCCCCGCGCCCGACCTGGACCTGCGGTACAACTCCAGCGCGGTCGACGGCCGCACCGCCAGCACCAACAACCAGACGTCCTGGGTGGGCGAGGGCTGGGACCTGACCGAGGGCTTCGTCGAGCGGCGCTACAAGTCCTGTTCGGACGATGTCACGACCACGACCAAGCCGTACGACCTGTGCTGGGAGACCGACAACGCGTTCCTCAACCTGGGTGACAAGACCGCCGAGCTGGTCAAGGACGCCAGCAGCGGCACCTGGAAGCTGCGCAACGACGACGGGTCCAAGGTGGAGCGGCTGACCGGCGCCACCAACTGGGACAACGACGGCGAGTACTGGAAGCTGACCACCACGGACGGCACGCAGTACTTCTTCGGCATGCACCGGCTGCCCGGCTGGACCGACGGCGCGGCGGTGACCCAGTCGGTGTGGACCGCGCCGGTCTACGGCAACGACTCCGGCGAGCCGTGCCACGCCACGACGTTCGCCGCCTCGCACTGCACGCAGGCCTGGCGGTGGAACCTCGACTACGTGGTCGACCCGAACGGCAACGCGATGTCGTACTGGTACTCGAAGGAGTGGAACTACTACGGCCGCAACCGCGTCGCCACCGACGACACCGCGTACGTGCGCGGCGGCTACCTGAGCCGGATCGACTACGGTCAGCGTTCGGACACCGTCTACAGCGCGGCGGCGCCGGCGCAGGTGGTCTTCGGCGTGGAGGAGCGGTGCGCGGCGGGCGCGACCTGCGGCACGGCGACCATCACGAAGGACACCGCGAAGAACTGGCCGGACGTGCCGTACGACCAGAACTGCAACGAGGGCGCGACCTGTACCGACCTGTTCGCGCCGACGTTCTGGTCGCGCAAGCGGCTCAAGACGGTGACGACGCGGGTCCTGGTCTCCGGCACCACGTACAAGGACGTCGACGCCTACACCCTCGGGTACGCGTTCCGGGAGCCCGGCGACGGCACCTCGCAGCAGCTGTGGCTGTCGTCGATCGCGCATAGCGGCAAGGTGGGCGGCACCGCGCCGGTGCCCTCGGTCACCTTCGAGGGCACGCAACTGGAGAACCGGGTCGACGCCGAGGAGGGCATCCCGCCGATGTACCGGTGGCGCCTCACCGACGTGTACGACGAGTTCGGCGGGCACGTGCGGGTGAACTACTCGGGCAAGGAGTGCGCGCGGGCGAGCGTGCCGGCGCCGGACTCGAACACCAAGCGGTGCTTCCCCCATTACTGGACGCCGGAGGGCGCCAGCGCGCCGAAGCTCGACTGGTTCCACAAGTACGTCGCGGTGCAGGTGTTGCAGGACGACCAGTCCGGGGTGGCAGGGATCGAGCAGACCGACTACGAGTACGTGGGCGGTGGCGCGTGGCGGTACGACGACAACGAGTTGACGCCGGCCAAGTACCGGACGTGGAGCGAGTGGCGCGGGTTCGCGCGGGTCAAGGTGACGCATGGCGCGCCGGGCGACGTGCGTTCCCAGACCGAGACGCTGTACTACCGGGGCATGGACGGCGACAAGCTATCCAGTGGTACCCGTAGCGCGTCGCTGACCGACTCCGAAGGCGTGGCGGTCACGGACCACGAAGCGCTCGCCGGACAGCCCCGCGAGCTCATCACCTACAACGGGCCGGGCGGCGCGGTGCTCGACGGGGAGATCCGCGACTACTGGATCTCGGCGGCCACCGCGACGCGCGGCTCCACCAAGGCGTACCTGAGCGACGTGTCGAAGAAGCGCAACCGGCTCGCGCTCGCCGCGGGTGGCTGGCGCCGCACCGAGGAGCAGACCTCGTACGACTCGTACGGCCTGCCGATCCAGGCCAACGACCTGGGCGACACGTCGAGGAGCGACGACGACGAGTGCGTGCGCACGACATACACCACAAGGGACACCACGAGGTGGCTGATCGCGTTCCCGGCGCGGGAGGAGCGGGTCTCGGTGGCCTGTGCGGCGACACCGTCCCGCCCGGGCGACGTGCTCTCGGACGTGCGCACGTTCTACGACGGCTCGACCACCGCGGGTGCCGCGCCGACCAAGGGTGACGAGACGCTGACCCAGGAGCTGGCCTCGTACTCGGGCACCACGCCGGTGTACGTGCAGTCGACCCGGGCGACCTACGACATCTACGGCCGCACGCTGGACAGCTTCGACGCGCTGGACCGCAAGACCAGTACCCGGTTCACGCCGCCGACCGGCGGCCTGGCGACCAGCAGCACCCTCACCAACCCGCTCGGGCACGTGGTCACCACCACGTACGAGACGGCGTGGGGCGAGGAGACCTCCATCGTGGACGCCAACGGGCGGCGCACCGACCTCACCTACGACCCGCTCGGCCAGGTGACCGCCGTGTGGCTCGCCGACCGGTCCAAAGCGGACGGCCAGACGCCGAACGAGAAGTACACGTATCTCGTGCGCACCGGCGCGCCCAGCGTCATCACCACCGAGGCGGTGCGCGACGACGGCGGGTACGACGCCGAGTACGAGTTCTTCGACGGCAGGCTGCGGCAGCGCCAGACCCAGAAGCCGGCACCCGACGGCGGCCGGGTCGTCACCGACACCTTCTACGACTCGCGTGGCCTGAAGGCCAAGACGAACGATGTGTACTGGAACGAGGGGACGGCGGGCACCACGCTCGCCACGGTCACCGACAACACGGTGCCGGCGCAGACCGTCTACGTCTACGACGGCGACGAGCGGGAGACGACCGAGATCTTCCGCTCCTACGGCACCGAGAAGTGGCGGACGCTGACCACGTACGGCGGCGACCGGGTCTCCGTCATCCCGCCCGCCGGCGGCACCGTCACCACGACGATCAGCGACGCCGCCGGCAAGACGACCGAGCTGTGGCAGCACACCGGGGCGACCACGGCCAGCGGGTACGACGCGACGAAGTACACGTACAACCGCGCCGGTGAGATCGCGAGCGTCACGGACGCGGCGGGCAACGTGTGGAAGTACGGCTACGACCTGCGCGGCCGCAAGACCAGGGACGAGGACCCGGACAAGGGCGTCACGACGTACACGTTCGACAACGCCGACCAGGTGCTCACCGCGACCGACGCGCGCACCAGGACGCTCGCGTTCAGCTACGACGCGCTGGGCCGGCGCACGGCCATCCACGAGGGTTCGACGTCCGGGACGAAGCTGTCCGAGTGGACGTACGACACGCTCGTGAAGGGCAAGCTCACCTCGTCCACCCGGTACGTGAACGGCAGCGCCTACACCACCGCGGTCAACGCCTACGACCCGATGTACCGCTCGCTGGGCTCGACGGTGTCGATCCCGGCGGCGGAAGGCGCGCTCGCCGGCAGCTACCGGGTCAACAACGGGTACACCGACACCGGCCAGCCGCTGCTCGTCAGCTACCCGGCGGCCGGCGGCCTGGCGGCGGAGACGCTGCGGTACGGCTACGACGCCCACGACCGGCTCGTCACCGCCCAAACAGGACTGTCCACGTTGCTCACCGGCACGACGTACACGCCGTACGGTGAGCCGGCGCAGTACACGCTGCAGGCGGTCACGGGTAAGCAGATGGTGCAGACGCTCATGTACGACGACGCGACGCGCAAGCTCAGCCGGACCATCGTCGACCGGAACGTCTCGCCCACCCGCCTGGCGGACGTGAACTACAGCTACGACGCGGCGGGCAACGTCACGAAGATCGCCGACGGGTCTGACGTGCAGTGCTTCACGTACGACTACCTGAAGCGGTTGTCGAGCGCGTGGACGGCGACGAACCAGTGCGCCACCGGCCCGAGCGCGTCTGTCCTGGGTGGACCGGCGCCGTACTGGCAGGCGTGGACGTACGACAAGACCGGCAACCGGCTGACGGAGACCGACCACAAAGCCAACACCACCAGCGGCTACACCTACCCGGCCGCCGGCGGGATCCGGCCGCACGCGCTCACGAGCGTCACCACCAACGGTCAGACCTCCAGCTACGGCTACGACGCCGCCGGCAACACCACCACGCGGCCGGGGCAGGCCCTCACATGGGACGCCGAGGGGCACCTGGCCACGGTGACGGAGAACGGTAAGACGTCCGAGTTCCTGTACGACGCGGAGGGCAACCGGCTGCTCCGCAAGGACGCCGACAAGGTGACCCTCTACACGGAGGGCACCGAGCTGGAGCTGACGAAGGCGACCAACGCGGTCGAGGCGACCCGGTTCTACCAGCTGGGCGGCGTGACGGCGGTGCGCTCCACGGGCGGCGGCCTGTCGTTCGAGGCCAAGGACCGGCTGGGCACGGCCCAGCTCTCCGTCGACGCGGACGACCTGGCGGTGACGCAGCGGCGGTTCCTGCCGTTCGGCGAGCAGCGCGGCGCGGCACCGGCGAGCTGGCCGACGGAGAAGGGCTACATCGGCGGCACCGTCGACGAGACCGGCCTGACCCACCTCGGCGCCCGGGAGTACGACCCGGACCTCGGGCGGTTCATGTCGGTCGACCCGGTGATCGACCACAACGACCCGCAGCAGATGAACGCGTACGCGTACTCGAACAACACCCCCGTCACCTTGCACGACCCCGATGGCCGGTGGGCGGTGCTGCCGGGCGGTCACTACTGCGACGGCTGCAGCGGCGACTACGTCCACAAGCCTTCCAAGTCGAAAAAGAAGAAGGCGAAGAAGAAGAGCAGCAAGCGGACGACGTACTACTGCGACAGCTGCAACTACTACAAGCAGCGGCCCGCCAAGAAGGTGTACCCGGGCGACCTGCGCGCGCACGACAACCGGATCGCGGCCGAGGCGCGCCGGCTGGCCCGGGAGTACGCCGCGAAGAAGGCCCGCGAGGAGGCGGCCAAGAAGGCCAGGCAGGCCGCGAAGAAGGCGGCTCAGAAGAAGTGGAACGCCTGCGTGGCCCAGTACGGCGCGCAACGCTCGGCGAAGTGCGGCAGCCGCCCCATCGCGGCCAAGTCGAGCGGCGGCGGCATCCTCGACCACCTCAAGAAGCGCCTCTTCTCCGAGTGGTCGCTGTGCCAGGGCCACAACTGCACGAAGATCAAGATCCAGGACGGCAAGTTCCGCTTCGGTATCGCCCGGCAGCTGAAGTCGTCGACACCCGGCATCGACACGCTGTTTCCGAACTTCGGCTACTCGGCGAAGGCCGGCAACCGCGAGAAGCAGAGCATGTCGATCACGGTCGGCCGGTACTCGGTCGGCTGGGGCGTCAAGGACAACGGCCTGATCAACTTCAACGACTGGGAGGTCAAGGTCTCCACCAATCCCAAGGGAGGCTGGTTCGGGCCACGGGAGATCAACGTCTCGTTCACCCGCTCCCTGTTCGAGTACTTCCCCTGACGCGGGGCGGTCCGCGGGGAGGTTGTGTGGCCGCGGAGGGTGAGGCCGCGGGAGCAACGGGCACCGCGCACGGCGGACGCCGCGGTAGCTCAAGGCCAATTCGAGTCGCTGACGGGCCAGCGCGACTACACGCGCAGGCCGAGCGGACCCGCAGCGACCTGCTGGCCTACTACGCGCAGCTGCCGCGCGGCGAAGGCTTCGGCAACGGCCGTGAGGCTCGCCGCACCTTCGAGACGATGGTGGCCGAGCACGCGAACCGGCTGGCCCGCTCGGGTACGCACACCGCTGAGGAGCTGACCACCCTGCTGCCCGAGGACCTGCCCGACGAATGGACCGACCGTTCAGCCGCTATGGCGTGAAGAAGTCGGCGAGTGCGCGCGCGACCTGGGCGGGCGCGTTCTCGGTGGGGATGTGCCCGGCGTTCGGGATGCGTATGAGGGTGGTGTGCGGCATCTCCGCGGCGAACCGCTCGGCGTACTCCACCTTCTGGAAGCCGTCGTCCTCGCCCCAGATCAGCAGCTTGGGTGTCGCGTCCTGCCGCAGCGCGGGAACGGCATCGCGGGTGTACCGGTTGTCGGCCGCGCCGGCCAGGGCCATCCAGGAGCGGCGTACCCGGGCGTCGGCCCACGGATCCAGATAGTCCGCGATCCGCTCCTCGGTGGCGGCACCGGCCAGGGCCGCTGTCACGGCTTGCCGGCGGGCGGCGAGAATCTCGTCGGCGGTGATGGCGGCGACGACCCGCGGGTCCCGGAACCGGGCCACGCCGGCCACCGGCCAGGAGTCGTAGGTGACCGAGTTGACCAATGCCAGCCGGGACACGTCCAGCCGATCGTGGACGAGCAGGTGCTGGGCGATGGCGCCGCCGATGTCGTGACCCGCCACGGCGATCGGCCCGGAGAGCCGCAGCGCCGCGGCGAAGCGCGCCACCCAATCCGCGAGGGCGGGGACCGTGCCCGTTTCGAGGGTGAGTTCGCCGTCCGAGCGCCCGAGTCCAGGCAGGTCGACCGCGATGGGTCGCAGCCCCGCCGCGGCGAGGCGGTCCAGCACCGGCAGCCAGACCCGGCTCCAGTACGTCCCGTGCAGCAGCAACACGGCCGGGCCGTCCCGCTCCACGGTCAGGTAGCTGGCCATCTCGCCGTCGACCTGGATCTCGGTCCGCAGCACTGTCGTTTCGACGATCTCGCTCATGGGTCCACTCTGACGGGGGTCAGCCTTCCCGCCGAGAGTCTGGAAAGACACCCTTGGGTACATTCCTGCCATGACCCTTCACCGGGTGGTGGCCCTGGTCAGCGCGCCGCAGCCGCCCTTCGAGCTGGCCTGTGCCTCCGAGGTCTTCGGCACCGTTCCGGAGGGCGCGCCGCCCAGCTACAGCTTCCGGATCTGCGCCGAGCGCCCCGGACCCCTGCCGACCACCGCCGGCTACGCGATCCTCGTCGAGGCAGGGCTGTCCGCCCTACAGGAAGCGGACACCGTGGTCGTCCCCGGCCGGCAGCCGCCCGACGCAACCGTGCCGCCAAACGTCGCCGAGGCGCTGCGGAGCGCCCACCGGCGCGGGGCCAGGATCGTCGCCATCTGCACGGGGGCGCACGTCCTCGCGCAGGCCGGACTGCTCGACGGTCGCCGTGCCACCACCCACTGGCGCAGCGCCGCCCGGTTCGCGGCCGCCTTCCCCGAGGTGCGAGTGGATCCGGACGTGCTCTTCGTGGACCACGGCGACGTGGCGACCAGCGCCGGGACCGGCGCCGGCATCGATCTGTGCCTACACCTGGTGCGTTCCGACCACGGCGCGGCGTACGCCGCTCAGGTCGCCCGGCGCATGGTCCTGCCACCGCACCGGGAGGGCAGCCAACTCCAGTACGCCGCACACCCCGCACCGGCCAGGGCGGACGAGTCGCTGGCGCCACTGCTGGAGTGGGCCACCTCCCATCTCGACACCCGACTGACCATCGACCACCTCGCCGAACGCGCCGGACTGTCCAGCCGCACCCTCGCCAGGCGGTTCACCGAACAGCTCGGCACCAGCCCGGGACAGTGGCTGCTCGGCCAACGCCTCAACGCGGCACGGATACTGCTGGAACAGACCGACCTTCCGGTGGAGGCCATCGCCACCAGGGTCGGACTCGCCTCGGCGGTCAACCTGCGTCGCCGTTTCCGGGTGCATCTCGGCACCACGCCCGGCAGTTATCGACGGACCTTCAGCGAAGCCTGATCTTCAGTCGAGGCAGAACTCGTCGCCCTCGGGGTCGGTCATCACGATGTGGCCGAAACCCATCGGGGGCTCCTCGCCCTGCAAGCCGGGCGCGGCGCGGACGTTGAGGTGGACGCGGTTCTTGGCGGACTTGCCCTCGGCCTCATAAGGGAACAATCGGACATCTTGCCCGGGGTATCAGAGGGCAATCGTGAGGAACCAAGAACCGAGTGCGGGTGCTCAACAGTCCCACGACCTCTGGCGCGTGTATTGGGAACATGCGAACGTGAAGTTCGCTGAGGTGATCGCCTGCGTCAACGGCGTCAGCACTCCGATCTTCGGGGTCTCGTGAACGCCGCCGACTGTGGACGTCAGCGTTGCCCGCAGGGTCATCGCGTTCATCGAGACGCGTCGTGTGCGGTTTTCGACGTACTCGAGGCGGTTGGGTCTGTCGCGTCCTGTGGCTTTGCCAGGCGGCGCACTCGTGGTGTGAGCATTGGCAGGGCGGAGATCGCGAGGCCGATTGTGCCCACCGTGACGCCCAGGTGCGGGGTGAAGGTGGAGCCGAGGATGCCGCCTGCGGCGCTACCGATGGGGATGGAGCCGAACATCAGGAACCGGTAGCCGCCGTTGGTGCGGGCGACCTGGTCCTTGGGTACCACGATCTGTCGCAGGGTCGTGGACAGGACGTTCGCGCAGCCCAGCCCGAGGCCGGACACGAGTTGGATCGCGCCGAGCGCGATCGCGAACGGCGGGCCGGATCCCGGGATCAGGGGGATGGCCAGTGGGGCGCCGGTGGAGAAGCAGAGTGCGGTGGCGAAGGTGCCGCCGAAGGAGAGCCACCGAAGGACCCCTGTCGCGAGCAGCGTGCCGGCAAGGGCGCCGACTCCGGCGCAGCTGAGAGCGACGCCGTAGGCGCCGGCGGACAGGTCGCGCTGCTGGATCGCCCAGATAAGCAGGTTGATGGTGAGAATCTGCGCGGTGGCGTTGTAGAGGGCCGCGTGCGTGGTGAGTGCGCGGAGGTGGACGTTGCGGAGCAGTAGGAGGATTCCGTCTCGCACCCGCCCTCGCTGGGCAGTGACGTGGTCGTCGCCGCCGCGTGTCCGGTTGAGCCAGAAGGCGCTTGCCAGGTAACAGGTAGCGTCGCAGAGAAGCGCCGCTGGTGCTCCCAACGTCTGTACGAGCACGCCAGCCGTCCCCGGGCCGGCTATCTGTGACACCGTGGCGGAACCCTGCACGGCCTGGTTGGCTGCCTGCAGGTCCTTTTCGGACACGAGCGTCGGAATGAGGGCGAAGCCGCTGATGTCGGAGAAGACGGTGATCGTCCCGGACGCGAACGTGACGGCGATGACCAGCGGCAGGCTAAGCGTGCCGGTCCACCACGCGACTGGTACCACCATCAGCAGTAGTGCCCGCAGTACGTCCGACCAGATCATCACCGGCCGTTTCCGAATCCGCTCGAGCAGGTGACCGGCCAACAGCGGGAAGATCAGGTTGGGCAGGAACGTCGCGGCCGCGACTGCGCTGACGCCTGCAGGGCCGCTGCCGAGACTGACCGCAGCGACCAGCGGCAGCGCGAACGCGGTGACCTGACTGCCACCCAGCGACACCGTCCGGCTCAGCCAGTACCAGCGGAAGTTCGCGTCTCGTCCAAGCAGAGTTGCCACCATCCCATTCCAATCCTCATGGGCTCATACGCTGAAGACCGTGAGACTGTGTCATGCTAGATTCTCACGGTCAAGATGGTCCGAACGCATGAGAGGGTGGTGGCTGTGGAGAGGTTCGGCTTCATCGGCGGGCATCCGGCGCTCGACTTCGTCAACACCCTGCACTGGCGCCTGGCCCCGAGCCGCCACTTCGATGCCCTAACAACGTTCGACGACCTGGTGACCTGGTCCTCACGTGCCGGCATCCTCGACGCACGCGAGACCGCCACGCTGCGGTCGGATGTCCGTGGCGTCGCTGCCGACGCGGTCGACGACGCACGAGGACTCCGGGAAGCGATCTACGAGGCAGCCATGTCGCAAGACGTGGCCGACGCCCTGGCGCATGCCTTCACGGCAGGGCTCCACCGTGCGCGGCTGACGCGCGGCAACCGGCGCTGGGCGTGGCAGGACGTCGAACTGGGCCCGAACACCCCGGCCGACCGGCTGGCCCGGTCGGCTGTCGAACTGCTGACCAGCGAGAGGTCCGCGGCGATCAGGCAGTGTGCGGACGCGGAATGCGGCTGGATCTACCTCGACACCAGCCGAGCCGAGAACCGGCGCTGGTGCTCGGCGTCCGGGTGCGGCGACCGCAACCGAGCACGCGACTACTACCGGCGCCGCACTGCGGCCGCGGCCGACACCTCATCACCCAGTACCCGCCGTCCCGGAGAACGGAAGCCATGAGCACCATCGCCAACCTGACCATCCACTGCCACAACGCCGAGTTGCTTTCCAGTTTCTGGGCCCAAGCGCTCGGATGGGACCGGAAAGTCGGCGCCGACGGGTCGGCCTCGCTGACCGACCCGTCCGCGCCGAACACCATCTGGTACCTGGAGAACGTCGCGGACCTCGAGCCCGCCACGGGCCGCTGGCACGTCGACCTCAAGGCCCAAGGCAGACCCGAAGCGGAGATCGACCGCCTGCTCAACGCCGGAGCGACGCAGGTGAACCAGTTCCCGGGCTGGACCGTACTGGCCGACCCGGAAGGCAACCGATTCTGCGTACTCCACTGACGGATCGCGCCGTTCGAGCCAACTCCACCGCAGGAGCCGCCCGCGCTGCTCGACCACATCGCCGAATCACTCGGGGACGATGAGGAGAAACTCCATCGAGCGGCGCCATGTGTACGCGCATGAGTCCGGGCTCATCCACGCCGCCCTGAGCCCAGACGCGCCGCCCGCCAACGGGCCCGCGCGACCATAGGCATCGACGGGCTGGTCCAATACCGACTATCCGTGACAGCCGGTCTCAGCAGCCAAACATCAGACGGGATCACCACAGGCGATGCCGTAGCCGGGACGATGAGGCGGTACTTGGTTCGTCGGGTTTCCCCTCTCCGAGACGCGGGAGCAAACGCGGACCGAGACGCGGGGCAGACACTGCCCGCCATACCGCCACGCCAGAGGCGACCGGGTGGGCAGTCCTACCAGTGCTCCATCC
>NZ_BSDI01000023.1 GCF_027923225.1 Phytohabitans aurantiacus
CCGGTCCGTGGACGTATCGGGGCACGGTCATGCCCAGGCAGGGCGGTAGCTTCACCAATCACGCGGGGATCGTGGACTTCGCCGGTGGGTCGTACTTCTTCTACCACAACGGCGCGCTACCGGGCGGTGGTGGCTTCACCCGATCGGTGGCGGTGGAGAAGTTCAGTTACAACGCCAACGGCACGATCCCGACGATCAACATGACGACCGCGGGGGCGCCGCAGATCGGCACCTTGAACCCGTTTGTGCGCCAGGAGGCGGAGACGATCGCCTGGGAGTCCGGTGTGGAGACCGAACCCGCCAGCGAAGGTGGCGTGAACGTCGCCCAGATCAGCAACGGCGACTACATCAAGGTCAAGGGTGTCGCTTTCGGCTCCGGCGCCGCGTCGTTCAGCGCCCGGGTGGCCTCGGCCACCAGCGGCGGAAGGATAGAGGTCCGTCTGGACAGTGCCAGCGGCCCTGTTGTTGGCACCTGCACCGTCCCAGGCACCGGTGGCTGGCAGACCTGGACCACCGTCTCCTGCGCGGTGAGCGGCGCGACCGGCACGCACGACCTGTTCCTCCGGTTCGCTGGCGGAAGCGGCAACCTGTTCAACGTCAACTGGTGGCAGTTCAACGAAACCGGTGGGCCCACGACCCCGCCGCCGAGCAGCCCGCCCCCTTCGACGCCGGGGCCAAGCGGTCCCTGTAGCGCGACCTATACCACCACGAGCTCCTGGTCGGGCGGCTTCCAGGGTGAGGTGACGGTGAAGGCCGGCTCCTCGGCGATCAGCGGCTGGACCGTGCGATGGACGCTCGCTAGTGGACAGACGATCGGCCAGGTCTGGAACGGCACAGCCACGACGACCGGATCGGCGGTGACGGTAGCCAACGCGCCATACAACGGCGCACTCGGCGCCGGCGCCTCCACGACGTTCGGCTTCATCGCGGGCGGCGCGCCATCGGCGCCGTCCCTGACCTGTACCAGCCCGTGAACGGAGAACCGACGATGTCCGAGGTGACACGCAGAAGGCTGCTCGGCGCTGGTGCGGCGGGTGCCGGAGCGGCACTGGTGCCGGCCGGGTGGACGGCGATCGCCCGCGCCGGCTCGGCCGCACCGCCACAGGTGCTGGCCGCGGGCGACCTGGCGCTCTGGTACGACGAAGGGGCCGGCGCTGACTGGCTGCGGGCGCTGCCGATCGGCAACGGGCGCCTGGGTGCGATGGTGTTCGGCAACGTCGACACCGAACGGATCCAGCTCAACGAGGACACCGTGTGGGCCGGTGGCCCGTACGACTCCGCCAACACCCGGGGTGCGGCCAACATCGCGGAGATCCGGCGGCGGGTCTTCGCCGACCAGTGGCAGTCGGCGCAGGATCTGATCAACCAGACGATGATGGGCAGCCCCGGCGGGCAGTTGGCCTACCAGCCCGTCGGAAACCTGCGCCTCGCTTTCGGCAGTGCCAGCGGTGCGTCGCAGTACAACCGGACGCTCGACCTGACGACCGCCACGGTCACCACGACGTACGTGCTGAACGGGGCCCGGTATCAGCGTGAGGTGTTCGCCAGCGCGCCGGACCAGGTGATCGTGATCCGGCTGACCGCTGACCGCGCCAACTCGATCACCTTCAACGCCACATTCGACAGTCCACAACGGACGGCGGTGTCCAGCCCTGACGGCGCCACGATCGCGATCGACGGCATCTCCGGCTCCATGGAGGGGATCACCGGGCAGGTGCGGTTCCTCGCACTGGCCAACGCCGCGGTGACCGGCGGCACGGTCAGCAGCTCCGGCGGCACGCTGCGGGTGTCCGGTGCCACCAGCGTGACGGTGCTGATCTCGATCGGCTCCAGCTACGTCAACTACCGGACCGTCAACGGCGACTACCAGGGCATCGCGCGTAGCCGGCTCAACGCGGCCCGGACGGTCGGCGTCGACCAGCTGCGCAGCCGGCACATCGCCGACTATCAGGCGCTGTTCAACCGGGTCTCGATCGACCTGGGGCGCACGGCGGCCGCCGACCAGCCGACCGACGTGCGGATCGCTCAGCACGCCAACGCGAACGACCCGCAGCTGTCCGCCCTGCTGTTCCAGTTCGGCCGGTACCTGCTCATCTCCTCGTCGCGGCCGGGCACCCAGCCGGCGAACCTGCAGGGCATCTGGAACGAGCTGATGGCACCGTCCTGGGACTCGAAATACACCATCAACGCCAACCTGCCGATGAACTACTGGCCGGCCGACACCACGAACCTGTCCGAGTGTTTCCTACCGGTGTTCGACATGATCAGGGACCTGGCGGTGACCGGCGCCCGGGTGGCCCAGGCCCAGTACGGCGCCGGCGGCTGGGTCACCCACCACAACACCGACGCCTGGCGCGGCGCCTCCGTCGTCGACGGCGCGCTGTGGGGGATGTGGCAGACCGGCGGCGCGTGGCTGTCCACATTGATCTGGGAGCACTACCTGTTCACCGGGGACGTCGACTTCCTGCGCGCGAACTACCCGGCGCTGAAGGGCGCCGCCCAGTTCTTCCTCGACACCCTGGTCGCACACCCGACGCTCGGCTACCTCGTCACCAACCCGTCGAACTCGCCGGAGCTGCCGCACCACGCGAACGTCAGCGTGTGCGCGGGACCCACCATGGACAACCAGATTCTGCGCGACCTGTTCGAGGGTGCGGCCCGCGCCAGCGAGGTGCTCGGTGTCGACACCACCTTCCGGGGCCAGGTGCGAGCGGCCAGGGACCGCCTGCCTCCGATGCGGGTCGGCTCGCGCGGCAACATCCAGGAGTGGCTGGCCGACTGGGTCGAGACAGAGCGCACCCACCGGCACGTCTCCCACCTGTACGGGCTGCATCCGAGCAACCAGATCACCAAGCGCGGCACCCCCACGCTGTACGAGGCCGCCCGGCGGACGCTCGAACTGCGCGGTGACGACGGTACGGGATGGTCCCTCGCCTGGAAGATCAACTACTGGGCGCGCCTGGAGGACGGCGCCCGGGCCCACAAGCTCATCCGCGACCTGGTGCGCACCGACCGGCTCGCGCCGAACATGTTCGACCTGCACCCGCCGTTCCAGATCGACGGCAACTTCGGCGCCACCTCCGGTATCGCCGAGATGCTGCTGCAGAGCCACAACGGCGAGCTGCACGTGCTGCCCGCGCTGCCGTCCGCCTGGCCCACCGGGCGCGTGGCGGGTCTGCGCGGCCGCGGCGGATACACCGTCGGCACGGCGTGGACCAGCGGCCAGATCGACGAGATCGTCGTCCGGGCCGACCGCGACGGCACGATGCGGCTCCGCGCCCGCCTGTTCACCGGAAGCCACACGCTCGTCGACGTCACCGACGGGACCACGCCGGCGACGACCCGCCCGGAAACCGACGTCGTGCAACTCGCCGTCCGGGCCGGGCACACGTACCGGGCGGCCCGACCCGGCGTGACCGCGTCACCGACGCTGAGTCCTACCACCTCGCCCACCCAGTCGTTTTCGCCCACACCGACCGCGACCAGCTCGCCGACCCCGCCGCCGGGCGGGGCGCGGGCGACGTACGCCATCACCAACTCGTGGTCCGGCGGCTTCCAGGCCGAGGTGACCGTGACCGCCGGCTCGTCGGCGATCCGCGGCTGGACCGTCGCCTGGACGTTCCCGAACGGGCAGGTCATCAACCAGATCTGGAGCGGTACGCACACGCAGAGCGGCGCGAACGTGACGGTGACCAACGCCGCCTACAACGGCGCCCTCGCCGCCGGCGCCTCCACCACGTTCGGCTTCATCGCCAGCGCGACCGGCGCCAACAACCCACCGGCCAGCATCACCTGCACCACCACCTGAGAGGACCACAGGGATGAGAAACCGGTTGGCGATCGCCTTCGCGGCGGCGCTGCTGGCGGTTACCGGAGCCGCCACGGTGGTGCTGCGGACCTCCGACGCGCAAGCGCTCGAGAACGGGGTGGCCAGGACGCCGCCCATGGGATGGAACAGCTGGAACACATTCGGCTGCAACATCAATGAGACCCTGATCCGCCAGATGACCGACGCGATCGTCAGCTCCGGCATGCGGGACGCCGGCTACCAGTACGTCGTCGTGGACGACTGCTGGATGAACCCGAACCGGGACTCGGCCGGCAACCTGCAAGGCGACCCGGGCCGGTTCCCCAGCGGCATGAAAGCGCTCGGCGACTACATCCACGCCCGGGGCCTGAAGTTCGGCATCTACCAGGCGCCGCTCGATCGCACCTGCGCGCAGTACTTCAACAGCTACCCCGGGCGGACCGGCGCGCAGGGCCACGAAGCCCAAGACGCCCGCCAGTTCGCCGCCTGGGGCGTCGACTACCTCAAGTACGACTGGTGCTCGCCCACCGGATCGATCGACGACCAGGTGCGCACCTTCGCCATCATGCGCGACGCGTTGCGCGCCACCGGCCGCCCGATCGTGTACAGCATCAACTCCAACAGCATCCACGACAAGACCGGTCCGCGGCGCAACTGGGGCGACGTGTCGAACATGTGGCGCACCACAGAGGACATCACCAACGCCTGGAACACCGGGCAGACCAACGGGTACCCGATGGGCATCCAGAACATCGTCAACGTCACCGTGCCACTGGCCGCGTACGCCCGGCCCGGTTCCTTCAACGACATGGACATGATGGAGGTCGGCCGGGGCGGCATGACCGACACCGAGATGCGCAGCCACTTCGCGCTGTGGGCCATCATGGCGTCACCACTGATCGCCGGCAACGACCTGCGGAACATGAACGCGGCCACCCAGACGATCCTGAAGAACGCGAACCTCATCGCCATCAGTCAGGACCCCCTCGCCCTGCAGGCCACCCAGGTGTCATTCGACGGCACCCGGCGGGTACTGGCCAAGCGACTGTCCAATGGGGATGTCGCCGTCGCGCTGTTCAACCAGGGCACCGCCACCACCACGGTCAGCACCACGGCGTCCGCGATCGGCCTGACGGGCGGCTCGTACACCCTGCGGGACGCGTGGACCAACACGATGACCACCTCGTCCGGCACGATCTCGGCCAGCGTGCCCGGTCACGGCACCGTGGTGTACCGGGTCAGCGGGATGCTCAATCCCACCACCCCGGTCACGAGTCCGCCTCCCAGCAGTCCGCCGCCCAGCACGCCGCCCCCGAGTACTCCTCCACCGGCGAGCCCGTGCCAGGTCACGTACGCGATCACCGGCCAGTGGTCGGGTGGCTTCCAGGGTGACGTGACGATCCGCAACAGCGGCACCGCGGCCGTCGACGGTTGGAGCCTGCGCTGGTCCTTCCCCAATGGCCAGCAGATCACCCAGGCGTGGAACGCGGGCTATACGCAGAGCGGCGCGGAGGTGACCGCGACCAACGTGGCGTGGAACGGATCGATAAGCCCGGGCGGGACCGCGACCTTCGGGTTCATCGCCAACTGGACCGGCGGCAATGCCAAGCCGGTGTCGTTCACCCTCAACGGCGCGGCATGCGCCAACGGTTGAGAACGGAGAGTGGCATGTTTCGAGCACGAACCCGAGCGATGCTGGCCGCCAGCGCGGCGGCCGCGCTCGTCGCGGTCGGCCTGACAGTGGCAACCGCGAACGCGGCCGCCGGCTGCCGGGTCACCTACACCGTGACGAACCAGTGGACGGGCGGCTTCGGTGCCAACGTGACCATCGACAACCTCGGTGACCCGGTCAACGGGTGGAATCTGACCTGGACATTCGGCGCCGGGCAAGCCATCACCCAGCTCTGGAACGGCACCTACACCCAGTCGGGCTCGGGCGTGACCGTGACCAACGCGAGCTGGAACGGCAACATCCCGACCAACGGCAACGCGAGCTTCGGCTTCAACGCCTCGATGAGCGGCACGAACAACCCGGTACCGGGCAGCTTCTCGCTCAACGGGACCGTGTGCAACGGCACGACGGGGCCGACGACCGCTCCGCCGACATCGCAACCGCCGGCGTCGCCGACCACGCCGCCGCCCACCACACCGCCACCCACCACACCACCGCCCAGCACGTCGGGCCCGTGGCCGCCGTCGTCGACGTTCAACAACCCGGTGCTGTGGCAGGACTTCGCGGACATCGACATCATCCGGGTCGGCGACGCGTACTACTACTCGGCATCCACGATGCACTACTCGCCGGGTGCGCCGATCCTGCGCTCGTACGACCTGGTGAACTGGGAGTTCGCCGGCCACTCGGTGCCGAACCTCGACTTCGACTCCAATGCCTACAACCTGAGTGGCGGCCGTGCCTACGTGAAGGGCATCTGGGCGTCGGCGTTCACCTACCGGCCCAGCAACCGCACGTTCTACTGGATCGGGTGCACCGAGTTCAACCGCACGTACGTGTACACGGCCACCACTGTGGAGGGTCCGTGGACGAAGCGGGCGCGGCTGAACAACTGCTACTACGACGCCGGCCTCCTGGTCGACGACAACGACACGATGTACGTGGCGTACGGCAACGGGACGATCAGCGTCGCGCAACTGACCGCTGACGGCCTTGGCCAGGTGCGGGCGCAGCAGGTCTTCCAGACACCGTCCAGCGTGGGAACGCTGGAGGGAGCCCGGTTCTACAAGCGGAACGGCTACTACTACATCTGGCTGACTAGGCCCGCGAACGGCCAGTACGTGCTGCGCTCGTCCAGCCCCTGGGGTCCGTACGAGATGCGCCAGGTCCTGCTCAACCTGCCCGGCCCGATCGCCGGCGGCGGCGTGCCACATCAGGGCGGGCTGGTGCAGACGCAGAACGGCGCCTGGTACTACCTGTCGTTTGTGGACGCCTATCCGGGCGGTCGGGTGCCGGCACTGGCTCCCGTCACGTGGAGCGCCGACGGCTGGCCGGTGCTGCAGACGGTCAACGGCCGCTGGTCGGAGACGTATCCGTACCCGAACGTGCCCCGGCCGCCGCGACAGGTGAAGCCGATGATCGGCACGGACACGTTCGCGGGTACGGCGTTGGGGCCGCAGTACGAGTGGAACCATAACCCCGACAACACTCGCTGGTCGGTGAACAACGGCCTGCGCCTGCAGACCGCGACCGTGACCAACGACCTGTATCAGGCCCGGAACACGCTGACCCACCGGATACAGGGGCCGTCGTCGACCGCGACGATCGAGTTGAACTACGCGGGCATGGCCAACGGCGACCGGGCCGGCCTTGCCATGTTGCGCGACTCGTCGGCGTGGATCGGCGTCAGACGCGACAACAACACCACCCGGGTCGTCATGACCAACGGGCTCACGATGGGCTCGAATTGGGTCACGACCGGCACCGGCGCGGAGCAAGCCGGCGCCGCCGTCTCCGGCGGCCGGATCTGGCTGCGGGTCAACGCCGACATCCGGCCCGGCTCCGGGCGGCAGGCTCGCTTCTCGTACAGCACTGACGGGACGAACTTCGTCAGTCTCGGACCGGCGTTCACGCTGAACAACGCGTGGCAGTTCTTCATGGGTTACCGGTTCGGCATCTTCAACTACGCAACCCAGGCGCTTGGCGGCTCCGTGACCGTGAACCGCTTCGCCCTCACAACCCCCTGAAAGGCATACCTCGCATGAACAGAGCCAAACGCTTGAGAGCTGGGCTGATCCTGGCCGCGGTGGGCGCGGTCGCGGCAAGTTTCACGATCGCCCTGACCTCGTCCGCCACGGCGGGAACCACGCTCGGCGGGTCGGCGGCCGAGAAGGGCCGGTACTTCGGCGCCGCCGTCGGCACCGGCAAGTTCAACGACAGCACGTACATGACCGTGCTCAACAACGAGTTCAACAGCCTCGTCGCCGAGAACGAGATGAAGTGGGATCACACCGAGCCGCAGCAGGGCCGGTTCAACTTCACCAACGGCGACCGGATCGTCAGCCACGCCCGCTCGCGGGGCATGACGGTGCGCGGCCACGCCCTGCTGTGGCACAACCAGCAGCCCGGGTGGGCGCAGGGCCTGTCCGGCACCGCGCTGCGCAACGCCGCGATCAACCACGTGACTCAGGTGGCGACCCATTTCCGCGGGCAGATCCACTCCTGGGACGTGGTGAACGAGGCGTTCGCCGACGGTGGCAGCGGTGGTCGTCGGGACTCGAACCTGCAGCGCACCGGCAACGACTGGATCGAGGCGGCGTTCCGTGCCGCGCGCGCCGCTGACCCGAATGCGAAGCTCTGCTACAACGACTACAACACCGACGGCGTCAACGCGAAGTCGACCGGCATCTACAACATGGTGCGTGACTTCAAGACCCGCGGCGTACCGATCGACTGCGTCGGTTTCCAGTCTCACCTGGGCACCTCGATTGCCGGTGACTATCAGGCGAACCTGCAACGCTTCGCGAACCTCGGCGTGGACGTGCAGATCACCGAGTTGGATGTGATGCAGGGTGGCAACCAGGCCAACGTCTTCGCGACGGTGACCCGCTCCTGCCTGGCGGTGTCGCGGTGCACGGGTATCACGGTGTGGGGCGTGCGGGACTGCGACTCGTGGCGTGGCTCGGACAACGCGCTGCTGTTCACCTGCGCCGGCGCCAAGAAGCCCGCGTACGACGCCGTGCTGAGGGAGCTGAACCAGGGCAACCCGATCCCGCCGAGCACACCCAACACGTCACCGTCGACGCCGCCCCCATCGACGCCGCCTCCGGGCCCGGGCGGGTGCACCGCCACAGCATCGGTCAACCAGTGGACCGGCGGCTTCGTCGCCAACGTACGCGTGACCGCTGGGTCCTCGGCCATCAACGGCTGGCGGGTCACCCTGACCCTGCCGTCCGGCGCGACGATCACCAGCGCGTGGAGCGCCAACCGCAGCGGTAACACCGGGACCGTCCAATTCACCAATGTGGACTACAACGGTCGCGTGGCCGCGGGCCAGTCGACCGAGTTCGGCTTCCAGGCCAACGGCACCGGCAGCGGTATCACACCATCCTGTTCGGCCACCTGACCCGACCGGGGGATGGCCGGTGCGGAGATCCGAGCCCTCCGCACCGGCCTCCGGCTCGTCCAGATAGGAGGATCCTCGATGTGCAACCGCAAACGCCTTTCCTCCGCGGTCGCCGCCCTGGCCGTCGCGTGCGTGGCGGCCGCGGGCTGGCTGCTCACGGCGTCGCCCGCGTCGGCCGCCTCGCTCGTCGAGGTCACCAACTTCGGCGCCAACCCCACCAACCTCCGCATGCACCTGTACGTGCCGGACCGGGTGGCCGCCCGCCCCGGGATCCTCGTCGCCGCGCACTACTGCACCGGCAGCGGACCGGCCTTCTACACCGGCACCGGATACAAGGCGCAGGCCGACCGGTACGGCTTCATCGTCATCTATCCATCGGTGACCCGCGCGAGCAAGTGCTGGGATGTGTCCTCGCCGCAGGCGCTGCGGCGCGGCGGCGGCAGCGACCCGGTGGGCGTCGTGTCGATGGTCGACTACGTGAAGCAGCGCTACAACGCCGACCCCGGCCGGATCTTCGCCGCGGGCGGGTCGTCCGGGTCGATGATGACCAACGTCCTGCTCGGCGACTACCCGGACGTGTTCGCGGCCGGCGCGTCGTTCGCCGGTGTGCCGTTCGCCTGCTTCGCGACGACCAACGGCTCGGAGTGGAACAGCGACTGCGCCCAGGGTCGGATCATCAAGACCCCGCAGCAGTGGGGTGACCTGGTGCGCAACGCCTACCCGGGTTACACGGGGCGGCGGCCGAGGATGCAGATCTGGCACGGCACCAACGACGACACCCTGCGCTACCCGAACTTCGGCGAGCAGGTCAAGCAGTGGACGAACGTGCACGGGCTCAACCAGACGCCCGCGTTCACGGACACACCGAAGGCCGGCTACACCCGCACCCGGTACGGCGGCACGGGCGGCACCGCGCCGGTCGAGGCGATCAGCCTGCAGGGGTGGGGGCACGGCCTGCCGGACGAGTCCGCGGAGGTGATCCGGTTCTTCGGCCTGAACTCGACGCCGCCACCGAGCAGCCGGCCGCCGAGCAGCCCGCCACCTTCCAGTCCACCGCCGAGCAGTCCACCGCCAACCGGTGGGCAGGGATGCGCCGCCACGCAGCGGATTGTCAACACCTGGCAGGGTGGCTTCCAGGCCGACGTCACCGTGGCCAACAACGCCTCCGCGGCGACCAACGGCTGGCGGGTGACCTGGACGCTGCCGAGCGGCCAGACGATCAGCCAGGTCTGGAACGGCACCCTGTCGGCCAGCGGCGGCAACGCGGCGGTGACCAATGCCAGCTACAACGGCGCGATCGCGCCGGGCGGCAGCACCACGTTCGGAATGATCGTCAACGGTACTGCCGGCTCGGCGCCCACGCTGACCTGCGCCAGCACCTGACGATCCCTGAGCCCGCCGGGGGCCACCTGTGGTCAAGCGTGACCGTTGCCGAACAGGTACCGGTTGGCGATGTCGATGACGAACGCTCCGCCGTACGCGGGATAGCGGTCCATGATCGCCTTCTTGTACGCATCGCCGTCGTCGCCCAGCAGCTCCCGCGCGTCGCTCAGGTAGCGGTGCAACTCGGCGTAGACCTCGGGCCCAGAAGGGAGGCCGTGCCCGGCCAGGATCGTGTCGTAGGAGCCGTAGGAGGCCAGTTGCCGCACCGCTGTTTGCCAGCCGGTGATGTCGTTGTTGCCCAGGAACAGGTGGATGCCGTGATAGACGAGATCCTGGGCGATCAGGATGCGCTGGTCGGGCAGCTTGATGACCAGCTCGTCGGCGGCCTCGCCGCCGGAGAGCGCCTCGTAGACGAACGGGATGTCGTCGATCACCTCGACGCCGGGTGTGATCCGCACGGTCGGGGTGACGGCGTCGACCGGGACGGCGGCTCCGGTCGGGTCCTGGCCGTCGCCTTGGGCGATGATCTGGTCTCGCACCACTGGCAGCGCGTGTACGGGCACGCCGAAGCGGGCGGCGCCGTAGTAGTGGTCCGGGTGGGCATGGGTGATGATCAGCCGATCCAGTGGCTTTCCCAGACCACGGGCGTACGCCACCACCTCGTCCGCGTAGCGCGCCAGAAACTGGGCGTCGACGGCGATCACCCGGGCCGGCGTCTCGATCAGCTGGGTCGTGACGTGGACGCTGTCGGCGGGGGACATGTAGCTGTGGATGCGGATCGGTCCCGCTTCGACGATGGTCATCGTGCCGTTCATGAGAGCGTGCTCCATCTGGTCAGTCGGCGCCTTGTCGCCGTGGTCGATCTCAAATCTCCTTCTGAAAGACCTGGCAGACCAGATGCGTAGAAGACCATTCATGGTCAGATACGGACATGGCGGCGGTGTGACATCCTCTCCTGGTGGCTTTCGAGATCATCGATGAGATCCCAGTGGACCCCGAGGTCGCGCGCGTCTACGAGGAGGGCTGGCAGTCCTGGTCGCCCACGTCGACGTACCCGGTGACGCAGCCACCGCCGCGGCCAGCGACGAAATGGCGGCGCCGCGGCAACTACCGGCCCGAGATCGCCGCGCCGGCCGGGGCCTTTCAGGGGGAAGGGCTGCTCGCCGTCGACCCCGGCGACGGCCGGCCGCAGCGGGTCTTCGCGGCGCCCGATCCGCTGACCGTACCGTCGATCAGGGCCACCCTCGCGGCGGACCGACTGGTCATCGCGGCGAACGGCCCGGTCACCGCGCGGACCGGCGGCCTCGGTGAGTGGGCCGGCGACTTCGCCGGCGGATACCGGCCGCGGACCCCGCCGACCGCATGGTGTTCCTGGTACCACTACTTCGAGCGGGTGACCGAGGCGGACATCGTCGAAAACCTCGCCGCCATCCGGAAGCACGCACTGCCGGTCGAGGTCGTCCAGGTGGACGCCGGCTGGCAGGCGGCGGTCGGCGACTGGCTCGCGCTGTCCAACCGTTTCGCGTCGCTGTCGGGGCTCGCCGCCCGGATTCGCGACGCCGGGTTCCGTGCCGGCATCTGGATCGCGCCGTTCTGGGTCGACGGCGGCAGCGAACTGTTTCGCGACCATCCAGAGTGGATGATCACTGACTCCGGCGGGCAACCCGTCTCGACCGGTGAGCACTGGGGCTCCGGTTACGCGGCTCTCGATACCACCCGTCCCGAGGCCGCCGACCACCTGCGCCGGGTCTTCGGGACTCTGGTCGACATGGGGTTCGACTACTTCAAGATTGACTTCATATACACCGCCGCGCTGGCTGGGACACGGCACAGCGGCGCCCCGCCGCTCGTGGCGTACCGGGACGCGATCGGCCTGGTACGCGAGGCGATCGGACCAGACGCCTACCTGCTCGGGTGTGGCGCGCCGATCCTGCCCAGCGTCGGTCTCTTCGACGCGATGCGGGTCTCCGGTGACACCGACCCCAGGTACGAGCCGGGCGACGGCGACCTCTCCCAGCCTTCGCAGCGCGGCGCCACACTGTCTACTGTGGCGCGGTCCTGGCAGCACGGCCGGTTCTGGGTGAACGATCCGGACTGCCTCCTGGCCCGGCCATCCGTCGAGCGCCGCGAGGAGTGGGCCGGCGTCGTGGAGAGGTACGGCGGTCTGCGGGCCAGCTCCGACCGCGTCGCCGAGTTGGACGACTGGGGCCTGTCCACCACGCGCCGCCTGCTGACCGAGGTGCCGCCCCCTACTCCCTTCCCCTGACGCCGGCCGTGCGGGTTAGGAGAACCGCGCGACGTTCTCCTTGGTCACCATCTCGGTTCCGGTGTCCACAACGGACTCCACGGTCTCGCCTCGGGCGGCCTTGACCGCTGTCTCGATACCGAGCGATCCCATCTTGGCGGGGAATTGCGCCACCGAGGCGGCCTGGTCGCCGGCCGTGATGGCGGTCAGCTCGTCCGGTGCGGCGTCGAACCCGACCACGACGACGTTGCCGGTCCTACCGGCGGCCTTGACGGCTTCGAGCGCACCGATGATGGGCGGTCCGCACGCGCCGTAGATCGCCGCCACGTCGGGGTGCGCGGTGAGGATGTCCTGCGCGGCGTTGAGGCCCTTGGTCTGGTCGCAGTCGGTGGCCGGCTCGGCGACGACGGTGGCCTTGGACCCGAAGGTCTCCTTGAAGCCCTTGATGCGGTCGTCGAGCGACGGGTTGCCCAGGCGCCCCTGGAGTAGGGCGATCTTCGAGCCCGCCGGTACCTTCTCGGCCAGCCACGTGCCGGCGAGCTTGCCGCCGGCCAGGTTGTCCGTCGCGACGAGGGACGACTTGCCGGTCCAGCCGGGGATGTCGTTGTCGATGAGTACGACCTTGATGCCGGCAGCCACGGCTTCGTCCAGAGCGGCGCTGACGTTTGGGCTCGTCGGCGTGACGGCGATCGCCTTGACGTTCTGGGTGATCATGTTTTCGATGATGGCGATGACGCCTTCGTCGTCGGTGCCGCTCTTGCCTTGGCCGTAGATGACTTCGACGTCGGCGTGCTCGGCGTCGTATTTCTTCACGGCGTCGACCATGGTGTCGTAGAAGTCGACGGGAAACTTCGTGATCAGGCCGACCTTGAGCACGGAACTGCCGGCATTCGAGGTGTTAGAGTCATCGCCGCAGGCGTTGAGTGAAAGCGGCATCGCGATGGCCAGCGTCACAATCGCCAATTTTTGGACACGTCTTATCACTGGTCGTCTCCTTTGTAGACGCCGTTGTGTCGTCGCTCTATTCAGTTGGTTGGCTCAGCCGTCACCTCCGACGATGAGCGAGACGATGCGTTCCCGGTTGTCGGCGTGGGGGATCACCTCGCCGACCTTTCGACCGCGACGCATGATCATGGCGCGGTCGGCCATCTCGATCACGTGATCCATCGCGTGCGAGATGACGATGATGGCGCGCCCCTCGTCCCGAAGGCGCCGGATGAGTTCGAGCACCCGCCTGGACTCGCGTACTCCCAGAGCGGCGGTCGGTTCGTCGAGGATGACGACGCGGGAGGCGAAGGTGGCGGCCCGCGCGACGGCGATCGCCTGGCGCTGGCCGCCGGACATCAACCCCACCGACGCGCGCGTGTCCGGGATGCCAACCTGCAGCCGGCTGAGCACCTCGGCCGTGACGCCCGCCATCGCGCCGCGTCGCATGTATCGCAGGCCGCGCGGCAGCCACCGCGGGCCGGCGACCTCGCGCCCGGCGTAGAAGTTCGCCGCCGGATCGAGATTGTCGAACAGCGCCAGATCCTGGTACACGGTCTCGATGCCGTGGGCGCGGGCGGTGGTCGGCGAGGTGATCTCCACTGGTTCGCCGTCCATGTGGATCGCGCCGCCGTCGAGCTTGTGGACGCCGCTGAGGCAGCCGATGAGCGTCGACTTGCCGGCTCCGTTGTCGCCAAGGAGGGCAAGTACCTCGCCGTGGTGAACGGCGAGGTCGACGCCGTCCAGCGCCAGCACAGCGCCGAACCGCTTGGTGGCGCCGGTGACGGCGAGCGCCGGGGGAGTCGGGTGGTTCATGTCTGTGCCGCCTTCATCACTCGCAGGCGCTGCTCGACCCTCCCGCGGACGACGTCCAGCTCGACGGCGAGCACGATGACCGCGCCGATGACGATGGGCTGCAGGAAGGCGTCGACGTTCAGCAGGTTCATCCCGTTGCGGATCACGCCGATCATGAGCGCGCCGACCAGGGCGTTGGCGATGGTGCCGCGCCCACCGAGGAAGCTCGCGCCGCCGATGACGACGGCGGCGATGGTGTCGAGCTCGGCCAGCTCGCCGAAGGTGGGTGAGCCGCCGTTGAGCCGTCCGGAGGTGATGACCGCGCCGATACCCGCGGCGAGGCCACTGAGGACGTACACGGAGATCACCACGCGGTTGACCGGTACGGCGGCGCGCCGGGCCCCGTCCGGGTTGCCGCCCACGGCGTAGATCCAGCGGCCCCAGACCAGGCGCGTGGTGAGCAGCAGGCCCAGCAGCGCCAGGCCGGCGACGAGAAACCCAGAGTAGGGAAACCAACCGAGCGATCCGCCACCGATGTCCCGGACGATCTGTGGCATCCCCTGCAACGGCTGGCCGCCGGAGAGCCAGAGTGCCAGGCCACGGGCGATGCTCAAGGTGGCCAGGGTGACGATGAAGGGATGGGGCAGCCGGCCCCAGACAAAGACCGTGCCGTTGACGGCTCCGACCAGCGCCCCGGTGGCCAGCATCGCCAGAACGACCAGCGGCCCCGACGGAGTGGACGAGAAGACCAGCGCCCCGACGACCGCGGACAGGGCCAGCGTCGAGCCGACGGACAGGTCGATTCCCCGTGTGATGATCACGAGGAGCTGGGCCAGCGCGAGCACCGCGATCACGGCCGACTGGCTGAGCACGTTGCCGATGTTGCGCGGGGTCAGGAAGACCGGTGACAGCGACGCGGCGGCGATCACCACCGCCACCAGCATCAGTCCGGGGCCGATCCGGATCGTGGTCAGAGCGAGTTGGGGAGCGTCGAAACGCCAGGGTGGTCGTCGTGCGGCGAGCACGTTATCCGTATCCGCCATCGGATCGCTCCTCGTCAGCCGTCGGCGGCGGTTCATGGATGATCTGTTACGTGCATGTGAACAAATTGAGTAGTCGCTAACTGTAGGGCTGGATACATCAGATGTCTATCCTCAATTAGGCCCGCTATCACCCCAAGATCGCGCTTTGAATCAAGATTCATCAGATGTTCGAAATCGGGATATCGCCGCAATGGTGCGCGCGTCACCAGCTGATGGATGGTCTTTCCAGCCGGACCGTCCGCGCGGGTGTGGCGGGGGGATGACCGGTCCGCACCCGGACAGGCGTGGAGGTGCGGACCGCCCGGGACCGCACCCGGTAGGTCACGCGGCCCTTGACCGCTGCCGGCGCGTCGCGGTTTGCCCCGTCGGCCGGGCTGGCGTCGTGGCCGCCGTCGTACGCCAGCCACACCACCGGACAACCGGCCCGGCACCCGGAATACGTGGTGGTGTAGTGGGTCCGGCTGTCCCTGACCGGTTCCCGCGGGTTCTGCGGGGTGCAGCCGTTGTTCCTGACGAACCTGTCGCGCAGGGAGCGTCCGGCGGAGATGTTGAGTACCCCGTCGGCGATGCCATGGGCGCCGAAGTACGCGATCGGCTGGGTGCCGCCGCTGCATCCGCTGATCTGCGCGCCCGAGTAGACCGCGACCGCGCGGAAGACGGTCGGCTGTGTTGACGCACAGGTCCGCTTCGATCTGGCGGCGGATGTCGTCGACGAAGACGACGTCTTCAGCCGGCGGAAGCCGCCAGCGTGCCGACGTCCGCCGTCGACGCTCCCGCGCTGTGCGGCACAGTGACCGCCATGGCCACCGCCAGGACCAGTGGCGTCCCGGCCGCGACAGCCTTGAGGAGTGCTCTTCGCCCCACCATTACACGTCTCCTTCCCGTGGGGGGACTGACTATCACCGTGATCGGTGCCGGGCCGTCACCGATGTGGGGTCGACGAAACGCAGCGCGACAAGCAGCAAAATCAGGGTGGTCAGCATGTAGACCACGGACATCGCGTTGATCTGCTGTGAGGCCAGGTGCCCTGCCTGCACCGCCGATCCGTACAGCGCCACGACGAGGGTTTCGCTGTTGGGTCCGGAGACGAGGAAGGTCAGCTCGAACTGGCCGACGACCCGTACCAGAATCAGCACGCCGGCGGCCAGCAGTCCCGGCACCAGCAGCGGCGCGAGAACGTGGACGAACAGGCGTGGGCTGTTCGCGCCGAAGACCCGCGCGGCGTGTTCGACGCGGGGATCCACCTGGTCGACGAACGGGATGAGCACCAGCACCGCGAACGGGATCGACGGCACCAGGTTCACCAGCACGATGCCGGCCAGGCTGTCGTTGAGCCGCAGCATGTACACCAGCGTCGCCAACGGCACCGCGTAGGTCATGATCGGGATGACCTGCGGGACGAGGAACAGCAGCAGGAGCAGGCGCTTGCCGGGAAACGTCAACCGCGACAGCACGTACGCCGTCGGCAGCGCGACGACGAGCGAGATCACCACGACGGCGACCGCGACCTCGACCGTGACCAGCAGCAGCCGTCCCAACCCGAAGTCGCTCCACGCCGCCGTGTACCACCCGGTGGTGTAGCTTTCGGGCAGCCAGCCGGTGCTGAACCGCTGGGCCAGCGAGGCGAGGACCACCGAGGCGACCGCCAGCAGCAGGCCGCCGACGAAGACCCACAGTCCGCTCCAGGTGACCGCGCCCGTCAGGGTGACGCGGTGCCGCGACCACCGGTGCCCGTTCATCCCTTGCCCCCGGTGCTCGGTCCTTTGTAGAGCAGTCCCCGGGCGGCGAGCACGAGTCCCAGTACGGCCAGCTGGACGACCGCCATGATGACGGCGGCCGCGGACGCGGTGGAGTAGTGCCCGTAGCTGTACTCGGTGTACGCGATCTTGGAGAGCACGCGGGTGGGGCCCGCGTCGTTTCCCACGAGGGTCGCCGAGGGAAACACGCCGAAGGCGAGGATGAAGGCGAGGCAGAACGTAATGGTCAAGCCGGGCAGCAGGAGGGGAAGGGCGATGTGCAGGAACCTCCTGGCGGGGCTGGCGCCCAGCACCGCGGCGGCCTGTTCCAGGGTCGGGTCGATCCCGGACGCGTAGCCGACCATGAGCAGGAAGGCGAACGGCAGGCCGGTGAACACCAGCGACAGCAGTACGCCGGTGAAGTTCCCGACCAGCTGGAGCGGCTGGTCGATGACGCCGGCGGCCAGCAGGACGCGGTTGAGCCAGCCGGCGCGGCCGAGGAACTCGTTCATCGCCGCCGCCACGAAGACCGTGCCGAGGGTCATGGGGACGAGGACGACCGCGATGAGGGCGCGCTTGGCGCGGACCGCGCCGCGCATCCGGTACGCCAGCGGCAGCGCGAGCCCGACGTTGATGAGCGATGCGGCGAACGCCAGCCGCAGTGTCACGAGGATGGACTCGCGGCTGCGGCCGTTGTTGACGAAGCCGTTGGTGAAGAAGTCGGCGTAGGCCGACAGCGGCCCGCCTTCACCCTGGAACGACAGTCCCACCCCGTAGCACAGTGGATAGACGAAGAAGACGAGCATGAACACCACGCCCGGTGCGACGAGCCACAACATCGGGGTCAGGCCGTGCCGCCGGGCCCATGCCCGCGATGCGCCGGTAAGCGTCATCCCTGCTCTCCCTGCGCGACCAACTCCAGCTCCGGAGCGGAGACCGCGGCACCCTCCGTGGCCGGGAAGACCAGCACCCGCTCGGGGTCGACACTCGCGACCGCCCGCTCGCCCGGGGTCAGCGGCCGTGCCGCCCTGCCGTGGAGGACCTGCTCTCCGGGGCCTACCGCCTCGATGGCGAACTCGCGGCCCAGGTACTCGCAGACACGCACCCGCACCGGGATGGCGTTCGGCGCCGGGGCGGCGTCGTCGGGCAGCAGGCGCAGGTCGTCCGGGCGGATCAGGGCCACCGCGCGGCCGGACTTTCCCGTGGTGCCCGGTCGCGTCCGCAGGGCCAGCGAGCCGGTATGCAGGTCGCCGGCTCGCAGGTCGCCCTCCAGCACGTTCCGGTAGCCCATGAACGCGGCGACGAATGCGTTCGCCGGCTGTTCGTACACGTCGCTGGGGGTACCGATCTGCTGCACCGCGCCGTCCTTGAGCACCACGAGCCGGTCGGCGAGCGACAGCGCTTCGGTCTGGTCGTGTGTCACGTAGATCGTGGTCAGGCCGAGCTGCTGGTGCAGGAGCCGGATCTCGGTGCGCATGTCGAGCCGCAACTTCGCGTCCAGATTGGACAGTGGCTCGTCCATGAGTACCAGGCGCGGCTCGACCACCACGGCGCGGGCGATCGCGACCCGCTGCTGCTGGCCGCCGGAGAGCTGGCCCGGGTACTTGTGGGCGTGCTCGGTCAGGCGGACCAGCGCCAGCGCCCGGCTGACCCGTTCGACGCGCTCGTGCTTGGGGCGCCTGCGCATCCGCAGGCCGAAACCCAGGTTGTCCGCCACGCTCATGTGCGGGAACAGCGCGTAGTTCTGGAAGACCATGCCGATGCCGCGCTTCTCCGAGGGCAGCCGCTCGATCCGGTGGCCGTCCAGCGTGATGGTGCCCGCCGTGGGCTCGATCAGCCCGGCGACGAGGTTCAGCGCGGTCGTCTTGCCACAGCCGGACGGTCCCAGCAGCGCCACGAACTCCCCGGCGGAGACGCGCAGGTCCAGCTTTCGCAGGGCTACGAACGCGCCGAACTCGCGGCGCAGCCCGTCGATGGCCAGCACGCCGCCGCCGGGGGAGTGGTCTGTCATTTCTTCGAACCGATCCGGTCGTTCCAGGTGTCGTACTTCAGCTCGACGTGGTCGCCGACGACCGGGTTCTGGGGTGTCGCCTCGGCTATCAGCGCGGCGTTGAACTCGGGGCTGCCGAACCGCCGGTACTGGTCCTGCGCCTCGGCCGGCGCCATGGTCAGGTCGACGCCCTTGATGGGGAAAGCGGCCCGGAACGGAATGGTCAGGGCCTGTTGCTCGGGCTGCAGCATGTGCTTGACCAGAGCCAGCACCACGGCCAGCCGGCCCGGATCGATGCCGTTCGGCACGGCCGCCCACTGCGCCACCATGATGGTGTGCGGCTTGTCGAACGCCCGCATCGCGAACTGGTCGCTCAGCGTGCCCTTCTGCTTCATCTGCACGTCCCAGCCGGTCTCGGACACCGCGATGTCCAGCGAGCCCTTGGCCAGGGCGTCGAACGTGTCGACGGTCTTGTTCGCGTACGGGGCGGTGTACTTGTTGAGTTCCTCCAGGTACGCCCAGGTCTTGGTCCAGGAGCCCGGGTCGGTGGGGTTGGCGTCACCGAGCAGGTACGGCAACGCGTCGACGAGCTGGTTGGCCGGCCCGCTGCCGGTCGGTACGGCCGCGTAGCCGAACCGGCCCGGGTGTGCCTTGGCCCAGTCCAGCAGCTGCTGCGGCGTCCGCGGCGGATCGGTCACGGTTTTGGTGTTGTACGCCAGCACCGGCCCGTCCGCCTGCCCGGAGATGATCACGCCGTTGCCGCCCAGCGCCTTTTGGAGCTTCAGTGCGCCGGGAGTCATCTGCGCGTCGAGGTCCGGTAGCGCGCCGGCGTAGTTCGGCACCAGCGGTAGGACCGTCTTCTGCTTGGACAGCAGCGACAGCCCTTCGGTGCCGGTCAGGACCAGGTCGGTGGTCAGGTTTCCGGACTGCTGCTGGGCGTACAGCTTGCCCACCACGTCCGCCGACGTGCCGCTCTCGTACGTCACCTTCGAAACCAGCTTCGGGTTCGCCTTGGCGAAGTTCTCGATGAGGGGTTTGGTCAGCACGAGCACCCCGGAGACGTCGAGGATGCGCAGCTCGACGGGGGAGGTGGGCAGTTCCGGCGCGCCGGGCGGCGCGCTCGCCGGAGCGGTTGGCTCCGGCGGCGCGCACGCGGCGGCCGAGACGAGCGCGGCGGTGAGGGCCGCGGCGACGAGCGCGAGTCTCGATGGCTTCATTTCGACGTTCCTCTGTAGCTCTCAGGTGACCGGTGTGAGGTCGAAGCGGTCGAACGTGAGCCGGTAGGACGAGGAGGAGGGGTTGCGGGCGACGCTGCGGAACTCCAGCACGTTGTTGCCCGCGGCCAGGGAGATGTTGCCGAGATCGGCGCGGTAGTACGCGAATGCGCCGTACTCGTCGCGCGGCTGGCCGTGGGCGACCCCGTTGACGTAGAGCTGGAACACGCCGCGGGCGGCCTCGCGCTTGAGGATCGCGTTGATGTTGTACACCGCCGCGCGCGAGGTCGTGACCGTGTAGCGCACGTACTGGCCGGGTGCGGTCGCGTCGAGCGCGGTCGCCTGCCCGCCGCTGGCCTGGGCCTCGACGAAAGTGCGGTGCGTGACCCCGCCGCTGGCGGAGGTGGGGAGCGACTCGGCCTCGAAGGAGGTCTTGGGCGCCGCCGCTGTCGCCGACGTGACCCTGACCCGGTATACGCCGTGGGCCGGCAGGCTGGGCAGGGACAGCGTGACGGTGTTTCCGGAGACGGTGTAGTCGGCGTCGACGACGGTGGCCGGGAACGTGGCCGACCCGGTGTTGACGATCCGGTCGGCGATGACGTGTACCTGTCCCTGGCGCTGGAGGTAGCCGGCCGAGCCCAGGTTGTTGAGCGTAAGGGTGATCTCCTTGCTGCTCGTGTCCTGGTTGCCGATCAGGATGGTGGCCCGGCCGCGGGCCGGATCCGAGTCGGCCAGGCCGTCGAGGCCGGTGCCGCGGGTGACGCCTACGCGCCGTCCGGTCATGTCCTTCACGGTGTTGTAGTTCCACCAGACAGCGCGCGGAAGGTCGGCGGACTGGACGGTCAGGTTGCCGAGGGTGGCGACGAAGTTGGAGTTGCTACCGTGCCACTCCCACGCCGAGGTCAACCCGTACGCGAGGCCGTTGGCCGCGGACCGTTCCATGCGGGCGATCCAGGAGACGTTCTGGCCGGCGTTCCAGGCGTTCGGGCAGCCGTAGCAGGTGCCCTGGTACTCCGTGATGGCGAACGGCATCGGGGTGATCCCGTTGTTGATCAGCCACTGCCGCATCTGCGCGGTGTGCCCCTCGACGTCGCTGGGGTTGGCCGTCAGCTCGTGCCAGGACAGCACGTCGGGTATGCAGTTGTTGGCCTTGCAGTAGGTGAGGAACTCGGTGAGCCGGCTGAAGTTGAACCCGGTGAGCTCGGGCGCCTGTATCCGCTGGCTCGGCGAGAGCGCCTTGACGGTCTCGTAGGCGACGTCGTGGGCCTGCAGGTAGCGGCTGAACGGGCGCTGCGCGGTGTTCCACTGGATGTCGGGCTCGTTCCAGGTGATCCAGGAGTGCACCGGGTAGCCGCGGGACACGGACTCGTTGTAGACCTCGGTGACGATGTTTCGCCAGGTCTGCCAGTCGCCGTTGTCGCCGGGCCGGTACGGGCGCCGGGGGTCGGTGGGGTCGTCGACGTAGTAGTACAGGCCGACCATCAGCTGCGCGCCGGCCGCCGACACCCGCGACTGCGTGGCGGGGTCGAACAGGCTCGGGAGGTTGGGGTGGTGGTCGGCGCCGCGCAGCGCGCGCACGTTGACGGCGTCGACCAGGTACTGGGCCGGCGAGGTGGCCTCGACGCCGTGCAGGAAGCCGCTGGCCGTGCGGGTGGAGGCTCCGTTGTCGGCGGCGAAGTTGACGGCGAACGAGGCGGGGACGGCTTGGGCGGGGACGGAGGTGGCCACCAGGGCGACCGCGCTGGCGGTGCCGGCGACGCAGAGCGCTGAAATTATCCTGCGTATCACTTTGGGCCTTTCCGAAGCGCAGGCAGGGGACGGCCGGCCGAGCCGGTCGTCGCGTGGGGCACGGATCGGTACACCGGCGCGGCATGCGGCGGCGTGGAGGTGTGATGGCGTCAGGGTCGGAATGGCGCGGTGCGTGTAACCTGCCCGACATGAACGATAAACCGAAGGTAGTGATCGTTCACTCTGCTGTCAACACCATCAATGTCTCGTCGCCCGTCTGACTGGGGAGGAGCGCGACACATGGCGTCTGTACAGGAGTCCAGCCCCGGCCGTGCGCACCGGCCAGCGACGATCCGGCAGGTCGCGCAGGCGGCCGGGGTGTCGCACCAGACCGTGTCGCGGTTTCTGCGCGACGGCGGCGTGGGACTGCGTCCGGAGACGGTCCAGCGGGTCACGGAGGCGATCGAGGAGCTGAACTACCGGCCCAACCTCGCCGCGCGTTCGATGCGTACCCGGCGTCCCAACCGGATCGCGGTCGTGCTGCCGGTCTCCACCCACCTGGTGCCGATCCGGCTGCTCAACGGCGCCGCCAGCGCGGTACACGAAGCCGGTTTCCTGCTCGACGTGGTCGGCCTGGAGGGCGACGCGGTCGCGAGGTCGGCCCGCTTGCGCACCCTCCTGCATCCGGACAATGTGGACGGGATCATCTCGTTCGCGCCGCTCGCCGAGAGCCTGGACGGCATCGACCCGATGTCGTTCACGGTGCCGGTCGTGGTCGACGGCGAGTACGACGACGACATGCGCTCGCAGGGCCTGCTGGCCGACGCCTCGTGCGTCTCGGAGATCCTCGGCCTGCTCGCCGGCGCTGGTCACCGCCGGTTCTTCCACGTCGCCGGCGACCTGAGATGGGCCTCGGCCCGCAACCGCCGGGCCGCCTACCAGGCCGCCGTCGCGCGGCTCGGGCTGGACTCCCGCGGCATCGTCGACGGCGACTGGAGTGTCCGATCGGGCTTCGAGGCCGCCACCGAGGTCATCGCCGGCAGCGGCGCGACGGCGGTGTTCGCCGCCAACGACATGGTCGCGTACGGGGTCGTGCAGGGCCTGGTGAGTCAGGGCCTGCGGGTGCCGGAGCAGGTCAGCGTGTTCGGGTGGGACGACGACGAGATCGGCCGGTACCTCCGGCCGGCGCTGTCCACCGTGAGCGTCGACCGCGAGCGCCAGGGCCGGGAGGCGGCGCTGCGGCTGCTGGCCATCCTGCGCGGTGAGACGCCGCCGCCCGCGCTGGCGCTGACCAGCCTGCACCGCATCGTGCTGCGGGACTCCACCGGACCGCCACCTGCCGCGAGCTGACCTATTGTCGCGAGGGTGATCGTTCACTATGGTGGGTGAACGATCACCCTCGCGCCGTTCCCACGTCGAAGGGCTCGCCTATGCTCCGCACCCCACCACCCGAGCGCGGCGGCACCGGCGGCGGCCCGCACCGGGTCGCGATCGTCGGCACCGGCGGGATCGCGCACACCCATGCCGCCGCGCTCCGCGAGCTCGGCGACCGGGTGCGGCTCGTCGCCGCGATCGACGTCGACACGCCACTGGCCAGGCAGTTCGCACAGCGCTGCGGCATCGCCGACACGTACGCCTCGCTCGCGGACACTCTGGCGCACGCACCACCCGACGTGGTGCACATCTGCACGCCGCCGCGGTCACACGCGGCGCTCGCCGCGGCGTGCCTGCGCGCGGGCGTGGTGCCGGTGATCGAGAAACCCCCGACGATGTCGTTGACCGAGCTTGACGAACTGGTGGCGCTGGAACGGGAGTCCGGCGTACGGGCGGCGTGCGTGTTCCAGCACCGGTTCGGCTCGGCGGCGGCACGCCTGCGCGATCTGGTCGCCGCGGGCGCGCTTGGCCGGCCCCTGGTCGCGGCCGCGAACACGTACTGGTTCCGCGACGACGCCTACTTCGCCGTGCCGTGGCGGGGCTCGTGGCAGATGGAGGGCGGCGGTCCAACGATGGGCCACGGCATCCACCAGTTCGACCTGTTGCTGTCGGTCCTAGGTGGATGGAGCGAGGTGACGGCGATCGTGGGCACCCTGGCGCGACCGACGGAGACCGAGGACGTCTCGATGGCGCTGGTGCGATTCGACAACGGCGCCATGGCCACCGTGGCGAACTCCGTGGTGTCACCGCGCGAGACCTCCTACGTGCGGGTCGACTTCGAGCGGGCCACGGTCGAGGTCGAGCACCTGTACGGCTATGACGACACCGACTGGACACTCACCCCGGCACCCGGCCATCGCGTGCCACCCCAGTGGGACAGCGGCGGTGAGGGCAACGCCAGCGGCCACGCCGCGCAGTTCCGGGCCGTCTACGACGCGCTGGACGCCGGGGCGCCGCCTCCGGTCACGCTGGCCGAAGCGCGGCTGACAATGGAACTCGTAGCGGCGATATACGCGTCGGCGTTCACGAGACGCCCTGTGCGCCGCGGAGAACTGGGCACCACGAGCCCGTTCACCGTCCACATGGGAGGCCGCCCGCAGGACCGGCACCCGGAGGTGGCGGCGGCATGAGTCACCGGTTCGACGTCGTGCACGAGGCGGGCTCGGCGATGTCGGTGCGGGCCGGCCAGATGGAGCTGTTCCGGTACACCTACGCCGCGTCCGACCCGCAGGTCGAGTCGCCTCGGCCCTACCTGCACCCGATTCGCTCGCTGGCCGGCGACGTCGTCAGCGTGTACCGGCCCTGGGACCACGTCTGGCACAAGGGGCTGGCGCTGTCGCTGCCGCACCTGGGTCCGCACAACTTCTGGGGCGGCCCCACGTTCGTGCGCGGCCGGGGCTACCAGTGGCTCGACAACAACGGCTCGATGCGGCATGACGACGCCGCCGCGGTCGACCTCGGCGATGCCGACGTGGCGATCCGCCACCACCTGACCTGGCTGACCCAGCGGGGCGACCGGGTGATCGTCGAGGGCCGCCGCCTCGTCGCCGGCCTGCTGGACACCTCGGCGTGGGTGCTCGTGTTCGAGACGAGCCTGCTCAACGTGTCCGGAGCGACGATCACCATCGGGTCGCCCACCACGGAAGGGCGCGAGAACGCCGGGTACGGGGGCCTGTTCTGGCGCGGCCCGCGCTCGTTCGAGGGCGGCCGGGTCGAGGCCGGTGGCGGACTGCGCGGCGAGACCGCGGTGATGGGCTCGCGCGCACCGTGGGCGGCGTTCGTCGGGCAGCACGACGGCTCGGCGCGCTGGTCCAGCGTCCTGTTTGTCGACGACCCGGACAACCTGCGCCACCCGGTGCCGTGGTTCGCCCGCTCGACGCCGTTCGCCTGCCTGGGCCCCGCGCCGTTCTTCGACACCGCGCACCCCATGCCTGAGGGCGACCGCCTCGACCTGCGGTACGCCTTCGTGGTCGCCGGCGGCGCCGCCGACGCCGACCGGCTCGAGAGCCTGGCCGGGCAAGCGGCGGCGGCCCTGCGGCGTACCCGCCGCGCCGACCCGATCTCCGTCCCGTGAGCACCCTGTCCGACCGGGTACGCTGCGAACCGATCATGGTCAAGCGAGGACATGCGGTCGCGATCCCACGCCTCGGTTTCCACGCGCCGGACGACCGGGTGCCCGGCTTCGAGGTCATCGAGCTGGCGACGCTGCACGACCGGATGCGCGGTCGCGATCCCGGCGGGCTGCACCGGCTCGACTTCCACACTCTCACCCTGGTCACCGAGGGCACCGGCCAGCGAATGGTCGACTTCACCACCTACCCGTACGGCCCCGGGACCCTGCTGTGGGTCCGCCCCGACCAGGTCCAGCGCTTCGACCTCGCCGGCGCGTCCAATGGCACGCATCTGCTGTTCACCGCGGCGTTCCTGCCTCGGTACGGCACGGTGGAGCGGCTGGCCAACCAGTGGTACGGGCCGGTCCGCTGGCAACTGGGCACCGGTGACCAGTACGCCATGGTGACCACCCTGCTCCACCAGATCCGCGCCGAGTACGCCCGACAACCGGACGCTGTCTCGCCCGAGATCCTCCAGTCCTTGCTCGCCACGCTGCTGTTGCAGGTCGACCGGCTGCCCCTCGATCGGGAGCCGGGCGATCCGCGCGCCGGCGGGGAGATCTACACAATGTTTCGCGCCGAGCTCGAACGCTCGTACCAGAGCACCCGGCGCGCCGAGGACTACGCCGGACGGCTGGGCTACACCGTCAAGACCCTCACGCGCGCCTGCCTGGCCGCTACCGGAAAGCCAACCAAGCAGGTCATCGACGAGCGGGTCGCCTTGGAGGCCCAGCGCCTGCTGGCACACACGAACACGCCGGTCGCGTCGATCGGGCACCGGCTCGGCTTCACCGAGGCGACCAACTTCGGCAAGTTTTTCGCCCGCCATGTCGGCACCACGCCGGGCGAGTTCCGGCGCGCGCACGGTGGTCGCGCGTGACGGCAGCCCGTCACGAGCGCGGTGGGGACCCGGTGCTGTCCCGGATGACGAGGTGCGTGTCGAGCTCGTACCTGTTCTGCGCCAGCGCCTGCCCGCTGGCGAGCGCCAGCGCGAGTCTCGCCGCAGTGCCGCCCATCTCGGCGAACGGCTGACGCACCGTGGTCAGGCGCGGCGCGAGCCGCGCCGACTGGTCGATGTCGTCGAAACCCACCACGCTCAGGTCGTCGGGGATCCGCAGGCCGGCGCGGCGCGCCGCCTCGTAGACGCCCATGGCCTGCAGGTCGTCGCCGCACACGATGGCCGTGGGACGGTCGGGCGACGCCAGCAGGTCCGCCGCCAGATCCCGGCCGCTCTCGAACGTGAACACCCCTTGGCGTTCGAGGCTGTCGTCGAAGGGGATACCGGCGTGGTCCACAGCCGCCCGGAACCCGTCGCGCCGCGCCCGTGACGACAGATCCCTGACCGGACCGGTGAGCAGGCCGAGCCGCCGGTGGCCGAGTTCGAGCAGGTGCCGGGTGGCGGCCAACGCGCCGCTCCAGTTGCTCGAACCGACGGTGGGCGTGTCGAACAGGCCGCCCAGCGGGTCGATGGCCACCATGGGGATACCGCTCGCCGCCAGTTCCTCACTGTGCTTCGCGTCGACGACCGCGGACACGGTGATGACGCCGGTCGGCCTTCGCGCTATCAGCGGTGCCACCCACGAAACGCCCGACAGGACGTGGCGCCGCACATCGGTGAAGCCGACGGTGCAGCCGTGCGCGCTGGCGACCTCGTCGACGCCACGCAGGACCTCGATCGCGATCGACCCCAGCATCCACTCGAAGACGACCTCCAGAACCTGCGTGGTACCGCCCGGCGGCGGCCGGCGGTATCCGTGGTCGCGCAGCAGGGCCTCGACGCGCTCGCGGGTCCGCCGCCCCACGCCGGGACGCCCGTTGATCACCTTCGATACCGTCGGAGGCGATACCCCCGCGAGCTCGGCGATCGTCGCGATGGGGATGTCGCCGCGGCGCGCCTTGCGGCGGGGATGCGGCGGGCCCTCCTCGATCACGACCGGAGTCTATAGCTATCCGAACCTAGCTCTACTTTCGCGAAACATTGCCGCCACATCTTGACGACCGTCGTATATATCGGCGACAGTCCATGTAAGCGATGTGCGTTAACGCTAACAATGGCTAGAAAGGTCACTATCGTGCTTCTCAGCCGACGTGCACTCGTCAAGGCCGTCGCCGCCTCGGGCGCGCTCTCCGCGCTGTCGGTGGCGGGCCTGCCCGGTGCCGCATGGGCGGCGAACACCGCCTACGTCATGGCGTACTTCACCGAGACACCGCAGTTCCAGGGTGCGGACTACGGGCTGCACCTGGCGGTCAGCCGGGACGGTCTGAACTGGACGCCGCTCAACCAGAACAACCCCGTGGCGACGCCAACGGCCGGACAGATGGGCCTGCGGGACCCGTTCGTGTTCCGCAAGCTGGACGGCACCTTCATCGTGATCGCCACGGATCTCAAGGGCACGAACTTCGGCCAGAACAGCCAGTACCTGCACGTGTGGGACTCGACGAACCTGACGAGCCTCACCGGCTACCGCCGGATCCGGATGCACACGTTCAACGCGCACACCTGGGCGCCCACCGTCTTCTGGGACGCCGCGCGGAGCCAGTACGGCATCGTGTACTCGTGCAACAGCGGCGGTGACGTGTTCATGGTCAACTACACGACCGACTTCGTCAGCGTCACCGCGCCACAGGTGTTCTTCAGCCCCGGTTTCGGCGTCCTCGACGGCGACATCGTGGTCGACGGCGGCACCACGTACCTGTATTACAAGAACCTCTCGAACGGGCTCCTCTACGGCGCCCGCTCGTCCACCGGTGCGCCGAACAGCTTCACCACCTACACGTCGGGTCTGCGCATGGGCAACGCCATCGAGGCGCCGCTGCTGGTGAAGAACAACGAGGGCAACGGCTGGCGGCTGTGGGGTGACTCGTTCAGCCCGGTCAACGCCGACTACTACATCTGGTCCACCACCAACGTCGGCGCCAACTCGTGGACCGCCATGAACCAGCGGGACTACACGCCACCGCTGAACGCCAAGCACGGCTCGATCCTCGGTATCACCGACGCCGAGTACGACGGGATGGTCGCCCGCTGGGGCACGCCGAACTGGGTGCGGCTGAAGTCGTCCAACCTGCCCGACTACTTCGTGCGCCAGAGCAACAACGTCGCCCGGATCGACCCGTACCCGTTCGATCCGTACCGGGACCAGCTGTGGCGGATGGTGCCCGGCCTCGCGGACTCCGCAGGCGTTTCGTTCGAGTCGGTCAGCGTGCCCGGCCGGTACCTGCGCCACTACAACTACGCGCTCCGGCTCGACCCCAACGACGGTTCGGCGATCTTCCGCGCCGACGCCACCTTCTACCGCACGGCCGGCCTGGCGGACGCGACGTGGAACTCGTTCCGCTCGTACAACTTCCCCGACCGGTATGTGCGGCACGCCAACAATCTGCTGCGCATCGACCCGCTCAGCGCCAGCTCCAGCGTGAATGACCGGCAGAGCGCCACCTTCCGCGTCACGTCGTAGGGGGAAGACAGTCGTGAGAAAGCCATTCGTGAGGCGAGCCGTCGCGTGCGTCGCCAGCATGATGTGCGTGGCCGCACTGGCCGCCGCTCCCGCACGGGCCGACAACCCGATAGTGCAGACGATTTATACGGCGGATCCGGCGCCGTTGGTGCACAACGGTCGGGTGTACCTGTATACGGGGCATGATGAGGATGGCTCGACGTACTTCACGATGCGTGAGTGGCGGGTGTGGTCGTCGGCTGACATGGTGAACTGGACCGATCACGGGTCTCCGATGAGCCTGGGCACGTTCAGTTGGGCGAGTGCGGATGCGTGGGCGGGTCACACGATCTACCGGAATGGCCAGTTCTATTGGTATGTGCCGGTGAAGAACCGGTCGACGGGTCGGATGGCGATCGGGGTTGGTGTTTCGAGTAGTCCGACGGGGCCGTTCCGGGATGCGTTGGGTCGTCCGTTGGTGGAGAACGGGGAGATCGATCCGGCGGCGTTCATCGACGACGACGGGCAGGCGTATCTGTACTGGGGTAATCCGAACCTGTGGTATGTGCGGTTGAACCCGGACATGGTCTCGTTTTCGGGCAGCGCGACCCGGATCCCGTTGACGACCGCTGGATTCGGCACCCGCAGCGGCAACCCGAGCCGCCCCACGCTGTATGAGGAAGCGCCGTGGGTGTTCAAGCGCAACGGCTTGTATTACAACGTCTTCGCCGCGGAGTGTTGTTCGGAGTTCATCGCGTATTCGACGGCTCCGGGTCCGACCGGTCCGTGGACGTATCGGGGCACGGTCATGCCCAGGCAGGGCGGTAGCTTCACCAATCACGCGGGGATCGTGGACTTCGCCGGTGGGTCGTATTTCTTCTACCACAACGGCGCGCTACCGGGTGGTGGTGGCTTCACCCGGTCGGTGGCGGTGGAGAAGTTTAGTTACAACGCCAACGGCACGATACCGACGATCAACATGACGACCGCGGGGGCGCCGCAGATCGGCACCTTGAACCCGTACGTGCGCCAGGAGGCGGAGACGATCGCCTGGGAGTCCGGTGTGGAGACCGAACCCTCCACCGAAGGCGGCATGAACGTCGGCTGGGTCAACAACGGCGACTACATCAAGGTCAAAGGCGTCGCGTTCGGCAATGGCGCCAGATCCTTCACCGCACGGGTCGCCTCGGCGGCCAGCGGTGGGCGCATCGAGCTGCGACTGGGCAGCGCCAGCGGGGCGGTAGTGGGTACGTGCACCGTTTCGGGTACGCGTGGCTGGCAGACCTGGGCCAGCGTCTCATGCCCGGTGGCCGGCGCGACCGGCACGCACGACCTGTATCTCCGGTTCGCTGGCGGTAGCGGCTATCTGTTCAACCTCAACTGGTGGCAGTTCAACGTCACCGCCTGACCCGACCGGGGGTGGCCGGTGCGGAAATCCGGGTCTCCGCACCGGTCTCCGGTCCGTCCAGATCGGAGTCACCGAGCATGGCAAGTCGCTGCCGCACCGCGGGGCTGGTCCGGAGGACCACGCTCACGCAGACGGCGATGGCACTGTGCGTGGCGTCGACAAGTGCCGCGGCGCCTTCGGCCGAGACGTGGTCGACCTCGGTCAGGTCGATGACTAGGACATCTGGGCAGCCGGTGAGCACCGCGCGTATCGCCTGGTAGAGGGCGTCGCCGCTCCGGTCGTCGAGCTGGCCGGAGGCGATCAGGTGTAGGCCGTCCTGGCACACCTCTACCCGGCACGAGAAATCCATGACAATCAAGATATAGCGGGACTTTTTGGTTGGCAACGCGGTCCGAACTTTCTCGACATCCGCGAAAGTTTTGCCAAACCCCTTCACGAAGGCGGGCCGGCCAGTGACTCCTCGACGCCGATCAGATGGTTGGCCATCCGGATCCGGGCGCGCTCCGGGTCGTGCGCGGCCAGCGCCTTCCAGATGGCCAGGTGCTCCTCGTGGGTGCGCCGGTCGGCGCCTTCTTCGTGCAGGCTCCGCCACAACCGGCCGCGCACCGTCCGGCCCGCGAACGCCTCGATGAGCCCTACCAGTACCGGGTTGCCGGTGTGCGCGGCGATGATGCGGTGGAACTGGATGTCGATCTCGATGATGCGCTCGTGGTCCTGCGGTGCCTGGCTCATGATTCTGGTCGCCTCGTCGAGCAGGGCGCGGGCCTCGGCGAGCGCGCTGTCGGTGATCCTGCCGGCAGCCAGGCGGGCGGCCTCGCACTCCAGTAGGCGGCGTACGGCGTGGACGTGTCGGGCGTCGCCGCGGCCTTCGAGGTCGACGACGAAGCCAAGCGGGGCAAGCAGTTGGCCCACGTCGAGGTCGGTGACGTATGTGCCGTCGCCTTGCCGGGTGTTGACGACGCCCAGGATCGACAGCGCGGAGATGCCTTCCCGCAGCGAGCCGCGCGAGACACCCAGGGACTCGGCGAGGTCCTTCTCGACGGGCAGCCGGTCGCCGGGCCGGAAGGCGCCTTCAAGGATCATCCGCTTGATGCTGTTGATCACTTCGTCGGTGCGAGACATGCACCCATGGTCCTAGATGATCCCGTCGGCGGATACATCTGATGTCTTCTTACTCTGCGGTCAGGTAGGTCACCGTAGGTGCACGTCAGAGACATTGACTAATGCCGATTCGGAACTTAACGTGTGATGACTGGTGCCGGATGCACCGAATTCTGCCGAGAGGATCTCCACGATGTCCTCGTCACAGTCTCCGTTTACGCGCCGCAGGCTCATCGCCGCCGCCGGGCTGACCGGGGCCGCCGCGGCCAGCGGCCTGGTGAGGTTCAGCCCGGCCTACGCCACCGAGGGCCCGAGCAGCTACACGCCCACCTGGTCCTCTGTGGACCAACACCCGCCGGCGCCGGAATGGTTCCAGGACGCCAAGTTTGGCATCTACTTCCACTGGGGAGTGTTCAGCGTCCCGGCGTACGCCAACGAGTGGTATCCGCGAAACATGTACTTCGCGGGGTCGAACGAGAACAACCATCATCGCAGCGTCTACGGGGAGCCGTCGGCGTGGCCGTACCACAACTTCATCCTCGGGGCGAACGACAGGTCCGGCCGGTTCACGCAGTTCGCGCCGCGGCTGCGGTCGGCCGGCGGCAACTTCGACCCGGCCGAGTGGGCGCAGCTGTTCGCCGACGCCGGTGCCAGGTTCGCCGGGCCGGTGGCCGAGCACCACGACGGCTACTCGATGTGGAACAGCCGGGTCAACGAGTGGAACTCGGTGGCCACCGGGCCACGGCTGGACCTGCTGCGCCTGCACGCCGACGCGATCCGCGCCCGCGGCCTGAAGCTGATCGTGTCGCTGCACCACGCGTTCAACTTCACCGGCTTCTACGAGCGGGTGCCGGCACAGCCCACCGCCAGCCTGCGGAAGCTGTACGGCCAGCTCAGCGCCGGCGAGCAGCAGCAACTGTGGTACGACAAGCTCAAGGAGGTCATCGACGGCTACCAGCCCGACATCGTCTGGCAAGACTTCAACCTGCCCCGGATCGACGAGTCCCGGCGGCTGCAGTTCCTGGCGTACTACTTCAACCAGGCGGTCGCCTGGAACAAGGACGTCGTCACCACCTACAAGGACGGGCTTAACAACCGGGGGTCGGTCTACGACTTCGAGCGCGGCGGCCCGGCCGGCATCCAGAGCCCGTACTGGCTCACCGACGACAGCATCTCCAGCTCCAGCTGGTGCTACACCGTGGGCATCGGCTACTACTCGCTGGGCGCGATGCTGCACTCCCTGATCGACCGGGTCAGCAAGAACGGCAACATGCTGCTCAACATCGCGCCGATGGCCGACGGCACCATCCCCGCCGGGCAGCGCACGATCCTGCTGGGCATCGGTGACTACCTGCGCCGCTTCGGCGAGTCCATCTACGCGACGCGGGCGTGGGCGGCGTACGGCGAGGGCCCGACACAGATGGGCGGCGGCTCGTTCGTCACGCCTCGACCGGGCACCAACCGGGACATCCGGTTCACGCGGAGCAAGGACAACCGCGTCCTGTACGCCACCGTGCTCGGCTGGCCGGGCGGCACCCTGAACATCACCACGCTGAGCGCGAACCGGATCAACCTCAGCACGCTCACCTCGGCGCAGCTGCTCGGCTCGGCCGCGGGCTCGTACATCGACCTGCCGAACCGCGTCCAGGACGGCGCCGGCCTGCGCCTCACCATGCCGGCCACCGCCCCATACAGCGCGCCCGCGTACGTGGTGAAGCTGACCTTCTCCGGCCCGATCCCGACGCTGGGCGGCGGCAGCACACCGACCGGCTGGTCCCGGATCACCAACGTCGCGACGGGGCTCGTGCTGGACAGCGGCGGTAACGTCGCCTCCGGCTCGGTGCTCAAGCAGTGGAACTACGACGGCAGCACCAACCTGCACTGGCAGCTGGTCGACCTGGGCACCGGCTACCACCGCCTGGTCAACCGCACCAACGGCATGGTCGCCGACAGCGGCGGCAACAGCGCGAACGGTGCCAGCGCCATCCAGGCCGCGTGGAACGGCGGCAACAACCAGCAGTGGCGGCTCACCAGCGTCGGCAACGGCCGGTACCAGATCGTCAACCGCGGCACCGGCACCTGCCTGGACAGCGGGGGAGTGGCCACCGCCGGCTCGACCGTCAAGCTATGGACGCCCGACTCCAGCACCAACCTCCAATGGACGATCACCGCTGTCTGAACGGGGCACCCGGCGGGTCGATCGTGAACCGCGCAGGGTGAGGCCGCGGGAGCAGCGGTCCGCACCGCGACGAGCGTCGCGGTAGCTCAAAGCCCGATCTTGATCTTGTGACATGTCACCGCAGTCATCCCATGTGTCCATGGCTCCATGTGTGATCTTGGTAGCGCGAACTCCGTGTTCACCTGGCGAATCCCGGCAGGCGCTGGACACAGATGGATCTAGCGGCTATAAATCCATCCCATGGCTCGTAACAGTGCTCGGGCGGCCGAACTCACCTACCGGCCGTCCTGGCGCTCGGTCGACCGGCACCTGCCGGCTCCGGAGTGGTTCCAGGACGCGAAGTTCGGCATCTACTTCCACTGGGGCGTGTTCAGCGTGCCGGCCTACGACAGCGAGTGGTACCCGCGGCACATGCACATCGACGGCCATGCCGCACGCACGCACCACGTGGCGACCTACGGCGACCCCTCGGAGTGGCCGTACCACCACTTCATCGACGGCGCGCCGGACCTGGCGGGCAACGACGTGGAGTTCGCGCCGAGGCTGACGTCGGCCGGCGGCAACTTCGACCCCGACGAGTGGGCGCAGCTGTTCGTCGACGCCGGCGCCAGGTTCGCCGGTCCGGTGGCGGAGCACCACGACGGCTACTCGATGTGGGACAGTGACGTCAACGAGTGGAACTCCGTCGCCAAGGGCCCGGGCCTGGACCTGCTGCGGCTGTTCACCACCGCGATCCGCGCCAAGAACCTGAAGCTGCTCGTCGCGATGCACCACGCGTACCACTACAACGGCTTCTTCGAACACGTCCCGGCCCAGTCGACGCCGACCCTGCGAAAGCTGTACGGGCAGCTGGAACGGGCGCGGCAGGACCGGCTGTGGTACGAGCGGCTCAAGGAGGTCATCGACCGCGCGCGCCCCGACATCATCTGGCAGGACTTCAAGCTGGACGCGGTCGACGAGAGGCAACGGCTCAAGTTCCTGGCGTACTACTACAACCAGGCCGAGACGTGGGGCGCGGAGGTCGTCGCCACCTACAAGGACGGGTTCAACGACAAGGGCGAGGTCTACGACTACGAGCGCGGCGGCCCGGCCGACATCACCGCCCCGTACTGGCTCACCGACGACAGCATCTCCAGTTCCAGCTGGTGCTACACCGAGGGCATCGGCTACTACACGCTCCCGCAGATGCTGCACTCGCTGATCGACCGGGTCAGCAAGAACGGCAACATGCTGCTCAACATCGCGCCCATGGCGGACGGCACGATTCCCCAGGCGCAGAAGGACATCCTGCTCGGCATCGGCGACTACCTGCGGCGCTTCGGCGAGTCGATCTACTCGACCCGGGCCTGGACCGTGTACGGCGAGGGGCCGACGAAGATGGGTGGCGGCTCGTTCATCGCTCCGGAGGCCGGTACGGCCCGCGACATCCGGTTCACCCGCGAGAAGGCGAACACCGCCCTGTACGCGACGGTGTTGGGATGGCCGGGCAGCTCGCTGACGATCACGACGCTCCGCGCGGGCCGGATCAACCTCGATTCGCTGGCGTCGGTGCGGCTGCTGAGCTCGGCGGCCGGCACGTATCTCAACCTGCCCACCCCGACACAGGACGCGGCTGGGCTGCACGTGACGCTGCCCGAGGCCGCGCCGTTCGCCGCCGACGCGTACGTGCTCAAGCTCTCGTTCTCTGGCCAGATCCCCGACCTGGACGTTCGCCCAGTCTGACGCGTCACGCGATCGTGTAATTGAAGCCGATCTATCTCTGTCACTAGCCTGCCCACATGGAGCTGTCACGCCACCCTCGGTGGCGGCGCCCGGCCCTCATCATCGCCGGCACCGCCCTCGTGGCCGCCGTCTTCACCCAGGTGGGTGCGGCCGCGGCCACGGGAACCCCCAACACCGGCACATCGCCCTCGCCCTCACCGACGAAGCCTTCACCGTCACCGACGAAGCCGCCGAACCATCCACCCGTCTGCTCCGCGGTGACCGTCAGCCCGGACTCGCTCTGGCCGCCGAACCACAAGTTCGTGGCGGTCACCCTCACCGGCGCCACCGACCCGGACGGAGACAAGACCACCCTCACCATCACCGGCGTCACCCAGGACGAGCCGCTCGACGGCCTCGGCGACGGCGACACGGCGCCTGACGCTGCGGTGGTGGCCGGTCGCACCGACCAGGTCCAGCTCCGCGCGGAACGCAGCGGCACCGGCGACGGCCGGGTCTACCGCATCTCCTTCACCGTCTCCGACGGCAAGGACAGGTGCACCGGCACGGTGTACGTCGGCGTGCCGCACGACCAATCCGGCGACCCGGCGGTGGACACCAAGTCCGTGGTCGTCAACTCGTTCGGCTAGCGCCTGAAATTGGCAGCACGGCCCTCCCGCCGCGATCGGCGGGAGGGCCGTGATCTAGACAGCGACGGGCTCAGAGCGGCTGCGGCTCCGCGTAGAGGAAGTCGTCCATCACGACGACATCCCAGCTACCCCCGTCGTTGTTGGTCGCGCTGAGCGGCCTGTTCCCGGTGGTGATCCGGACCTCGTAGATGTCGGCATCGGTCTTCACGCCGAGGAACGACAGGCTCTTGTTGGCCTGCTGACCCCGCGGCACGTGCTGCCACCAGATCAGTCCACCCCACTGGTCGTACAGCTCGATCTTCGTGCTGTTGGCCAGGTCGACGTCGGTGAAGACCGCACCGAACCCCTTGACCGTCGCCGGCCAGTTGCTGCCGGGCTGGAAGAAGTTGATCCGCATCTGGTTGGTACCGACCGGCGTGAAGAGCCGCTCGGGGCTGAACGTGCCGAAGATGTTCGGGTACTGCGGGTTCAGGTTCCCGAAGCGCACCGGCGTGTTGGTCGGGTTGGCGCTGTCCGCGCTGACCTGGAACCGGTTGTTGCTGCTGGAGAAGACCACACCACGCGGGGCGGTCGTGTTGAAGAAGTCGCGCGGCAGCGCGTTGGGCGCGGACTGCGCGTCCGGCGTACCGTCCCAGTTGATCTCGCGGCGACCAGCGGGCTGGCTTCCCAGGGCGCTGCCGTTGTTGGGGTCACCGAGCAGGGTGCGGTACAGGTTGACGGTCGTCGCGAGCCCGGCGGCGTCGGCGGCCGTACCCTCGATCTTGGTGACCGCGGCGGACGCCGGCGGCGCCAGCGCCACGACTCCGACCGACGCGGCCGCCGCGGTGGCGGCCGCCAGCCCGAGGAGGCGCCGGCGGAGTACCCGGGTGTTCTGTCGCATGAGGATGTTCCCCCCGAAGTAGGACGTGCCCGTGTTGGACGTGCCCGGACTGTCCAGGCCGGTAAAGCGTCCGCCAGGGGTGCGGGGTGAGATGCGGGGTGCCGCGGGGGGAAACGCTGAAGACACTGGTCAGGGCCTGATACGTGGCGGCGAGAAACCGACAATTCAATTGACCTCGCGCGCTGCCCGCATCGATGCTGAGGAATCGTGTCTCCAGTCCTGCAAGCAGTCCGCCGGCCATCGGAGCGTGAGGGTGACGCGGTCGGCCTGGGCGCGGCCGTGCCGCTCACCCGCTTCGTCGGCCGGGTCAACGAGGTCGCCGCCCTGACCCGGCGACTGGACGAAGCACGGCTGGTGACCCTGACCGGGCCGGGCGGCGGCGGCAAGACCAGGCTGGCCCACGCCGTGTGCGACCGCCTGCGCGCCAGCCAGCCGCAACTGTCCTGGGTGGAGCTCGCCGAACTCGACGACCCGGCATTGCTGGCGCAGACCGTCGCGACCGCCGTTGGAGTGACCGACGCGCTGAAACTGGCACCGGACCGCGCGCTCGTACGCCACTTCCACGAGCGGGCGGCCCTGCTCGTGCTCGACAACTGCGAGCACCTGATCGACGCGGTCGCCGGGCTGGTCGGACGCCTGCTGCGGGCCTGTCCCCAGCTACGGGTGCTGGCCACCAGCCGCGAGCCGCTCGCCGTCGCGGGCGAGACGACCTGGGCGGTCGGCGGGCTGTCGCTGCCCACCGCCGGGGCGGCGGTGTCCGCCAGCGATCTGGCCGGCAGCGAAGCGGTGCAGCTGTTCGTGGATCGCGCGCGCCTGGTCCACCCGACGTTCGACGTCACCGACCGCAACGCCGGGACGATCGCCCAGCTCTGCCGCTGGCTCGACGGGATGCCACTGGCGCTGGAACTCGCCGCGGCCCGGTTGCGTGTCCTGCCACTCCGGCAGGTCGTCGACCGGCTCGACGACGCCTTCAGCCTTCTGGTGGCGGGCATGCGGGACGCCTCACCGCGACACCAGACGATGCGGGCGACCCTGAACTGGAGCTACGACCTGCTCTCACCGCCGGAGCGGGAGCTCTTCGCCACGCTGTCGGTGTTCCGGGGCGGCTTCACCGCGGAGGCGGCCGAGGCGGTCGCCGCGCCGGCCGGCCGTGATCAGGCGTTCGGCGATCAGGTGTTCGGCGTGCTCGCCCGGCTCGTCGAGAAGTCGCTGGTACAGGTGCACAGCGAGGGCGACGAGCGGTACCGGCTGCTGGACGTCGTCCGGCAGTACGCGGAGCAGCGGCTCGGTCCGGGCGGGCCCGATGCCGCCAGGCGGCACGCGGCCTGGTACCTGCAGGTCGCGGAGCGGGCCGACGCCCAGCTGGCCACCGACGACCAGGCGCTCTGGCTCGACCGGCTGTACCGCGATCAGGACAACCTGCGGGCCGCGCTGGCCTGGGCCCGGCGGCACGACCCGCCACTCGGCGTCCGCCTCGCCGCCGCGCTCGGCCGGTACTGCCGGGTCCGGGGCAACTACGCGGAGGGCCGGGAGTGGCTCCAGGCCGCGGTCGCGGCGGTCGACAGCGGTACACCGCCGGCGGTACACGCCAAGGTGCTGCTCGGGCTGGGCATGCTCGAATTCCTGCTGTGCGAGTACGACCGGGCGGCGGCGCGACTGCGCCAGGCACTGGACCTCTACGACCCGGCCGAGGAGCCCCGGGTCGTCGCGTCGGCTCTGCACGTGCTCGGCAGCATCGCCCGGGAGCAGGGGCGGTACGCGGCCGCGCGAGCCCGGCACGAGGAGTGCCTCGCGACGTGGCGCCGGCTCGACGACCCGGCCGGCATCGCCCGCTCGCTCAAGTCGCTAGGCTTCACGGCCTGGCTGGAGGCCGACTACCCGCGGGCCCACCAGCTCACCAGCGAAGCCCTGCGCCGGTTTCGCGACCTCGGCGACGGTGAGGGCATCGTCGGCGCCCTTGTCGACCTCGGCGCGATCACGTACCGCCAAGGCGATCACGCGGCGGCCCGGCTGCTGCTGCGGGAGAGCCTCGAGCGGTCCGAGCGGCTCGGCTCCCGCGAGGGTACGGCGTGGTCGATGGAGCACCTGGGGCTGCTCGCGGCCGCCGGCGCCGACCACCCCACGGCGGTCCGCCTGCTGCGCGGCAGCCTCATCGCGCACTACGAACTGGGCGACCGCTGCCGGACCGCCAGCGTCCTGGAGGAGCTGGCCGGCGAGCTGGCCCTCGGGCCGGACGCCCGAACCGCGGCGCGCCTGTTCGCCGCGGCGACGGAGCTGCGCACCGCCATCGGTTCACCGGTACCGCCGTGCGACCGCGACGAGCACGAGCGGCGGCGCCGCGCGATCGAGGCCGCGGCCGGACCGTCCGAAGTGGAGAGCGCGGTGGTGGCCGTGCGAGCGATGCCCTTCGACCAGGCGGTCGCGGAGGCGGTGGCGGCGGCCGACAACCTTTTGCGCGCGCCCGCGCGGGTGGCGCCGGCCGCGCCTTCCGGGCTGCGGGTCACCGCACTGGGACGGGCGCGCGTGGAGGTGGCCGGCCGCGTCGTGGGTGCCGAGGACTGGACGTACGGCAAACCGCGCGAACTCTTCTATTACCTGCTGACCAGGCCCGGCGCGACCAAAGCCGAGGTCGGTCTGGCGCTGTGGCCAGACGCCTCCGCGAAGGAGCTGCGCAACAGCTTCCACACCGGGATGAAGCATCTGCGCCGGGCACTGGGCGGCCAGCGGTGGGTGCGCTTCGTCGACGGCGGCTACCTCATCGACCGCGCGCAGGGGGTCTGGTACGACGTCGACGAGTACGAGCGCGCGGCCGAGCAGGGGTTGGCCACCGGCACGATCGCGGCGCTCGACGCGGCGGCGAGCCGCTATCCCGGCGACTTCCTCACCGACGTGGTCGTGGGCGGCTGGGCGGACGCCCCGCGCGAGCGGCTGCGCCGGCGACACGAGCAGGTGATGCTCACGCTGGGCCACCGGCAGGGGCAGGACCGCCGGTACGCCGACGCGGCGGAGACGTTCGCCCGGTTGGTGGCGCACGACCCGTTCCTGGAGGCCGCCCATCGCGGCCTGATGCGCTGCCATATCGCCCTCGGCAACCGGGCGCGCGCCATCCGGCAGTACCAGGATCTGGTCGAGCTGCTCGGCACCGGCATCGGGACCACACCCGGCCCGGAAACCACGGCGCTGTACGCCAGGCTCCGCGGGGAGTGACGGGTTACCCGGCGTGCGTTCCCGGATCGAGTACCGGCCTGCCGATGAGGTATCCCTGGCCGTACCCGCAACCGATCTCGGCCGAGATGTCGCGCTGCTGCGGGGTCTCGATGCCCTCGGCAACGACGTCGAGGTCGAGACTGCGCGCGAGGCGCACGATCCCCGCCACCAGGTCACGCTGGCGCGCCGAGGTGGCCAGCTGGCTGATGAAGAGCCGATCCAGCTTCAGGATGTCGAGTGGAGCGTGGCGCAGATAGCTCAGGGCCGAGTAGCCGGTGCCGAAGTCGTCGATCGCGATCCGCACGCCGAGGACGCGCAGGGACTGCAGGTCGTCCCACGCCTTGTCGTCGTCGCGGAGGAGCGAGCTCTCGGTCACCTCCAGGACGAGCCGGTGCGGTGGCAGGCCGGTCGTGGCGAGCACACCGTGGACGGTGTCGACGAACCCCGCCGGCTGGAACTGCCGCGGCGACACGTTGACGCTGACGTACGGCGCGTCCGCCCCCGCCGCGGCCGTCCAGCGCCGGGCCGATCGGGCCGCGGTCGCGAGTACCCAATCGCCGATCGGCACGATCAGGCCGGACTCTTCGGCGATGCCGATGAACTCGTCCGGGCTCAGCCGCCCGCGGGTCGGATGCCGCCAGCGCAGCAAAGCTTCGAAACCGGCGATGTGGCCGGTGCTCAACGCGGCGATCGGCTGATAGTCCAATGTGAGCGATCCGTCCTTGGTGGCTCCGCCCAGCGCTATCCGATCCGTCAGGGCGCTGGCCATCGACGGGTCGTAGGCGCGCCATCGCCCGAGGCCGCCCGCCTTCGCCGCGACGAGCGCGTGGTCGGCGTGCTGTAGCAACTCCGCTGCGCTGCTCGCGCCGGCGGACGTGGCGACCCCGATGCTGGCGCTGCAGGACACCGGGCCGCCGTCGAGGTCGATCGGATGTGCCAGCGCGCCGGCCACCCGGGCCGCCACCCGATCCGGCGGGTTCGCCGTGACATCGCGGATCAGGACCGCGAATTCGTCGTCGCCGAGACGTGCCGCGACACCGTCGCGCCCGACGGTTTCGCTGATGCGACGGCCCACCGCTGTCAGGACGGCGTCGCCAGCGGCCTGCCCGAGACCGTCATTGATGGCACGGAAGCCATCGAGGTCCACGAGCAGCACGCCCACGGGATCAGCCTCTGTCGCGATGGCGTGGCCGACGCGTTCGTAGAAGCGCTGCCGGTTGGGTAGACCCGTGAGCGGGTCGTGAAACCGCTGCCTTGTCAGTTCCCGCTCGAGATCGCGCTGCGCGGTGACATCCCGCAGGCTGACGACCAGCCCGCTGAATCCGCTCGCGAGCGGCAGCGGGCGGCAGGACGCCTCGACGTGCACCTTGCGGCCGTCCCGGGCGTGGATCGTCCAGTCGGCGCGACTCAACCGCGGCGGCGCGTGCGGGTCGCCGGCGCGAGCGTGGTTCAAGAGGTACTCGGCTGTTCGCCGCTCGGCTCGATCGACCAGATCGGGCAACGGGATGTCGTCGAGCACCGTCGTGCCGAAGACCGCGCGAGCGGATGGGCTCGCGTACCGGATCCGGTTGCCGTCGTCGACGATGAGAACGGCGTCGGCGGTCGGCCCGATCTGGGCGCCGAGCTCATAGGGGCTGGTGCTCCGCCCGACCGCGGTGAGCTGCCGCCGCGCGAGGAACCAGGTCGCCGCCGCCACGATCACGGCGGTGGTGACCACGGTGAGAAGGATGGACGTGGCACCCACGGGCCCGCACCCCTTTCGCGCGCGGCCGGCTACCCGGTGCGGACTCGGCCCGCCCTCGCCGGGTGCTCGGGCAAGGTGAGGATCCGCCGCAACGCACGCCCCGCGGCCTCGGCGAGGGCCTCCAGCACCGCGACCTCGCGGTCAGCGGCGCGATGCGGGTACGACCAGTACGCGCCCACCGCGCCGACCGGATACCCGTCGCCGACCATGATGGGCACCATGACGAGACTTCGCACGAACGTCGGCCGGTACGCGTCCTGCGGGACGCGCTCGTCGAGCGACGTGTCGGGGATGACGACGGTTTCCCGGTGCAGCATGGCCCATCCGCTGATGCACGAGGTGACCGGAAACCGCTCGCCCTTCCACAACGGGCTCACCGCGTCTTCGTCGGAGTAGTGGCACTGGTCGCCGTCGAGCTCCACCACCGTCGCGCCTTGAGCCTGCACAGCCGCGCGAGCACTCGTCTTCAGGATGACCTGAACCTCTTGGACGGTTTGGGCGCCATCCAGCATCGCTATCGCCCAACCAACTGAAGCTTCCGCTTTGGCACTCATGTCAACGTCCTTACCTTCCTTCATCTGCCCCAGATCGCCATGTACCTGTTCCGGTAGTCGTTGTCTGGTTCCCAGTACGTCGCGGCTCCCACGTTGGCGGTGGTCGTCAGGTGGACCGGCGGGACGAAACCGCTACTCGGTTGCTTCCCGATCGCCCGGTTCAGCTCGTCGATGACCTGCCAGCCCTGTGCCAGCAACGGTTCCGGTACGGTGGCCGCTTCGTACTGCCGGCCGCGGATCCGGTCGAACGCCACCGGATCACCGTCGCCCGCCCCGATGTTGTACGGAGGACCGCCTCCCTCCTTGCCGGCCTTGCGTAGTGCGGGCGCCGCGTCGGCGAAGTAGAGATCGTTGATGGCCACGGAATGCGTCCACGCGTCGCCGAAGCGCTCGATCAGCGATGAGACGTGTCGCGGCGTACGCGTGTTACCTTCCGGGATCGGGATGTCCTCAATGGACAGTATTCGTACTCCGCGGCATTCCCGGAGCGCGGCGCCGATCAGTTCGGACTTGTGTTTGGCGAACGGGATCGACGCGTCGGTGACGATGACCACGCCCGCGGTTCCGCCGGAGTGGCTGATGATCCACTGAGCGCTGATCCGCGCGACGTCGGCGACCTGCGTGGTGACATTGGTGAACAGTTTCGGGTTCTCGCTGGGCCCGGGGGAGCCGACCGCGTGCCAACCGACCACCGGTACACCTCGGGCGTTCGCCTCCCGCAGCTGGAGCAGCGCGACGTTGGGGTCGAACCCTCCGATGACGATCCCGTCCGGATCCAGGGCCAGAGCGTGCGTGAACGCGCTCTGGATTCCAGCGGTCGAACCTTGCCCGTCGATCAGATGCAGGTCCCATCCGGCCGCGTGAGCGGCCTCGACGGCTCCCTTGGCCACGCCCGCGACGCCGGGGTTGGTCATTGTCTGCGCGATGAACACGACGGTCTTTCCGGTCGGAGCGGTCGGGCCGGTGGTCGGGCCGGTCCACGGGACCATGGTCCCCTCGGCCGCGGCGACGGCCGCCTTCGCGTCGGCGAACGCTTCCGGGCACGCCGCCCCGTCGCCAGCCGCGGACGGCGGTGACGCATCGCCGCCGGAGCCGCTGGTGCAGCCGGTCAGCGCCGCGACGGCAACGGCGATGACGGCGCGGGCCAGTCGAGCCCGGGTCATCCGCATGTCCGCCTCCTCCACAGCAGCCGCCGACTATCCGGGACCGGCGTGCGCGCTGGGTCGCGCGAGCCACCTGGTCAGCTCCGCCGCCGGCATGGGGCGGCCGATCCCGAACCCCTGCATCTCGTCGCAGCCGAGGTCGACCAGGCACCGCGACGCTTCGGGGGTCTCGACACCCTGCGCGACGACCGTCAGACCCAGCTGGTGCGCGACCCGTATCCAGCCGCCGACGATCGCTCTGGCGAGCGGGAACTCCACGGCGGTTCCGGTGAACCTCTGGTCGATCTTCACCCGCTGTATCGGGGCCTCCGCCAGCACCGACACCGCACCGTATTCGGCGCCGAACTTGTCCACGCAGAAGCCCACGCCGGCGTCGCGCAGGCGGAGCATCGCCGGGATGGCCCGCGCCGATTCGCGTACCAGGATCGCCTCGGCCACCTCCAGTTCGAGCGCGGACAGCGGCAGGCCGTACTCGGCCGCGACGGTGCGGATCACGTCCGGCAGCGCGTCGTTGTACAGCGTGCGCGCCGATACGTTGACCGACACGCTGACCTGTACGCCGTCGGCGCGCCACTCGGCGACCTGCCGGGCGGCCTGCCGCAGCACCCACGTCGTCAACGCCGTCGCCACGGATGTGTGCGCCACGGCCGGGATGAACATGCCGGCTTCGAGCAGTCCGCGCTGCGGGTGGTGCCACCGGGGCAGGGCCTCGACGGATTTCACGGCGGCGTCCGCACCGCGGACGGGTTGGTAGAACAGCTCCAGTTCGTGCCCGGCCAGCGCCCGGCCGAGCTGCGACAGCGTGGTGACCCGCGGGTCCGGTGGCGACGTCTCGGGTGTCGCGGCATACTCGGCCACCCCGCTGCCGGAGTACTTGGCGTAGTACATCGCCTTGTCGGCCCTGCTCAACAGGTCGCTCAGTTCCGCACCGTCGGTCGGCGCCCACGCCATGCCGACGCTGGCGCCCACCTCCAGCTCGCTCCCCGCGACCATCAGCGGCTGGCGTATGCGTTTCCGGATCTCGTTCGCCACGTCGCGCGCCACGCCACGGCCGGACAGCGGCCCCAGGAGTACGGCGAACTCGTCCCCACCGAACCTGACCACGACACCCGCCGGACCGCTCGCCTCCCGGATCAGGTCGGCAGCGGCCACCAGCAACTCGTCACCGGCGGCGTGCCCCAGGGCGTCGTTGACCGGTTTGAAGTTGTCCAGGTCGATGAGCAGGAGTGCGGCCGGCCGCTCCGGTGTGGCGCGGGCCAGCGTGGGCGGCGCGACGCGGCGCAGCAACAGGCGGTTGCCGAGGCCGGTCAGGGCGTCGTGCACAGCGGCGTGATCCTGGCGCAGCTGGTGCCGGCGGACCTGGAGGATGCCGGCCAGCGCGAGCAGGAGCACGAGCGCACCGCTGGCGTAGACGAGGTTCATGGAGTGCGCCACCGGTCCGTCGACCCGGTCGCGCGGCAGCATCACCTCGGCGACGGCGTCCATGGTGCCGTCGCCGTTGGCGTCGTACGGGTGGTAGACGATGACGGTGTCTGTGGCCGCTTCCTTGTCGGTCACCGCGAACGCGTCGCCCTTCCGGGCCCGTGCCATGACATCCGGTGGCGGCGCCTCGATCGCGCTCGGCTCGACATCGCTGTACACGAGCTGCGAGGTCGCGAGGGACCAGATCGACAGGTTGACCACCTCGCCGCGGCGCTTGAGCATGATCACATCGGCGTTCAGCGCGGCGGCGTTGATCGGGTTCGTTCCGTGCGTGATGTCCGTCAGCGTCAAGCTCTGATCGATGACGAGCGAGCTGACGATCTCCACACCGTGTACCGCGTTCTGCAGGGCCCGGGACCGGATCTGCGCACGTACGGCCAGCGTGGCGGCGGCCACCGTCAAGATCACCAACGCGACCACCGCCACCAGGACCCGCCACGACGTCAGGGCCCGTGGTTCCGGCAAGGCGGCAGATCCCACATGCAAACAGTACGACTTATTGGGGTTTGATAAGAGCTAACGTTTCATGCCGTTTGCCCGAATATTGCGGCGCGTGACCGGTGCTCAGCGACGCGCTCCGCGGCCCGGAGTGCGCTCGTTGGCGGCGAGGAGCCCGGCCCGCGGTCGACCGGGCCTTGGTGGGGCCCTCGCACGCGCGACGGACGTCGGCTGCCGGCGTGCCGCCTCGGGCGAATACGAACAGCCGCAACACCAGGAAACGCCCGATCCCGGCGAGCCCGGAGGCGGCGATGTAGACGACCTGCTCCCGGAGCGTGCCGGCGGCCGGCTGCACCACGTGCAGGATGAGAATCGCGGCCGAGGTCACCAGGTAGGCGGCGCCGGCCGAGCTGGCTGACTGGATGTGCTGGCGCCATCCCGCGAACCTCCCGGTGCCGAAGGTGAACCGCGCGTGCAGTTCGGTGCCCAGCACGGTCGACGCGACGGTGATCAGCGCGTTCGCGACCGCCCAGGGCATGAGCGCGGCGAGCAGCGGCACCGCGGCGCTGGAGGCGAGCCCGAGGCCACCGCCGAAGATCACGAACCTGGCAAACGAGGCGATCGCACCGCGACCCGCTGCCCGTGGCGCGGACGCCATGGCGGGCTCCGGTGAAAGCAGCGAGGTCACGGGCGTTCCTTCCAGATCAGTTCGTGTTTCCGATGCTGGAAAGGCTACGTTGCGTTCAAGGATTGGGCAACGAGCTTGTTGCGTTGCCTCTGAATATGCCCAGCTCAAGACCAGGATTTCATTGCAACGGTGATGTGCTAAAGCAACGAAAGCCGGTCTGGACCGTTGCATTGGACTAGAGGTGAAGGCTACGGCGGGCTGACGGCGGGTGTCGCCGAACCCATATGCTGCGCCGGGTGACCGCCCGGAGCGCCGAAGACGAACCACTCAGCGCCGCCGAGCTCGGCGTCCTGTCCGAAGCCGGTCTGGCCGTGTTCGCCGGCCGGGTCGTGCTGGATGCCCAGCCAGGGATCGACGACGCGACCCTCGCGGCCGTGGGCGAGCGGTGCGCCGGGACGCTACCCATGCCGCTGGTGGCCCTGTGGCGGAGCAGCTTTGGCGGGCGGCTCGACTACGACCTGCGGGCAGACCTCGGCCCCTGGACCAGGACCCGTGGAATGCGGAAGACCCGGACTCCGGCGAGGAGCTGCGCGAGGCCGTGGACGCGCTCGCCGAAGGTGAGGACCCGGCAGCCCGGTCCGCCGCGGGCAAGCTGCGGCGGTTGATACAGGCAGCGGTGCTGGACTGGCGCGGTGCGCTGGAGGGAACCCGGACGCGGGGGTTTCGCTCTTTCTGGCCAACAGCGGCCATGAGGGCGCCGGTCTCGGGTCAGGTGTCATCGGCGGCCAGGGTGGTGACGTAGCCGACCAGCACGATCACGTGGAACAGGTACAGCCAGAGCAGCATCGCGACCACCGCTCCGACGGGATCGAAGCCGCCGAACGGCGCTCCGAGCGGCAAGGGAAGCGACGTGAACAGCACGAGCCCGTGGAGGAATCCGGAGATGTTCGCGGCCGTGAATGAGCCGGCCACCGCGGTCGCCAGCCCGCCGGGCCGGCCCGGGCCGATCACTCGGTAGACCCAGAACAGCACCGGGCTGAGCGCGAGCCAGCAGACCAGGAACGAGAGCACGATCCCGAGTACGGCCGACCAGCCGCCGTTTTCGACGAGGTGGGTAGTGAGTGGGAGCGTGCCGAGTACGGCTAGAAGGAGCGCCGGAGCGAGCCCCAGCAGGGGCAGCAGCCGCAACCGTCCCCGCCAGCCGACGAGCCGTTGCGGGGCGGCGGGGTCGGTCAGCGATACGAACGCGCGGCGGAGCCCCTCGCCGTAGAAGGTGGCTGGCAGGAGCGCGGCCAGGGCGGACGCGGGCGTGAGGTCCAGGCCGGCGTGCAGCACCGCGGCCATGGCCCGGTCGGCGCCGATCTCGCCAGGCAGCGACTCGACGGCGGTCATGCCGAGCCGTCGCAGCCGGTCCGCTCCGCCGAGCAGACCCGCCATCCAGATGGTCAGCAGCATGACCGGGACTACGGCGATCGCCGCGTAGAACGTGATCGCGGCGGCGTGCAGTGAAACGTCACGCCGGCGCAACCGCCGTCCGGCGGTGCCGACGATTTCCCACAGCTGCCGGATCATCGCCGTCCCATTTCCCTACCGAGCACGGCCCTACTCCCGGGCAACTGGCCACTCGGCGGAATTCTGGTTGGAACCGGTCCGAGTGGTCGCGCGTGTACCTCTTGACCGCGCCGTCGCGTAGGTCCCTCGGAACACTGATGTTTGGAGAGGTATGCCGATCGTTTTGGACCCAAGCCCGCTGGCGAAACTGCCGGTGTCGAGGCCGGTCGATCGCTATGACTACATCCGTGCCAGATCTGCTGGCCGGCGGGTCCTGGACCTCGGCGCGTACGACGAGACCGAGATCGTCAAGAGTCAGCACCGTTCGTGGCGGTGGCTGCACGCGCAGATCGCCGACGTCGCCTCCGACGTGCTGGGCGTCGACGCGGCTCCGCAACTGCGCGAGAAAGGCCACATCGACACGCCGGTCGGCACCCGCATCGTCTACGGCTCGGTCGACGACCTATCGGCGGTGGTCGCGGACTTCCGGCCCGACCTGATCGTGGCCGGCGAGCTGATCGAACACACGCAGCACACGCTTGGCTGGCTTTCGAGCCTTGCCAGTCAGACGCCCGGTGTGGAGTTCGTGGCCACCACGCCGAACACCACATCGGCGGTGAACGCACTGCTGGCTCTGCTGAAACGAGAAAACAACCACCCCGATCATCTGCACGTGTACTCGTACCGCACGCTCGCCACGCTGGCCAGCCGGGTTCCCTTGCGCGACACGACGATCCGGCCGTACTACTACGACCCGCACCTGTTCTACGGGCGGATGCCGGCGTGGGCGGCTCCCGCGGTGACGGCTTTCAACCGCGCTTTCCTGCGCCCGGTGCAGTGGACATGGCCGCTGACGTCCTTCGGCCTGATCCTCGACGGAAGGCTCGGCACCAGATGACCGCACCGAAGAAGACAACGATCGTAGACTTCCTACTGCATCTGCTCGCCTTCGTTTGGTATGCCGTCGCCCGAGCGCTCGGCCTGTACGGACCGGAGACCGGCCGGACGAGCAGGAACCATAAGCCTGGGTAATCGCTGCGCTGCGATCTTCGCCGTTGATCGGAACGTCTGGGCGCGCTGACGATGGTCTCCAGCAGCGCGAGCCCGCCCGGCCCACATAGTGACGTGGACAACGACATGTCACGCGGGGCCCGGAGCGACTCGTCTCCATGACATGCGCGAACAGACGGAGACGTCATGAAGATTTTCCTCGCCGGTGCCTCCGGCGCGATCGGCAGCGAGATCGTTTCCCAGCTCGTGGCGCGCGGTCACGAGGTCGTCGGCACGACGCGGTCGGCTGACAAGACCGCGCGCCTGCGGGCGCTGGGCGCCGAACCGGTCATCGTCGACGCGCTCGACCGGCGCTCGGTGGTCGACGCGGTCGCCAGGGCCGAGCCCGAGGTGGTCGTGCATCAGCTGACCGCGCTGAGCGGACCGATGGACCTGCGAAGCGCCAAGCAGATGCTGGCCGCCACCAACCGGCTGCGCGTCGACGGCACCGACAACCTCGTGGCCGCCGCCCGCGCCGCCGGCGCACGCAGGTTCGTGGCGCAGAGCAACTCGCTCTGGATGGAGCGTGCCGGCGGACCGATCGTCGACGAGAACAGCCGGCTTGAGCCGAGGCCGCCCGCGGACGCCGAGCAGACCGTGGCCGCCCTGCGCCATCTGGAGAGGGTGGTGACGGGCATCAGTTGGGCCGACGGCATCGTGCTTCGCTACGGCAGCTTCTACGGTCCCGGTACCGGCGTCAGCGCCGCCTCGGACGCCGTGACCTCCGCGCAGATCCGCCAGCGGAAGTTTCCCATTGTCGGCAAGGGTACTGGCGTGTGGTCACTGGTGCACATCGCCGATGCGGCATCGGCGACGGTCGCCGCCATCGAGCGCGGAAAGCCCGGGATCTATCACGTGGCGGACGCCGAGCCGGCGCTGGTGAGCGACTGGCTGCCGCACCTGGCCCGCGCGCTCGGCGCCAAGCCGCCCCGTCGCGTACCGGCCTGGCTCGCCGGCCTGGTGGGCGGCAAGGCCGCGGTGGACATGATGCTCCGGGCTCGCGGCATCTCCAGCGAGAAGATCCGGCGCGATCTGGGCTGGGCACCGCGGTTCCCTAGCTGGCGCATGGGTTTCACGGACGGAATGCGCTGATCCTCGGCTTGAAAGGAAACGCTCGTGAACACTGCACTGTGGATCGTCGCCGGGTTGCTGGCCACTGTCCTGCTGATCAGTACGTCCAAGATGTTCGTGCCCAGAGAGAAGATCGCCGCCGTGGGCGGCACCGCCGCGCAGTGGGTCCTCGACTTCAGCCCGGGTGCCCTGAAGGCTATCGGCGCCCTGGAACTGCTCGCCGCGGCTGGCCTGATCCTGCCGGCCGTGCTCGACATCGCGCCGGTCCTGGTGCCGGTGACAGCCACCTGTGTGGCGTTGCTGTTCACCGGCGCGGTGGTCATGCGCCTGCGCCGTGGTGAGAAAGCCGCCGTCGTGCTGGACCTGTTCTATCTCGCGCTGGCCGTCTTCGTGGCCTGGGGCCGATTTGGCCCCGAGTCCTTCACCGGCTGACCCACCGACCACAAGGGAGCATTGTGCTGACCAGGTACGCGCATTCCGTCGCGCTTCTGTTCGCGGGACTGTTCGCGGGGTTCCTCACCGCGGTCCTGGTTCTGGAGCTGTCGTTGCGAAGCTTCGACGGCGCTGTCTACACCCAGGTCCGGTTGGTGGAGCTCGACTCGCTCGACAAGCTCGCCATCGCCACGTTGCTGCCGGCGTTGATAGCCACAGTGGTGCTGGTTTTCCGGACGTTCCGCACGAACACGAGATGGTGGACCGTGGGTGCGCTGGCCCTGCTGGTCTTCGTCTTCGGAATCACCATCGTGGTCAACCTTCCGATCAACTCCGACCAGCTCGGCTGGGACGTGCAGTCGCCGCCGTCCGACTGGGCCGACGTGCGCGACCGCTGGCAGACCGCTCACGCGTTGCGGACGGTGGCCGCGTCCGTCGCGTTCGTGGCGCTCGGCTTGGCGGCCCTGCGCCCCGCCCGCAACCGATAGGCACGTTCCGCGTCGCGAAGCCGACAGTAAGAAATCCGCGGCTGGCGGTGACCCGGGGGCGCCGCATCGTCGTATGGGAGTTGGCCGCCCTCGCATGGACGGCCAGGTGCCCGGAGGGATGCGGAGATGAGCGTGAGTGGACGGATAGGCAACCGCGGTGTGCTGGTGTCCGCGGTGGTCGTGTTGGCGGCCGGGCTGGCCGTTGGCGGGGTACAGGCGGCGAACGCTTCCAAAGCGGGCCTGCCCGCGGCCGCGCCGGTCCCGGCCGCGCTGGCGGTGCCGGCCGCCGGAGTGGTGCTGGGCGGGATCGTGCTCGACGGCGTCACGGGTGAGGGCACCGCGATCGCCGGTGGCATCGACGTGGTCGGCTTCTCCGACCTGGTCAAGGCGCCGGTCGCGGCCGGCGGTGGCGGTGCCGGCAAACCGCAGGTGGCCGACCTGCAGGTGACCGGGGTGCTGGACGCGGGATACCCGGTGCTGTTCCGCAATGTCACCACCGGCCGGCACCTGCGCACCGTCGCGCTGACGCTGTGCACCGACGCCAAGCGGTGCGCGGCAACGGCGTACCTCGGGGTCGATCTCGCCGACGCGGTCGTCACGCAGGTCGCGATCGGTGCCGACGGCCAGGTCGAGTTCTTCTTCGCCTTCCGGCAGATCACCTGGAAGTTCCTGCGCAACGGCACGGTGGTCAGCCAGAGCCAATACACCGTGGTGTGATGGATCGCTTGCAGAATGACGCAACAATTTCGGGACATTCGGCGCACGGCGCTGATCTTGCGTTGTGACGCCTAGGAATTGACGGCTATACCTTCCTCCTGCTCGTGCACTGTGGGGGAGGGGCCATCGTGACCCAATGTCGTTGCTTCGGCGTGCGGTTGGACGCGGCGAACGGATACGCCAAGACGCGCACTGAGACGACGCTGACGCCACCCAGAGATCCCTGTGGAAACCTCCCGCACGTCGCCAACTCGGGCGACCAGCACCATGGAGGAATCCCCATGAGATACCTGACCCGCGCCGCCGCGCTCGCGTTCGCCCTGACCGCGGGCGCGGTGGCGGTCACGGCCGCGCCGGCCCAGGCAAACCACGTGTGCAACCTGGAGGTCGTCAGCCTCACGTCCTGGGAACTGAACGACAACGACGGCAACGACGAAATCAAGATCGGGCTCGGAGACGACATCTACGGCCCCTGGGACATGCCCGACAACTGGCTGCGCAACGCCTCGCTCGGCCAGCCCGACGAGGACTTCGTCGGCAGCATCGACGTGACCCTCTACGAGCAGGACCTCACCCGGCAGACAATCGACACCGACACGGTCACCTGCAACATCCTCGGGAACCTCACGCTGTCGCTCGACGGCCGCGGCGCCATCTACGACATGGTCGTCAACGTCACCGAGCGCTAGCACCGTCCGGGCCGCGCCGTCCGCGGCCGCCCGCGCGGTGCGCGGCGCGCCCTGCGCGCCGATCAAGGCCATTCGCATCGATCAAGGGCAAATGCACGCGGAAAAGAGATCCAACCACGTGCGTTCGCCCTTGATCGGCGGAAGCGGCGTGGCGACACGCCGTGCCGGGCCGGCCTGGGGGCGGACGCACGCGGAAAAGAGATCCAACCACGTGCGTTCGCCCTTGATCGGGAACAGAACAAAGCGATTCCGAGCTACCGCGACGCCCGCCGCGCGCAAGACCGCCGCTCCCGCGGCCTCACCCGCCGCCGTCCCACGACCCCCGCGTGTCGACCCGGCCGCGCGAAACGGACCGTGCCGCGCGCTGACGGCGTACCAGGTGCGTCAGGTAGAGGAGCGACCCGGCCAGGATGCCCATGTCGTCCAGGTAGATCGGATCGGGCAGCAGGTCGACGGGCAGGATCGTGTAGGCGAGCGCGCCGTAGAACGCCACCTTGCCGCCGGCACCCAACTCCCCGAGCAGCTTGCGGGTGCGCCACACCCGTACGGCCAGCACGATGGCGCCGATGAGCGCGGCCACCGCGACGACCGCACCGAGTACACCGACCGCGATCCAGGCCTCGCGCGACATGCCGCCACCGTAACCGAAGCCAACGAAACCCGCTTATCATCTGTTTCGATGCTCATCGAGGAGCGCGAACTGCACTACTCGCCGCACTCGCCCCTGCGCGCCTGGCGGCTGTTTCGGGTGCGCGTGTCCGATGCGGATGTTCTGCTCTCCTCGCCGATGTACCACGACCCCGACCCGCCGGCCTGGCCCGACGTCGGCAGCGTCGCCGCCTGCCACGAAGGTCACCCCGCGCCGGCACCCGGCTGCCGCTGCGGCATCTACGCCGCGGTTCGAGGAACCCTCGATTCGCTGCCCGGCTATCTGCTCGACACCGCCTACGACGGCGACCTGTGGGCGTACGCCGAGATCGCCTGCAGCGGCCGCGTCTTCGTCGACATGCGCGGCGTGCGTGCCGAATGCGCCGAGATCGTGCGCCTCGCCCTGCCGGACTCGTACTGGTCGGACTCCTACTGGTCGAACGAGGCGGCGGCGCTCGACACCGTGGAGCGGATGCTGCGCGAGCGCTACGGCGTCCCGGTCGGCGGCCTTGGCGACGTGCCTGAGTGGGTGATCAGCAACCAGCGCGATGCCGGGCGGCCACCCGACGAGGTGAGCCTCGCCCTCGACCTGGATCGGCTCGACCTGGGCTAGCGCCTATAGTTCCGGCGGTGAACATGGAGACGGTCCAGCAGGCGTACTCGTCGAAGGCGGAGCTCTACATCGAGCTGTTCGGTACCAGCCAGCAGGTGCACGCCGACGACCTCGCCTTCATCGGGAAGCATCTGGCGAGCCGGCCCGGGACGGTACTCGATCTGGGGTGCGGGCCCGGCCAGATCACCGGTTACCTTCATTCGCTGGGCGTCGACGCGAAGGGGATCGACATGGTCCCCGAGTTCATCGCCTACGCGCGGGCGTCCCATCCGAGCGTGGAGTTCCGCCTCGGGTCGTTCGAAAGCCTTGACGTCGCCGACCACTCCGTGGCCGGCATCCTGGCGTGGGGTTCGCTGATCCACCTGCCGCCGCGGGACCTCGATGGCGTGCTCGCCGAGTTCCGGCGCGCGATGGCACCGGGCGGGGCGCTGGTGGCCGCCATCTTCGTGGGTGACGAGGTGGCCGCCTTCGACCACAAGGTGGTGACCGCCTATCGCTGGCCCGTCGAGGAGTTCTCCGAGCGACTCAGCCGAGCCGGTTTCACGGAGGTCGAACGCCTGCAACGGCCCAGCGAAGGCGGTCTTCGGCCGTTTGCCGCCATCGCGGCGGTCGCGGCGGATGGGTTCAGCGGAGCAGGCGAGCGAAGCGCCGCAACTCTTCGGTGAAGATTTCGGGCTGCTCGAAAGCCGCGAAGTGGCCGCCGCGATCGACCTTGTTGAAGTAGATCAGTTGGGACTTGTAGACGCGTTCGGCCCAGACTCTCGGCGTGGGCACGATTTCGCGGGGAAAGACCGTGAACCCGACCGGAACGGCGAACTCGTCGCCGGTGGCGGCGGCTCGCGCGTCTTCCCAGTAGATCCGCGCGGTGGAGGCGGCGGTGGCGGGGAGCCAGTACAGCATGATGTCGTCGAGCATCCGGTCCATGCCCAGGACCTGTTCGGGCCGGCCGCCGCTGTCGGTCCACTCGACGAACTTCTCCAGAATCCACGCCGCCTGGCCCGCGGGGGAGTCGGTCAGCCCGTAGCCCACCGTCTGGGGGCGGGTGGACTGCTGGTACACGAATCCGGCCCCGTCGTTGAAGAACCGCTGGAGCTTCGCTACCGCCTCCTGCTCCTCCGGCGTCGGCGGGTCGCCGACCGGCGGCTGGAACACGGGGAAGAAGTTGAGGTGGATTCCGGCGAGCCCGGCCGGTCCGAGCTTGGCGAGCTCGTGGGTCACGGAGCCGCCGAAGTCGCCACCCTGTGCGAGCCAGCGGCGGTAGCCGAGGCGGGTCATGAGCTGCGCCCAGGCTTTCGCGATGCGTTCGACGTTCCAGCCCGTCGTGGTCGGCTTGTCGGAGAACCCGAAGCCCGGCATGGACGGTACGACGACGTGGAACGCGTCAGCGGCGCTTCCGCCGAACGCCGTGGGGTCCGTCAACGGCTTGATGACGTCGAGGAACTCCACCACCGAACCCGGCCATCCGTGCGTCAACACCACCGGTATCGCGTTGCTGTGCCGGGAGCGTACGTGCAGGAAGTGGATTCCCAGCCCGTCGATCTGCGTGCGGAACTGCCCGAACCCGTTCAGTCGCGCTTCCAGCCGCCGCCAGTCGTACTTCGTGCGCCACCAGTCCAGCAGGCCGCGCATCCGGTCGAGCTGGACGCCCTGCGATCCATCTTGGACGGTCTCGCGCTCCGGCAGCCGGGTCGCCGCCAGGCGCCGCTGGAGGTCCCGCAGGCTGCTGTCCGGCACGGACAGCCGGAACGATGCCACCTCGGTCGTGGCCGCCGGAAGCTCGATACCGGATTCCACCAGTGCCGGCTCCGCCGATGCGGGTGATGCCGTGCCCATCGCCACTCCGAACGGTGCCGCGGCCGCCCCCACCGTAGCGGCTGTTCCCAGGACGCTGCGACGCGTCAGGCCACGCCTTGTCTCCTTACCCACGTTCCCGCCTTCCCCTTGTTGGGCTCCGCTGCCGGGTTTCGCTCTCGCGTGGCATCACGGTCGCAAACCGCCCGTCGGGGGCCAACGATTCGAGGGTGCTGGAATCCAGTTCAGCCAGGCACGGCAGAGCCGTGGGCGGTCTCCGGGCCACCGGCCGCGACCAACCCACTGGCCAGCGGTGTGCGCCGGTACAGCACGCGACGCCCGGATCGCCACGATGTCACCAGGCCGCTGCGGCGCAGCACCGACAGGTGGAAGCTGACCGACGGCATGCTCTGCCCGAGTTCGCGGGCCAGTTCGGTGGTCGACTTGGGCAACTCCAGTCGGCTCAGGATCGCCGCGCGGCTGTGCCCGAGCAGCGCGCCCAGCGCGTCGTCGCCAGCGGTGTCCTGGGAGGCGCCTCCCCACAGCGTGCCGATGCCGCGGCAGGCGTAGAGGAGGCTCGCGGGCCGATCGGGCGCCTTGTCGACCACGAGACCCGGCCAGGCGAACACGGACGGCATCAACAGCAGCCCGTCACCGGCCAGGTCGTGCTCCACGGAGTGCCGGGGCTTGTCGATCTGGAGTACCTCGTCGCGCACGCTGATCTCCGGGTGCAGGGTCGACAGCAGCGAGTCGACACCGCCGCCGGTCAGCCGGCCGGCCCGCCAGGCCAGGTCGTCCTCCAGTACCGAGCGGATCTCGCGCCAGTGGGGTTCGAGCGCCGCGGACCAGTACCGCCACAGCGTGTCGGCCAACCGCCGGGCTCCCGCCGCCCCCTCGGCGAGCAACTCCCGTGCGGGCGGCGGCACGGGCTCCGGCCCCCACACCGCTTCCACGTCGGCGCGTACCCGGTCCGCCGGCGTCTCGGCGACCAGCCGCAGCTGCGCGTCGATGCCGCCGGGGTCGCTGGCCGCCGCGAAGAGGAAGTCGGCCACGTACGCGCCCGCTGGCACCACGGCGGTCAGCAGCGCCATGTCGACGCCGCGCAGACCGTCGCGGGTGGCCTCCAGCCAGCCCTGGTGCAGCGAGGACACCCGTCGCGACGACAGCCGGTACAGGCTCTCGATCACCTCAGCGAGTGGCGAGAGCGCAAACCGCACCCTCGCCACATCGGCCACACCCATCCGCAGCCGGATCACGCCCCGATCCTACGTGCCGCGTCCGCCTTGATCATTTGACGTACGCTGATGGCCGATCGAGAGGGCACCGAGTGATCCTGTACTTCGTTCTGCTGGGCGCTGTGGTGCTCGGCACCATCGTGGGCCTCGTGCTGTACTTCAGGTGGCTCATCGCGCTGCCGCCCGGCCGCAGGACCGCGTTGCACCAGTTCGCTCCGGCGCCCATGTTCGTGGTGCTGTTCTGCGGAGTTGCCGGCATCATGCTCGGACTCGACATCGAGACCGATGGCATGGATCCGCTGACAGACCGCGAGATCCGTGCCGGCCGGCCGTGCGGCGCCACCGTGCTGTCCGTCTCGGATCCCAACAGATCCACCAGCAAGGGCGTCGACACTTTCGACTTCAAGCTGCGGGTGCGTCCCCTGGACGGTACGCCCTACGAGGTGGACTTCCGGGACGAGGTGAACGCGGTCGAGGCCGGTCGGATCGGCACGCCCGGGGCCGAATTCCGATGCGTCGCCGACCGGGACGAACCGTCTCGACTGCACGTGTTTTGGCTCGAGCCCGCCTCGACGAGCCCCACCGTCACCCCCACGTAGGCGATACCATCCGGGCGCGAGCATTTAAAGCTTTCAATCCTGGGAGGCGTGATGACCCTGCGGGCCCGGCGGCTGTTGGCACATCTGGGTGTTGCTCTTGCTCTAACTATTGCCGGTGCCGTGGTGGCACCGAGCGGGGCCGCTGCCGCGTCGAGCGCGCCCGTCATCACGTCGTTCTACTGTTTCCAGAGCTCGGGTTGGTACGGGTGCCTGCTGAGCTACTCGTCGCCGACGCCCGTGCAGATCCATTGGGACGGCCAGTACGGTCCGCTGCCCGCGTACGACAATCAGACCTCCATGTCCAACACGTGCGTGTTCGGCACCGAGTCCTGGGCGGGCGTGGCGGTTTCCAACGAGTACGGCACCGCTTACGCGTCCTGGAGTTCGCCCTGCTGGTGAGCGGTGGCTTGCGCGAGTACGGCCTCGGCTTTGGCTCTGAGTAGCGGCACGCACGCTGCGTCCGATGTGGACAGTAGAGTGTGGAGGTGAGCGGCGGCTCCCGGTGAGTCGCCGCCCGCCAGTAGCGCTTCCGCGAGCCGCATGTTCGCGAGAAACACCCCTCGGGGGTCGCCCACCTCGACCATGAGCCGGAGCGCCTCGCGCGCCTCCGCCATGGCGGCCGGCACGTCGCCGTTCGCGCACTGCAACCGGCTGTGGTGTACCAGCAGCCAGCCGACGCCGTGCGCGTTGCTGGCCGCGTCGGTCACCTCCAGCGCCCGCGCGTACGTCGCCTCGGCCAGGTCCAGCTTGCCGAGCGAGATCGCGCAGTCCAGGACGCGGACCAGCATGGCCCGGATGTCGTCGGGGTTCGACAGCTCGTTCGCGTGGCCCAGCGCCTCCTCCAGCAGCGGCAGCGCCTCCGCGGGCCGGTCCCGCAGGACCAGCGAGTCGGCGTGCGTGCGCAGCGCGAGCACGATGTCCTCCGGATCGCCGGTCATGTACGCGATCCGGGTCGCGTCCTCGGCGTACGTGTGCGCCGGCTGCCCCTGGAACATCCGGGCGAACGCGAGCCCGGTGAGGCTCTGCACGAGTTCGCTGTTCATTCCCAGGCGGCGGAACACCGCCACGGACTCCTCGAACTCCGCGGCGGCCTCGTCGAGGCGCAGCGAGAGCAGGACGTCCGCCCGGCTGCTCGCCTGCCGGCTGGCGACCCGCTCGTCCCCGGCCGCGCGGGCGGCGTCCCGGATGACGGCGCGGACGCGGACGATCTGCTCGTACCCGCCGCGGATCGACAGCGGCGGGATGATCATGTCGGCCAGCAGCGCCGCCTTGTCGTAACAGCCGAGCCGGCACGCCTGCGTGATGGCGTACAGGAGCTGGCTCCGCTCGGTGTGCAGCCACGCGCCCGGGTCGGCGGTGAGCTCGGCGACGTCGACGGGTCCGGCGGCGAGGCCCTCCGGCAGCGGGTCGGGCGGCAGCCCGTCCTTCCGGACCACCCGGAGGTGCACGCTGTGCGCCGCCAGCAGAAACGTGTCCAGCAGCCGCCGGTACGCGGTCCGGGTCGCCTCCTCGTCGTCGCGGCTGGCCAGTTCGCGGGCGAACAGCGCGACCAGGTCGTGCGGCCGGTACCGGAGCTGGCCGGTCAGGTCGACGCCGACCGGTTCCAGCAGTCCGGCGGTCATGAGCTGTTCGACGGCCCGTTCGCCGTCGCCGCCGTCGGTGAGGGCGCCGAGCGTCCAGGCGGCGAAGGACTCGGCCGGCAGCAGGCCCATCCGGCGCACCGCGAGCTGGATGGGCGCGGCCAGCCCGCCGTAGCTGACGGCCAGCTCCGATCGGACCGCCAGGTCGCCCACCGCCAGCTCGTCGAGGCGCCGGTGCTCGTCGTGCAGCCGATCCGCCAGCGTGCGCAGCTGGACGGTCGGCCGTGGCTGGAGCCGCGCGCCGATGATGCGCAGGGCGAGCGGGAGGCGGCCGCACAGGTCCACCAGCTCCTCGGCGACCGGCCGCTCGCCCGCGACGCGGCCGGGATCCAGGATCCGGCTCAGCAGCGAGACACCCTCCGCGACCGAGAACGGCTGCAGGCGGTGCCAATCGGCCGACGGCAGCTCTTCCAGCGACCGCCTGCTGGTGACCAGGACAGCCGAGCCGGCCGTGCCCGGTAGCAGCGGCACCACCTGCCTGGCGTCGGCGGCGTCGTCGAGCACGATCAGGATCCGGCGGTCGGCCACCCGCGCGCGGAACGTCGCCGCCCGCGCCTCCGTGGAGCGTGGCTGAGCGGCCGGGTGCAGCCCCAGCGCGTACAGCAGCTCGCTCAGGACCTCGGAAACGTCGCGCGGCGCCGGGCCGCCGCCGCCCAGGTTGACATGGAGCTGGCCGTCCGGGAACCGGTGCCGCACGCGGTGCGCGACGTGTACCGCCAGCGCGGACTTGCCCACGCCGGCCACTCCGCTCACCACGACGATCGGTACCGTGGCCCGCTCCTTGTCGCACGCCAGCGAGCGGGCGATCCTTGCCACCTCGACCGTCCGGCCGACGAAGTCCCCGATCGCCGGCGGCAGCTGGCAGAGCGCGGGCAGGCTTGGTGGCACGCCGTCGCGGGTGTCCTCGCCCGTCGCCTCGCCGAGCAGGATCGCCTGGTGGAGGCCGCGCAGCTCGGCTCCGGGTTCGACGCCGAGCTCGCCGCGCAGCAGCGCCGCGACGTCCCGGTAGACCTCCAGCGCCTCGGCCTGCCGCCCCGACCGGTAGAGCGCCTGCATCAGGTACGTGCGCAGCCCTTCCTGGAACGGGTACGTCGCGGAGAGCGCGCGCAGCTCCTCGGCCACGGCCCGGTGATGCCCGAGCTCCAACTCCAGCGCGAACCGGCGCTCGGCCGCCACCAGGCACCGCTCCTGCAGCCGCGGCACCTCGTCGCGATGCAGGGGCGCCGAATCCACGTCGAACAGGATCGGGCCGCGCCACAGCCGGGTCGCCGCCCGCAACGACTCCAGCGCGTCCGCCCGGTCGCCGCGGTCCAGCGCCGTCCGGGCGGTCTCCAGCCGTTCGTCGAACTCGTGCAGGTCACAGGAGCGTGGCGGCGTCTCGATGACGTACCCGCCGCTGCGACTGCGGATCTCGGCGTCGGCGCCGAGCAGCCGGCGCAGCCTCGCGACGTACGTCTGGAGGGCCGCTCGCGCGTCGGCGGGCGGGTCGTTGTCCCACAGCCGGTCGGCGAGGGTGCTCACCGGCACGACGCGGCCCGCGCGCAGCAACAGCGAAGCCAGGATGATGCGGATCTTCGTCGCGGAGATGGCGACGAGCACGCCGTCCCGCCGGACCTCCAGGTCCCCAAGAATTCGGAATTGGATGACAGCCGCCACTGGCCCCCCTTGGGCGGTAGTTGTCTTCGCGGTCCGGCTCCCACCTCGGACGACTCGCCACCATAGGAGTCTGCGCTTTCACAAACCTTTCACGCCCATTACGGAGCGTGAGCGTCCGGTCGCGTGCCTGGCCTGACCGCCGCCGCGCCGTAAGGGAACCGAAAGACATGATCAACCTCGCGCCGTCAGCGCCGCCAGTAGCGTGTGGCATGTGGGGCAGCGGATTCTCGTGGTCGACGACGACCCGACGGTCAGCGACGTCGTCTGCCGGTACCTGCGGCTGGCCGGCTTCGAGGTCGGCATGGTGGCCGACGGCGCCGCGGCGCTGGCGGTCGCCGACCGCGACGCGCCCGACCTGGTCGTGCTCGACCTCATGCTGCCGGGCATCGACGGCCTGGAGGTGTGCCGCCGGCTGCGCGCGCGGCCCCACCAGATCCCGATCGTGATGCTCACCGCCCTCGGCGACGAGGCGGATCGGGTACTCGGCCTGGAGCTCGGCGCCGACGACTACCTGGCCAAGCCGTTCTCACCGCGCGAGCTGGTGCTGCGCGTGCGGTCCGTGCTGCGGCGGGCCGGTGCCGAGCCCGCGCCGGCTGCCGCACCCATGCTGGTCGACGGCGACCTGGTGCTCGACACCGGTCGGCGGCTGGCCAGGCTCCGCGGCGTGGAGCTGACGTTGACGGTCCGGGAGTTCGACCTGCTCGCCTTCTTCATGCGCAACCCGTCACGGGCCTTCCGCCGCGCCGAACTGCTCGAACGCGTGTGGGGCTGGGACTTCGGCGACCAGTCCACCGTCACCGTCCACGTCCGGCGGCTGCGCGAGAAGCTCGAAGACGATCCGGCCACGCCGCGGCGCATCGTCACCGTGTGGGGCGTCGGCTACCGGTACGAGATGGCGACCTGAGGTGCGCGACCTGCTGCTGATCTTCCTGGCCGCGCTCGGCGGGGCGCTGGTCGTCGGTGTGCTCGGCGCCGCCACCCTGCGCGCCCTGCGCCGCGCCTCGATCCTCGCCCACATCTGCGTCCTCGTCGCCATCACCGTGGGCAGCGTCACCGCCGGCGTCGTCGTGATCGCCAAGGCGATGTTCCTGTCCCAGCACGACCTCCAGGTCGTGCTGGTCACCGTCTCCGCCGCCACCGCCGTCAGCCTGGCGGTGGGATGGTTCTTCGGCAGCCGGCTGGCCGCCGCCGCGGTCTGGGCCGATCAGGCCCGGGAGCGGGAACGGCAGATGGAGAAGGGCCGCCGCGACCTCGTGGCCTGGGTCTCTCACGACCTGCGCACCCCGCTGGCGGGCCTGCGCGCGATGGCCGAGGCGCTCGAAGACCGCGTGGTCGACGACCCGGCGACGGTGGCCGAGTACCACCGTCGCATCCGCGCCGAGACCGACCGGATGACCCGGCTCGTCGACGACCTCTTCGAGCTGTCCCGCATCAACGCGGGCGCCCTGCACCTGTCGCTGTCGGCGGTGCCGCTCGGCGACGTGGTCTCCGACGCGGTGGCGTCGGCGGCGCCCATCGCGCAGGCCCGGCGGATCCAGGTGGTCGCGGCCGGCTCCGACTGGCCCGTCGTCGCGGCCAGCGAGCGCGAACTGTCCAGAGTGGTCGGAAACCTGCTCGTCAACGCGGTCCGGTACACGCCTGAGGACGGCACCGTGCGGGTCCGGGCGGGCCGCGACCGTGACCGGGCCTGGCTGGAGGTGGCCGATACGTGCGGCGGTATCTCCGAGGCCGACCTGCCGCGCGTCTTCGACGTGGCGTTCCGCGGCGAGCGAGCGCGCACGCCGGGCGCCGCGGGTGACGCCGCCGTCGGCGGTCTCGGCCTCGCCATCGTGCGTGGCCTGGTCGAGGCCCACGGCGGGCAGGTCGCCGTGCAGAACATCAGCGGCGGCTGCCGCTTCGTCGTCCACCTCCCCGCCGCCTGACCCAGCCACTGCGAGGCGCCGCGGCTGGCGGCCGCGGCGCCTCGGTTGGGGATGTGATCAACGACTGGCGAGCCAGGCCCGCACCGCGCGCTGTCCGCGCGACTGCTCGCTCTCCACGGGCGTTTCCGGCGGTACCGGATCCGTGAACTCCTCCAGCAGCGGGACCAGGAAGAACCCGTCCGGCTTGGTCATCTCCTGCACCACCAGCGGGACGATGCCGTCACCGAGCCCGACGACCGCCTCGAACTCCGGACCGGTCGCGAAGTCGTACGTGCTCTGGCTCATCGCCAGCTCCTGCCGGCTCCAGGTCGCCTTCCAGGCCGCCAGCCGCTCGTCGAAGCCGGCCTTGAGGCCCGGATCCACCCGGCCCGCCTGATCGGCGATCCGGCCCAGCTCGTCGTCGGTGTACGACGGCACGGACACCTCCTCGGGCTCATCGACCTCGCCGCCGCGCGGCCGGAAGTGGGTGAGCACCGTCCCGTAGAGCGCACCCGTCAGCTGGTTCCGTCCGTGCGTGATGCGGAACGACTGGCCCAGCTTCGACTCCCACAGTCCAGTCTGCGGCATCGAGGTGGACTGGCGGCTGCCGTGGGTCATCTGGGCGCCGCCGCCGGTGCCCCAGCCGTCGATGACGGCGGTGTTGGCGGGCGCCACCGCGAACCCCTGCGCGGCGTACTGCTGCTGGAACGCGGCCAGCGGCGACTGCGGGTTGATCCACTGCCGTACCCCCATCGAGTACCCGATGCAGTTGTACTGCGGGGTCGGCTCGTCGGTGATCCAGACGTCGTTCCAGATGAGCCCCGGGAAGGCGCCGCTGAGCTGGGCCCATTCGCCCGGGTTCGGCCTGCGTGTCATTGCCGGCCCCCGATCAGGACTTGGTGACGGACCAGGTGTGGTCCGGGTTGAAGGTGGCGGTGAGCGAGGTGACGCCGGCGAACTGCAGCTCGACGGCGTTGCTGATCTCCTCCTCCAGCACCTGGCCCTGCTGGATGCTCACGTTCGCGGCGACGTAATACGTCGGGTCCGGCGTGAACTCGGCGGTGATGTTGGTCAGCGCCGGCAGCGCGAACGTGCCGGCGTTGGACATGCCGATGCCGACCGAGGCGACGCCGTTCGGCACCGAGGAGTCACAGGCGATGTAGAGCGTCCCGGGCGACGGGTTGGTCACCAGCGGGCCTTCGTTGTTGAACTCGAAGTACTCCTGCTCCGCGTTGTAGCTCAGGACGGCCTGGTCGCCGGCGTTGGCGGCGGTCGCCAGCCCCGTGGCGAACGGGTCCGCCAAGAACGACTGGCTCGCGTCGAAGACCACGCCGGGCGTCAGGTTCCCGGTCTCCGACCACATGAAGTTGTACTCCAGGTCCCACTTGAACTTGCACTGGCTGTGCGCGGCCGTGTACTTGGTGAACCACGCCAGCGAGACCAGCGCCGGGCTGTTCAGGTTGAGGATCGGGTTCTTCTGGAACGTGAAGATGTCCCAGTCCTCGTTCGACTCGTTCTTGACGGTCAGGTGGTAGGTCGTCATGTCCCCATCTCCGTTCTCGATCGCCGATCTGGCGTGCCCGAAGACAACCAGCCGGACCGCCTCGAACCCGCCGGTCCGCCGTGGCCGAGCCGACCCCGGAGCGTGACTGCCCCGTGATGCGTGCGTCACCGCGGCGTCACGGACAGCGAACGCGAGGATCTTCAGGATCGGAGGAACGTCACCGACGCGTCACTTAATCAACAAGATTTGGTGCGTACCGGGACAAGAGCGACCGCAGCCCGACGCCCGGCTCGATACCCAGGTCGCGGCGCACCAGGCGCTCGTACCGCCGGTACTGCCGCAGCGCCTCGTGCACGTTGCGCTGGCGCAGGTGCAGCTCGACCATGAGCTGCTGCGCGCTCTCCCGGAGCGGGTCGATCTCGGTGACCTGGAGCAGGTGCGGCAGGGCCTCGGCCGGCCGCCCGGCGGTGAGCAGCCGCTCGGCCACGGACTCGAACGCCTGTACGGTCAGCAGGCGGATCCGCTCCCGGGCGTCCTCCAGCCACTCCTCGTCCCAGCCGGGCAGCAACTCGCGGCCGCTGCCCCGGGGCGGCGGGAGCTCACCGGTGCCGGCGACGGTCCGGGTCGCCCAGTCGACCACCTGCTGCACGTCCACCGCGACCCGCTCGGAGATGGCCAGCGTCTCCCCGCCGACCAGGACGAACTCGTCGGCGACGCGCTGCAGCCGCCACAACGCGGTACGCAGATCCGAGCTGGCGCGCGACTGTGGCACGTCCGGCCAGAGCGCGCCGGAGACCTGTTGCCGGCTGGCGGCGGAGTGGATGGCCAGATAGGCGAGCACGCGAGCGGCGCTGCGGGGGAGCGGCGCTGTGTGCTCGCCGCGCCGGGCGCGGAACGGACCGAGCAGGTGCAACGACAACTGCGCGCCCAGCCCCGTCACCTCCCCCGACGTCTGCGCACAAAGGGTATTTATTAGGCGACAGTGAGTAAGCAAAACGCGTTGTCAATCCTCCGATCGACAGTCAGTCGGCCAGCAGCGCGTCTCGCATGCGTGCGGACAGCCAGTCCCGGAACTCTTCCTCGGTCCAGCCGCGGTTCAGCACCAGCATGTCGTAAAGGGCCGTGTCGTTGAAGATCCACATAACGTCGATCGCGCGCTCCACATCGGAGCCCTGGCGCAGCGGACCGAGCGAGCCGACCCGCTCGACGACCATCCGGGCACCCATGCGGCGGTTGCGTTGCGATGCCTCCCACACCTCGGCCGCCTCGGGCGCGTCGTCGGCGGCCCGCCGGACGACCTCGAAGATGCGGGCCGCGCGGTGGCTGATCAGGGTGCAGACCCCGGCGTAGGCGTCCAGCACGGCGGCGCCGGTGGTGGCCTCCAGGACCGGCCGGAACCAGGGGCGCTGCGCGACCGGTACCGGCTCGTCGTCGCCGGCCAGGGCCTCGTCCAGAACCTGCCGTAACAGCGCCGCCTTCGACCCGAACGCGGCGAACACGGTCGGGCGCGCGACGCCGGCGGCGACCGCCACGTCCGCCAGCGAGGTGCCGGCATATCCCCGCGCGACGAACAACTCGGCCGCCGCGCCGACGACCGCTTGACGGGTACGCCGCGCGCTCTCCTCGCGTACCGCGGACCGGTATCGCCGTGTCGGTTTCCCGTCCTTGACATCGCCCATGACATAGCCACACTATCAGTCTATTCACTAGACAGTGGCTATCGAAAAGCCCGCGTCTATCGAAAGGGGAGGCATGTACATGACAGGTGGGCAGGTTCGACGGCGGCGCCGGCGGTGGCTGGCGCCCGTCGCCGCGTTGGCGATGATCAGCGCGGCGGCCTGCGGATCGACACCGGCCGACCAGCCGGCCGCCACGGCCAGCACCGCGCCACGCTCGGACGGTGCGGCGGATCAGGCGAAGCGGGTCGACGCCTGCGCACTACTGACCGCCGAAGAGGTGACCGGGGTGATCGGAGCCAAGGGCGGCACCGACCCCGAGGCCCGCGACAACGGCAGTGGCGGCGGGTCCTGCGAGTGGGAGAACCCAGACACCTACCACTCGATCACGATCAGCATCGGCAGCCCGGGCACCGCGGCCAGCGGCGAACTCCCCGAGGACCCGTTCGTGAACGAGCCCGGCCCGGACGGCATCCGCTTCGGCTCCGGCGGCATGGCCAGGTTCACCGCGCAGGACCGTGCCTGCGACATCCAGGTCGTCACGAAGGGCACCGGCGACACCGACCGGTCCACCGCGATCCGGCTGATCGGCCTGGTCCGTGACCGGATTCGATGACGGAAGGCGTCCGATGAGGAGCGTCGTGGCCGTGACCCTGCTCGTACTGGGCGGCCTGTTGGGATGCGGCCGCTCCGGCGACGAACCCGCGGCGGCCCCTGCCCCCACGGAGGCGGCGGTGGTGGAGGAGGAGACCTCGGCACCGGCGGCACCGGCGCTTCCGGGCGCGTGCGCCTTGGTGACCAAGCCCGAGGCGGAGAAGCTGGCCGGTACGCCGCTGGACGATGCCGCACCCGTCCGTGAGACCTGCACCTACACCGGGCCGCCCACCGGGCCGACCGCTCAGGTGGAGGTGTACGTCGGGGACGGCGCGAAGAAGTACCTCGACATCGAGCGCGATCTCGGACACGAGTTGCGGCCGCTTTCCGGGGTCGGCGACGAGGCGTACGCCAGCATCGAGGCGGTGTTCGTCCTCAAAGGCGGCGTGTGGGCCACGGTCCGGCTGGTCCGCCTCAACGACCCGGCCGAGAACCGCAAGCCGCTGGAGAACATCGCCCGCGTCGTCGCCGGGCGGATGTGAGCGTGGTGCCCTTCCGTGTCCTTGCCGCCGCCTTGGTCGCGGTGCTCGGGCTGACCGCGTGCACGGGCGGCGGCGCGGCGAAGCCGGATTCGCCTTACGGCATCGCGCCCGCCCCGCGTGAGGGCGTGACACTGCATCCGGACGTGGTCCTTGTGGGCGGTGGCGGCCGCTCGGTGCGATCGGTGACCGATGGCGGACTGACCTGGCGGATCGACCCGAACGCCCGCAACGCCGACCAGCTCGTCCCGGGCAAGGTCATGTTTCTCACCAGCCGCGGCGTCGGGCGGGTGATCGACGCCCGCCGCGACGGCGACGACCTGGCGGTCACCATCGGCCCGGTGAGCCTCACCGAGGTGATAAGCGACGGCACGTTCAGCGCCGACCAACCCGTCTCGCTGCAAGAAGCCGCCGCGCACGATATCCCGGATCCATTCTGGTCACAGCCGGACACGTCACCGGCCACCACCAAACCCGCCGCGACGTTTGTCGTACCGGCCGGGCTCCGGGCAGGTGGCATGTCCGTGGAGGGCGTCTGCTGCTCCGACGGCGTCGGCGCCCGATTCACGTACGCCGGCAGCGGACTGCGCATGACGGGCGCGGTCACCTTCGTGATGCGGCAACCATCCGCACGATTCCATCTGGAGATCAGCGGCACCACGATCGAGCGCGCCGAGTTGGAAATCCGCGGTGCGGCCGGTCTACGGGTACAGGTCGACGCGGCCACCGAGACCGGTGCCAACGTCCACCCCGTCGTCTTCGTACCGGTAAACTGGAGCGTCCCCATTGGACAGATTCTCGGCATCCCGTTCTCGGTCACGGTCAAGCAGGCGATCGGCATCCGCACCGGATTCAGCGCCGCGAAGTCCACGATCAAAGCCAACGGCGAATACTCGCTTGGCGGCACCTTCGGCTTCGGCTACGCCAACGGCCGTTTCGGTCCACGCTGGCCCGGCGGGCTCCAGGAAACCAACAGCCTCGTCAAATCGATCGACGGCCTGTCGGTGGGCGCGAACGCTCTGATCATCGACTACGACGCCAAGTTCTACATCGGACTCGACGCGCTCGTCTTCACGGCTGGCCTGTACGCCAAACTCACCGCCACCGTCGGGCTCACCAAGGGCTCCAGCATCGGGTTCGGTGGCCTATCGGGCCTCGCGGCAGGGGAGGGCTGCCGGCGCGTCGACGTGACGATCAACGGCAGCTACGGCATCGGGTATACGGTGCCGGCGCTGGTCGTCGAGGTCATCAACTTCTTCCTGCGAATATTCAACGCCGATCCGATAGCGGCGGAAGGCGGCATCCCCAAACGCCCACCAATAGCAAACCTAATAACCCACCACCAAATCACCCCTAATCTCCCCGTCTGCGGCTAACCCACCCCCCGCCGCGCGTCCCCTGCTCGCGCGTCCCCTTCCGCCGATCAAGGGCGAATGCACGCGGTTGGATCTCTTTTCCGCGTGCGTTCGCCCTTGATCCATGCGATGTTCCTTGATCGAGGCCAGCCCATTCGGCTCGCTGCTCGGGAGGCGTGGGCGTTGCGCGCATCCGGCGCAGGATCCGTCCACATAGGCCCCAAGCGCGACCCCCACCGGCCGCTGGCCGCCGCCGACCCGCGGGCTGCCGCGGTCCTGCGGGCTGCCGCTGTCCCGCGGTCCCGCGGACCCGCCGGCCGGCGTGAACTGGCCGGCCGCCGTGGACCCCGCCGTCGGCCTGCCTGCCGCGCTGCCTGCCTCTAGGCCGGCCTGCCGGGCTCGCGCGGCAGGCGGGTGCGGCACGCCTGGGGCGGCCGGGCCACAGATCTTGGAGCGCGAGCGTCGCTCTGGCGACGGTGCAGCACCGAGATCTGGACGCCGACGCCCGCCACAGTCTCGGCCGCCCCCGCGCCATGACCGCAACGTCGGCGAAATGCGGGCCCGGAAGCGAAGTCGCACGCGCTCGGCTCCTCGATGGGTACCCCGCAGGAGCTCGCCGGCGGCCCCTCGCCGTCCGTGGGCGCCGACCTGGTGGCCCCGAGCATGCGGCGATCTTGCAGTTGTCATGGCCCAAAGCGGGTATTTCGCCGTGACAACTGCAAGATCGCCGCACCGGAGGTCGGCTTCGTGTCGACTTCACGCTCACCCGCGCGCATGGATGAGTGGCGGCGGTCTGGGTACTGGCCAAGGATGCGCGTCGTCACGCTCAACGTCTGGAACCGCGACGGGGTCTGGCCGGAACGGCGCGAGGTCCTCGCCGAGGGTCTGCGCCGGCTCGACCCCGATCTGGTCGCGCTGCAGGAGTCCGTGGTCGTCGACGGGTACGACCAGGTGGCCGACCTGCTCGGGACCGAGTACACGATCATCCACCAGGACGGCCGCACGCCGGACGGCGTGGGTGCCTCGATCGCCAGCCGGTGGCCCGTCACCGGCCTGCGTGAACGCGACCTGAGCGTGACCTCGCGCGTCGACCCGATCTGGATCGGCGGTGTCGCGGTGGCGGAGATCGAAGCGCCGGAGCCCGTCGGACCGCTCCTGCTCGTCCATCACAAACCGTCGTACCAGTACGGCTTCGAGCACGAGCGGGAACTGCAAGCCGTAGCCTCGGCGCGCTTCGTGGAGGAGCTGGTGCGGCCACGCCACCGGCATGTGGTGCTCGCCGGTGACTTCGACGCCGAACCGCACTCGGCCAGCGTCCGCTTCTGGACCGGCCGGCAATCGCTCGACGGCAGCAGCGTCTGCTACCGCGACGCCTGGGAGAGCGCGCACCCGGACGAGCGCGGCTACACCTTCGATCCCCGCAATCCGCTTGTCAACACCGGCGAGATGACCATGGAACTGGGCCGTCGCATCGACTACATCATGGTCCGCGGCGGCGTACACAAGCCCACACTCGCGATCGACCGCTGCGACCTGCTCTTCGCCGAGCCCGTCGGCGAGGTCTGGGCCAGCGACCACTTCGGCCTCGTAGCTGATCTCACGGTGCCGTAAGTTACGACGCGCCAGGCACCATTCGCGCTGATCTATTTGCGTGTGGTTACGATGAGTGGCGGCCACCGTTGGGCGACGGCTGAGCCGATTGCGATCGCAGGAGATTGGAGAGGCTACCGGGGGAGGTTCGGGTGAGGTTCCGGGTCCTGGGGTCGCTGGAGGCGTCCGCGCACGATCGTCCGGTGAGCCTGACTGGCCAGCGCCAGCGCCAGCTGCTCGCACTATTGCTGGTCAACGCCGACAAGGCGGTCTCGCTGGATGCCTTGATCGAGGCGGTGTGGGACGAGAATCCGCCGACCACCGCCAAGCGCCAGGTCCAGAACAGCATCTCCGCGCTCCGTCGACTGCTGGCCGAGGGGCCCGCGCAGCCCACGATCGAGACCGAGGGCAACGCGTACCGGCTGCGGCTTGCCGGCAGCGAGCTGGACGCCCGGCTCTTCCAGAGCCGGGTCGACGAGGCGCAGGAGCTGAACGCCGCCGGCCAGGCCGGCCAGGCCGCCGCCGAGCTGAGGGAGGCGTTGCGGCTGTGGCGCGGCCCGGCGCTCGCCGGCATGACCGGTCGGGTACTGGAAGCGGCCGCCGCCAGACTGGACGAGCAGCGGCGCGCCGCCATCGAGGAGTGCCTGGAGCTGGACCTGCGGCTCGGCCGCCACCTCGAAGTGATCGGAGAGCTGACCGAGCTGGTCGCCACGTATCCGCTGCGCGAGCGGCTGGTGGGGCAGCTCATGGTGGCGCTGCACCGGTCGGGCCGCCAGGCCGACGCGCTCCAGGTGTACCGCCGCCTGCGCGAGAGCCTTGTCGACGAGCTGGGCCTCGAACCCGGTGCGCAGCTGCGCGAGCTGCATACCGCCATCCTGAAAGACGAAAACAGCGTGGACGCGTTGGTGGCGACCGCGCCGCCAGCCGTGAGCGCTGGCGCGGCGGCGGTGCCCGCCCAGCTCCCCACCGACATCGCCGGCTTCACCGGGCGCGTGGACCACCTCAAGGAGCTGGACGAGCTGCTGCCCGACGACCCGCCCGGCGGCGTCACCGCCGCGGTGATCTCCGCGATCGCGGGCACCGCGGGCGTGGGTAAGACCGCGCTGGCCGTCCACTGGGGACAGCGGGTCCGGCACCGGTTCCCCGACGGCCAGCTGTACGTGAACCTGCGCGGCTTCCACCCCGCCGGCCGGGCCGTGAACCCGTCCGAGGCGCTGCAAGGGTTCCTGGAGGCTCTCGACGTGCCACCGGGGCGGATGCCGGTTGGTGTGGCGGCCCGCTCAGCGCTGTACCGCAGCCTGCTCGCCGACCGGCGGATGCTGGTGGTGCTCGACAACGCCCGCGACGCCGACCAGGTCCGGCCGCTGCTGCCCGGCAGCCGTGGCTGCCGGGTCGTGATCACGAGCCGCAACGTGCTGGCCGGTCTGGTCGCCGCCGAGGGTGCCCGGCCGGTGATGCTGGACCTGTTCGAACCGGCCGAGGCGCACCAGATGCTGGTACACCGGCTCGGTCGGGAGCGGGTCGTGGCCGAGCCGCGGGCCGCGGAGGAGATCATCAGCCACTGCGCGCGGCTTCCGCTCGCCCTGGCCGTGGCGGCCGCCCGCGCCGCCACCCAGCCCGGGTTCTCGTTGGCCACGCTCGCCGCCGAGCTGCACACGGCGGGCGGTGGCCTGGCCGCCTTCACCAGCCGCGATCCGGCCACCGATGTACGAGCGGTGTTCTCCTGGTCGTACGAGCAGCTCACCGAGCCCGCGCGGCGGTTGTTCCGGCTGCTCGGGCTGCACCCTGGCGCTGACATCTCCCTCGCGGCGGCCAGCAGCCTCGCCGCCGTACCGGACGCGCGGGCCCGCCCGCTGCTGGCCGAGCTGGCCGAGGCGCGCCTGATCACCGAGCATGCTCCGGGCCGGTACGCGTGCCACGACCTGCTGCGCGCGTACGCCACCGAGCTGACGCATACTTCGGACGGCGACGCGGATCGCCGCGCGGCCCTGCACCGCCTGCTCGACCACTACCTGCACGGCGCGTGCGCCGCCGACCGGTTGCTCGACCCGCACCGCGACCCGATCAGCGTGGCCCCGGCCGAGCCCGGCGTCACCATCGAGCCGCTCGCCGACCACGAGCACGCGATGAGCTGGTTCACGACCGAGGTTCCCGGCCTGGTCGCCGCCATCGACCGGGCGGCGCAGGAAGGGTTCGACGCGCACGCCTGGCGGCTGGCCTGGGCCACCGCGTACTTCATGGAAGGGCGCGGCTACTGGGAGCCCTGGGCCGCCGCCCACCAGACCGCCTTGGCGGCCGCGCGCCGGCTGGCCGACCGGAGCGGGCAGGCGCACGCCCATCGCAGTCTCGGCCGCGTCAACGTCCACCTGGACCGGGTCGACGAGGCGGAGGCCCACCTGCGCCAGGCCCAGCACCATTTCGGAGCGATCGACGACCTAGCCGGCCAGGCCCGGGTCCATCTCGACCTCTGCTGGATCCGCGCCCGGCAGGAGCAGCACCGGCAGGCACTCGAACACGCGCGCGCGTCGCTGGACCTGTTTCAGACCGCGGGCAACCGGTCCGGGCAGGCCCGCGCTCTGAACACCGTGGCCTGGGTGCGCAACTACGTCGGCGAGCACGAGCAGTCCCTGGTGGCCGGCGAGCAGGCCCTCGCCCTGCACCAGGAGATCGGCGACCGGCACGGCGAGGCCGACACCTGGGACACGCTCGGCCACGCCCACCACCACCTCGGCCACCGCCGGGAGAGCGTCACCTGCTACCTGCGGGCGGTGAAGCTGTACCGGGATCTCGGCCACCGGTGGCGCGAGGCCGACACCCTCACCCGTCTCGGCGACGCCCATCACGCCGTCGGCGCCCCGAAGGCGGCTCACGACGCCTGGCGGCGCGCGGTCGCCATCCTCGACGAGCTCGGCCATCCGGACGCCGACCCGGTGCGCGCCAAACTCAGATCACGCTGATCCATTGCTACCCTGCACCATCATGATTACTGAATACGTCCGTGACGCGGCGGCGACAGCGGTCGTATTCGGGTTCTTCGCCTCCAGCTGGTTCGGCTGGGCGCAGGAGGCACCGCCGAAGAGCTGGCGCACCCCGCTCGGCATCGGCTCGGTCATCGCCCTGCTGACGGCGGTCGCCGGCGGACTCCTGGCGTGGCGGCACTGGTCGGATGGGACGGTGTTCGATGACGACACCGGCCGCTCCTTCGGCATCGTGGTCGGTATCGAGTTCGTCGCAGCCGCGGCCGGCGCGGGCCTGCTCGCCCTGCGCCGCCGCGCCGAGTTCATCTCCGCCTGGATCGCCTTTGTCGTGGGCGTACACCTGTTTCCGGTGGCGGTGATCCTCGAGTACCCCCTGATCCACGTGGTGGCCGCGCTGGTCACCCTCGTGGCGATCGCCGCGATCCCGGTCGCGCGGGCACGCTCGATACCGGTCAGCGCCGCCACCGGCCTCGGCACCGGCTCCGTGCTGCTGGTCGCGGCACTGGCGTCATTGGTCGCGGCACTGACCGGTTACTGAGGACACTCAGCAGGTGACGACGGCGTCGCCCCAGTCGGCGTGGTCGTACGAGATGCCGTTGCGCCCGTCCGTGACGCGAAGCTCCAATGTGGCGTACCCGGTCGTGGTCACGGACAATGTGGACGGTCCCGCGCTGGACGTCTTGACGTCGCTGTACCCGAGCAACCTCCCGTCGCCGTACACCTGGAACCGCACGCTTCCGGTGGTGGTCACCTCGTCGTCGACGCCGACCTGCGCGGTGAACCGCGAACACGCGCGCCCCAGCCAGATGTGAACAGCCGAGTCCGCGTGCCCCCCGATGCCGCTCGCGTATACGGTGCCGTTGACGGTCAGCGGCCGCCCGTCGCCGGCGGCCTGCTCGCCGTTGGAGACGTTGCGCTCGACTGGACCCCAGCCGTTGCTCGACGCCAGCCACGTCATGGCGCCGGCCTGGTGGGTGCCGGCGGCCGGCGGCGGCAGTGCCGTGCCCGCCCGGCCGACCCGGAACATGACGGCGCCGTGCGCGGCCACGCTCGCCGAAATGGTGCCCGAGGTGCTGGAGGTGGCGCCGGTCCACAGGTTGCGCAGCGTGTACGACGACGAGCCGCCCAGGCCCAACTCGGCCGCGCTCGTGGTGACGGTGGCCGCCGACCCGCCCCTGTTGAACAGCACGACCGCGGCCGAGCCGTCGGACATCGGCTTCGTCCACACCTCGGTGTTGCCGAAGTCCCTGATCCGGCGCCCCTGCGAGCCGCCCCAGTCCTGGTTGACGGCGATCACCTCGGCGTTGCGGATGATGCCGAGCGTGGTGCTGGACACGGAACGGAGGTCGTTGCCCAGCAACAGCGGCGAGGCCAGCAGCGACCAGAGGCTGAAGTGTGCGGTGTACTCCGTGGTGGTCATCCCACCGTTGCCGACCTCCAGCATGTCGGGGTCGTTGTAGGCGCCCTGCCGTGCGAACGGCTCCAGACCGGCCTGCTGGTCGAGCAGGCTGAGCACGCTGTTCCAGTTGTCGCTGATGTCTCCGGTGGTGCGCCACAGGCTGCCACCCACGTCGGAGCCGAAGAGCCACGGGTTCTGCTGCCCCCAGTTGCAGATGCTGTAGACGATCGGGCGCCCGGTCGCCCGCAGCGCGTCGCCCATCGCCCGGTACCGGTCGGCGGCGGGCCGGCCCTGGTTGTTGCAGTTGTCGTACTTGAGGTAGTCGATCTGCCAGTCGGCGAACGTCTGCGCGTCGATCGTCTCGTGGTCGAGGCTGGCCGGAAGTCCCTGGCAGGTGGCCGTGCCGGCGGACGAGTAGATGCCGAGCTTGAGCCCGCGCGCGTGCACGTAGTCGGCCAGCGCCCTGATCCCGGACGCGAACCGGGTCGGATGGGGCTGCAGCCGGCCCTGGCCGTCGCGGGTGGACGCCATCCAGCAGTCGTCGATGTTGACGTACCGGTAGCCGAGGTCGTCGAGGTTGTTGGCGACGATGGCGTCGGCGACGCCGCGGATCAGGCTTTCGTTGATGTCGCACCCGAAGCGGTTCCAACTGTTCCAGCCCATGGGCGGCGCGGTGAGCTGGACGATCGGGGCCGCGGCTGCCGGCGCGGCGGTCACGAAGCCGGCGACCACCACGCCGGGGACGGCCACAACGGCGGCGAGCAGGGACGCGGTGAGGCGGACACGACGACGCATGAGCGGCTCCTTCGCAGCGTGGTCTGCGCCCGGCTTCCCCGACATCATTCCATCGATGGCCGTGATTCGCCATCGGGGCCGGTCGGCTGGCAGGTGAAGGTGCCCGGCGGCGGGTGGGACCAGCCACGCTCTGCTTGACGCATACTCCGGTGGAGCCGTCTGAAACCCGGTGCTCCCGCTCTCATCTCGCGGCTCGGCCGGGCGCCCTTCACGAACAAGGACGGGGGGAACCCTTCCGAAATGCTACGTCTTGTGTGGGCTTGGCGGGGCGAAGTTGGCGGATCGGGTGGCGAGCACTGGCTACGTTCGGGCCGATGATCCGGCCAGTCCACTGAGGAGTAACGGATGTCTCAGCCACCGTCCCCCGTCGTCGCGTCGTTCGCGCCGCCGCCCAGGCCGCCGTCGGCCCGGCCCGAAGGCGTGTCGGCCCACCTGGGCTGGGAAGCGATCCTCCTGGTCGGCGTGCTGGCTACGGCGGTGCTGGTCGCGAGCAACGGCACGCTGTTCCAGGGTTCGATGCCGTGGTGGAGGATCGCGACCGTCGGGTTGCTGGCCACCGGGTTCGCGCTGTCGTTGCGCACCGCCACTCCCAATCTCGCCGTCGGCGCGATCGCGGTACTGGCGGGGGCGGTGTACGCCGAGATCGCCCAGGACGGCGGGTCCGGCGTGCTCGCCGGCGCGGTCGCGGTGGTCGTCGCGCTCGTCCTCGGGCTGGTCCTCGGGGCGATCGTCGGCCTCACCTCCGCACCGGCGTGGGCGGTGACGCTCGGCGGCATGGCGGTGGCGCAGTCGATCACGCTCGGGATGCTGGACGGGCTGAGCATCCCCGTCCCCAGGTCGACCGCCGGTACCGGGATGGCGGTCCTCTGGACCTTCGTGTTCCTCGCCGTGTCGATCGGTGGCGGCGTGCTGTGGCTGGTCCCCGGCGTCCGCAAGGTCCTCACCACGAACCGCACGCTCGACGACCCGGTGCGCTACCGCCAGACGAACCTGATCGGCGCGCTGGCCGGCCTCGGCGGCTCCAGCGCGCTCGCCGGCCTGAGCGGGGTGGTGGTCGTGACGTACCTCGGCGCCGCCAACCTCAACGGCGGCGAGAACCTGCCGTACGCGGTCGCCGCCGCCCTCCTCGGCGGGGTGAGCGCCTTCGGCGGCCGTGGCGGCATCGCCGGCACCGCGCTGGCCGTCACACTGCTGGTCTTCGCCAACTACGGCCTCGTACAGACCGAGGCTCCCGGCTGGGTGGTGTACTACCTGCCGGCGGCCCTGGCGATCCTGATCGGCGTGGTGGTGAGCCGCATGCTGGAGGCGCGCTCCGGCCCGTTCACGGCGACCCCGCCGCCCGCGGTGCCGGGACTGGCGCCGCCACCCGGCCCGGTGCGGTAGGCGCGGCGGTCAGTGCCCGAACGCGTCGGAGTCGGCGCCCGCGGCGTCGCCCTGGTCGAGCGCGGAGATCGCGGCCACCTCGCCGGTGGTCAGCGCGAAGTCGAAGACGTCGAGGTTCTGCCGGAGCCGGACCGGGTCGCTCGACTTCGGCACCGCCGTCAGGCCAAGCTCCATGTGCCAGCGCAGCACGATCTGGGCCGGCGTCCGGCCGTACCGCTCGGCCAGCTCGACTACGACCGGCTCGCGCAGCACGTCGTTGCTCTGGCCGCCGATCGGCGACCACGATTGGGTGACGATCCCGTGCTCAGCGTGGTAGGCCCGGGCAGACTCGCGGGTCACGGTCGGGCTGAGCTGGATCTGGTTGACGTCGGGCACGATGCCGGTCTCGGCGATGACGCGGTCGAGGTGGGCGGGCTTGAAGTTCGAGGTGCCGATCGCGCGTAGCCGGCCGTCTTCGAGCAGCCGGGCCAGGCCCCGCACGGCTTCCACGTACCGGTCGTGCCCCGGATTGGGCCAGTGGATGAGCAGCAGGTCGACATAGTCCAGGCCGAGCCGGTCGAGGCTACGCTCACACGCCTCGGCCGCCAGCTCGACCCCGTGCCACCGCTTGTTGAACTTGGTCGTGACGAACAGCTCCTCGCGCGGCACGCCCGATGCCTTGACTCCGCGCCCGACGCCGCGCTCGTTGCCATAGTTTTCCGCGGTGTCGACGAGCCGGTAACCCAACTCGATCGCGGCCGCCACCGTGGTCTCGGCGGCGGCGTCGTCCATGGGCCACGTGCCCAGCCCCAGCCGCGGCATCGCCGAGCCGTGCAACAGCGTCACCGTAGGCGCGATCGTCGACCTCATACCCCCATCCAACCCCGCCGCCCCCCGCCCCGCACGCATGACAGCCGTCACACCTGCCCGCGGGGGGCCAGGGCATCAAGGATCAGAATCCGAGCTACCGCGACGCCCGCCGCGCTCTATGCCGTTGCTCCCGCAGCCTTACCCTCCGCGATTCACGGTCAACCCCCGAGCAGCCTGGGCTCGGCGACCGCGGCCGAGGGGTGGGTGGATCGTGGGGACGCGGAGGGTGAGGCCGCGGGAGCAGCGGCATGGCCCGCGACGGCCGTCGCGGTAGCTCGGAATCCCCTAGATCCGCACCGCGCCGCACCGGCCGCGCCGCGCCGCACCGGCCGCGCCGCGCCGCACCGGCCGCGCCGCGCGCGGGCCCCGTCCGCGGCCGGGCTGTGCGCGGGCCTGTCCGCGGCCGCGCTGTTGTGCGAGCCCGTCTGCGGCCGGCTGTGTCCGCGCCGGTCCGCGGCCGGGCGTGTGCAGGCCCGTCCGCGGCCGCCGATCAAGGGCATCCGCATCGTTCAAGGGCAAAAGCACGCGGAAAGAGATCCAACCACGTGCATTCGCCCTTGATCGGCGCACCCGGCGTGGCGACACGCCGTGCCGCGCTCGCCGCGCGGCGCCCGCGCCTGGCTCGGAGATCAAACCACGTGCGTATGCCCTTGATCGGCGGCAGCAGCGGCCGCGCGCGACCGCCGCGGGTCGCGGTGCGGTCGCGCGGCGGTCGCGCGGGCTCATGGTGCCGCGTGGGTATAGGGCGGGGTGGGTTAGCCGTTGGGGCGGCTTTTGATGGCCTGGAGCGACCAGCTGTTGCCGTCGGGGTCGCGGAAGTACACAAAATCGCCCCACGGCTGCGGGTCGACCTCGCTCGCCTCGACACCGGCGTCGAGCAGCTGCTGCCGGGCCGCGCTGGCGTCGGCCACCACGACCTGGATCTCCTGCGTGCCCGGCGTCTTGTCGGTGATCCCGGTGCCGATGACGATGGAGCACGCCGAGCCGGGCGGCGTCAGCTGGACGAACCGTAAACCCTCGTGCACCTGGTGGTCGTGGTCGGCGTTGAACCCCACGCTCTGATAGAACGCCTTGGCCCGGTCGACATCGGTGACAGGCACGGGAATGAGCTCGATCTTCCAGTCCATCCCCGCACCCTACGACGAGGGTCTGACAACCGCCGGTTTTCGGGAGCATGATGAGCGTCGTGGATGGTCGAGTCATCGTGGCCGGCGGTGGGATAGCGGGGCTCGCGGCGGCGCGGGCGTTGCACCAGCGCGACATTCCGGCGCTCGTCGTGGATCGGCTCGCCAGCCAGCCCGATGCGGGCCTGGCCATCAACCTGCCGGGCAACGCCGTCCGCGCCCTCGGCGCGCTGGGGCTGGCCGACGGCATCGCCGCGCTGGGCACGCCGACCCGCCGCCGCGAGTATCGCAACGCCAAGGGCAAGCTGCTGTTCGCCATGGATGAGGACGCGTTCTGGGGCGAGGAGGCCAGGCCCCGATGCGTTCGCCGCGCCGATCTGCTGGCGCTGCTCGCGCGTGACCTGCCGGCCGGCACCGTGCGGTGGAACAGCGCGGTGACAGCGGTCCGGGCGACCGCCGAGCGCGCGGAGGTGAGCCTGGCGGGCGGCACCATCGAGCAGGGCGCGCTGGTGGTCGGCGCCGACGGGGTCCGCTCGGTCGTGCGCGACGCCGTGCTCGGCGAGGGCGCCGCGCCGCGTGCCGCCCTGCTGTCGGCGGCGAGCTGGCGGTTCATGGCTCCCAATCCCGGCGTCGAATACTGGACCGCCTGGTCCGGGGCCGAGGGTACGTTCCTGCTTATCCCCGTCGACAACGACGAGGTCTACGGGTACGCGTCGGCCACGCGTGGCGGGCCGGTCGCCCCGGATCCGGCGTGGCTGTCGACCACGTTCGGTCGCTTCCCGGACCCGGTGCTGCGGGTCCTCGCCACGGTGCTCGACGGCGAGCGAGCCAACCTCTACCACTCGCCGATCGAGGAGGTGCGCATTCCGTCCTGGAGCCGCGGCCGGGCGGTGCTCATCGGCGACGCGGCGCACGCGACCGCGCCGGTGTGGGCACAGGGTGCCGCGCTGGCGGTGGAAGACGCCCTCGCGCTCGCCGAGCTGCTCGCCACCCGCGACGACTGGAGCGAGGTCGGCGCGGAGTACGAGCGGATTCGCCGGCCGCGGGTCACGCACGTCCAGGAGATGACCGACCGGCTTTCCCGCACGGCGGGCCTGCCGATCTGGATACGAGACAGGATCCTGCCGTTCGTCGGACCGCGCACCTATCGAGAGACGTACGGCCCGCTGCTCACGCCCGGGTGACGAAGGTGCGGTCGTGATAGACGAGGCGGCCGCTGTCCGGTCCGTGGAACACCTCGACCACCGCGGCGACGATGAGCGTCGAGTCGCCGACCGGTACCCGGTGCAGGGGCGTGCCGCGCAGCGCCGCGACCGCGCCGGGCAGGATCGGTTCGCCTGACGGCAGGACGCTCCAGCCCTGTTCGGGGGTGAAGCGTGGCCCGCCCGGATGGGAGAAGTCTCGCGCCAGCCGCACGTGCGCCGGCCCCAGGAGGTTGACGACGAAGCTGGGCGCTTCGAGGATGACCCGCGCCGACCGCCGCCCCGATACCGAAAAAGACAGCGCCGGCGGCGATACCGACACCGACGCGACGCTGGACACGGTCAGTCCCGCCGGCCCGTCCGGCCCTGTCGCGCTGATGACCGCGACGCCCGTCGGATAGCGCCGGAAGGCTTGCTTCAGCTGTTCACCGAGGTCGGTCGCGACGCTCCCGTTCATGCGCGGAAACCTAGAGCTTCAACCTCGGTTGAGGTCAAGGCTGTGGGCACGGTCACCTGGTCTTGCTTTGACCTGAAGTGCGGTTGAGATTTTACGGTTTCCCGCATGCGACTTTCACGTCTGTTCACGCCGCGCACCGTGGTGAGTGCCCACTGCGACCTGCCGTGCGGGGTCTACGACCCGGCGCAGGCACGCATCGAAGCCGAGTCCATCAAGGCGATCGCCGAGAAGTACCAGGCGAACGAGGATCCCGAGTTCCGGACGCGAGCGCTGATTATCAAGGAGCAGCGGGCCGAGTTGGTCAAGCACCACCTGTGGGTGCTGTGGACCGACTACTTCAAGGCGCCACATTTCGAGAAGTACCCGGAGCTGCACGCCCTGTTCAACGAGGCGACCAAGCTGGCGGGCGCCGGCGGCGCGAAGGGCGCCGCGGACCCGGCCGTGGCGGATCAGCTCCTCGCCAAGATCGAGGAGATCTCGAAGATCTTCTGGGAGACGAAGCAGCAGTGACGCGGGTCGCTGTCGTCGGCGCCGGGCCGGCGGGAATCTACGCCGCGGACATCCTGACCAAGGCCAACGCGGCGGTCACGGTCGACATCTTCGATCGGCTGCCGACCCCCTACGGCCTGATCCGGTACGGCGTCGCGCCCGACCACCCGCGGATCAAAGAGATCATCACGGCGCTGCACCAGGTGCTGGACGATCCGCGGATCCGGTTCATCGGCAACGTCGACTACGGCGTGGACGTGAAGCCGGAGGAGCTCGACCCGTTCTACGACGCCACCGTGATCGCCACCGGCGCCGACCGCGACCGCGATCTGGACATCCCCGGTGTCGACCTGCCGGGCAGCTTCGGCGGTGCGGACTTCGTCTCCTGGTACGACGGGCACCCGGACGTGCCGCGCGACTGGCCGCTGACCGCCTCCCAGGTGGCCGTCATCGGTGCCGGAAACGTCGCGGTCGACATCGCCCGGATACTCGCGAAGACCGCCGACGAGCTGCTGGAGACCGAGATCCCGGACAACGTCCACCGGCGGCTGCTGGCCAGCCCGGTGACCGACGTGCACGTGTTTTCGCGGCGCGGCCCCGGGCAGGCCAAGTTCACCCCGCAAGAATTGCGCGAACTGGACGAGTCGCCGAACGTCGAGGTGATCGTCCATCCCGAGGGGATGGAGTTCGACGAGGCGAGCCTGGCCACGATACGGTCCCGGCGGTCGGTCAAGATGTGCGTGGACGTCCTGCAGAACTGGGTCGCACGCGAACCCCGCGACCGTCCACGCCGCCTGCATCTGCGTTTCCTCCAGGCACCGGTGGAGATCCTGGGCACCGACCGGGTGACGGGACTGCGCACCGAGACACAACAATTGACCGGCGACGGTTGGGTGCGTGGCACCGGCAGGTACACCAATTGGAACGTGCAGGCCGTCTACCGCGCGATCGGGTACCGCAGCAGGCCCATCGCGGACCTGCCGTTCGACCCGACGACCGGCACCATCCCGCACGACGCCGGCCGGGTCCTGGATCTCGACGGCAACCGGATCCCCGGCCGGTACGTGACCGGCTGGATCAAGCGCGGCCCGGTCGGCCTGATCGGCCACACCAAGAAGGACGCCAGCGAGACGATCGCCAGCCTGCTGGCCGATCTGCCGGCCCTGCCGCCCGCGGCGCACCGCGACCCGGCCGGCGTGCTCGCCCACCTGAACCGGCGCAACCTCGAGTTCACCACCTGGTCCGGCTGGCAACGGCTGGACCGGCACGAGATCGACCTCGGTCGACCGCACGGTCGCAAGCGCGTCAAGGTGGTACCCCGCGACGAGATGGTCGAGATCAGCAAGCGGGCATGACGAAGGCGCGATCCCGGGGGTATGGGATCGCGCCTTCAGTCGTTGCCGTTCAGCTCACTCGGTCTTCTTCGCGCCAGCCTTCTCGGCCTCTTCGGCGGCTTCCTGGTCCTCGGCTGCCTGGTCCTCGGCCGCCTGGTCGTCGCCGTTGTCGATGGCGATTCCAGCGGCCTCCTTGGCGTCGGCGAGCGCGAGGCACGCCTGCAGCAGCGTCGCCTGGGCCGAGGCTACCGCCGCCTCAGCGGCTTCCTGGTTCTCGGCGTTCTCTTCCTCGGCGGCGGCCTCTTCCTCAGCGGCTTCCTTCTCAGCCTGCTCCTTCTCGGCGGCAGCCTTCTCGGCTGCGTCCATCGCCTTGGACCACTTCTGGGCCAGGGCCTTCCGCTCGGCGCGAGCCTCTTCGGCGCTCTGCTCCTCTTCGGCGGCCTGCTCTTCCTCGGCCGCCTGCTCCTCTTCCGCCGCGTCCTGCTCGTCTTCGACTGCCTGGACATCCACCGCGAACTGGTCGCAGCTGGCCTCGAGCTCCTGAGCCGAGGCCAGGGCCGCCCCATTGGCGTCCTGCTCCTGTTCCTGCTCCGGAGCGAGCTCCTCACCGTCGCAGATCACGTTCTCGCCGTTGATCTCCAGCTCTTCGCACTTGGAGACGTCGAACTGCTGGCCGTTCACCGTGATGAGATCGGCGGCCTTCGCGTTGGTGCCGGCGGACGCGAACTGCACGCCAGTGATCCCAGCAGCGACCAGGACACCGCTGATTACCACAGCACCGAGAGCTTTGCGCCGGTTACCCTGGATGCCCTGGTTTCTGCGGTACGCGCGCAATGCCATCATCACTCCTCGTAGTCGAATGTCGCTGCCTTGGTGATGGCGAGTACGGCGCCCAATGGGTGCCGGTTCAATGCCGGTTACTAGGTAAGGCTTTCCGGAGACTTTTCGCGCTCTTAAAACCGCAGGTCAGAATGGGTGTGGAAAAAGTTGAATTATCTGACCCGCCGGGACTCGAATCGTCACCGCCGATCGACATGATCCACCCGGGTCCGTGCAGCCTCACGCACAGTCATGCGTCGACGGCATCCCCGCGCCCGCGTCCCCCGCTCTGATCGCGTTCGTCAAGGGTTGACTCGGAGCCGCCGGGCCCGGCGGGCGCTCCGCCGGGCCGCCGCCGGGCCGCCGCCGGGGCGGGCCGGCGGGGTGCGGGTCGGCGGCGTGCCGCGGCCGCGCGCGTCGATCAAGGGCATTGGCGTGGATCAAGGGCGAATGCACGCGGAAAAGAGGTCGAATCGCGTGCATTTGCCCTTGATCGCCGGAAGGGGCGGTGTCGCGGTGTGCCGGTCTGTCCGCGCGTGCCGGCGGGGCCTGGGCCGGCGGCGTGCCGCGGCCGCGCGCGTCGATCAAGGGCATTCGTATGGATCAAGGGCGAATGCACGCGGAAAGAGATCCAACCACGTGCGTTCGCCCTTGATCGGCGTGCCGGGCGTGGCGACACGCCCGTGCCGGGCTGGCCTGGGAGCGGACGCGCACGGAGAAGAGATCCAACCACGTGCGTTCGCCCTTGATCGGCGGCAAGGGGGCGCGCTGCGGGCGGTGCTCGGAGTCGCCGGGGCGCCGTCGGCGGCGCTCGGCGGCCGCGGGCCGGCGGTGTGCGGGTCTATCCGCGCGTGCCGGCCTGTCGGGGCGCGTCGATCAAGGGCATTGGCGTGGATCAAGGGCGAATGCACGCGGAAAAGAGATCGAACCGCGTGCATTTGCCCTTGATCGACGGCGAGGGTCGGCGGGGCGGGCATGGGCGCGTGTGGCCGGCTTGAGCGCGCCGATCAAGGGCATTGGCGTGGATCAAGGGCGAACGCACGCGGAAAAGAGATCGAACCGCGTGCATTCGCCCTTGATCGACGGAAAGGGGGCGGGGCGGGGCCCGCGCGGGCCCCGGCGCGGCGCCCGCGCGGAGCTATGTGCGGGTTATGCGGATGGCGTCGGCTATTACGTAGCCGGTGCCGGTGGTCCAGCGGCTCACGCCGACCTTGTCGCCATCGCCGCCCGCGAGCGTGAACACGCCCAGCGACACCCACTGACCGCCGCCCTGCCGCTGGTTGACCCGGACGGTCTGGTTGCCGTCCGGAGTGACGACGATGTACGGGGTGGAGTCGTTGTAGCCGGCGTCGGCCGGGTACCACACTGACACCTCGTAGCTGGCGGTCGCCGGGAGCGTCGCCCGGTACCAGGCGGTGTCGCTGGCCGCGACCGGGTCGGCGAAGCGGTAGTCCGGGCCGGAGCGCTGTGCGGAATAGCTCGACGTGCCCCAGTTCGCGCTCGCGGTGAACTGTCCCGCCGTCGCATTGTCCACTGTGACACTGAAGGCCGGGTTGCCGTCGCCCGCGCTGACGTCCAGGTAGTTGCGGTCGATGCTCATCCGCACGCCGCCCCAAGTTTCGGTGACGTCCCCGGAGTACTGGTGCAGGCGCTGGCGGTTGGCGTAGTAGGCGTCCGGGCAGTACGTGCCGGCGTCGGTGTCGGCCACGCCATTCCACCACGCGAACCACAGGTGATCCAGGCGAAGGTACCGGGTGTCGTTGTACGCACCGCACACGTCGGCGATCCCGGACGACCCGCTGGAGTACATGCCGGACAGGTAGCCCAGCGCGTGCAGCCGTTGCGTCCAGCCGGAAAGGTACGACAGCACCGCAGCCTTGCACGACGCGGTGGTCGGATAGTGCTCGATGTCGTTGTAGATGGCGCTTCCGGCACCGATCCCGAGCGCCTGTGCCGCGTTGACGGCGTTGGAAGCGGCCGTGGCGCCCTGGGATCGCGCGGTTGTCGCGTCGCTGGACATCTTGGGTGTGCGGGTGCCACAAGGCGCCTGCATGCCCAGCTCGATCGGGATCAGGCGCCAGCCGTTGTTGGTCTGGTTCGTCACCCAGGTCGCCGTCAGGTTGGGCTGCGCGCACGAACGGCTCGCGCCGCTGATGTAGATGCCGACCGCGCGGTACGGCGAGCTGGTCCGCCAGGCGTTCATGTTCGCCTGGGACGGTGCCGCGCAGGTGTCGAAACCCTTGCCAAGATAGGTGCCGGGCTGCGGACCGGCGGCGGCCAGCACGGTCGCGGTACGCCGGGACAGCAACCCCGTGTCGCTGAGCTCCTTGGCGTCCCGGTCGAGTGTCGCGGAGGCCAGGATCCGCCGGGCCTCGGCTTCGGTGTCGGGCGTGTGCGCGGCGGTGACAAGCAGCGAGGCGCTGGGCACCGCGACGTGGATGGAGCCGTCGTGTGAAGCGGGTTGGCGCACGGTCGCCGCACCGCGCGATGCGATGGCGGTCTGCGCGGTGACGCGATCGGCGGAGCCGCCGTCGAGCGGTTCGATGACCAGGCCGATGGTGCGACCGGAATGGTTCGCGGGGCAGGTCGCCTGATCCGACGGGTGTCCAAGGTAGACGGTCGGGATGTCGAACCGTACGCAGGCCTCCGGATCGGCGGCCAGGTCGACGGTGCGCCAGGAGTTCGGCACGGTGACCCGATAACCGTGATAGCTGACGGTGTGCGCGTGGCTGGCCGCGTCGGCGGGCGGTCCGGTGATCGCCGCGCCGAATCCCGCTGTCGCGGTCGCCAGGCATGCCACGCTCACCACAATCCGCTTCATTCACGACCTCCGTAAGAAATTTTCACAGTGGCGTACATGATGGAAACTTCCTACCATATATCGACGGACGCCGCCACGAGACCGCTCCTGAGCGGCTAGGGTCGAGGCAAGAGACGTGCAGGGGGCGGCATGCGAAGCATCGATTGGCGGCGGGATCGGGTGGTGGCCATCGACCAGACGCGGCTGCCGCACGACCTCGCCCTGATAGAGATCGGCACCGTCGAGGCGTTGATCGACGCGATCAAGCGGCTGGCCATCCGAGGGGCACCAGCGCTGGGCGCCGCGGGGGCGCTCGGCGTGGCGCTCGCCGTCCGGCTCAGCCCGGACGACCCCGCGAGCGTCAGGTCCGCCGCCGCGGCCGTCCGCGGCGCCCGGCCCACGGCGGTCAACCTGGCGTGGGGCGTCGACCGGGCACTGGCCCGGCTCGACCAGGGGCCAGACGCCGTCCTGGCCGAGGCCCTGGCGGTACTGGAGGAAGACGTCGCCTGCAACCGGGCGCTCAGCGAGCGCGGCGCCGCGTGGCTGCTGGACAACGTCGCCGGCCCGGTGACGATCCAGACCCACTGCAACGCCGGTGCCCTGGCGTGCGTGGAGTGGGGCACGGCGCTCGGTGTCGTGCGGGCGCTCCACGAGCGGGGCGCCCTCGCCCACGTGTACGCCGCCGAAACCCGCCCGCTGCTCCAGGGCGCCCGGCTCACCGTGTGGGAGTTGGCGCGGATGGGCGTGCCGCACACGCTCGTGGTCGACTCCGCCGCCGCGTCGGTGCTCGCACGCGGGCAGGCAAAGGCGGTCGTGGTCGGCGCCGACCGCGTCACCGCCAACGGCGACGTGATCAACAAGGTCGGCACGTACCCGCTGGCGCTGGCCGCCGCGCACGCCGGGGTACCGATGGTGGTGGCCGCGCCCGAGTCGACGATCGACCTGTCGACACCGACGGGGAAAGACGTCGACATCGAGGTGCGCGGGCCAGACGAGGTGACCACCTGGGGCGGCGCGCCGGTCGCGCCCGCTGGCACGGGCACGCTCAACTACGCGTTCGACGTGACGCCGGCGGCGCTCGTGACCGCCATCGTCACCGAGAGCCGCGTCATCCTGCCCGCGACCGGCGGTCGCCCCGACGACCGACCGCCGCGGTAGGGAACGGAGACCGATGCTCGACGCGTGGGACGCGGCGGCCGCGCCGCCCTCGACTGAGCCGCTCGCCCAGCTCGTCTACGGCTCCCGGCTGCTCGGGCGCGAGCCCGGCCTCGTGCTGCACGGCGGCGGCAACACCTCGGTGAAGACCACCGTCACCGGCATCACCGGCGACCCGGTCGAGATCCTGCACGTGAAGGGCAGCGGCTGGGACCTGGCGACCATCGAGCCGGCCGGGTTCGCCCCACTGCGCCTGGACCGGCTGCGGGCGCTGCTGACCCTGGAGCGGCTCAGCGACACCGACATGATGAACGAGCTGCGTTGCGCTTCCATCGACGCCGGTGCCCCCGACCCCAGCGTCGAGTCGCTGCTGCACGCCCTGTTGCCGCACGACGCCGTCCTGCACACGCACGCCGACGCGCTCCTGGCCCTGACCAACCAGCCCGACGGCGCGGAGGTCGTCGGGAAGGTGTTCGGTGACCGGGTCGCCGTCGTCCCGTACACGATGCCCGGTTTCGATCTGGCGCGCCGGTGCGTGCGCCTGCTGCCCGAGGCCATGCGCGGCGGCGTCGCCGGGGTGGTGCTTCTGGGGCACGGCCTGTTCACCTTCGGCGACGACGTCGAAGAGGCGTATCGGCGGCACATCGACCTCATCACTCGCGCCGAGCGGCATCTGGCCGAGCGTGCTCCTTTGTCGCGGCCCGATCCCGCGCCGCCGCGGGTCGAACCGCTGCGGATGGCGCGGCTGCGGCGCGAGGTCTCCGACGCCGCCGGCGCGCCGATGGTGCTCACCCGCCACGACGCACCGGACGTGCTGTCCTTTGTGGCCAGACCCGACCTGGCCTCGGTCGCGGCGCGTGGCCCGGCCACCCCGGACCACGCGCTGCGCACGAAACGCATCCCGCTCGTCGGCTCCGACGTGGCAGCGTACGTGCGGGACTACCGGCGCTACTTCGACGAGCACCGGCACCGGCGCGGGGCACCACTGTCCATGGTGGATCCGGCGCCGCGCGTCATCCTGGATCCCGGTCTCGGCATGGTGACCGCTGGACGGTCCAGTAAGGACAGCCGGATAGCGTCCGACATCTACCGGCACACCATCGGCATCATCGAGATGGCCGAGGCCATCGGCACCTACACCCCGCCCTCCGCGGCTGACATCTTCGACCTCGAGTACTGGGAACTGGAGCAGGCCAAGCTGCGCCGCGGGCGACCCGCACCCGAGTACACCGGCGAGGTCGCGCTGGTGACCGGCGCCGCCTCCGGCATCGGGCGCGCCTGCGCCGACGCGCTGCGGGCGCGGGGCGCGGCGGTCGTGGGAGTCGACATCGACCCGCGCGTGGCGGCCGCCGATGACGACGACTACCTCGGTGTACCGGCCGACGTCACCGACCCGGCCGCGGTCGATGCCGCCATTGCCCGCGCCGCCGACCGGTTCGGGGGAGTGGACATCGTCGTCGCCGCGGCCGGCGTGTTTCCGGAGAGCCGCACCCTGGACCGCCTCGACATGGAGGCTTGGCGGCGCACCATGGCCGTCAACGTGGACTCCATCGCGTACCTGTTCTCCCGGCTGCATCCGTTTCTCGCGCTCGCACCGCGAGGCGGCCGTGTCGTGCTCATCGCCTCCAAGAACGCCCCGGCGCCCGGGCCCGGCGCGGCGCCGTACTCGGCGTCGAAGGCAGCGGCGCTCCAACTCGCCCGCGTGGCCGCGCTGGAATGGGCCGCGGACGGCATCCGCGTCAACACCGTGCACCCCGACGCGGTGTTCGACACCGGCCTGTGGACCGCCGAACTTCTGCGGGAGCGTGCCGGCAACTACAGCATGACCGTCGAGGAGTACAAGCGGCGCAACCTGTTAGGCGTCGAAATCACCAGCGCACGCGTCGGTGAGCTCGCCGCCACGCTGTGTTCTGACGCGTTCGCCGCGACCACCGGAGCGCAAGTGACCATCGACGGCGGTAACGAGAGGGTCATCTGACCGGCCCCGGAGAAGCGGCAGGTAGCGTGGTCGGGTGCTTTCTCCGGGAGTTGTGCTCAGCAGCCGCTACCAGCTGGACGAACGGATCGCCACCGGCGGCATGGGCGACGTCTGGCGGGGTACCGACGTGTTGCTGCGGCGCACCGTCGCGGTCAAGGTGCTGTTGCCGGCGCTGGTGTTCGACTCGGAGTTCATCACCCGGTTCCGCGCCGAGGCGAGGCTCGTCGCGGGCCTGCGCCACGCCGGCATCGTTCAGGTGCACGACTACGCGGAGCAGGCGGTCGTCGGCGACAGCCGGCTCGACTACCTCGTCATGGAGTACGTCGAAGGCACGTCACTGTCGGCGTGGATAAAGGCGGTGGGCCGGCTCAGCGTGGCGGAGACCACATCGGTCGTGGCGCAGGCGGCCGAGGCGTTGCAGGTCGCGCACGCGGCCGGCATCGTGCACCGCGACGTCAAGCCGAGCAACCTGCTGGTCCGGCCGGACGGCACGGTCGTGCTGGTCGACTTCGGGGTCGCGCGGTCCGCCGACCTGACCGGCGTCACACGCCCCAACGTCATCCTGGGGTCGGCGCAGTACATGTCGCCCGAGCAGGCGTCCGGCCAGTTCGTCTCGCCCGCGACAGACATCTACGCGCTCGGCGTGGTCGCGTACTACTGCCTCGCCGGCCGGCCGCCGTTCACCGGCGACAACCCGCTACAGATCGTGCTCCAACGAGTACAGGGCGAGGTGCCCGCGCTGCCGGCGGACGTCCCGCCGGCGATTTCGGCGGTCGTCAACCGCGCGCTGGCCACCGACCCCGGCGACCGCTACCCGAGCGCCGCCGCCTTCGCCGAGGCCATCCGCGCCGCGCAGGACGCCACCGCCGTCGTGTCCGTGCCACCGCCGGCCAGCACCGGCGAACCCGCCACAGCGGCCCTCGCGCCCGCGCCGGTCGACCCGTTCGCGCACCTGCGCGCCGGCCCGGCGGGTGAGCAGCCGACGGAGGTCCGGCCCGGAGCCGGCGGCAACCGGCGGCGAACCCTCACGCTCGCCGGAGTGGCGGGCGCCGCCGTGCTCGCTCTGATCGCGGTGCTCGGCGCCACGGCGTTCAGCTCAGACTCGGGTACGCCAGAGGCATCGGGGCCGTCGCCGGTGGAGACCTCCGCGTCCAGCGCCGGCGGCGGTGTCGCCGAGCGGGTCGGCCCGGCCACCGACGGCCCGCCCCAGCAGTCACGGCCGAGCCCTTCGCGCACCACACCGGCTCCGGCCGAGCCGAGCGCGTCACCGGAGCGCTCCAGCAGCCCGACGCCGAAGCCGTCGCCGACCGGCGGCTCGACCACCAACCCGTACACGCCGGCCGAGGTGTGCGGCGGCGGATACACGGTCATCGACTCCGCCGCGCTGGGCAGGTTCGGCAAGGTGTACCTGCTCTACAACGCCGGCAACGGAAACAACTGCGTGGTCACCCTCAAAACCACCGCGGTCGGCACCAAGTCGGCCGTCTCGGCCTACCTGCAGGCCAAGGACAAGTCCCGCGTCACCGACAAGGGCTCCTTCGAGTTCTACGCCGGCCCGGTCCGGGTCAAGGCGCCCGGCGTCTGCATCGCCTGGGGCGGCTCCGCCGGCGGCATCACCTACAACAGCCCCTACGAACACTGCAACTAACCCCGCCCACCGCGCGCCCGCGCGCCAGCGCCGCGCGGCCCATCTGCGCCGATCAAGGGCAAACGCACGTGGTTCGATCTCTCTGCCGCGCGCGTCCGCCCCCAGGCCAGCCCGGCACGGCGTGTCGCCACGCCCTGCACGCCGATCAAGGGCGAACGCACGTGGTTGGATCTCATTTCGCGTGCATTTACCCTTGATCCACGCGAATGCCCTTGATCGGCGAGCCGGCGGCTCGGTGGGCCGGCGCCGCCGACGGGGCGATGGGGCGGTGGGGTGGCCTTGACCGTCGTCGGGGCCTTGGCCGACGCCGCGCGGCAGCGTCGGGTGGACGCGCGTTCGCGCGGTGCGCCGCGCGATCAGAACCAGGACCGAGGTCTGAGCTACCGCGGCGTCCGCCGTGCGCGAGACCGCTGCTCCCGCGGCCTCACCCGCCGCGATTCACGATCAAGCCCGGCCGCGTGGGGCGTGGAAACGCGGAGGGTGAGGCCGCGGGAGCAGCGGACCCGCGCACGGCGAACATCGCGGTAGCCCGAAATCAGCTCCGAAGCGCCTCAGGCGCGCATTCGGCGGTCGAACCAGAGGGTCGACAACGGGACCAGGAGGCCGGCCCAGAAGAGCGCCTGCGGAACGGTGTGGGCGGTCCACGGTGGCAGCGTGATGAGCAGGGCGCAGAGCAGCGTCCATGCGGCCTGAGCGAGCACGATTCGCGCCCACCGGCCGCGACGCACCAGTGACGCCACGTTGAGCCGGACGCCCGCGCGCAGCCGCCGGTACCGTCGCCAGGCGCCGAAGCCCCAGATCGCCGCCATCACGATGAGCACCCAGATGCGGTTGCCGAGCGGCACGGGCAGCTCGCGGACCTCTTCGCCCTCGCCGGGGAAAAGGTCGATCATGGCGCCGGCGGCGGCGAGGCAGAGGAGCGCCAGCCAGCGCATGCCGCGCAGCAGCCGGTACGTCGCCCCGTCGAGGTCGCGTTGCAGGCCGGGGCTGTCCGGGTGTACCGCCAAAGCGTCCGCGAAGATCTCCGCCGCGCGGCCGGCGGTGACGCCGGGCTGGCCGGCTTCCTGGCCGCTGACCAGCATCAGAGCCTGGCTGTTGGCGGGTTCCAGGCGCAGCACCTGGCGCAGCGCCCAGTCGTAGGTTTCCGTGTCGGACGCGCCGGCGGCGGTCATCCAGAGGGCCTGGTAGGCACGCACCTCCTCTGGGTCGAGGCGCACGGCTTCCCGGGCCAGTTCGAGGGCCTCGGCCCGCCGGCTGGGGTAGAACAGCACGAACTGGGCGAGCGACGCGTAAACGGGACTGTTTCCCGGGTCGACGCGCAGGGCCGCGCGCAGCGACGCCTCGGCCTTCCGCCAGCGCTCGGCCTGATCCAGGTGGTCGGCCCGCCGCAGGACCTGGGCGTGGATGTAGAGGGCGTTGACGTCCTCCGGGGCGCGGCGCAGGGCCTCGTCGATCGCGTCGAGTGCCTGCTCGGGGTCCTTGGCCCCCAGCCGGCACCGGGCGAGCTTCGTCCAGGCGCGTACGTCGTCGGGCTCCTCGGCCAGCCGGCGTCCGAGCAGGGCGGCTGCCTCGTCGTACCGGCGGACGTCGATGAGCGCGTCGGCGCTCTCCACCATCGGGTGCGGGGTCACGGCATCTGCCCATTTATCACGTCGCCAGCCTAGAATGGGGGTGGCTGCCAGGAAGCCTCCGGTCCGCGGAAATGGGCTCAGCCCACCTGGTGCGTGCACACCTCGAGTCACCATCGCGCTCCTTTCGGCCTGACGAAGCGGACATCAGGCAGACGAGAGGAGGCCATCGTGCCGACCCTGGGCATGCCCAACCGTCCCCACATCGACAGCTTCCGCCGGCAGGCGCGCGCCTTGCAGCGGGCCGTTCGCACCGGCGACCCCGACGCCTTGGCGCGGCTGGCACGCCACCATCGCGGTGCGGCGCCAGACGGCGACAACGGCATCCAGCTCAGCGTGGCGCAGCTCGTCGTCGCCCGCGAGTACGGCTTTCCGAGCTGGCCGGCGCTCACGCGGTACCTGGACACCGTGGCCGAACACGGCTGGGACACCGGGCTCGGCGCGGCGGCGGTGGACGACCCGGCGCGGGAGTTCTGCCGGCTCGCCTGCCTGACATACAGCAGGGAAGACGGGCCGGAGCGCTGGGCGGGTGCCCGGGAGCTGCTCGCCCGGCATCCGGACCTGACCCGGGGAAGCATCTGGGCCGCCGCGGCCGCCGCCCGCCCGGACGACGTGGGCCGGCTGCTCGCCGAGCGGCCACGGCGGGCGGTCGAGCGGGGCGGCCCGTTCCGGTGGCGGCCGCTGTTCTACCTCGTCTATTCGCGGTTCGACCCGGCCATCCCCGGCGAGGCCGTGCTCGCGACCGCCCGGCTGCTGCTCGACGCCGGCGCCGATCCCCATGAGGGCTACCTGTTCGACGGCCTGCCGTCGCCGTTCACGTTGCTGACCGGGGTGTTCGGCCACGGCGAGCTGGGCACGCGCCGCCAGCCCAGCCACCCGTACTGGCGGGAGCTGGGCCGGCTGCTGCTCGACGCGGGCGCCGATCCCAACGACGCGCAGACCCTTTACAACCGCATGTTCTCGCCCGACGACTCGCATCTGGAGCTGCTGTTCGAGTACGGGCTCGGCGCCGGTGACGGTGGGCCGTGGAAGGCGCGGATCCCAGGACTGGCAACGCCCGCCCGGGCGCTGCGCGTACTGCTGCGCTGGGCGGTCGTGCACCGCCAGCCCGCCCGGGTGCGGCTGCTGGTCGAGCACGGTGTCGACTTCCGGTCGCCGTTCGAGGAGGACGGGCCCGCGTGGAGTCCCGCCGACGGCCGGACGCCGGTCGAGCTGGCCGAGGTCAACGGCGACACCGAGATCGCCGACTACCTCCTCGCGCGGGGCGCCGAACCGCCCGGCTCGGACCCGGTGCGCGAGCTGATCGCCGCTGCCTTCCGCGCCGACCGGTCCACAGTGGACCGGATCCGCGCCGCGCATCCCGGCGCGGTGGAGCGGGCCCGCCGCGACCGTCCCGGACTCGTGGTGTGGGCCGCGGCCCAGGCTCCTATCACGACGGTTGCGCTGCTGGTCGAGCTGGGCTTCGACGTGAACGCCTACGGGCGCGCGGACGCGCCCGTCGAAGGGGACTGGGAGACCGCACTGCACCACAGCGCGGGAAGCGGAAACGTCGAGCTGACCCGCCGCCTGCTGGACCTGGGCGCCGACCCCGACCTTCGCGACCGGCGCTTCGACGCGACCCCGCTGGACTGGGCCCGGCACCTGCACCAGCCGTCGACCGCCGCGATACTCGAACCCGTGACGGCGCATAAAGCGGCCGGCGGCGGGTAACGGCCACCATGCGGGTCTACTACTGGGATACCTCCATCCGTATCACCTCCTACTCCGTGTGGGTTCACGGCCATCGATACAGCCTCGGCGCCTTCGATCTCGCCTGGCGCGCCGGCCGGGCGACGATCGGGCGCCGAGCCGCCATCGCCGGCTCCCTGCTGGTCGCCGCCGTGCTCGCCCGGTTGGTGGTGGGTCGGCTCGGGTGGTCGGTGGCGAGCGGTTCGCTGGTACTGCTGGCCTTCGCACTTCTCGGCCTGCGCGCGCTGTTCGGCGCGCTGACCACGGCGGCGTTCGTGCATGCCCTCGAAGACATCCGCCGTTACGGGCGGCGCCTCGAACTGTGGGCCGTCATCGCCGGGACGCCGACGCTGTTGCTGTGTACCGACGACGCGCTCCGGTACGGCCAGGTGTGCCGCGCGCTCACCAGAGCCATCAACGACCGCGACTTGGCGGAGGTCATATCCAGCCACGGTGTGCCGCGGCCGCGCCGGCCTGGAATCGGGTTGAGGCGTGCACCAGCTCCATCACCGTGGTGATCCGGCGCCGCGCGGTGCGCAGGCTCACGCCGAGCTGTCTGGCGATAGCCTGGTCGCTCAGGCCCGCGGCGAGCATGGTGAGGACCCTGGCCTCCTGCGGGTCGAGGCCGTCCGCGGCCCGCGGGGGTACCGTGACGATCGCTGTCGCCCGTTCCCAGTACGCCTCGAACAGCGCGATCAGCGCGTCGAGCAGCGCGGAGGGGTGGATGACGGCGATCGCCTCGCTGACGTGCGCGCCGGAGAGCGGCACGATCGCGAGCCGGTGGTCGTAGACGTACAGCTTCACCGGGAGCGCCGGCACCGTCCTGGCCTTCTCGCCGAGGCGGATCAGCTCGGTGACGTTGGCCAGCCGCCCGGGCAGCTGCAGCGCCGCACGCTCGTAGATGACGCGCATCTCGACGCCGCGTTCGAGTAGCGGGCGCTCCGCCGCCACCTCGTCGTACCCGGCCGGCGGCGTGGCGTATGGCGGCTTGTCGAAGGACAGGACCGACTTCTCCGGGTTGTGCTGCATGCCCACACTGAACCGGCGCACCTCGTCGGGACCGGACACCACCTCGACCGGGTGATCGGGGTTGTTGCGCAGGTCCCGCAGCCGGAACGCGTCGACGAACTCGTCCGCGGCGCCACGCACCTCGTCCAGCTCGGCCCGTCGCTGGTTGACGAGCTTGCCGATCGCGGCCTCCGGCGACACCGGGGCGTACCGCCGCCCTTCCAGCCGGCGCACGAGGCCGAGCTCGTCGAGGCGGGCGAGCGCCGTGCTGACCGTGCGCGCGGGCTCGCGCAGGGTGGCCGCGAGGTCGGCGGCGGAGCAGTCCGCGGAGCCCAGCAGGGCGCGGTACACGCGCTCCTCGAAGGCGCTGACCCCGACCGCCTCCAGCACGGTCCCTCCCTGTCCAGATAGGGCACCTGCCACTTCCGGCCACCCGGGAGTCTAGACGAGATGACCTTGACGTCGTTCACTCGTTTTTCGTGACCCCCTCTGCTTGGCGTCGTTGGTTCGTCGCATTCGCGCTGCTGTTGCCACTCGTGGTCGTCGTGCCGGGAGCGCCGGCCTCGGCGGCCGCCCCGAAGCCGAGCGGCGGCCCGGCCCTCGCCAGCGGTACGGCCGCCGCCGTCACGCTCATCACCGGCGACACCGTCCGCTACGCCGTCGACCGGTCCGGCCGCCGCAGCGCCACGGTCATCCCCGGCGCCGGGCGCGACGCGGTGACCTTCCGCGGGTACACCGAGGGGGAGGGCTACTACCTGCTGCCCAGCGACGCCGAGCAGCCGGTGCGGGAGGGCCTGCTCGACAGGCGCCTGTTCGACATCGACTACCTCGCGGGCAACGGGTACGGCAACGACAAGACGTCCGAACTGCCGGTCATCGTGCAGTACAAGCAGGGGGTCGCCCGCAGCGCCAAGGCCCTGCCGAGCACCCGCTCCTCGACGGCGCTGCCGAGCGTCGACGGCGCCGCCGTACGGGTCGACAAGCCGTCCAGCACCAAGTTCTGGGACGCCGTCCGCAACGGTGGCGCCGGACTGCGCAAGGTGTGGCTGGACGGCAAGGTGACGGCGTCCGACGACGTCAGCGCCGCGCAGATCGGGGCACCGGCCGCCTGGGCGGCGGGCCTTTCGGGCAAGGGCGTCACCGTCGGCATCATCGACACCGGAATCGACGCCACCCACCAGGACCTGCGCGACCGGGTGACCGCCTCCCGCAACTTCGTCGAGGCGGGTCAGCCCGGTGGCGACGCGCCGGACGACGTCACGGACCGGCACGGGCACGGCACCCACGTCGCCTCCATCGTCGCGGGCAGCGGCGCCGCCTCGAACGGAAAGTACAAGGGTGTCGCGCCGGACGCCAAGCTCACCATCGCCAAGGCGCTGGACGACAAGGGCGAGGGCACCGACTCGGCCATCATCGCCGCGATGCAGTGGCAGGCTCCCCAGGTACGGGTCATCAGCATGAGCCTGGGCGGCGCCCCGTCGGACGGCACCGACCCGGTCAGCCAGGCCGTCAACGACCTCACCGCCCAGTACGGCACGCTCTTCGTCATCGCGGCCGGCAACAAGGGGCCCAACACGCGCACGGTCGCGCTGCCCGCCGCCGCGACCGCGGCGCTCACCGTCGGCGCGGTCGACTCCGCCGACAAGCTCGCCGACTTCTCCAGCCGCGGGCCGCGCCTGGGCGACTTCGCCGTCAAGCCGGAGATCACCGCGCCGGGCGTGCGGACCATCGCGGCCCGGGCCGCCGGCACGGCCATGGGCACGCCGCTGGACGCCAACTACACCGCGGCGTCCGGCACCTCGATGGCCACCCCGCACGTCGCCGCCGCGGCCGCGATCCTCGCCCAGCAGCATCCAGAGTGGACGGCCGACCAGCTGAAGACCGCGCTCATCGGCAGCGCGAAGAACACCGGCGGTTCCGTGTACACCGAGGGCGCCGGCCGGGTCGACATCGCCCGCTCGATCCGCCAGCGGGTGTTCGTCGACACCCCGTCGGTCTCGAAGGCGTTCACCTACCCGCCCACCGGCGAGACGCTGACGAAAACCATCACCTACCGCAACACCGGTCCGGCCGACGTCGACCTGTCGCTGTCCGCGACGCTGACAGGTCCGGACGGACGCCCGGCGCCCGCCGGGGTCGTGGCCGTGGACCAGTCGGGGGTACGGGTGCCCGCCGGCGGGACGGCCAGCGTACAGCTGACCCTGGACCCGCGTACCGCCGGTCAGGGACTCCACAGTGGACGTCTGGTCGCCGCCAGCGCCGTCGGCGACCAGCTCATCGTGCCCATCGGCTTCCAGTTGCAGGTGAAGCAGGCCACGCTCACGATCCGGGTCGTCGGTGGCGCCAACCGCCACATCTTCCCGGGCTCGCTTTCCGAGATCACCACGCTGCGGGTCAGCGACACCGTGCCCGAGCTGGCCATGGAGCCGATGACCACCAGCACCTTCAACTGGCGGTCGATCGACGGCGAGCCCAACACGTACGAGTCGAAACTGCGGCTCGCCGAGGGTGGCGCGTACATGGTGGAGGGACAGTTCGGCTGGCGGGACCTGGCCACCGGCCGGAACAACTTCCAGTTCCTGCACCGGCCCGAGGTCCTGCTGACCGGTGACCGGACCATCACGCTCGACCTGGACAAGGCAGTACCCATCGGGTTCCAGACACCCAAGCCGTCGACCGCCGTCAACATGAACCTCGACTGGCAGCGCGTGGTGGCCAGCGGAAAGCACTACTACGGGTTCTTCGTCGGCAGCTTCTGGACGGTCGGCGTCGGCAAGGTTTGGGTCCTGCCCAGCGAAGAGGTGACCGTCGGGAGGTTCGCCGTCGGCGCCAACCAGATCCTGACCGCCCCGCAGGCGACGCTCACCGTCAACGGGCGCCGCACGGTGGCCCTCCGTCCCGTGTATACAGCGGAAAGCAGCGGGTACATCCCGAAGTTCGCGACCGACCGGCGGCTGCGGATCGTCACCGAGGCCGACCTGCGGGCCGGCCGGAACGTCGCGGGCGCGCTGGTCTTCGCGCGCGGCACCGCCGACATCAAGTCCACAGTGGATCTCGCGGTGAAAGCCAAGGCCGCCGGCGTGCTCACCGACTCGCAGATCGCCGGGCTGGCGTACCTGACCGACCAGATCCGCGTGCCGATCCCGTTGCTGTACCTCGACTTCCAGGAGAGCGCGCGGGTCGCGACCGCTATCACCGGCTTCGCCCGCCCGACCGCCGACATCGAGGCGCAGATCATCAGCCCGTACGAGTACAAGCTGGTCAACTACCAGTACGGCCGCATCCCCGACTCGATGACCGTGAAGCCGCGCGAACGCGACCTGACCCGGCTGGATACCACGTACCACGCGCAGACCCCGGCACCGAACGGGACGTGGGGGCCACACAACGACGGCAACGAGGTGAGCTTCACGTACCTGCCCGGCCAGGCCGACAGCATCCACGTTGGACACCCGTTCCACGGGCACGGCCGGCGGACCGAGTACTACAGCATCACCGGACCGGACGTGCTGTGGTGGCGGCAGTACCAGTTCAACGCCGCGTCGAGCGGGCGTATCGAGCACGCGTACCGCGGGTTCACGAAGCCCACCACCGGCCGCGAGGAGTGGAACGAGCCCATGCTGCCCGTCAACGGGCAGGTGGGGCCGCAGGCACCGGCGGACGCGGCGGTGTTCTGGCCCTGCGACGGCTGCCGCCAGGGCGACAACCTGCGGGTCCGCTCGCTCGCCCCGCTCGGCGTCGGCCAGTACGCCGGCCGCAGCGACCCGAGTCACACCGTCCAGGAGGACGCACCGACCGAAGAGGTCCACTTGTACTCCGGCGGCACCGAGCTACCCCCTCAGCACGATGCCGCCGGCCTTACCTACTACCAGCTGCCCGCCGGTGCCGCCACGTACCGGCTGACCAGCGACTACACGACCGGCCTGCCGCAGCAGAGCTTCGCCAGGACGGTCAGCACCGCCTGGACGTTCCGTTCCGCCAAGCCGGCGACCGACACGGTGGCCCAGCCGTACTGGTGCATCGACGAGCTCCTGTACGGCGACACCACGCCGTGCGCCTGGCAACCGCTGATCCACCTGAACTACCAGCTCGGGCTCGCGCCGGACGACTCGGCGCCGGCCGCCCGGCCGCTCACCTTCACCGTCACCGCGCAGGGCGGCGCGCCCGGCTCGGCGGCCAAGCTCGCGGGCCTGCGGTTATGGACATCGGTGGACGGCAAGAACTGGGTGCCGGCCCGGGCCGTGCGGGCGGACAAGGACGGCTACCAGGTGACCGTGTGGAACCCGCGGCTCGCCGACGCGCCGTCGGGCAAGGTGAGCCTCAAGGTGGAGGCGTGGGACCGCTCCGGCAACACCGTCCAGCAGACCCTCGACCAGGCGTACGCCCTGCGGTAGCCGCTGAAGCAGAAGTGAAGCACTTTTGAAAGGGCCTGAGCTGACACTCAGCCGATGAGGCTGATAGCGCCCGTCCTGCTCGCCGGCGTCGTCGCGGTACTGCCGATCGGCACCGCCACGCCGGCGAGCGCGGCGGTTGCCGACCCGGCGGCGTTGGTCAACCCGATGATCGGCACGGCGGCGTACGGGAACACGTTTCCGGGGCCGAGCGTGCCGTTCGGGATGCTCCAATGGGGACCGGAGTCGCGGCCGGACCGCTACGGTGGCGGGTACGGGTACGAGGCGGCGGCGATCGCCGGCTTCGGGCTGAACCGGATGAGCGGTCCGGGCTGCCCGGCGTACGGAGACGTGCCGTTCCTGCCGATCGCCGGCGCGGTGCCGGCGGACCGGAACACGGCCACGGTCGGTCTGGACCACGCCAACGAGTCGGCGGTCGCGGGCGCCTACACGCTGACGCTGGCCAACGGGGTGCGGACCGAGCTGACGACGGCGAAGCGGTCGGCGCTGGGCCAGTTCACCTTCCCGGCCGGGCAGGCGGCCACCCTGCTGCTCAAGGCGGCCGATGGTGCGGCGGTGTCGGGCGCGAGCATCGCCGCCACCGGGACGGCCGAGGTGACCGGGTCTGTCGACAATGGTGCGTTCTGCGCCGCCGGCAACCGTTACCGGGTCCACTTCGCGGCGACCTTCGACCGGCCGTTCACGTCGGCGGTGAAGTGGGCGCCGCCCGTGAACGTGTCCGGCGACGGTGGCATCGCGCTGACGTTTCCGGCGGGCAGCGTGGTGCGGGCGCGGGTGGGTATCTCGTACGTCAGTGTCGCGGGCGCCCGGCTGAACAGGGACACCGTTGCCGGCTTCGACCTGGCGGCCATGCGTGCGGCCGCGAAGGCCGAGTGGAATTCGCTGCTGTCCCGGATCCAGGTGGCCGGTGGCACCGCCGACCAGCGGGTGATGTTCTACACCGCGCTGTACCACGCGCTGCTGCACCCGAACGTGTTCGGTGACGCCAACCGCCAGTACCGGGGCTTCGACGGTGTCGTGCGCACGTTGCCGGCCGGTCAGGGCGAGCAGTACGCGAACTTCTCCGGCTGGGACGTGTACCGCACGCAGGTCCAGCTGGCGTCGCTGCTGGCCCCCGGGGTGATGTCGGACTTCGTGACCTCGATGCTCCACGGTTTCGACCAGTCGGGGCGGCTGCCGAAGTGGTCGGTCGCCAACGACGAGTCGTACATCATGGTGGGTGACCCGGCGCTGCCGGCGATCGCGTCGGCGTACGCGTTCGGCGCCCGCGGTTTCGACACCGCCCGGGCGCTGCGGGCGATGGTGACTCAGGCGTCCCGTCCCGGCAACGCCCGCCCCGGCAACGTGTACCTGGACAACCGCGGGTACCTGCCGGTCGACGGGGGATACGGCTGTTGCGGGGCGAACGGCTTCATCTCGACGTCGCTGGAGTACAACATCGCGGACTCGGCCCTGTCCGCGTTCGCGCGGTCGGTGGGCGACGAGGCCACGCACGCCAGGTTCGCCGAGCGCGCGCAGAGCTGGCAGTACCTGCTGCACCCGTACAGCGGGTTTTTCCAGCCCCGCCTGGCGAGCGGGGCGTGGAAGGCCGACTTCGACCCGGTCCGCTACGACTACGTCGAGTGGGCGGAGGGGAACGCGTGGAAGTACACGCCGATGGTGCCGTTCAACCCGCGCGGGCTGATCCGTGCCAAGGGCGGCGACGCGGCGATGGTGTCCTACCTGGACACCCACCTGACCGAGCTCAATGTGATCCCGGGTCCGCACGCGTGGATGGGTAACGAGCTGTCGTTCGGCACGCCCTGGCTCTACAACTGGGCCGGCGCGCCACACAAGACCCAGGCGGTCGTGCGGCGCATCCACGACGAGCTGTACCGCAACGCGCCGAGCGGGCTGCCGGGCAACGACGACCTCGGCGCCCTGTCGGCGTGGTACGCCTTCTCCGCGCTCGGCATCTACCCGGCCATCCCCGGCACCGCCGATCTTACTCTCACCGGACCGACGTTCACCCGGGCCGACATCACGCTCCCGAACGGGCGGACCCTCACCCTCGACGCACCCGCCGCCGCTGGAAACCGCCCGTACATCCAGTCGATGACCCTCGACGGCGCGGCGTGGAACAAGGCATACCTGCCACCGTCCGTGCTGACCGACGGCGGCACCGTCCACTTCGAACTCGCTGCGACCGCGAACACCACCTGGGCCGCCACCGCCGACGCCGCGCCGCCGTCGTACGGGGCGAACGCCGCCGCGGCCGCCAACAACCAGGGCGTCTCATCGGACGGCGCGGCCGGCCAGAGCGACTACGACGGCTGGGGCACCGGGTACTCCCTCCAAGCGCTCGTCGCGGCCGGTGTCGTGCCCGGCAGCCCGGTCACCGCCGGCGGCGTCGCCTACACCTGGCCGAACGTCCACCATGGACAACCGAACAACGTGGTGGCCGCCGGCCAGCGCCTGACCGTCGCGAGCCCGCCCGGAGCCACCCGCCTCGGTCTGCTCGGCAGCGCCGAAGGCAACCCGGACGGCGCTTCCGGCACCCTCACGGTCCACTACAGCGACGGCAGCACCGGCACCGCCAGCGTCGGCTTCTCCGACTGGACCCTCGGCGGCGCCACCGCCGCGATGCGCCCCGACAACACCGTCGCCGCGCAGATGCCCTACCGCAACGACCTTTGGGGCCAGCCGCACTCCGTGACGACGTACCTGTACTCCACGGACGTTCCCGTCGACCCGGCCCGCACCGTCGTCGGCGTGACGCTGCCTTCGCCCCAGGTCGGGCGGATGCACGTGTTCGCGGTCGGCTTCGGCGGTCACCGCACCAACGCCGGCATCAGCGACGACACGTACCTCGGCGGCGGCGACTTCGACGGCACCGGCACCAGCTACTCGCGCCAGGCCCTCGCCTCCGCCGGACTCACACCGGGATCGGCGATCGACCACGCCGGCATCACGTACCGGTGGCCGGACACCCAGCCGGGCGAGCGCGACAACACCGTTGCCGCCGGCCAGAGCATCCCGGTCACACCGGTCACCGGAGCCACCAAGGTCGGCCTGCTCGGTGCCGCCGACGGCTGGGGATCCACCGGAACGGCCACCCTCGAATACACCGACGGCACCCGGCAGCAGGTCGCGCTCGGCTTCACCGACTGGACCCGCGCGAACGGCCAGGTGCCGGTGCAGCACGCAAACACCATCGCGGCGCAGCTGCCATACCGCAACTTCACCATCTGGGGCGGCGGCCGCGATCCGATACCGACGTACGTGTTCGCCGCGACCTTCCCGCTGAGCCCCGGAAAGTCCATCCGGGCCATAACCCTGCCCACGACCACCAACGGCGGGCGGATGCATATTTTCGCCGCCGGGACGGGATAAGCGATGCGTACACCCCTGGCCCTGCTCCTGCTGGCCACTGGGCTCGCGGTACCGGCGACCCCGGCCGCCGCGGCCGAACCCACTGCCGTCACCCGCGTGGTGGGTTGGGACACCTACCGCAGGCTCGACCTGTTGCCGTACCTGCCGCGCGACGGCGAGACCCGGCAGTTCTCCAGCTTCGACCGCACCGGAGCCAACGACAGCGACGGCTTCAACGGCCGGTACACCTGCCGGCGCACCACCGTGGACGGCTGCGTGATCGCCGAGGACACGGGCGCGGGGGAGATCGGCTCGATGTGGTTCACCTGGGACTGGGGAAACATCAGCGGGTACGGGCGCCTGAAAATCGAGCTCGACGGTCTGACCGTGGTGAACGCCGCCGCGCAGGACGTCGTCAACGGCGCGCTGGGAGCGCCCTTCGTGCATCCGCTCGTGGCCAACGCGAGCCAGAGCTCGGGCGGCGTCTACATCAAGGTGCCGATGCCGTACCGGTCGTCGATGCGCGTGACGGTGCAGAACAACCCCGGCTTCTACCACCTGTCGTACCGGCACTTCCCCGACGCGACAGGAGTCACGACGTTCAACCCGGCGGACCGCGCCGACGACGTACTGGCCATGCTCCGCGCCGCCGGCACCGCCGACCCCAAGCCGGCCCGCACCGGATTCGTCGTCACTCCAGGGCCCATCAACCTGGCTCCAGGAGGGCAGGCCGACCTCGCCAGCCCGAGCGGGCCGGGCGTCATCGGCGCGCTGTCGATAGCGATCCCGCAGGTCACCGGTCACACCGCGGCCCACGACGAGGTACTCGCCAAGACCCGGCTGCGCGTCACCTTCGACGGGCGCACCACAGTGGACGCCCCGATCGGCGAGTTCTTCGGCTCCGGCCTCGGCGCGTACTCGGTGCGCTCGCTGCTGTTCGCGGCAAATCCCGCCAGCGGTGTCAGCCTCAGCTCCTGGTGGCCCATGCCGTACGCCCGGAGCGCGCGCGTCACGCTCGTCAACGGCAGCGGCCAGCAGCTGACCAACGTCCGGGCCTCGGTGACCGTGTCATCGGATCCACAATGGACGGCGGCGCTTGCTTCCGGCGGCGACGCCGGCTACTTCACCGCGCTGTCCCGGAGCGCCGACGTCGACTACGGCGCAGACTGGATCTTCGCCGAGCAGGGTGGCCGCGGCAAGCTCGTGGGCGTCTCACACACGATGAAGGGCAAGGACAACAGCGGCTGGGCCCGTACCTATCTGGAAGGCGACGAGCGGATCTACGTCGACGGCAGCCGGAGTCCACAGTGGCACGGCACCGGCACCGAGGACTTCTACGAGGGCGGCTGGTACTTCAACTACGGCCCGTTCAGCGCGCCGCTCAACGGCCACAGCGCGCACGAGGACGTGGCCAACAACTGCGAATTCAAGTGTGACGCCGCGTACCGGATCCTGCTCAGCGAGGCCGTGCCGTACCAGACCCACCTGCGTTTCGGCATCGAGCACGGCTTCACCAACTTCCAGCCAGCCGAGTACGGCTCGACCACCTTCCTGTACCAGAAGGCGAGCCGCGGCGCGCGGCCGACCGACTCGCTGGACGTCGGTGACGCCGCCGCCCGCACCGCGCACAGCTACGCCGAAGCCGGTGCTGCCACCCAGAGCGACCTCAGCACGGTGTTCGAGGGCGACCACGACGACGTGACGGTCGCCGACCAGGTCAGGTCCACGAGTTCGGCGGTCACGTTCCGGATGGCGGTCGCACCGGACAACCGCGGCGTCACCCTGCGGCGGGTCTCTGACCAGCACAACGCCTACCAGGCGGCCCGGGTACTCGTCGACAACGTGGCGGTCGGAGTGTGGTCGCAGCCGTTGAACAACACGGTCCAACGGTGGCTGGAAGACGGTTTCGCGCTGCCGGCCAGCGCCACGGCCGGCAAGTCCGCCATCACCGTGCGGCTGGAGCCGCAGGCGGGATCGCCGGCGTGGACGGCCGCCCGGTACGCGGTGTTCTCCGCGGTGCCCCCGGTGCGCGCCAGGTCGGCGGGCGGCACCGACGTCGACGGCGACGGCCGCGACGACGTACTGGCGTTCAACCAGGGCAGGGTCGAGGTGGCCTTGTCGACCGGCGGCGCGTTCGGTCCGAAGTCGACCTGGCACAGCGGTTTCCCGTCAGCGGCGGGACGGTGGCTGACCGGCGACTTCGACGGTGACGGCCGCGACGATGTCCTCTCGGTCGGACAGCCGGCGGTCGACGTGGCGCTGTCGAGCGGCGGCGCGTTCGCGGCGACGACCCGATGGCACGACAACCTCGCCCGGCCCGGCGGCTGGCTGCTGACCGGCGACGTCGACGGTGACGGCCGCGACGACGTCATCACCGCCAACCAGGCCGCGCAGGTCGACGTGGCTCTCTCGACGGGTACCGCGTTCGGCACACCGTCCCGATGGCACGACTACTTCGCACCGTCCGGGGAGACACCGGCGGTGGCGGACGTCGACGGCGACGGTCGCGAAGACCTCATCACGTTCACCCACCAGTCGCCGTGGGCCGTCGTCTACGTCGCGCTGTCGACCGGCTCGAGCTTCGCACCGTCGCAGCGCTGGCACGACTACTTCGCGCCCGCCGGCGAGACACCGCGCGTCGGCGACGTCGACGGCGACGGGCTGGCCGACATCATCACGTTCACCCAGAACGCCGACGCCGATGTCTACATCGCACTGTCCACGGGCCGCTCCTTCGGTCCCGGACTACGGTGGCACGACAACTTCGCTCCGCCCGGCCAGACACCCCACGCCGGCGACTTCGACGGCAACGGACTCACCGACATCGTGGCGTTCACGCTGGCGTCCGACGTGTGGGTATCGGCCTCCAACGGCTTGATGTTCGGCTTCGGAGGATTCTGGCACTACGACTTCGGCCTCCCCGCCGACGCCGTCCTCTAGAAAGCTTTCGCGGTGCGGGTCGGTCCGTCCACATAGGCAACCGACTGGCTGGATCAGCGGCGCGACGCGCGCCGCCCGGACGAGAGCGTGCCGTACCCGGCCCGGCAAAGACGGCGCGTGGAGGCCACCCTGCGCCGCCGCTTGACCCGGGCTGAGACCTGAGCTCGCGTCAGAGGATGGGTTTGCCGCCGGTCACCGGGATGACCGCGCCGGAGATGTAGCTGGCCTCGTCGGAGGCGAGCAGGACGAACGCCGGTGCGACCTCCTTGGGCTCGCCCGCCCGGCCCAGCGGCGTGTTCTTACCGAACTCGGCGACCTGCTCGGGAGGCATCGTCGATGGGATCAGCGGGGTCCAGATCGGGCCCGGGGCGACCGCGTTCACCCTGATGCCGCGCTCGCCCAGCATCTGGGCCAGGCCGGCGGTGAAGTTGGCGATGGCGCCCTTGGTGGTGGCGTATGGCAGCAGCGTCGGCTTCGGCGCGTCGTAGTTGATGGAGCTCGTGTTGATGATCGACGCGCCTTCGTTCAGGTGTGGCAGTGCGGCCCGGACGATCCGGAACATCGCGGTGATGTTCACATCGAAGGTGTGCTGCCACTCGTCGTCGCCGATCTCCTCGACGGTCTCGTGGCTCATCTGGTAGGCCGCGTTGTTGACCAGGACGTCGATCCCGTCGAACTCGGCGACCGCGCGGTCCACCAACTCCTTGCAGTGTCGCGGGTCGGCGAGGTCGCCGGCGACCAGGACGGCGCGGCGGCCGGCCTTCTCGACGAGCCGCGCGGTGTCCTTGGCGTCGTCGTGCTCGCTCAGGTACGAGATCAGCACGTCGGCGCCCTCGCGCGCGAACGCGATCGCCGCCGCCCGGCCGATGCCGCTGTCGCCGCCGGTCACGACCGCCCGCTTGCCTTCCAGGCGGCCCGAACCCCGGTAGCTGTCCTCGCCGTGGTCAGGCTTCCGGCGCATCGCCTCCAGGGTGCCGGGCGGTTCCTGGACGGGTTCGGACTTCTGCTGGTCAGCCATGTGTGGAGGATTTCCACTGCCGGTGCGGTTAAACACGCCGTCGGCGGAAATGTATGACTCATGCATACCGGAAACGTCGTGGGTGCCTGGGTCACCGCCGCGGTGGACAGGTTTCACGCCGCTGCCCGCTCGACCGGGCTGGAGCAGCGCGAGCTGAGCGCCCTGACGCTGATCGCCACGCACGAGGGCTGCTCGGTGGAGTGGCTGCGTGGCCGCGTCGAACTGAGCCAGTCCGGCACCGTACGCCTCATCGACAGGCTGGCGGGCCGGCGACTCGTCCGCCGCGGGCCATCGGCCGGGCGCGGAGTACCGCTCTACGCCACCGACGAGGGACGGGCGGCCCTGCGGAGGTGGCAGCAGGCTCGCGACGGCGCGGTCGCCGAGCTGCTGAACGGGCTGCCGCCCGCGCGGCAGGCGATGGTGGTGCAGAGCCTGGCGGCCGCTCTACTGGCCGGCGCCCGGCGGCGCAGCGAGGCGGACGCCACCTGCCGGACCTGCTCGTGGGCGGCCTGCGGAACCGACTGTCCCGTCGACCGCAGCGTCGAGGGGCACGGCACATGACCAGGCAAGCGGCGCTTGGCACGCGGCCGCGCGTCTCCACACCGGTGCGGAGGGCGGCGGCGATCGCCCTGCTGGGCAACTCCTCGGACACGTTCGTCCTGTTCCTGCTGCTGTGGGTGGCGCAGCCACAGGGCTGGTCACCGTCGCAGACCGCGCTGGTGGTGCTGGTACTGCGGCTGCCGATCCTGATCTCGGGCGTGCTCATCGGCAGGTGTATCGACCGGTGGGGCGCCCGCCCCCTGATCCTGCTCGACACGGCCGTGCGCGCGGGGCTGCTGCTGGCGCTGTCGGCTTCGGTCCGATCGGGCACCGTCCCGCTGGCGGCGGTATTCGTCCTGGGTGGGCTGGCGAGCCTGTTCTCACCCGCCACGTACGCCGGCGTCCGCTGGCTGGTGCCGCGGACCACGCCGGCGAGCGAGCTTCCCCGCGCGAACGCGACGGTGGCGGTGGGTGACCAGATGCCGCTGCTGGTGGGTACCGCGCTGGTCGGTCCGGCCATGGCGCTGACCGGCGTCCGGGGCAGCCTGCTCGTGGCCGCCGCGATGGTCCTGTCCGCGTTCCTGCTCGCGCTGCGGTTGCCCACTCCCGACCCGGGCGCGGTCGCGAGGCCCACGGCCGCGCATGCGGAGCGCCCGAGGGCCTGGCCGTCGCGCGTCGCCGCCATCATCGCGCTGTCCACTGTGTACTACCTGGTCTACGGCCCGTTCGAGACCGCCAGCCCTGGCTTCGTCCGCGACCACCTGGGCGCCGGCGAGGGCACGTACAGCCTGCTCTGGGCCATGTTCGGCGCCGGCGCCCTGCTGTCGCTGCCGGTCGCGCCGCTGCTGGCCCGGTACCGCCCCGGCCTCGTCAACGGCGGGGGAGCGCTGATCTGGGGCCTGACGATGCTGCCGCTGGCCATTGTGGACTCGGCGTGGACCGCGGCCGCCGTCTTCCTCGTCGGCGGCCTGCTCTGGGGCCCGTACACGACCATCGAGACCGGCGCGTTGCAACGGTGGGTCCCGCCGGGGCGGCACGGCACGGTCTTCGCCGTCCAGCGCAGCCTGCTGGCGACCGCGACCCCGGTCGGCGCCGCGATCGGTGCCCTGGCCCTGCAGGCCGTCTCACCCGTGACCGTGCTGGCGGTCAGCGCCGGCTGCTGCGCCGCCGCCGGTGCGGCCGCGCTGTCGCATCCCGACCTGCGCAGGGCCCGCTGACCCTCAGGAATCGGACACGCGGGACGCCCGGACCCTTTCCAGCGGCACGACGTCGGCGACCGCCTGGAGATCGGGCGCCGGCGGGCGTACATCGGGCACGTCGAGCCGGGTCGTGTGGTCTTCCCACCAGGCCGCGTGTTCGAGCCTGCGCAGCAGGATGCCTTCCCGCAGCGCCCAGGGGCAGATGGTCACCTCGCCGAGACCGAACGCGGTCATCGTGGTGTGCGCGACGACCGCGCCGGCCAGGGACTGCCGCGCCCTGGGTGCCGAGATCCCGGGCAGCTTCGCCCGCCTGGCAGCCGGCAGCCGAGCCAGCCGCTTCAGCTGCTTTTCCAGGTCTTCGCGGCGCAGGTGCCGGGGCACGAACGGGCCGAGCCGCTTCGGCGGGGCACCACAGAGCCGGGCGAGCTGGTGGAAGGTGCGCGATGTGGCCGCCGCCGTGCCGGTTCCCTCCCAGTGCATCCGGGTCGCCGCCTCGGTCAGCTGATCGCGTACGTGCCGGCGCAGTGCCTTGAGCTGCCGCTGGCTGGGCGGGTCGCCACGCAGCCGCTCCCGGGTGAGCCGGCCGGCGCCCACCGGAAGCGACACGGCGAACTGCGGCGCGACGTCGTGGCCGTACGCGATCTCCAAAGAGCCGCCGCCGATGTCCAGTACCAGCAGTGGCCCGCTCCGCCACCCCATCCAGCGGCGGGCGGCCAGAAACGTCAGCTCGGCCTCCTCCCGCCCCGTCAACAGGCCGAGCCGTACCCCGGACCGGTTCCACACGGCGGACAGGATCTCCTCCTGGTTCGGCGCGTCCCGGACCACCGCGGTCGCGTACGCGTACAGCTCCTGCACCTGCCACGCGCGCGCCTTGGCGATCGCGTCGGCCACCGCGTCGCCGAGCCGGTCGATGGCCGTGGGCCCCACGGCACCGTCGGCGTCCACGTGCTCGGCGAGGCGGAGCCTTGTCTTGATGGCGTGCAACGGCAGCGGCACCCCGACGCCGCCATCGGCGATCAGCAGGTGCGCCGTGTTGGAGCCGACGTCGAGAACACCGATCCGCATCCGGGGTACTTACCCCGGATGCCCCCGGCGCACGCCGGGGGCACCAGATGAACGGGTCAGCTGTCGATCTGCTCCTCCAGCACGTACCGCTTGGCCAGTCCGCTCCCGAAGTCGAGCTCGACCTCGCGGCGGGCGACGAGCACCGCGTCGCCGTCGCGCAGGGCGTAGCCGACCTCCGTGGTGTTCGGCACGGCGCGCACGGCGCTGGGGAACCGCCCGCCGGCCGCGGCCCTGTGCAGGCGGCGCTGCAACGCGCCGTCCAGTGCGGCGTCGACCTCCGCGTCGCCGGTCGCCGCGACACCGTTCTCACCGCCGCCGCTCGTGCGGCTCGGCGCCCGCCGCGTGCGGGAAGAACGAGCGTCTGCGGGCGGCGGCGGCACGGCCGGCTGGTCCCGCAGGTCGCGGATCTGCCGGGTGGAGTCGGCGATACCGGTCACCGTGCCCTCGTTGTCGATCCGGACCTGTACCCGGCCGCCGTCGGCGCTCACGACCGGCACCCCGTCGACGACCTGTACGAACGAGACCATGGTCTCCCGGACCTTGGCGTCGACACGCTCGTCGGCGCTCCCGCCCGCGTGCCGGTCGTACCGGACGGTGTCCAGGATCAGGTCGACGTTCTCCGCCAACCGGTACTGGTCGACCGCCCGGCGCGCCGCCCTGACCGCCTGCTCGGAGCCGAGCTGCCGGTCGGTGTCCGCGGGATCGGCCAACCGCACGTCGCGCGAGCCGTCCGGACCGATCGCGATCCGCGTACCCCCGTCGCCGCGGAGCAGGACACCGCCGTGCAGCCCGCGCTCCCGCGCATCGCGGGGGACCGCCACCTCGAACCGTTCCGCCCAGGCGGCGAGCCCTTCGTGGGACGGCATCGTGGGAGCCAACTTCGCCGAGCGCCCGCCACCGGGAATCCGGAGGTTGCGCGCACGGGCCCGCGCGGCGTCGTACCAGCGCCACCACCACCATGCCGTGCTGGCCGGAGCGGCGTAGAACGCGTCTTCGTTGAAGAGCCGGTCCGTCGCCTCGGCCTGCGTCGCACCGCAGGCGACGACCGATGGTTCCTGCGCGTTACTGATCCGCCATGAGGCGTCCAGGAACGCGGTACTGAGCTTGTGGTGCTTGTTCCACTCCTGGAAGAAGAACTTGCCGTAGTCGCCGTTGTCGACGCTGACCGTCTCGTACCCGAAGATCATCCGGAGCCCGAGGTTGGCGGCCGACCATGTGCGGATCGGGCTGTGCCCGTTCTTCACGCGCAGCGACAGGCACGTCGACCAGAACACATAGCGGGCGTACTCGTTGCCCAGCCGCATGTCGTTCGACGAGGTCCAGACGTCTCCGCCCCAGTCGTTGCCGACCGGAAGCCAGAAGACGCCGTTGTCGTCCATGCCGCCGTGACCGGAGTGATACACCACGCGGGCCGCGTCGAATCCGTAGTCGTCGAGGTAGTTGTCGTATGTCTCCTCGTACATCCACTGGCCGACCTGGCCGTCGCGGAACCAGCCATTGGGCGTGTTGAACTGCTTCACGTAGTCGTGGAAGCCCTGCGCGTCGTCGTGTGTCAGGCCCAGGTCGCCGATGCCGGGCGGGAAGTCCTCAATGGACGCGAAGAAGTACATGTCCTGCGCGGTGCCACGGGTGGCGGCCTCGACCGCGCCGGGCGCGCTCTCGGCCGCGGGATCGGCGGGACCGGACCGCTGCGCGGTGCCGCCGTCGGGTGCCAGAACCGTGGCCGGCGCGTCCTTGGACAGGGTACTCAGAAGTGTCATGGTCTCTCCCGTTGTCGTACTGGTTGGGCTCAGGCGATGCCGACGAGCTGGTACGCCTGGCGGATCGCCGCGATCTTGGCGTCCCGCTGGGGATCGCCGCCGAAGTAGGTGCGGGCCACGTCGACCACCGCCGCCAGCGCCGCCGCGAAGGTGGCCAGCGGGGTGAGGCGCGTCATGCCCAGGTACATCAGGATCGCGACGTCCTCGACGGTGAACATGGTTGAACCGTCACTCGTCATCGTCAGCAGGTGGTGCACGGCCTTGTTGTGAATGTTGCTGTTGAAGTGCACCCACCCGTTGTCGTTTCGTGAGTTCGGCTGTTCGCCCGGACGCAGGCGCTTGAAGTCCCTCATGTGCGCCGGGTGCCCGAGCTTGGTGGGATCGGCGAAGTCGCGCAGCGGTCGGCCGTCGGGTCGCAGTCCGGGGCCGATGTCCCAGCTCCAGGTGCGCACGTCCGCCCGGTCGGGCGCCGTGTACCAGTTACTGATGATGACTCCGAAGATGTCGGCGAACGACTCGTTGAGCGCGCCGGACTGCGTCGCGTACACCAGATCCGACGTCGTGTCGATGACGCCGTGGGTCAGCTCGTGGGCGATGATGTCCAGGTAGCGCGACAGGCTGACCAGCCGGCCGTTGCGCATGATCTGGCCGTACCACATGCGCCCCTGCCACCAGAAGGCGTTGAGCAGTGCCGGCGGCGTCTCCATGCTCGCGGCCGTGGTGTTGACCAGCGAGATCAGGGCCATTCCCTTGTCGTCGATGCCGTCGCGTTGCAGGACGCTCTTGTAGAAGTCCTGCACCCGCCCGGCGTTGAGGTGTGCGGAGACGGCCGCCCGGTTCGTGGTGCCGTAGTCGCTTGTGGACGCTCCCACCGGGCTGTTCGGCACCGGCGGGTTGGTGTCGATGTCCGTGAACTTGAGGTCGTACGTGCGCACGGACCGCAGCGGGTCGTCGAGCAGTACCGACGTGCCGCCCGCGCTGACGAGCCGCCCGAGAAACGTCTGCCGGTCCTCGTTTTCGTCGACTCCCGTGCACCGGGCGGGCGTGGGCAGGATGGTGGGTGTGGCGCTGTACGCGAACAGGATCTCGCCGCTGTGCGCGTCGACGAGGAAGTTGTAGCTCGGTGGCACCGGTCGCCGGCCCAGCCCATGCCCGTCGCTCGCGCCCATGCCCGCGTCCGTGTCCGTGTCGGCTGACGGCGGCTCGGTGGGCAGGGCCGGGAAGAACCACGCGAGGTGCCAGCTGCCCTCGTACTCGTCCTTGTAGAACATCAGCCGGCCGCCGACACCGGTCTCCGGCGGCAGCGCCGTGTTGGTGTATTTGCCTACCCGCTCGAGCGCGTCCGCACGGCTCAGCGACTCGACGGCGTCGACACCGGTCACCTCATCCAGTTCGGCGGTGACACTGACCAGTTCGCGATCGCTGGTCAGTTCGACGACCGCGGCCGCGCCGAAGACCGGGATATGGCGGTGGGTCTGCGTGAACCGCACCTGGTGTGTCCCCAGTGGACGCAGGTCCCGCTCGTTCTCGACCACCAGACCCGGTACGCGTTCCGGCCGCTCCGGCTCGACGACGGCGCGCATGGCGGGGCGGTCGTCGCGCTGTAACAGCTCGTCGAGGTAGTACCGCGCGGCCGCCTCGTCGCTGGTGAACGACGGCCCGGCTGACTCGACCGAATCGGCGGAATCGGTCGACTCGGCCGCGAACGACCCCGGTGCCCGCGCCGCCGTGCCGGCCTCGGGATCGTCCGCGACGTGATAGCGGAACGTCTCCAGTGTTGCCATCTGAACCTCCGTGGGGCATCTGTCCGATCGCAAACAGCATGTAGCGATCCAGTTACCTAGCGTTAGGAGTAGAGGCTCAGAGTCACCAGGAAATACGAGCGGCTAGGCCGCGACGTGCAGCACCGCGTCGGCCGAGGCGAGGAGCGCCGGCTCCAGAGGGAAGTAACCCTGTTCCGGTCTGGTGTCCGTGCGGGTGGCGGCCGGAGCGACATCCTTGGCGGGTACCAGGCCCCAGGTGGTGATGCGGCGTTGCAGGGCGCCCTCGTAGGTGTCCGGTTCCGGTTCGGGCAGCTCGATGGTCTCGCTCCGGCCGAGGCTGGTGGCGACGAAGGTGTACTGGTCGCCCAGCAGCGAACCGACGATGGCGCCGGCGCAGAACCAGCTGATGTCCATGGGCCCGAGGCTCATGTGGCCCAGGTTTCGCTGCAGGTGCAGGTTGTGAGCGAAGACCAGCGTCGGCCCCCGTCGCCCTTCGACCTCGCGGATGTCGAGCAGGTTCTGGGCCATGAGCGCGTCCCGGGTACCCGACAGGCGCGACCACCGCACGGTCTGCTCGGCCTGCCGCGAAGCCTGCTTGTGATACCGCAGCATGCCAAGACCGGCGGTGAGGTGCGTCCTGGCCCTGACCCACTCGGCACGCGACGACGCCGCGATCAGCTCCGGCGCCTGCGAGTAGAGCGCGACGAGCATGTCGTCGGCGATCGAACGCAGCCTCTCCGCCTCAGCCGTGGCACCAACCGACATCGCCGGATCCATGACCGCCTCCGTGCGGCTCCACAGCTCGTCGTCGCCGGCGAGGCCCGCGATGTCGAGGTCGAGCCCCAGATAGTCCCGGGCGTGTTCGAGGTAGCGGCGGGGACTGGGCGCGTTCATCATCTCCATCGACCCGTCGAAGCCGTGAAAGGCCAACCGTCGCTCAGCGGGGTGGCTCTCGTTGTATTCGCGCATCCACGCGACGAGTCGCCGGTTGGCTTCCAGGTCGCCGAAGCCGTGGGAGAAGCCCTCGCGCATCGCGCCGTCGAGGGTTCCCACTCCATCCTGGACGAACTCGTTCACGATGAGAGCGGCCACCCGGTCGGTTTCCAGAGCGATCGACCGGAAGCCGCGGTCAACCAACTGAGCGAACAGTTCGTTGCGAATCAACCCGAAGGCTGGCTCGAGGTGGGTCGGCTCACCGAGCCCCAGTAGGTCACATGAAGCGGGCACGAAGTCTCGAATGTCCTGGCTCATGTGTCTCAATCGTATCGTTGAAGGCTCGGTTGAGACTTCGAGTGCTAAGGGGCGCTTGGAGGCGCTCAAGGTGGCGCGGCCACGCGATAAAGTCTCAAACGTGGGGACGGTCGAGGGCACGACGGAGTTCGTGACGCGCGACGGCGACCGGACGCTCACGGTCGCGGGCGGCACCGAGATCGGGCGGCGCTACCGCGCCAACTTCGACGTGCTCCATCTGGGCGACGATCCGGTGCTGGCCGTCGTGGCCGACGGCATGGGCGACAGCGAGGGCAGCGCGGTGGCATCGCGCACGGCCGTCGACGTGGTCGTCGCCGCGCTGCGTGCCGCCCACCGGCCCTTCGGCCCGGCGACGATACGGGACGCGGTGGGCGCCGCGCAGCAACGGGTACGCGCCGCGGGCGAGCGGCTCGATTCCCTGACCGGCTGTACGCTGACCGCGTTCGTGCCCGACGGCGATGGTGCGGCGTGGATCGCGCAGATCGGTGACTCCCGCGCATACCGCCTGCGTGACGGGTTGCTGGAGCTGCTGACCGTCGACCACACGGCCGCCTGGCTGGGCGCCGTCTACGGCTGGTACCCGGCCGACTCGCGGCAGGCGGCGGCCGCGCGTTACATGCTCCACCGCTTCCTGGGGCATCCGGACTCGCCGGAACCCGACGTGCTCAACGTGACGCTCCGGCCGGGCGACGTGTATTGCCTCTGCACGGACGGTGTCGCCGAGCAGGTGTCGTACGAGCGGCTCCAGCAGGTACTGGGCTCGGGCGACCGCCCCGGCGAGATGGTCGCCGCGCTGCTGGCCGACACCCTGGCCGCCGGCGGCCACGACAACGCCACACTAGCGATCCTCCAAATCACCTGACCCCGTATACGTTCGTCTCTGTCCTCTGTGGTCTCGCCTGTCTACCGTGGAGTCGTCATCCCCGAAAGGACGTGGAGGCGCGCGATGGGCCCGACGATTCGGATACTTGTGGGTGGGCTCGGCGCCATCATGCTGGCCGCGGGCACGGTCGTGACCATCTGGGGCATGGTCGCCGGCAAAGACGTCAACTCGGTCGGCCTGGCGGCGATCTTCGTCGTCGGGATCGCCCTGGTGTACGCCGGTGTCTTCAACCTGTTGCCGGCCGAGATCGGCATCGGCGACAAGGGCAAGATCAAGATGCAGGCGGCAGCCGACGCCGTGAAGGCCGTCAAGGAAGCCGCCAACACCGAGGCGGCCGCGATCGCTCAGACGCCGACAGTACTGCAGGATGTCGTCTCCGCGAAGGACGAGTCCGCCGCGGCGGTCGTCGTGGAAAACGCCCTCAAGGAGTTGGTGAGCCGCATGCCCGCCACCGCCGACGTGCTTCGCGAGGTCGAATAGGTCTTGCCCCGCGGCCTTACCGTCGTCGATATGCCTGACTCCACGACCGGTCCCGACCGGGGCCTGATCGGTAGCGCCGTCGCCGCCGCCGTGCTCTTCGCCTGGCTTGCCTTCCGCATCTTCGACGCGCGCGACCAGCTGGACCACTACGGCGTCGATCCCACGGCCGCTGGCGCGGCGGCCGGCTGGCTCGCCCTGGCCACCGCCCTGGCGTACGCCGCGCTCATCGCGCTGCTCCTGCGCCGCGCCGGAAACCTTCAGGTGATCGCGCTGGCCCCGCTGGTGCCCGCGGCCGTCAGCGTGCTGTACGCGCTCGTGCTCGGCGGCGGCAACACCCAGAAGGTCGGTTTTCCGGCCGGCTCGCTGATGTTCTTCGCCGTGGTCAGCATGGTCGCCGCCGTCATCGCCTCGGCGCGGGTCGTCTCCTACGCCCGGGCGTGAGTGAGAGTACTGTCGCGGCGGCGCGGGTCGCGGCCGGCAGACGCAACCGGACGCGGCGCGCGACACGTCTACACAATGACTATTCGAGCTCTAGGTGGAAGTGCTGATGTCGCTGAGTTTGTCAACACCCTGGCAGCACGTGATCTCCGATGAGGCGTGGGATCGTCGGTTGTTCACCCACGGTGGCCATTTCCTGCAGAGCAGCCACTGGGCGGCGTTCCAGCGGGCGAACGGCCGCGAGGTGTACTTCGGCAGCGGTGACGACTGGCAGTGCATGACCGTGGTGGAGCGTGCCGGGGAGAACGCCCGGCTGTACTGCCCGTACGGCCCGGTCGCGACCACCGCCGAGGGCCTCGCGGAGGCGATGCGCGCCCTGCTCGACCTGGGGCGCCAGGAGAAGGCATTGTTCATCCGGACCGAGCCGAACGCCCCGGTCACCCGTGACGACCTGATTGCGCTCGGTCACCAGCCCGCGAAGCGCAACATGCAGCCGGGCCTGACCTGGATCCAGGACCTCCGGAAGACCCGCGACGAGCTCATCGGCGAGTTCGCGGCGAACATCCGCAACCGCTGGCGCAACGCGTACAAGAAGGACATCACCGTCGCGTCGAGCACCGACCCGGCCGACGTGGCGATCCTGCTCGACATGATTCACGACGTGGCCAACAACACCGGCATGAAGCCTCACGACGACGAGTACTACCAGCGGCAGGCGGCCGCTCTGATGGAGCGTGACGCGGCCACGATCTACGTCACCCGCCACGGCGACCGCCCGATCGCCGCGTCCATCGTGTACGACAGCCCGACCACGCGGTACTACGCGCACAGCGGCAGCCTGCTGGACGCCCGCAATCTGCACCCGGGCACCGTCATGCTCGCCACGATGGTGCTCGACGCCCGCGAGCGAGGTCAGACGACGTTCGACTTCGTGGGCGCGGCTCCCAAGGACGAGCCCGACCACCCGTGGGCCGGCTTCACCATGTTCAAGCAGTCGTTCGGCGGGCAGTACCGCGAGTACCTTGGCACGTGGGAGAAACCGTGCACGGACGGTGACTGAGCACTGATACCTGAGTATTCACCTGAAGCCACCTGTGAAATTCCTATGTAATTTGGCCCACGGCCTAGACCGTTTGAGGCGCCTCACACGTCTGTAAGGCATGAGGCAGATCTCTAACGTCGAACAGGTCCTCGCGGCCGTGGCTACCGCCCGGCTCGTGCAGGGCGATGCCCGCCGGTTGGTCACAGGCATCACGCACGACTCGCGCCGCGTGGGTCCGGGCGACCTGTTCGTCGCCATCGCGGGCGAGCGCCATGACGCACGCCGTTTCGTCGATGACGCGTTGGCGCGCGGCGCGGTCGGCGTGGTGACGGAGGGGGAGGTCGAAACGCCCCGCGACACCGTCGTGGTGCGGGTTCCCTCGGCCCGTGCCGCGCTGGCTGATCTGGCCGCGGCGGTGTACGGCCATCCGGCCAAGGCACTGCGCCTCGTCGGGGTGACCGGCACAGACGGTAAGACGACCACCACGCACATGATTCACGCGGCTCTGGAGGCGGGCGGCCTGCGGACGGGGCGGCTCAGCACGCTGGGAATGACCACCGGTAACGGTGTGGCGCCGGCACACTACGGCTTCACCACTCCCGAGGCGGGCGACCTTCACCGGATGCTCGCCGACATGGTGGACGCGGGCTGTGACGCGGCGGTGACGGAGGTGAGTTCGCACGCGCTGTCCCTGGAGCGGGTGCGCGGGGTCGCCTTCGCCGCCGGTGTTTTCACCAACCTCAGCCCCGAGCACCTGGACTTCCACGGCTCGATGGAGGAGTACCTGGCGACGAAGGCGAGGCTGTTCGCCATGGTGGCCGAGTCCACGCCGGACGGTGTCGGTGTCGTCAACGCCGACGACGCTGCCTCTGCGGTCATGCGTGCCAGCGGACCGCAGCGGATCCTGTCGTACGGCATCGAAAGCCCGGCGGACGTGACGGCTCGCGACATTCGTCTGGAGCCTGGCAAGAGCCGCTTCACTCTTGTCACGCCCTGGGGCCAAGCGGAGGTGGTCTCAGCGATGCCCGGGATGATGAACGTGGCGAACTGGCTCGCCGCCGCGACCACGGCGCTGAGCATGGGCGTCTCGCTCGACGCGGTCGTCGCCGCGGCCGCGGGCACCACGGTCGACGGGCGCCTGCAGAGTATCGACTGTGGACAGCCATTCCAGGTGCTGGTCGACTTCGCACACACGCCAAAGGCGCTCGAGACGGTGCTGCGCACGGTACGCAGCAGCACCAAGGGGCGATTGATGGTGCTTTTCGGCCACTCCGGTGGGCGGGACGCGGAAAACCGCCGTCCGATGGGCAAAATCGCCGCCGAGCTGGCCGACGTCATGATGGTGACGTCGGACAACCCGCAGCACGAGGACCCGGCGGAGATCGCCGCGGAAATCGTCGCGGGCGCGCGCGAGGCCGGCACGACCTGTGATGTACAGGTGCGCCTCGACCGCGGCCAGGCGCTGCGCGCGCTCATCGCGCGGGCGGAGCCCGGCGACACGATCCTGCTCGCTGGCAAGGGCCACGAGGAGTACCAGGTCCTGTCGCACGGGAAGGTGCTGTGGAACGACGCCGAGCAGAGCCGCCAGGTACTGGCCGAGCAGGGCTGGGGCTGTCCGGGCGCACAGGGTGGGCAGCCGCTGGACCACGTACACGGAGCCGGCATCAGGTGCGGGCAGGCGTGATCTGATCCAGGGGGTTCGGGCCAGGCTGTTCGAGTCGAGGGGTTGCGCACGTCACTTTGACTTTCCGTCTTGGAATGTGATTGTCTTTTCGGCATGGAAAGCAACAACGTGGAGCCCCTCGTCGCGATCGCCGAAGCCCGTTCCGCCCTGGCCGATCGGCTGATCACCCCGTGGTGGTACCACCCGGCCCTCGGTCTGCTGCTCGCTGGATACGTCGTCGGGATGGGCCTCGGCAACCTTGCCGTCAAGCTCGCCGCGGCCGTACTGTTCACCGCCGGCTGCCTCGCGCTCGGCAGGGCGTACCGGCGCCTGACCGGAGTCTGGATCTCCGGCTTCGACGCCGGCCGTGCCGGCCGATGGGGCAAGGCACTGGGCGCGCTGGTCGGCACGGCCGCCATCTCGGCCTGGATGATCGAGTACCTCACGGAGCTGACCTGGCCGGTGTGGTGCCTGGCCGTGGTGTCGTTCGCCGGTGCCGTCATCCTGGGCCGCCGGTTCGACGATGCCCTGCGCGCCCAACTGCGGGCAGGCGTGTGAGCGAGATGTTCGACGAGGTCGTGCACGCGCCGAACCGGCTGCGGATCTGCGCCTTCCTCGACGCCTCGTCCACCGCCGAGTTCAGCGTGCTGCGTGACCTGCTCGGCGTCGCCGACTCGGTGCTGAGCAAGCACCTGAAGGTGTTGCAGGACGCGGGTTACGTCACGATCTCCAAGCCCACCGGCCGCGGCCGGGTCAAGACCTGGGTCAGCCTCACCGCCGATGGCAGGCGTGCGTACGCCGGACACGTCGTCGCCCTCAAGGCCCTCCTGAACACCCCGGAGTAGCCCGAGTCGACGTTGCCCTACCCACGGGCAGTCGTGCGAAGATCATCTCCGAACCTGGGAGGTGCGCGATGGAGGTACTGCTGCGGCGGGTGCGCGCCGGGCTGCGCGGGCCGCTGGTCGACGTGCGGCTCGCCGGCGGCGTGGTGGCCGCGATCGGCGCCAGCGACCCGGCGGGCGACGCGCTCGTCGTCGACGGCTGCGGCGGGACGTTGCTGCCCGGACTTGTCGACGCGCACGTGCACGCCGCGCAGTGGGCCAGCAGCCGCCGGCGGGTGCCGCTCGACGCGGCGACCTCGGCCAAGCACGCGGTCGACCTCGTGGTCGCCGCCCCGCGCGCCGAACCCGGCGAGATCGTCATGGGCGCCGGCTTCCGGGACGGCCTCTGGCCAGACCAGCCGCACAAGGACCTGCTCGAAGCGGCACTGCCCGGCCAGCCGGTCGCGCTGTTCAGCGCCGACCTGCACTCCATCTGGCTCAGCCCCGCCGCGCTCAAGCTGATCGGCTCCGATCACGCCACCGGCGTACTGGTCGAGAACGACTGCTATCAAGCGACCTCCGCGCTCCCGGGCGCGCCGCCGGAAATGGTGGACCGGTGGGTGCTGGAGGCCATGGAGGCCGCTGCGGCACGAGGGGTCACCGGCATCCGCGACTTCGAGTACGCCGACACCGTCACCGACTGGATCCGCCGCCTCGCGACCGGTACCCCAGCGGTCCGGGTGGCATGCGTGATCGCCCGGCACATGCTCGACGAGGCCATCGCCCGCGGGCACCGCACCGGCGACCCCGTTGCCGGCTCGGAAGGGCTGCTGACAATCGGGCCGTACAAACTCTTCGTCGACGGCTCCCTGAACACCCGCACCGCCTACTGCCACGACCCGTACCCGGGCACCGCCACGCACGGCATGCTGGAATTGCCGTACGAAACGCTCGTGCCGCTGATGGATCGCGCGTACCGTTACGGGATCACGCCAGCCGTGCACGCCATCGGCGACCACGCCACCCGCATCGCCCTCGACGCCTTCACCGAGGTGGGCTGCCCCGGCCAGATCGAACACGCGCAACTCGTCCACCCCGACGACCTCACCCGGTTCGCGGCGCTCGGCATAACCGCGAGCGTCCAACCGGCCCACGCGCCGGACGACCGCGACGTCGCCGACCGCTACTGGGCCGGCCGCACCGGCCGCGCCTTCCCCTACGGCGCGCTGCTGGCCGCCGGCGCCCGCCTGGAAATCGGCTCGGACGCACCGGTGGCGCCGCTCGACCCGTGGGACGGCATCGCCTCCGCGGTCACCCGCACCGACGACAGCCGCCCCTCCTGGCACCCCGAACAGGCGATCCCGCTAAGCGTCGCACTGGCAGCCGCCAGCGGCGGCCGCACCGGCGTGAAGGTCGGCGACGCGGCGGACCTGATGATCGTGGCAGACGACCCCAGCGACCTAGCACCGTCCGACCTACGCCAAATCCCCATAACCGCAACCTTCCTAGCCGGCCGCCCAACCCACCCCTAACAGCAACCACTTCCGCCGGCCCCCGCTCTCCCCGCCGCGGCCCGCGCCTTCCCCGCCCGCGCCGCGCCCGGCCCACCCCGCCCGCGGCAGCCCACCCCGCCCGCAGCGGCGCGCGCCCGCCCGCCGTGCCGCGCCGCGGCGCGCTCTCCCCGCCGATCAAGGGCAAAGGCACGGCTCTTCGCCCCGATGTGTGGGTTGGGGTCGGGTTGGTGATTGGGGCACGCCGTTGCCTGGCCTAGGTTTCGGACTGTCTGACGGTTCG
>NZ_BSDI01000024.1 GCF_027923225.1 Phytohabitans aurantiacus
ATTTCGGCTAGCTACCGCGGCCCTGCCCACCCCGACCAAGCCACCAAAACCCTCCCGACCCGGCCCAGGCCGCCCCAAAGGATCGAAGAACAAGTATCCCCGAACCCGCCAACCCGTGATCAGGAAAGGCCGACCCGCCAACACCGGCCACCCCAAACGCCGCAACCCACCAGCCAACACCACCCAACAGCCTTAAATCCCCAGCGGGCGGGGCGTGGCGACACGCCGTCGTGGTCGGGCGGCGCGTGGCGGGCGGGCAAGCCGCGCTAGCGGGCGGCGTGGGTGTCGACGGCGGCAAGCCGGGCTGGCTGGGTGGCGCACTCGCGCCGTCGCCCGCGATCGGCGTCGCCGATCAAGGGGTTTGCATGGACCAAGGGCGAATGCTCGTGGATAAGCGATCGAACCGCGTGCATTCGCCCTTGATCGGCGGGCGGGGGTGGCGAAACGCCGCCGTGGTCGGGTGGCGCGGGCGTCGGCGGCGGGAAGCCGCGCCGGGCAGGTGGTGCCGGCGCCCGTGATCGGCGTCGCCGATCAAGGGCATTCGCATCGATCAAGGGCGAATGCTCGCGGATAAGCGATCGAACCGCGTGCGTTTGCCCTTGATCGACGGGCCGGGGCGTGGCGACACGCCGCCGTGGCGGCGCGGGGCCGGCGGGGGCGAGCCCGCGCAAGTCGGGCGGCGCGGGGCGGGCGGGGGCAAGCGCGCGCAAGTCGGGCGGCGCGGGGCGGGCGGGGGGCAAGCGCGCCAGCCGGGCGGCGCGGGCGTTGGCGGAGTAAGTCGCGCCGCCGGCGAGTGCTGAGCCGCTGGTCGTGACGTGGGGCGGGCATGAAGGCGGTCTATCGCTGGCTTGCCGGGTTGTATTCGACGGTGCGGGCGGCCGCGGCGGGAGGCTCGGTGGGTGTTGGCGCGGTCGTCGGGTTGGGCTGGGGGGTTGGTGATGGCGGGGTGGTGCGGGGCGGCGCCGGGGTGCGCGGGCGTGTCGGGGTGGGCGTGGGGGAGGCCGGCCGGGGGCGGGACGCGGACGGGGTCGGCGTGGGCGTCGCGGCCGGGGTCGCCGGGAAGGTCAGCCCGAAGCCGTACGCGAAAAGGGCCGGCTTGCCGTCGCCGGCGTTGATGGGTTGCTGCGCCGAGGCGCGCATCCACGTCATCGGCAGTTTGCCGGTCGGCGCGTAGTCGCCGAACAGTACGTCGGCGACGCCCTGCCCCTCGGTGCCGGGCAGCCAGGCGGCGACCAGCGCGTCCCAGTCTTTGAGGCGGCTCGTGACGTCGAGCGGGCGGCCGGAGACGAGGACCACCACCACCGGTACACCTGAGGCCCGTAGGCGGTCGAGCGTGCGCAGGTCGTCCTTGTCGAGTGCCAGCGCGCCCTTGCGGTCGCCCTTTGTGCCGGCGTACGGCTTCTCGCCGACCACCGCGATGGCCGCGCGGTAGGTGCGGTTGATGCCGGTGCCGTCCCGGTTGTACGTGATGGTCGCGCCGGTGCCGACCGTGGCGCGGATGCCCTGCAGGATGGTCGTGCCCTGGGTGATGGGCCCGCTGGCGCCCTGCGACGACATGGTCCAGCCGCCGGACTGGATGCCGATGTCGTCGGCGCTCCGGCCGGCCACGAAGATCTTGCCGCCGGTCTTGGCCAGCGGCAGCGTCTTGCCGTCGTTCTTCAGCAGCACCTGCGACTTGCGGACCGCCTCGCGGGCCACGTCGCGGTGGGCGGCGCCGCCGATGTTGGTGGTGAGCCCGCGGTCGCTGAGCGGCCGCTCGAACAGGCCGAGCTCGAACTTCTTGGTGAGGATGCGCCGGTTCGCGTCGTCGACCCGCTGCCAGGTGATCCGCCCGCCGTCGACCTCGGCGCGCAGCATCGCGACGAACTGCCGGAAGTCACCCGAAGCCGCGATCATGTCGATGCCGGCGTTGTAGGCGGCGGTGATGTCGGCGCCGGTGACGCCGGGCGCACCGTCCAGTTTGTCCAGTCCGGTGCCGTCGGCGAGCACGAACCCGCTGAACCGCAGCTCACCCTTGAGTACCTCGTTGACCAGCTTCGCGCGCTGCGGGCTCCAGCCGGCCAGCGACACCTGTACCGAACCGGCGCCCGCCGAGATGGCCGCCTGGAACGGCGGCAGGTGGATGCCGCGCAGTTCGGCCTCGGTGGTGCCCGCGCCGTCGCCCAGGTACTTGGCGGTGGCGAGCACCGCGGCCGGGTCGTTCAGGGCGGGGCCCTGGAGACCCTGCACGATCGACGTCATCGCGGCCGGGATCTCGGGCTGCTCGCCGAACGACTCGTAGGTGCGACCGGAGCGGTCGTCGCGGGCCACGCACAGGCAGGGCGAGAACGTCCAGTCGACGCCGGTGCCGGCCAGCTCTTCGGCGGTCGCCCGGCCGACCCGCCGCACCAGCTCCGGGTCGCGGGTCGCGCCGAGCCCGATGTTGTGCGGGAAGACTGTGGCGCCGCGCACATTGTTGTGCCCGTGCACCGCGGTTGTGCCGTAGATCACGGGGATCGACAGGGCGGTGGTGAGGGCGGTGCGCTGGATGCCGTCGTACATGTCGGCCCAGCCGATCGCGCTGGGGTCCGCGGGCAGGGAGTCCGGGCCCGAGACGATCGAGCCGATCCGGTACGAGGCCACGTCGTCGGGGGTGGTCAGCGCGGCCCGGTCGACCTGGATGAGCTGCCCCAGCTTGTCTTCCGGCCCCATGCGGGTCAGCAGGTCGTCGACGCGGAGCGCGACCGGCTTGCCCGGATCGCGGTAGGGGAGCACCGATGTGCTGGCCTTGGCTCCGGCGCCTTTGCCCGGCCCGATCATGTCCAGCGCCGACGCGACGAGGGTGGCGGCGGTGAGCACGAGGCAGGTGACCGTGAGGCCGATCATCGTGCGGCCGTGCCGGTCGAGACGAGCCGCCAGCCGGTGGCTGCGCGGGCCCTCCTTACCAGGTGCGGACATGCAGGAACTCCCTTGTGACTGAGAAGATGCCCGTACCCGCAGTGATCAGAATCTATGATACTCAACCCGAAGGTCAAGAGTGTCCCGGCGTACCCTTGCCGCCATGGGATCTGGGGTTGGTAAAGGCGACGAGGTCGCCGACTTCGAACTGCTCGACGAGACCGGTGCCGCGCGGCGGCTCAGCGAGTTCCTCGCCAGTGGGCCGGTCGTGCTGTTCTTCTACCCGGCCGCGATGACCCGCGGCTGCACGGTGGAGAGTTGCCATTTCCGCGACCTGGCGGCCGAGTTCGCCGAGGTGGGCGCGCACCGCGTCGGCATCAGCCGCGACAGTGTCGAGAAGCAGCGGCAGTTCTCCGAGATGCACGGCTTCGACTACCCGCTGCTGTCGGACCCTGACGGTAAGGTGGCCGAGCAGCTGGGTGTGAAGCGCAAGCTGCCGCTCGGGCCGCTCAGCACCAAGCGGATGACGTTCGTGATCGACACGGATCGGCGTGTGCTCGAGGTCATCCACAGCGAGGTCAGCATGAACGACCATGCCGACCAAGCCCTGACGGTCCTGCGAGCACACGCCACCCGCAGCTAGCGGGCCGACGCCGCCGCGTGGTCGTGCGCGCGCTGGAGCGCGCTGAGGAAGGTCTCGACGGGCTGCGCGCCGGAGACGCCGAACGCGCGGTCCAGAACGAAGAAGGGCACGCCGGACGCGCCCAGCGTCCGTGCGTCGCGGATGTCGGCGTCGACCTCGTCGCTGTACTGGTCACCGGCCAGCACCTTGCGCACCTCGGCCTCCGGCACGCCCACCTCGGCGGCCAGGCCGGCTAGCGTGTCGGAGTCGTTGAGGGTGGCGCCCTCGACGAAGTGTGCGTGCAGGAAGCGCTCGTGCGCCTGCGGGCCCAGCCCGTGCGCCTTGGCCAGGTGCGTGACCCGGTGCGCGTCGTACGTGTTGACCACGCGCGCGCGGTCGAAGTCGAACGCCAGCCCTTCGCCGGCGGCGACCGCCTTGACCTGCCCGGTCATGCCCTTCGCCTGCTGCGGCGAGCCGCCGAACTTCTTCGCCAGGTACTCGTATGTCGAGGTGCGCTCGCCCTTGGGGTACGAGGGGTCGAGCTGGAAGCTGCGCCACACCACCTCGACCTCGGCGGCGTGCGGGAACTCGGCGAGCGCCTTCTCCAGGCGTCGCTTGCCGATGTAGCACCACGGGCACACGACATCGGACCAGACTTCGATGAGCACGGTGATCGCCTTTCTAGCAGTACCGGGGTTACCAGCAGTTTCCGTCCGCGCAAACGGGCGCGTCCTCGGTGTCCAGCACGATCAGGCCGGTCGGCGCGGGCGCGGGCATATCCGGCTCTGGCTCGACGGTCTCTGGCTCCGGTCCCGCGGTGACGCTCATCGACTCCCCTTGGTTACTTCTTGTGCGTAACACCATCATGCGTCAGCATGGAGGCAACTGTAAGGAGGCACTTCCATGTCCGCTACGCACACCGGTGTACCCATCACCGACTGCCCGGTCCGCGAGGTGCTCGACCGGATCGGTGACAAGTGGAGTGTCCTGATCATCGTGCTGCTGGGGCGGCGCACCCACCGGTTCAGTGAGCTGCATCGCGGGATCGAGGGCATCAGCCAGCGCATGCTGACGCTGACGCTGCGCGCGCTGGTCCGCGACGGGCTCGTCAACCGCACCGTGTACGCCAGCGTGCCGCCCCGCGTCGAGTACGAGCTGACCGACCTCGGCCGCACGCTGCTCGACATCCTGACGGCCCTCGAAGAGTGGGCGAACACACACCGCGACGACATCCGCGCCGCCCGCGACCGCCACGACCACGCCCCGGTCTGACCTCGGGCGCTATGGGCTCTGACCTCGGGCGCTACGGGCTGGGCTGGCGGATCGCCTCGCCCGCGATCTCGATCCGGACCGTCTTGCCCACCAGTACGCCGCCGCTCTCCAGGGCGACGTTCCAGAGCAGTCCGTAGTCCTCCCGGTCGATCTCGGCCGTGGCGCTGAAGCCGAAGATCTCCTGGCCGTACGGGTCACGGCGGGCGCCGCCGAACTCCACCTGCAGGTCGACGGGCCGGGTGACGGCCTTGACGGTCAGCTCGCCAGCGAGCACGAACCGGCCCGCCGAGCGCTGCGGCGCCGGGTCGGCACCGGTACCCAGACCTCGCTTGTGCGCCTTCAGTCGCGCCCAGAAGAAGATCGGATCCTCGGTTTCGTACCGTTTGACCCCGGTGCTGCGGTACTCCAGCGTCGGGTAGGTCGCGACGTCGAGGAAGTCGGCGCTGCTCAGGTGGGCGTCCCGGTCGACGTTTCCGGTGTCGATGCTCGCCGTTTCGATCGTCGCCGCCACGGATGACGCCAGCGGGTCGTCGGCCACGTCGATCCAGGCGGTCGCCGCCGTAAACTCGCCGCGGACCGGGCTGACCATCATGTGCCGCGCCAGGAAACCGATCCGCTTGTGGGCGGGATCGAGCAGATAACTCCCCGGCGCCGGGATGGTCAAGCCCTCCCACATCCGGGTGGCAGGACCGGTCACCGTCTGAACCCCCACTCCCCACGTACCCCGAGCCCAGCATAAAGAGGCAGGTCAGGGCGGTGGCGAACCGGCGAAGGGCGGTCGTGACGCTTCTCACCAGCCCTTCGCTCGATCAGGCGGGTGGCACCGCGATCCGGTCGCACAGCGCGTCGAGGTCGACGGCGTCCGCACCGCGGCCGTGTGCCGCCGTGAACCGCCGGCCGCCCAACGCCGACCTCGCGGCCGCGACGGTCTGGTCGATCAGCGGCGTGAGGGCCGCCGGTACCGGACGGCGGCGCACCGCCCGCCCGGCCCCGATCAGTGCCGCGGCCGCGTCCGGGTCACGCCGCACGAGGTACCACGCATGGGTTTGAAGGGCGTCCGCGAGCTCGTCGCGGTCCCGGTTGTCGTGCCGCAGCGCCTCGCGCAGCCCGCGGCGGGTGGCGTCGCGGGCGGCGGCCAGCTCGCCGGCGGCGTGCAGGGCGACGCTTCGCCGGAGGTCCACGACGGCGGCGGTGCGGCGGTCGTCGCCGGCGTCGAGCAGCGCGGCGGCCCGATCCATCGCGGCCAGCGCCGTGGAGGGAGCGGCCCCGCCACGCATCAGCGCCAGCCCGCGGGTGGTCTCGGCCACCGCCGCGAGCCGCGTGTAGCCGGCGGCGAGCAGCAACTCGGCCGCTTTCCCGCCCTGGTCCACCGCGTTCGCGGTGTCGCCCATCTCCAGTGCGACCTCGGCCAGGTTGAACAGGGTGCGGCCGCGTTCCAGGGGACCGGCGCCCGCGCGGCACTTGGCCTCCAGCGCCGCCCGTAGCTGCCGCTGGGCGTCGCGCGGGCGGCCCAGCTCGACCGAGATCGACGACAGGTTGTTTAGCACCCGGCCGATCAGGCCGACGTCGCCCACGCGGCGGGCCTGCACCAGCGCGGCCCGCATCCGGGCCCGCGCCAGCCGCGGCTGGCCCCGCTCCACCGCCGCGTGCGCCAGCAGGCTCAGCGCGGCGGATCTCAGCTCCGGGTCGGTGGCCGCCTCCAACCCCCGGACGCCCAGGTCTTCGGCGTCATCGAGGTCGCCGCGCAGTACCGCCAGCTGGCCGGCCCTGACCCAGCCCGCGGCCATGCCGGCCGCCGCCACCCGGCACAGCAGGTCGCGCCCCTCCGCCAGCCGACCGGTCGCCTCGTAGAAGCGGTGGATCGCGTGGATGGCGCCGGGATCGACCAGGCCGGGCTCGTGCGCGAGGGCCCAGGCGATCGCGGCGCGGACGTTCGCGGCGTCATGGTCCGGCACCGGCGGGCCGGACCCGTCGATGGCGCGGCGCAGCCGGTCGAGGAAGTGCGCAGCGACCGCGCCCATGACGGGCGTCCGGTCCGGGCCGTCCGCCAGCTGGCGCGCTGCCAGCTCGGCCACCGCGTCGGGCAGCGTGTACCGGGTGGTGCCCCCGCCGTCGACCGAGCGGACCAGGTTGATGTCGACGAGCTCGGTGAGCGCGTCCAGCAGCCACTCGCGGTCGCGCTCCATCGCGGTGGCGGTCGCCTCGACGGCGTCGAGCGCGGCACCGCCGGCGAACGCGCCGAGCCAGCGAAACAGGGTGCGGCCGGGCGCCGTCACCACCTCCAGGCTCGCCTCGATGGCGGCGCGCAGCGAACGGTGGCGGGGTGGGAGGTCGCGAGCCCCGTCCGTGAGGACCTGCAGGCGGGAATCCAGCCGGGCGGCCAGTTCCACCGGATGCAGCAGCCGCACCCGGGCGGCCGCCAGCTCGATGGCCAGGGGCAGGTAGCCGACCCGCTGGCAGATGCCGGCCACCGCTTCGGCGGTGTCGCCGGCCCGAGTGTCGCCGGCTCCAGCGTCGCCGGCCCCAGTGTCGCCGGTCTCGATCTCGTCGGTGAGCCGGAGTTCGGGGCGGGCGGCCGCGGCGCGCCGGGCGAAGAGGGCGATGGCGGCCTGGGGATCCAGCGGTCGCAGGGAGACGACGCGTTCGTCGCGTACCCGCAGGGGGCGCTGGCTCGTCACGACGACGGTCAGCCCGGGACAGCGCCGGACCAGCGTCGCCAGCACCGGGGCGGCCGCCACCAACTGCTCGAACCGGTCCAGCAGCAGCACGAGCCGCCGGTCGCGCAGGTGAGCGGCGATCCGCTCCACGGGCGGCAGCGCGGAGGTGCCGCAGCCCAGTGCCCCGGCGATCAGCTCGTCGACCAGTTCCGGCTCGTACACCGCCGACAGGTCGAGCGTGCGTACGGCGAGCCCGGTTCGCGGGGCGAGCGTGGCGGCCAGCTCGGTGGCCAGCCGGGACTTGCCCACCCCGGCCGGCCCGGTCACGGTGACGAGCCGGTACCGGGCCCCGGTGGCCAGGTCCGCGAGGGCCGCCAACTCGCGGTCCCGGCCGATCAGGTCACCGGGCACTGTGGACGGCACGGCCGGTACCGGTGGCGCGTCCCGTGCCGGGACCGGGCGGGCCGCGGCGAGAAAGGCGCTCAGGTCGTCTCCGGCCAGCCCCAGCGCGGCGGCCACCGCGCGTACCGAGTGGGCGCGGGGCGTCCGGACGCCCCGCTCCAGGTCTCTGATCGCCCGCTCGCTGAGGCCGCAGCGCTCGGCGAGCTCCCGCTGGCCAAGGCCCGCCGCCGTGCGGTGGCGGACCAGCAGCTCGCCGAGCGCGCCGGTGCGTGCCGGCGCCACGCCCGCTCCCGTCGTCGTCACCCGGTAACGGTAGGCAGCGATGCCGGTCAGTCCTTGCGATACATCGCTTTCCCGACAGCGGGACCGGCGACACCGGCAGTTGGCCGGAAGTTCCGGCCGGCGCCGGGTCGGATCCGGGCACGGCGACCGCATCGTGGTTCCGGTCCGGCCGAGCGGCACGGGCGGTAGGGGGAGAGGAATCTAATGGCAGGCAGGCGCAGGATCAGGCTGCTGCTGGCGTTCGTCGTGGGGGCCGGCGCGCTCGTCCCGGTGGCGTCGGGACAGGCGGTGGCCGCGGTGGAGCCGGGGCGGCCGAGCTCGGGCGCGTCCGAGCTGTCGGCGGAGGCGCGCGTGATGAGCACGGATCACGGTGCGGCCCTGGAGGCGTACTGGACGGAGGAGCGGCGAGCCACCGCGGAACAGGTCGAGCTGCCGACCCTGACCGAGGAGGAGGCGGGCCGCGGCGAGCAGGAGCCGGCCGGCGAGCCGGGGCGCTCGGTGCGGCGGCAGGCGTCACCGCCCGGCCCGCGCCCGGTCGAGGACCCGTCGGCGGTGTCGGGCTTCGGCGACCTGGGGCAGCCGTGGCCGTACCGGGGTGACGAGCCGGCCACCACCATCGGCCGGGTGTACTACTACGACGCCACGGCGAAGAAGAACAAGTGGTGCTCCGCCACGGTCGTCGACGCCGACAGCAACCGTCTGGTGTGGACAGCGGGACACTGTATCCACGGTGGAGGGTCCAGCAAGAAGTGGCACCAGAACTGGATCTTCTACCCGCACTACCGCAACGGCGTGGACCCGGCATACGGGTGGTGGTACGCCGAGCAGCTGTGGTCGTGGAGCAAGTGGATCGACGGTGGCAACTACAGCTACGACTTCGGTGCCGCCGTCATGGCTCCCAAGCCCGGGGGCCAGCGGATCGCCAGCGTCACCGGCGGCCAGGGGTTGGCGTGGAACTACTCGAAGAACGGGTACGTGCACAACTTCGGGTATCCGGCCGAGTGGCCCTTCAACGGCATGACGCTCCAGTACTGCTTCGGCGGCACCTGGGCGAGCGGCGCTGACGTCGGCATGAAGTGCAACATGACCGGCGGTGCCAGTGGCGGGCCGTGGCTGGGCTGGTTCGACGGCTGGAACGGCTGGGTCAACGGCAACAACAGCTACAAGATCACCTGGGATCCGACCCGGATGTTCTCGCCGTACTACGGCAACGCGGTCGGCAACCTGTACTCCAGCGTGCAGTGGCGCTGACGTTCCCTCAGTGATCAGGGCGTCCCCCAAGTCGTTCTAGCGACTTGAGGGACGCCCTGATCACCATGGGTGGGGTCAGCAGGCGCAGGTGGGGGCGCCGATGGGGGCGGTCAGCGGGTCGGGGGCGGAGCTCTGGATGCCGAGCGCGGTCTGCACGGGCAGGCCCTCACGGGACCAGTACTCGAAGCCGCCGATCATCTCCTTGACCGGGTACCCGAGTCGAGCGAACTCCAGCGCCGCCCGCGTCGCGCCGTTGCAGCCCGGCCCCCAGCAGTACGCGACCACGGTCGCGCCGGCGGGGATCTCCCGGGCGGCCCGAGCCGCGATCTCGCGGGTGGGCAGGTGGAGCGCGCCGGGCACGTGGCCCTGCTGCCAGGCCTCGATGCCGCGGGAGTCGACGACCACGACGCCGGGCACGCTGGCGGTCAGGTCGGCGTGGACGTCGCTGACGTCGGTCTCGAAGGACAGGCGGGCGGCGAAGTGGGCGACCGCGGCGGCGGGCGAGGCCGCCGGCACCGAAAGCACGTTGGACATGACATGAGCATGCCGGCGGCGGGTGGGGACCGCCCAGTGGCGCGAACGACGATGACCGCTAAGATACCGCCATGCCCGCCGCCACGCGCCCCGCCGCCGGACTCACCGTCTCGGTGCTCGCCTACGAGGGGATGTCCGTCTTCGAGACCGGCATCGTCACCGAGGTGTTCGGCCTGCCCCGGCCGGAGTTCGACGTGCCCTGGTACGACCTGGTGCTGTGCGCGGAGCGGCCCGGTCCGGTCCGCGTGCTCGGCGGTGCCAGCCTGCACACGCCGCACGGGCTCGACGACTTCGCCGCCGCCGGCACCGTCATCGTGCCTGGTGTGCCCGACGTGAAAGCCGACCCGTCGCTGGCGCTGGTCGACGCGCTGCGACAGGCGCACGAGCGGGGTGCCCGGGTGTTGTCGATCTGCTCGGGGGCGTTCGCGCTGGCCGCCGCCGGGCTGCTCGACGGGCGCCGGGCGACCACGCACTGGCGGTACGCCGACCGGCTGCGCCAGCGCTACCCGGCCGTCGACGTCGACCCCGACGTGCTGTACGTCGACGGCGGCGACGTGCTGACCAGTGCCGGCAGCGCGGCCGGCCTCGACCTGTGCCTGCACGTGGTGCGGCGCGACCACGGCGCCGCCATCGCCAACGCGGTCGCCCGCCGCCTCGTGATCCAGCCGCACCGTGACGGCGGGCAGGCGCAGTTCGTCGAGGCGCCGGTGGCCGCCGACCCCGACGACGACCGGGTGGCGGGCAGCATGGCGTGGGCCCTGGCCAACCTGAGCGACGCGATCACGGTCGAGACCCTCGCCCGGCGCGCGCACATGTCGCCGCGCACCTACCTGCGGCACTTCGCCCGCGCGACCGGTACGTCACCGATCCGGTGGCTGGTCAATCAGCGGGTACAGGCCAGCCTGGCCCTGCTGGAGACCACGCGGGCGCCCGTCGAGGAGATCGCCCGCGCGGTCGGCTTCGACACCCCCGTGACGTACCGGCACCACTTTGGACAGACGATGAAAACGTCACCGACCGCCTACCGCAAAGCCTTCCAAGTCAGCGGCGCAGCAGGACGTCGAGGTTGACCGTGTCGGCCATCGCCTGGCATCCGGCGTCGTTCGGGTGCAGGTGGTCGCCGCTGTCGTACTGTGTCGCCAGCGCCTCCGGGTTGCCGGGCGCGCCCAGCGCCTTGGCGAAGTCGAAGACACCGTCGAACTCACCGCTGGTGCGGATCCAGTGGTTGACCGCGCGCCAGGTCGCCAACCGCTCCGGCGTCTCGATGAACGAACCGCCGAACGGGGTGATCGTGGCGCCGTAGATGCGCAGCCCCTGCGCCTTTGTCTGCGCGATCACCTGCTGGTACCCGGCGATCATCTCGTCGGCGCCCGCGCTGTATCCGATGTCGTTGACGCCCTCGAACAGGATCACGGACTTCACGCCCGTCTGCGCGAACACGTCGCGCTCCAGGCGGGCGAGCGCCGGCACGCCCCAGTACGGCTCGCCGTCGCGCGGTGCGAGCAGGCGGTTGCCGCCGAGGCCGGCGTTGACGACGGAGAGGGTGGAGCCGCGGCGCGCGTTGAGGCGCCGCGCGAGGTCGTCCGGATAGCGCTTGTTGGCGTTGCCGCTGGTCGCGGACGTGTCGGTGATGGAGTCGCCGAGCGCGACGACGGTGCCGGTGAACCGCGACGAGGCGCGCACGTCGATGCCGTCGACCAGCATCCAGCACGGTATCGACGAGTAGCCCTCGCCGGTGGGTGACAGCGCCCGGTCGCCCGCGGCGAGGAAGTTGCCCTGCGCGGTGAACGGGTGGTTGGTGACCGGGCCGGTGGCCTCGGGCACGTAGACGCTCACCAGCAGCGTGCTCAGCGCCGCCACCGACAGCTGAACCGGATCACTGAGGGCCCGCCCGCCGGCCGCGACGGTGACGCTCGTCTTGCCACCGAAGGTCAGCTCGCGCACGGTTCCCGGTACCACAGCCGCGTCAGCGCCCTGGACCGCGACGGACGCGCGGCCCACGCGCAGTGCGGTGGCCCCGAAGGTGTTGGTCACGCGCACGCGGACCGCGCTGCCGCCCGCGGCCAGGAAGGCGACGTTGCGGACTGTCTGGTCAGTCAGGCCCTTGCCGGCCGGGCAGTCGGGCATCCACGGGATCTCGCTGCCGGCCACCGGGCTCGGTGCCCAGCCCGCGACCCAGTTGCCGCCTCCGCCTCCGCCGCCGGCGGCTCCAGTGCCCACAATGGACGGAGCACTTCGGACGGCGACCACCGTCGCGGCCACGGCAAGCGCGGCGAGTAGGGCCGCACCGAAGCGGCTGCTCGACTGGGTCACGGCCTCACCTCCAGCACACGGCGAGCCCGGCCGAGCCGGCCCGCCACATCGACTGCGATAGATTACCTTAACCGGTCAAGGGGAGAGCCGGTCAAGGGCTGAGCCAGCCAAGGGAGAGAGAAGGCGCGCCGCCGGGGAAGCGGGCCCTTCCCCGGCGGCGGCCCGGTCAGCGATAGGTGAGATCGGACGAGGTGTAGAAGCAGTTGGTACTGTCGGCGCCCGTGCCGACCTGCGTCGGCTCGTCGCCGGTGTTGTTCCCGTTGTACTTGCGGCAGATCACCATCGCCCGGCTGGAGTCGCCCACGATCGTGATGCCGCTGAAGCGCGCCGTGTCGCCGTAGTTGACGTTGATGCCGGCGATGGTGTTGCCGGGCCGGGTCAGCGTCACGTTCCGGATCACCACGTTGCGCCGCGTCTGCGTGGAGCAGTTGCCGCACGAGCGGTAGAAGGTGCCGAAGTTGCTGGCCTGGAAGTTCTGGATGGTCAGCGTGCCGGGCCCGTTGTGCTGGAAGACCTTGTCGCTGGCCGCCCGGGCGCCGCCGCCGTCGACGAGGAAGGCGGGGGAGCCGCTGCCGCGGAACGTCGCGGCGTCTTCGCCCACGTCTTCCCACCACACGTTGCGCAGGGTGCAGGGGCCGCTGCAGTGCACGCCGTCACCGGCGGGTGCGCCGATGATGACGTTGGAGAGCGTGGCGCCGGGCGCGAGCTCGAACACCGGGTCCTGGCTCTCGTCCTGGTCGCCGTCGCCGACGCAGCAGTACCGCCGCATGCCGCCGTCGAGGCCGCTGGCCGGTACCTGGATGGTGCCGTTGACGTTGACCTGCCCGGTCGGTGTCGGCCACGTGCCGGTGGTGGGCGGCGGGGCAGTCGTGGGCGGTGGAGTGGTCGGCGGGGCGCCGGTCGTCGGGTTCGTGCCCGGCGTGGTCGGTGTGGTCTGGCCGGTACAGGTGACGCCGTTGACCGCGAAGCTGGCCGGCACCGGGTTGCTGCTGTTGTTCCACGTGCCGTTGAAGCCGAACGAGGCGGTCGCGTTGGTGGCGAGGTTCGCGTTCCAGCTGACGTTGGCGGCCCGTACCGAGCTGCCGCTCTGCGTGAAGGTGGCGTTCCAGCCCTGGCTCACCGTCTGCCCCGCGGTGAACGTCCAGGTGACGGCCCACGAGGTGAGCGGGTCGCCGACGTTGGTGAGTACCACGTTGCCGGTGAAGCCGCTCTGCCACTGCGAGCCGACCGCGTAGCTGACCCGGCAGCCGACGGCCGCCTGTGCCGCGCCGGCCGTGACGATGACGCCGGCAGCGGCGAGCGTGGCCGCCGCGGCGGCCGAGGTCCACAGCGCCAAGCGGCGCCGTCTGTGGAGCATGTCTTCTCCCTGGGGGTGACGTGCGTGCGGCCCGTAGCCTGCGACACCGCTGCCCAGTCGGTGCCGTGGCGGGCCGGGGTCGGTCACATCTCGCCCGGCTCGGCAAACGCTTTCCCCAGATGGAAGCACAGACGCTGATCAATGTAAAGGGAAGGCTTGCTCGGTGACGTCGTCGACCAGTTCCACATAGTCCGAGCCGTACACGCCCGGCTCGACGATCCGCAGTACCAGGCAGAACCGCTGGTCCGCGCCGTACCGGCGGTGCAGGTCCCGGTAGCGGGTCGCCAGGTACCGCGCGGCCGCCAGGTTCGTCGGCGCTGTCTGTCCACCCAGGACGAACACCGGGCGCCCGCCCGCCGGACCCCAGGCGCGGGCCAGGAAGACGTATTCCACGCGGTGCCGCTCGCGCCGGTAGGTGGTCGTGCCGACGGAGAACTCCACCGACCTGGTCTCCGGGTCGAACGGCGTCACCTCGATGCCGCGCAGGATCGACCGCAGGTGCGCGGCGGTGCGCGCGTTGGCGCCGGGCCCGCCCACGCAGAACTCGGTGAGCCGGCCGATGCCCTCCGGCAGGTCTTCGGCCGGTACCAGGTCGGCCCGGCCGCCGCAGTCCCGCGCGATGGTGGCCAGCTCGACCAGCGCCGCCACGTCGCCGCGGTGGACGCTGAGGTGGTGCGAGGAGGACGCGTGGCGCGAGACCGCCAGCTGGCAGGCGGTGCCGTCGTCGATGCCGAAGAAGGCGCGCTTGCGGGCGAGCCGCAGGTGGCCCCGCACCCGCTGTGCCAGCCAGACGGCGGTGCCGGCGACGACGCTGGCGAGGAGGTTCACGAACAGATCACGCACGCGGACATCCTGCCGTACGGAGGCGAGGGTGCCATATGTGCTGATTTGCTGTGTGTCGAGATGGAGGGTGTGCTTATGGTCGGCCTGACACGTGAGGAGGCACGATGGGACGCAGGAACAGCTCGGAACAGGCCTGGGCGACCGGTGGCATGGTGTTCGCCGCCACGATGCTGGTGATGGTGGGCGTATGGCAGGTGTTCGTCGGCATCGCCGCCATCGCCGACGACGGCTTTCTCGTGGCCGTGCGCGGATACACGTACGAGATCGACACCACCGCGTGGGGCTGGATACACATCGCCCTCGGCACGCTGGTCATCGTGACGGGATTCTTCCTGTTCACGGGCGCCGCGTGGGCGCGCGGCGTCGGTATCGCGCTGGCGGCCATCTCCGCGATCAACAACTTCATCTTCCTGCCGTACTACCCGCTGTGGGCGATCGTGGTGATCGCGCTGGACGTGTTCATCATCTGGTCACTGGCCACAGTGGACACCGAACGGCTCGCCGCGCGGCGGGAGGTCGCCGCCGGCGGCTACTACGAGACGCCCCGCAGCGGTGAGCGCTGGCCGACCAACCGGCCCTCGACCGGACGCGTGGACGAGCCGGCCACCGCGCCCGCCCCCGAGGGGATCACCAACACCCCGCCGACCGGGCAGCGGTAGCCGTGTCCGCGACGATGCCGTACCAGACGGGATACGCCGTCTCCGCGCCACCCGAGCGGCCGAGCGCCTGGCTTGGCCGCGCGCTGTTCTGGTTCGCCCTGCTCGCCGGGGCGATCAGCGTCGTGGTCGGCATTTTCATGCTCGTCTGGCCGGACGCCACCCTCGGCGTCGCAGCTGTCCTTTTTGGACTGTGGCTGCTGGTGCACGGCGTGGTCCGGATCGTCGAGGCGGTGGTGGCGACCTCGGCCAATCCCGGCGCGCGGGCCCTGTCGGGCATCGTCGGCGTGCTGTTCGTGGTCGCCGGGGTGCTGTGCCTGCGCGACCTGCTGGTCTCGCTCGCCGTCGTGGTGACGCTGATCGGCCTGTCCTGGCTGGTCGCCGGCATCATCGAGATCGCGCGCGCCGTCGCCGGCCCGGGCAGCGCCGCCGAGCGGACCCTGGGCGCCGTGCTGCCGGGCGTGATCGCGATCCTGGGCGGCGTCGTGGTGCTGGTCTGGCCGGACATCACGCTGCTCACGATCGTCTACATCACCGGTATCTGGCTGATCGTCATGGGCCTTGTCCAGGTGTACCTGGTGCTGCGCGCCCGCAAGGCGGTACGCGACCTGATCACCTGAGCCTCGCCAGCGGTTCACCGCGCGTTCGTCTCGCGTTCTCAGCGAGTTGGCGTCCGGTTTTGAGCTGGCGTTGAGGTCCCGCCTGTCTCCTCTTCGATGTCACCGCGACTGGGGAGAGGGGCGTCGATGCGGTTCAGGCTTGGCCGGCGGTCATCGCCGGCGGTGCGGCCGCTGCCACCGCTGGAGGAGGCGCCACCGCTGGAGGAGGCGGCGGCGGACGCTGGTCACGCGCTACGGGCACCGAGCAAGCTGCACGCGTTCAACCGGTACGAGATCAAGTACCTGGTCGATCGCTCCATGGTGGACGAACTGCGGCACGAGTTCGCCGCGCGGATGGACCTGGACGCCCACGCCGCCCGCGCCGGGTACGGCGTCTGGAGCGTGTACTACGACACTCCGAGCCTGCGCTTCTACTGGGAGAAGATCGAGGGCCTGCGGTTCCGGCGCAAGCTGCGGCTGCGGCACTACGGAGACCGGTTCACCGTCGACGACGACACCCCGGTGTTCGTGGAGATCAAGCAGCGGGTCAACCGCGTGACGCAGAAGCGCCGCGTGCGGGTGCCGTACCGCCAGGCCCGCGAGCTCTGCGACCAGCGGCAGATGATCGAGTACCCGTGGACCGGGCACGGCTTCCTCGAAGAGGTGCTGGGCCTCGTCAACGGGCTCGACCTGCGGCCGGTCGCGATGACCGGGTACCAGCGGGAGGCGTTCATCGGGCGGGACGCCGACGTGGGGCTGCGGGTCACCCTCGACCACCGGGTACGCGGCCGCGACCGCGACTTCCACTTCGGCGCCGAGGCCGAGAACCGCCTCATCATCCCGGCCAGCCGGGCCGTGCTCGAGGTCAAGGCCAACGACCGCGTGCCGTACTGGCTGACCGACCTCACCGCCAAACGCAACCTGTCCGTGGTTCGCGTGTCCAAGTACTGCCAGAGCGTCGAGGCGTTCGGGCGCGCGCCCAGATCCGTCTTTCACGTGCCAGAGGAGAACTGACCACTATGGACTTCAACGTCCAGGACCTGTCCGGCACCTTCAGCGTCGGCGACATCGCGATCGCGTTGGCGCTGTCGTTCGTGCTGAGCAGCGCGATCGGCTGGGTGTACCGGGCCACCCACCGCAACGTGTCGTACAGCCAGTCGTACGTGCAGACGCTCGTCATCCTCGGCATGATCATCTCGCTGATCATGCTGGTGGTCGGCTCCAACATCGCGCGGGCCTTCGCGCTGGTCGGCGCGCTGTCGGTGATCCGGTTCCGCAACGCCATCAAGGAGACCCGCGACGTCGGGTTCATCTTCCTGGTGATGGGCGTCGGCATGGCCTGCGGCACCCGGTTCTACACCCTGGCCGTGGTCGCCACGGTCGCGATCTGCCTGGCCGTGGTCGTCATGCAGCGCTTCAACTGGTTCCAGCTCAACGTGCAGCGGCAGGTCGTCAAGGTGCAGGTGCCGGCCGACGAGGACTACACCAGCGACATCCAGGACGTGCTGATCCGGCACACCACCGAGTTCGAGCTGGTGAGCATGGAGTCCATTCGCGGCGGCGCGATCACCGAGTTGCTGTACACGGTCAAGCTGCGCAAGGGCACCGAGCCCAGCACGCTCATCGCCGCGCTGCGCGAGCGCACGTCCGGCCAGCGGGTCACGATCCTGACCGGCTACGACCAGACCGACCTGTGATGAAGCGCCGCCGTTTTGTTTTTAAGGGGCTGAAGCACCGGGTACCGGTGCGGCTGCGGCATCACTGGAAGGTGGTCGCCGCGTGCGGCGCGTTCTTCGCCGTACTCGTCGGGCTGGTCGGCACCAGCAGGGTCGCGCCCATCGTCACCAGCGACGAGCGCGCCGACACCGACGTGGTCACGCAGGACGTGGCCGGCACCGTCGACCTCTTCGACACCGGCAGGACGCACGAGATCACGCTGTCGTACTCGCAGGACGACTACGACCGGATGGTCGACCAGTTCTGGGAGGACGGGGAGAAGGAGTACGTCGAGGCCGACATGGTGATCGACGGCACCAGCCTGGACAGCGTCGGCATCCGGCTCAAGGGCAACTCGACGCTGTCCGGGGTGACCCGCGACGGCGAGAGCGCCCCGCGCGGCCGTGGCGGACCCGGCGGCGGCGTCGGGCCCGCCGGCGGTGCCTTTCCCGAGGGCGGCCCGCCCGGCGGTTTCGAGGGCGGCCCGCCTGGCGGTTTTCAGGGTGGGCCCGGGGGCGGGTTTCGCGGCGGCGGCATGGGCTCGTCGCTCAAGGTCGAGGAGCCGGAGAACCTGCCGTGGCTCATCAGCTTCGACGAGTACGTGGAGGGCCGGCGCTACCAGGGGCGGTCCGAGATCGCGGTGCGCCCCGCCAGCGGCATGGGAGGCAGCACCGCCCTGACCGAGTCGGTCGCGCTGAACCTGCTCGCCCAGTCCGGCGAGCCCAGCCAGCGGTACACGAACGCGACGTTCACCGTCAACGACCGGCCCACCGTCATCCGGCTGCTCGTCGAGCACCCCGACCAGGCGTACGCCGAGGACCTCGCCGGCGACGGCGTGCTGTACAAGTCGCGGGCGAGCGGCCAGTTCGCCGACCAGGGCGACGACCCGACCGACTACCAGGACGACTTCGACCAGCTCAACAAGAAGGGCAGCCAGGACCTCCAGCCGGTGATCGACCTGATCCAGTGGGTGGAGAAGTCGTCCGACGAGGAGTTCGCGGCGGGGCTCGCCGAGCGGGTCGATGTCGAGTCGTTCGCCCGGTACGTCGCGTTGCAGAACCTGCTGCTCAACTTCGACGACATGGCGGGACCGGGCAAGAACTACTACCTGTACTACAACCTCGACACCCGTCGCTTCACGGTGCTGACCTGGGACCTCAACCTCGCGATGCGCGGCGACGCGACACAGGGCCCACGCGACGCGGGCGGCTTCGGTCGGCCCGGCGGCGCTGCTCCGCAAAGGCAGGGTGGGGGAGGACCCCGCATGGGGCACGCCCTCAAGGACCGGTTCCTCGCCTCCCCGGCGTTCACCGAGGTGTACGACACCGCGTACCGCGACCTCTATCAGAAGCTGTACGCCAGCGGCGCGGCCCTGGCGGCGGTCGACCAGGTCAGCGCGGGCCTCAAGGCGGCCGGCACCGATGTCACCGCCGAGGCCGCGAGCCTGCGGACCCTCGTCGAGAACCGCGCGAAGAGCCTGTCGACCGACAAGGTCGTCACTGGGCAGGCAGGGTGATCACCGGGTAGCGGGCAGGTCGATGGTGTGTGCCGAGCGGGTCGCCTTCGCGGCGAGGTAGCGCACGTTGGCGGGCGAGACGTGCACACCGGTGGGGACCCGCTCGACCACCGTCACGCCCAGCTGGTCGAGCTGCTCCTCCTTGTCGGGGTTGTTGCTCAGCAGCGTCACCCGCTCGACGCCCAGCGCGCGCAGCATCTGGGCCGCCGCGGTGTAGTCCCGCTCGTCCTCGCCGTGTCCCAGCGCGACGTTCGCCTCGTACGTGTCGAGCCCGCCGTCCTGCAGCGCGTACGCGTCCAGCTTCGCGTACAGGCCGATGCCGCGCCCCTCCTGCCGCAGGTACAGGACGAAACCGCCCGATTCGGTGATCCGCTCGACGGCCTCGCGCAGCTGCGGGCCGCAGTCGCAGCGCTCGCTGCCGAACACGTCGCCGGTCAGGCACTCGCTGTGCGGGCGTACGAGCGGGGTCGCCGCGCCGCGCCAGTCGCCGAGCCCGAGCGCCAGGTGCTCCCGCCCGTCCGCGAGCCCCTCGAACGTGAACACCCGCGCGGTGCTGGCGTACCCGTCCGGAAACCGTAGCGGTACGGTCACCTGGCGGCGGACCGCGGCGCCCGGAGCCCGTCCGACCCCGGTGAGCTGGCGCGTTTGAAACATCGGCTCTCCCTTAACGTGAGCAAGATTGAGTACGAGTCCGGTCCGGCCCGAGGGGAGGCGCGAGCGGTGGTCGAGCGACCGTACGTCCTGCTGAGTTGCGGTATGTCGATCGATGGTTACCTCGACACTGCCACCGGGCAGCGATTGCTGCTATCCAACGACGCCGATTTCGACCGGGTTGACGCGGTACGTGCCGCTTCTGACGCGATCATGGTCGGCGCCGGGACGATCCGGCAGGACAACCCTCGGCTGCTCGTGCGCTCGGCGGCCCGCCGCGACGACCGGGTGGCCCGCGGCCTGCGCCCGAACCCCGTCAAGGTCACCGTCACCAGCCGCGGCGAGCTGGACCCCGCCGGGCGGTTCTTCGCCGGTGACGCCGAGAAGCTCGTGTACTGCGCGAGCGCCGCGTTCGACGCGGCCCGCGAGCGGCTCGGCGATCTCGCGACGGTGGTCGACGGCGGCGACCCGGTGGACCTGCGGCGGATGCTCGCCGACCTGAACGCTCGCGGCGTCCGCAGGCTCATGGTCGAGGGCGGCGAGCGCGTGCACACCCAGTTCCTCACCGCTGGCCTCGTCGACGAGTTGCACCTGGTGGTCGCGCCCTTCTTCGTCGGCGACTCCCGGGCGCCCCGCTTCGTCGGCGACGGCGCGTTCCCGTGGAGCCCGGACCACCGCGCGACGCTCGCCGAGGTACGGCAGATCGGCGACGTGGTGCTCCTGCGCTACGCACTGTCCGACCGTTTCCCCGCGTAGGCCAGCTCCCGCCCCCCAACCCCGTGATCAGGGCGTCCCTCACGTCGTAAGAGCGACGTGAGGGACGCCCTGATCACGGGGGCCACGGAAGGCGCCACCTGCGGCGGCGCTGCCTTCCGTGGCCGCGCCGCAGCCCAGCGGTACAGCAGCACGGCCGCGCCCGGCAGGCTGGCCACGAACGCCAGGACGCCGTAGACGACCGCGATGGTCAGCCCCAGGGACGGGCTGAGTCCGGCCGCCCCGAACGCCCACGCGGTCACGCCCTCGCGCGGCCCCCAGCCGCCCACGCTCAGCGGCAGCACCATCGCGAGCAGCGCCATGATCATCAGTGGTGCGAGGGTGGTCAGCGGTGCCGTGGAGCCGGCGGCCCGGGCCGCGACCAGGAACGTCGCCAGGTGCCCGGCCAGCACGATCGTGGACGCGAGCACGACGCCCGGCCCGGTGGTGGGGGAGAAGAGGCCGCGCCGCACGTCGACCAGGCTGGTACGCAGGCCGCGCGCCCACCGCGACGCGCCCCGCCACGGCCGCAGCCACGCGAGCAGCCCCGCGACGGCGACCACGGCGACGAGCGCCACCACGCCGGTGTGCACATCGGGCAGCAGCCGCGTCAACGACGGTATGGGCGACGGCAGCGCGAGCAGCAGCCCCAGCCCGGCGGCGACGAACACCACCATGCCGGCGGTACGCTCCAGCACCACCGCCCGGACGCCGCGCCCCACGTCGCCGGCCTCCTGACCGTGCCGGACCGCCCGGTGCACGTCACCGAGGATCCCGCCGGGCAGGGCGGCGTTGAGGAACAGCGCCCGGTAGTAGTCAGCGACAGCCGTGCGCAGCGGCAGGTCGATGCCCAGGCCGCGCGCCACCAGCCGCCAGCGCCACGCGCTGAACACCGTGGTCAGCAGCCCGATCGCACCGGCCGCGAGCAGGGCGCCGCCGTCGATCACGTGGAGCCCGGAGACGAACGCGCTGGTGCCCAGCCGCCACCCCAGGAGCCCGAGGATGGCCAGCCCGCCCAGCAGTCGAACCCACGCCCACACCGTTCGCCCCATGACGCCTCATACGTTGAGCCGGTCGTCCGGGTTCATTCCGGATCGGCCAGCAGATCGCTGTGATGGACCAGGACGCCCAACTCGCCCGCCGCGATGGCGTCGAGCCGGCGCTCCAGGTACCCCTTGGACGGCCCGACCAGGGCGGGCTCCTGCTCGCAGGCCGCGCCGACCCAGCCGCGCAGCCATTCGGCGGTGAGCGCGCCGGTCGCGGAGCCGAGCCGCCACGGGCTCGGGCTGACCCGCACCGACACGCTCAGCTTGCCGAACGCGCCGGCCGTCGCCTCGACGGCGTCCGGCCCGAGCAGTCGCCGGCCGCCGGTGCTGCGCCGCTGGTGCGCGTTGAACGCGGCCGCCAGGTCGGCGTCGAGATCCTCGGCCGGGTCGAGGTCGACCCGGCCGGTCACCGACAGCGTCAGCAGCGCCGGGCAGCCGGCCTCGACGCACGCGGCGACCAGCCGGTCGACCTCGTCGGCGGTGAGCAGGTCGAGCAGCGCCGACGTGGTGATCAGGTCGGCACCGGCCAGGTCGGCGGCGGTCAGGGCCGTGACGTCCGCCTGTACCGCCGAGGCGGTCACCGGCGCGGGCAGGCTCGCCGTGGCGATGCTCTCGGTGGCACGGTCGAGCAGCGCCGGGTCCTGGTCGTACAGCACCCAGTGCTGCGGGCCGTCCAGCAGCGGCGCGAGCCACCGTGCCATCGAGCCGGTGCCGCAGCCGAGGTCGCGGATCACGGGCCGCTCGACGCCGGCCAGCCGCTCGCGTACGGGGTCGAGCAGGTCGGCAGCGCGGGCGGCGGCGTCGGCCGGCTCCCGCAGCGCCAACCACTCGGGGCTGAAGCTCATGTCGGTCCTTTCCATAGGCGGAGGCCATCCAGTACTCCAGCCACCGCGCGCACGGTGGCGTCCCAGGTCGGCAGGGTGTCGCGGCGGGCCCGGGCGGCCGCCCGGAGCCGTTCGCGCAGGTCAGCGTCGGTCAGCCAGGCCCGCAGAGCCTCCGCCAAGGCCGCCACGTCGCCCGGCGGGACCAGCCTTCCCGGTACCCCATCAGCAGCTTGACCCAGGGCCTCCGCGACGCCGCCAACGGCGGTCGCGAGGACCGGCACGCCGCGCGCTAGGGCTTCCGTGACCACCATGCCGTAGGTCTCCGCGTGCGACGGCAGGACCAGCAGGTCGGCGGCGGCGTAGCCGGCGTCGAGCGCCGCGCCCGCGAGCGGGCCCGCGAACCGCACCCGCTCGCCCAGGCCGTGCGCCTCGACCAGCCGCCGGACCCGCGCGGTGAAGGCGGCGTCGCGGTCGAGCGCGCCCGCGAAGGTGCAGCTCCATCGGGTATCGCTCAGCGTGCCGAGCGCCTCCACCAGCACGTCCTGGGCCTTGCGCGGGGTCACGGCGGCGACGCACAGCAGCCGCCCGCCCGAGTCGGACGGGACCGCGAGCGGCGCCGGATCGACGCCCGGCGCGGCGGCGTGCACCCGGTCCGGCGCCAGCCCGTGGTGCTCGACCAGCCGCGCGGCGGTCCAGTCGCTCGTCGCGATCACGGCGGTAGCGGCACGCAGGGCGCGCCGCTCAAGAGCGTCCAGTCGCGCGGCGGCGTCCGCCCGCAGGCCGGTCTCGTCGGCGAGCGGCAGATGCACGAGTACCGCCAGCGGCAGCCGCCGGACCGCTGGCTCGACGACGTCCGGCACCCCGCACGCGACGAGCCCGTCGACCAGTACCGGCGCACCGTCCGGTATCGCGGCGAGCGCGCCCGCGAGCCGTGCCTTCTCCTCTGGGGAGGGCGATGGCCAGCCGCCTTCGACGGGCAGCTCGGTCACCCGCCAGCCGGCCGCCGCCAGGCCCGCGCACACCCGCCGGTCGTACCGGTTGCCGCCGCTCGGCGCCGCCAGGTCGTCCACGCCGCCCGGCAGGATGGCGTAGACCCTGCTCACCGCTCTTGCTCGCCGGAAATCACAGGCTCAGCTCGTAGCTCGCCCACGCGATATGCGACTCGTGCAGCGTCACCGTGATGCCGGTCAGGCCGCGAGCGCCCTCGCCGAGCACGCCCGCGCGCACCTTCTCGGCCAGCCGGTCGGCGACCACCTTCGCGAGGGCCTCGGTCGAGGTGTTGACGCCGGCGAAGGCGGGCTCGTCGTCCAGGTTGCGGTAGTTGAGATCGGCGAGGACGCCCGCCAGCTCGGTCGAGGCCGCCCCGATGTCGACCACGATGTTGTCGGCGTCCAGCTCGGGCCGGCGAAACGTGGCGTCCACGACGAACGTGGCGCCGTGCAGCCGCTGCGCGGGCCCGAAGACCTCGCCCCGGAAGCTGTGGGCGACCATCATGTGATCCCGGACCGTAACGCTGAACAAAGATTTACCCTTCCGCGTCGGGGTACGTAACTAGGTGACACAGCGCCGGCAGCTCACCGGACGCCAGGCGGGGCAGCACGTCGGGCAGCTCCGCGAAGTCGGACGCGCCCGTGATCAGCGCGTCGAAGGACGGGTCGGCGAGCAGCTCCAGGGCCAGCGCCAGCCGGTCGGCGTACGTGCGGCGACCCCGCTGGGCAGGCGACACCGTACCCACCTGGCTGCCGCGCACCACCAGACGCCGGGAGTGGAAGTGCTCACCCAGAGGGAGGCTCACCCTGCGGTCCCCGTACCAGCTCAGCTCCACGACGGTGCCCTCCGGCGCGAGCAGCTCCAGCGACCGGGCCAGCCCCGCCTCGGTGGCGCTGGCGTGCACCACGAGGTCGCAGTCGCCGGCCGCGCCGTCCGGATGGCTGAACGCCACGCCGAACGCGGCCGCCACCGCCGCGCGGCTCGGATCGGTGTCGACAAGCTGCACCCGCGCGCCGGGCAGCCTGGCCAGTACGCCCGCCACCGAGCAGCCCACCATGCCCGCGCCCACCACCGCGATCCGGTCGCCGACCAGCGGCGCGGCGTCCCAGGCGGCGTTCACGGCGGTCTCCACCGTGCCCGCGAGCACCGCCCGCGCCGGCGGCACCCCGTCGGGCACCACGGTGACCGCCTCGGCGGGCACGACATAGCGGGTCTGGTGCGGATACAGGCAGAAGACCGTGCGACCGCGCAGGTGGGGCAGCCCCTGCTCGACCAGGCCCACGTTGAGGTACCCGTACTTGACCGGTCCGGGGAACTCGCCCTCCTGGAACGGGGCGCGCATGGCGGCGTGCTGGTTGACCGGTACGCCGCCGCGGAACACGAGCGTCTCCGTGCCGCGGCTCACGCCCGAGTAGAGGGTGCGCACCAGGACCTCACCGGGGCCGGGCGCCGAGACATCGACGGGACGGATCTCGCCGTGGCCGGGGGAGCGGAGCCAGAACGCTCGGCCACGCAGCGTCATCGGCTTCCTTTCCCCGACCGGTGAACCGAACCCGGCCCGCTCTCGTTTCCCAGGTGGGCTCCGGTAACGATACGCGGCGCCCCGGACGGAGGAATCTTGACAGTCAGTGAACGTACCGTCGCGGCGCCGACCGTCGACGGGCCCACTATCGGTATGGCCGTCCAGTTCGTCCTGTTGGGTGCTCTCGGCGCGATCGTCGGCCTCGGTACCGCCGGCTGGCTGACGGGTACGGCGTACGCGCTGGTCACGTGTGCGCTGCTGACCCGGGCGCTGCGCCGCTCCGGCACCCACCTGCTGGGCCCGGCCAACCAGGTCACCCTCGCACGGGCGACCCTCGTGGGCGGCGTGGCGGCACTCGTGGCGGACTCGGTCTTCACGCCAGCGTCGGTCGGGGTACTGGTCGCCCTGGCCAGCGTGGCGCTCGCCCTCGACGGCGTCGACGGCCAGGTGGCCCGGCGCACCGGCTCGACCTCGGCGCTCGGCGCGAGGTTCGACATGGAGGTCGACGCGTTCCTGGTACTGGTGCTGAGCGTCCTCGTGGCCGGCACGCTGGGCTGGTGGGTACTGGCGATCGGCGCGTTCCGGTACGTCTTCGTGGCCGCCGCGTGGGTGGCACCCTGGCTGAACGGCACGCTCCCGCCCCGCTTCTCCCGCAAGACCGTGGCGGCGGTGCAGGGGATCGCCCTGGTCGTGGCGGCGGCTGGCGTACTGCCGGGGGTGTTGGCGTTCGCGCTGGTGGGGGCGGCGCTGGCGTCGTTGGTGTGGTCCTTCGGGCGCGACGTGGTGTGGCTCTGGCACCACCGCTACACCTTGACCCCAACCCCCGCCTGACCCCCGTCCCGCGCGCATCGCGCTGTGCGCGTCCCGCTCCCGGCGCGCGCCGCGCTTCCCGCGCGCCGCGCCGCTCTCCGCGCGCCGCCCCCTCTCCCCGCCGATCAAGGGCAAACGCACGTGGTTTGATCGCTTTTCCGCGTGCGTTCGCCCTTGATCGATGCGAATGGCCTTGATCGGCGGCCGCTGCGCCGCGCGCTGGAGCGATCGGTCATGGCTGCGGCAAACGCGCGGTCCGAACCCGAGCATGCGCGGGCCTTACGCTGAATATCCACGGGCGTCGATGTTTGTGGTACGGTGGTCGCGCTTGGGGAGGCTGCCATGGCCGCGATCACCACCTGGTTACCGTTCGCGGCGCGCGCCCGGGTCGGTCCGGTGCCGTTCGCGCCCGGCGAGCGCGCCATCCACACCGCCGCCACCGCCGACGGCGCGGAGGTGGTCGCTACCGACCGCGCCCTGTATCACCGCGACCTTCGCCTCGGCTGGGAGCGCATCGCTCGCGCGACCTGGGAAGACGGCCATGGCCTGGTGTTGACCGGCTGGTCACCCGACGTCCCGCCGCGCACCGTCCTGCCGCTGCCCGCGGCAGCGCCGCTGCTCGCGCTCGCACGCGAGCGCATCGCGTGGACGACGCTGGCCATCACGCGCGTCGAGCTCGGACCGCACCGCACCGTCCGCGTGTCGGTCCGCCGCTCACCGGGTACCGGTGGCTTGTTGTGGCTCGTCGACGGCGACCCGGGCCCGGCGCTCGACGCCGCGCTCGCCCGACTCCGTGCCGATCTTCTTCCCTGGTCGCCGACCTGACGGGCGAGTTCGGTCGCACCCGTGGCGGCATCGTGTCGCGCCTGGTCCGCCTCGGTGCGCTCACTCCGGAGCGGTGGCCGCCCGCGCTCGGTAACGCCAGCTGATTGTGGCGCTTCATACACTTCACTAATTTGTGAAACGACAGTAACTTGTGAGGTATGACAACTGCGATCTCGGTCTCCGGCCTGGTCAAGACCTTCGGGCGCGCCCGCGCGCTCGACGAACTCGACCTGGCCGTCGAGACCGGTGAGGTGCACGGCTTCCTCGGCCCGAACGGCGCGGGAAAGTCGACCACGATCCGGGTGCTGCTCGGCCTGCTGCGCGCCGACGGCGGCGAGGCGACCCTGCTCGGCGGGCACCCGTGGCGCGACGCGGTGGAGTTGCACCGCCGGCTCGCGTACGTGCCTGGCGACGTCAACCTCTGGCCCAACCTGACCGGCGGGGAGGCCATCGACCTCTTCGCGGCACTGCGCGGAGGGATCGACAAGCGACGCCGCGACGAGCTCGTGGAGCGTTTCCAGCTCGACCCCAGCAAGAAGGCCCGCACCTACTCCAAGGGCAACCGGCAGAAGGTCGCGGTGGTCGCGGCGTTCGCGTCCGATGTGGAGCTGTACATCCTGGACGAGCCGACATCGGGCCTGGATCCCTTGATGGAGGCGGTCTTTCAGGAGTGCGTGCGCGAGGTGAAGGAGCGCGGCCGCACGGTACTGCTCTCCAGCCACATCTTCTCCGAAGTGGAGGCTCTGTGCGACCGGGTGAGCATCATCCGGCAGGGCCGCACGGTGGAGTCGGGCACGCTCGCCGAGCTGCGGCACCTGACCCGCACGTCCATCTCCGTCGAGACCACCCATCCGATCGCGGGTCTGCTTGAGGTGTCCGGAGTGCACGACGCCCAGGTGGACACGACGCGCGCGAAGTTCGATGTGGACACCAGTGAGCTCGACCACGTCCTGCGATACCTGACCCGCTTCGAGGTGCGCACGCTGACCAGCGCGCCGCCCTCGCTGGAGGAGCTGTTCATGCGCCACTACGGCGACGAGTTGGCGGGTGCGCGATGAGCGCGTTCACCGGCACCGCCCGGCTCACCCGGCTCGCGCTGCGCCGTGACCGGATCCAGCTTCCACTGTGGATACTTGGCACGGTTCTGTTGCTGTGGACCACCATTTCGGCGACGCGTGAGCAGTACCCCACCGAGGAGGACCGGCTGCAGGCCCTGACCACGGTCGCGGGCAGCCCGGCCGTGCTGATCCTGCGCAGCGCGCCCACCAACACCAGCGAGGGCGGGATGCTGGTGTTCCAGATCCTGACGTTCCTCGCGCTGCTCGCCGGCTTCATGAGCACGCTCGCGGTCGTGCGCCACACCCGTCAGAACGAGGAGACCGGCCGCTCCGAGATGCTCGGCGCGATGGTGGTCGGCCGATACGCGAGCCTCACGGCAGCCCTGGTCACGGCCGTGATCGCCAACGCGGTGCTGGCCATGCTCATTGCTCTTGTCCTCGTCGGCAGTGGGCTGGGTGGCGCTGGCGCGGTCGCCGCGGGCGTCGCGGTGGGTGCGGCCGGCGTGTCGTTCGCCGGCCTCGCGGCGGTCGTCGCGCAGGCGGCGCAGGGTGCGCGCGCCGCGAACGGCATGGCCGCCGCGGCGATCGGAATAGCCTTCCTGGTACGCGGATTCGGCGACGCCTTCGGTGAGATCCAAGCCAACGGGTACACAATGGACAACGCGTGGCCCGTGTGGTTGTCGCCGATCGGCTGGGCCGAGCAGGTGCGCCCGTACGCGGGAGAGCGCTTGTGGGTGCTCGCGCTGCCGCTACTGCTGTTCGCCGGGTCAGTGGCCGTCTCGTTCGCGCTCGCCGGCCGGCGCGACGTCGGCATGGGGCTGATCGCCGCGCGGCCGGGGCCGCGCTCCGCGAAGCGCGCGCTGCTCAGCCCGCTTGGTCTGGCCTGGCGGTTGCAGCGCGGCACGCTTCTCGGCTGGGCGATCGGAGTCGGCGCGATGGCCGCGGTCGTGGGATCCCTGAGCGGAACGGTCGAAGAGGCGTACCGCGACAACGCGAAGGCGGCCGAAACCATCGCCAAGATCGGCGGCGGAGGCACGAGCAACCTCGTCGACGCGTTCTTCGCCGCGATGATGGCGATCATCGGCGCGATGGTGGCCGGATACGTGGTGCAGGCGTTGATGCGGCCGCGGGCCGAAGAGGCGGGCGGCCCCGCGGAGGCGGTACTGGCGACCGCGACCGGCCGGCTCCGCTGGCTGGGGTCCCATCTCGCCGTCGCGGTCGGCGGCGCCACCGCCCTGCTGCTGCTCGCCGGTCTCTGTGCCGGCCTGGTGTACGGGCTCACCGAAGGCGACCTCGGCACGCACCTCGCCGACATGACCGGCGCGGCGCTGGTGCAACTGCCGGCCGCGCTGATCCTGGCGGGCGTGGCGATCGCGGCGTACGGGCTGCTGCCCCGGCTCGCGGTCGGCCTGGCGTGGGCCGCGTTCACCGTCAGCCTGGTCCTCGGCCAGCTCGGCGACCTGCTGGGACTGCCGCAGGCGGTTCGCGACATCTCCCCGTTCAGCCACGTGCCCGCGGTACCAGCCGTCGACGCCACGGCCGGGCCGCTGCTGGCACTGGTCGCGGTGGCGCTGGCCTTCGGCATCGCCGGCATGGCATCGTTCCGGCGACGTAACCTCGCCCTGTGAGACCACGATGAGCCCTGTGAGACCACGATGACGAACTCGACCCCGCCTCGCCGCAAGCGTCCCGACGGGTCCGGACCCGCCCACGACGACGGCGGGGCCGGCGTCGCCGTCGACAGCACCCGCGACGAGGAAGGCGTCCGCCACTTCGTCGAGCGGTTCGCGCTGACGCTGAGCAACCTGGGCTTCCCGCGCATGTCCGCGCGAGTCCTCGGCACCCTGATGGTCGCGGTCGAGCCCGGCCTGACCGCCGGCCAGATCGGCCAGCGCCTGGGCGTCAGCGCGGCCGCCGTCTCAGGCGCGGTGCGCTATCTCGTCCAGGTCGGCATGGTCGCCCGCGAGCCGGTACCGGGATCGCGCAGCGACCGCTACCGGCTCCCGGACGACCCGTGGTACCTGGCGGGCGCGGCCAAGAGCGGCGTCTACAAGCGAGTCGCCGACCTGGTACAGGAGGGCGTGGTCGTTGTCGGCGACGAGACCTCGCCGTCCGGAGCCCGCCTGGCCGAGATGCGCGACTTCATGCTCTTCATCCAGGACTCGCTCGTCGACATCCTGGACCGCTGGGAACGCACCCGCACCCCGTGATCAGGGCGTCCCTCAAGTCGCCCTAACGACTTGAGGGACGCCCTGATCACGGTTTAGGGAGTGGGCGGTGTGGTCGGGGAGGGCGCGTAGGCAGAGCAGGCCCACCAGCGCGAGCGCCGACAGGTACCACCCGACCGTCTCGGGCCGCAGCAGCGTCGCCACGACCGGCGTGATCGCGCCGCCCACGATCCCGCCCAGGTTGTACGCCAAGGCGGCGCCGCTGTACCGGTACCGCGTCTCGAACAGCTCGGGCAGCAGCGCGCCCTTTGGCCCGTACATCAGGCCCATGATCGCCAATGCTCCGACCACCGCGACCGCCGTCCACCACATTGTTCCGCGACCGACCAGCGCCGGCATGCCGGCGCTCCAGACCGCGGCCAGGCCGGTCGCGACCAGCAGCGTGCGGCGCCGCCCGGCACGGTCGGACAGGATCGCGGACGCCGCCGTGGTCGCGCCCATGACCGCGACGCCGGCCAGTGTGACCAGCAACATTGTGGTACGTGGCACGCCGAGCTGCCGGGTCCCGTAGGCGAGGAAGTACACGGTCGTGGTGTAGAAGAGGGCGTACCCGGGAATCATCACGCCGGCGCCGAGCAGCACCTGGCGCCACTGGTGACGGAGCAGGTCGCGCAGCGGTGACGCGGAGCGTTCGGCGGTGCGGTAGATCGGAGCGTCCGCGATGCGCAGGCGCGTCCAGAGTCCGAGCAATACGAGGAGCATGCTCGCGGCAAATGGCAACCGCCAGCCCCAGCTTTCGAACGCATCGCCTCCGAGCATTCGGTCGAGCAGGAGGAAAGCGCCATTCGCGAGGATGAACCCGGCTGCCGGGCCGAGTTGGGTGCCCACGGCGAACCGGCCGCGCCGGCCGGGTGGCGCGTGTTCGGCGGCGAGCAGCGCGGCGCCGGCCCATTCGCCGCCGAGCCCGACGCCCTGTGCGAGCCGGAGCAGGGTCAGCATGACGGGCGCGGCGACCCCGATGGCGGCGTACCCCGGCAGCAGCCCGATCGCCACCGTGGCCAGGCCGGTGAGCAGCAGCGTCCACACCAGCGCCGCCTTGCGGCCGTACCGGTCGCCGCGCGCACCGAAGATCAGCGCTCCGGCGGGACGGGCGACGAACGCGGCGCCGAACGTGGACAGGGCCGCGAGGGTGCCCGCGACCGGGTCGAGCTCGGTGAAGAACACCGCCGGGAAGATCAGTGCGGCGGCGATCCCGTACAGGTAGAAGTCGTAGAACTCGATCGCCGTCCCGATGAACGTGGCGAAGGCGAGACGGCGCGGCGGCGCGGATTGGCCCGTAGTCGGCACAATAACGGTCAAACTAGACATTGCACGCAATCGTACGCGGCTGTCTGGCAAGGTTGAGGGATGCTGGCCAAGATCCGTTTCGTCCCCTGGACCGTGTCCGTACCGGTGCTCGCGGTCGTTGCGCTGATCCTGACCTGGGGCCGGGAGTTGCCCGGCGTCGTGGTGGCGATCGTCGCGGCGTTCCTCGCCGGAGCCGTGCTGGCCGCCGTGCACCACGCGGAGGTGGTCGCCCACCGGGTGGGTGAGCCGTTCGGCTCGCTGGTCCTGGCGGTGGCCGTGACGGTCATCGAGGTCGCCCTGATCGTCACGCTGATGATCGGGGGCGGCGACAAGACCGCCGCGCTCGCCCGCGATACCGTCTTCGCGGCCGTCATGATCACCTGTAACGGCATCCTCGGCCTGTCGCTGCTCATCGGAGCGTTACGCCGCAAGCACGCCGAGTTCAACCCGGAGGGCACCGGCGCGGCGTTCGCGACCGTCGCGACCATCGCCGCCCTCAGCCTGGTACTGCCGACGTTCACCACCAGCAAGCCGGGACCGGAGTTCACCTCGGCGCAGCTCGCCTTCGCCGCCATCGCGTCCCTCGGCCTGTACCTCCTCTTCGTGATGATGCAGACCCGCCGGCACCGCGACTACTTCCTGCCGGTGGAGACCACCGGCGCGAGCGTCGACGACGAACAGCACGCCGACCCGCCGTCCAACCGGACCGCGCTGATCAGCCTCGGCCTGCTGCTGCTCGCGCTGGTGGCCGTCGTGGGCGACGCCAAGTCCGTGTCGCCGGCCATCGAGAGTGGAGTCGCGGCGGCAGGGCTGCCGCAGGCCGTCGTGGGCGTGGTGATCGCGCTGCTCGTGCTGCTGCCCGAGACGCTCGCGGCGGTACGCGCCGCCCGCCGCGACCGGGTGCAGATCAGCCTCAACCTCGCGCTCGGGTCGGCCATCGCGAGCATCGGCCTCACGATCCCGGCGATCGCGATCGCGTCCATCTGGCTGGACGGGCCGCTGCTGCTCGGGCTCGGCGGCACGCAGATCGTGCTGCTCTCGCTCACCGTCGTGGTGGGAGTTCTCACAGTGGTACCCGGACGGGCGACTCTCCTTCAGGGCGGCGTGCACCTCGCGCTGCTGGCGGCGTTCCTGTTCCTCGCGGCTTCGCCTTGAACGAGCCCGCTTCGCCCTGAGCGCATCCACCGCGGGCGTAAATCCGTTGAGGACATTCGGTAAGGAGCGCAGGCTGGTAGGCCGCACCCAAACCTCCGGGAGATGCCTGCCATGCGCCTGCTCAGCGACCTGTGGGCCACGTCACCGCGCCGCGTCGCGCTCGTGGCCGGACTCGTCGTGCTCGGTGCCGCGGGGCAGGCGTCCGCCGCCGCGCTCGCGGGGCCGGTACTCGTCGACCGCTCGACGACGCTCTTCTTCGTGCTCGCCGCGGCGCTCGTCGCCGCCGTCCTCAGCGAGATGGTCGTCAACCTCATCGCCGCCGGGCTCACCGCCGACTGGACCGCCGACGTACGCCGCCGGCTCTGCCGGGTGGCGCTCGGCCAGGACCTGCCGACGCTGGAGACCACACCGGTCGGCGAGCTGCTCGACCGCATCGACGGCGACGTGTACCAGGTGGGCGCCGCCGTGCGCAACGAAGGTGTGCGGGTCGCCCGCGCCCTGACCGTTGGCGTGCTGTCCATCGTCACCGCCACCGTCGTGTGGTGGCCGGCGGCGATCGCCATGTTCCTGCTGGCCGCCGCGTTGACCGTCGGCCTCAAACGCCCGGCGGGCCGCATCTCCGCCGCGCGGATGAGGGAAGAGGAGGCGTGGTCCGACCTGGCCGCCGTGATGGAGGAGTCCATCCACGGCCAGGACGACGTACGCAGCTCGCTCGCCCGCCCGTACGTGCTGCGCCTGTACGCCCAGCGGGCCAGCCGGGTGCTGAGCCGCGGCCGCGTGGTGTGGCAACTGTCCGCGGTCGTTACCACCATCGCGTCCGGTGCCATGCGCGCCGGCATCGCCGTGATGGTGGCCGGCGGCGTGTGGGCCCTCGCGGGCGGCCAGATCGACGGAGCGCGGCTGACGGCCGTGTGGCTGCTCGCGATCGGCTTCGGCGGCACGGTGGAGCAGATGAGCCGGATGGTGCCCGAGCTGCAGCACGCGCTCGGTGCCTGGGCCCGGGTACAGCTGCTGCGAACCGCGAAGCAGGAACCGGCCGGCGGGGCCGCGCCCATCGACGGCGACCTCGCCGTCCGTGACCTGACCTTCGGGTACGGCAGCGGCGCCCGGCCGGCACTGAGCAATGTGGACCTGGCGTTCGCCCGCGGCCGTTCCTACGCGCTGATCGGGCGCAGCGGCTCGGGTAAGTCCACATTGGCCAAGGTGTTGACGCGCTCCGTCGACGTGCCCCGCGGCACCGTCTTTCTCGGCGGCGTGGACCTGCTCGACGTCGACGTCGAGGCGCTGCGCCGCTGGGTCGCCGTGGTGCCGCAGCGCACCGAGGTACTGGCCGGCACGCTCGCGGAGAACATCGCGCTCTTCGACCCCGACCTACTCGAACCGGCGGCCCGCGCCCTCGATGAGCTCGGCCTGTCGTCGTGGGTCGCCGACCTGCCGGACGGCATGCACACCAAGCTCGGCGAGGGTGGCCACGTGCTGTCGTCCGGCCAGGAGCAGCTCGTGGCGTTCGCGCGCATCCTGGTCCGCGACCCGCACGTGGTGATCCTCGACGAGGCCACCGCGCGGATGGACCCGGTCACCGAACGTCGCGTGCAACGCGCCACCGAACGCCTGCTGCGCGACCGGATCGGCATCGTCATCGCGCACCGGCTCTCCTCGGTGCGCCGCTGCGACGAGGTCGTGGTGCTCGCCGACGGCGAGGTCGTCGAGGCCGGGCCGCTGGAGGAGTCGGAGCGGTTCGCGCGGTTGCTGGCCACGGCGGGCGCCGCGATGCCCGCGCGCGGTGGCGCCGCCGGGGCGGTCGCGCTGGCCGAGGCGCCGGCCGAGGTCGAGGCGATGGTCGCGCTGCCAGCGACCGAGATCGCCGCGCCGCCCAAGACCGACCCGCCACCGGTACCGGATCCGCCGCCCGCCCGCACCCTGCGCGAGATCGTGCGGCTCGCCACCAACGACCCGCGCTACGGCCTGGGCGCGGTGTCGCTGTTCGTCGTCATGGTGCTGCTCGGCCTCGACGGCGCGCTGCTGTCGTGGCTCTGGGCCGACCTGGTCGACGGCTCGGGAGGGCTGTTCTGGCCGGCCGCCGGCATCGTCGCGGGCCTGCTCGTGGCGATACCCGTGCCGTACCGCACCTTCCAGTGGTTCCCTGAGTGGTGGGTCAGGCAGATGCTGCGCATCAGCGCCCGCCTGGTACACGGGCAGACCGGCCCGCGCCGGGTCAGCTCGCACAGCCCGGCGGCCGTGGTGGCGCAGGGCGGCGAGACCGAGCGCGTGGTCGTACTGGCCGACAACCTGATCGATCAGTCAATCGCGGTACTGGTGCTGGTGTCGATGACGGCGGTGTCCGGCTCGATCGTGCCGGGCCTGTTCTTCCTCTGCACGATCGTGCTGTCCGGCCTGGCAGCGACGCTCTTCGCGCCGATGCTGGAGCGGGCCGCCCGGCGCACCGTGTCGGCCCGCGCCGCGTTCGCCACCTCCCTAGTGTCGTCGCTGTCCGCGGCCCGCACGGTCAAGCTGGCCGGCGCGACCGAGCCGGTCCTGGCGCACCTGGCCAGGCTCGACCGCGCGCGCAGCGACCGGCAGCGGCGGGAGATCTCGGTGCAGGTCTGGGCCCGCTCGACGCCCGCCGTCCTCAGTGGACTGGCGCCGATCGCGGTGTGGGCGCTGTACCTGGGCGGCTCGCTCACGTCGGGCGCCGCACTGGTCGCGGTGACCACGCTGTACTCGGCACAGTGGTTCGCGTGGACGACGGCGTCGCTCGTGTCGCAGCTGCCGTCGGCCCGCGTGTGGACCCGGCGCACCGTCGCGATGACCGGCACCGGCCAGTACTCCGCGCCCGTGCCGGGCCTCGACCTGTCGGAGGGCACCGCGCCCGCCCCGGCGGCCGCGCCCCGGCATCCACTGAGGAGGCTTGACCTGGTCGGGTTCAGCGCCGTGCACGAGGACGGCACGGTCGGCGTCCGCGACGTCGACCTGGCCGTCGAACGTGGACAGTTGGTGCTTCTGCTCGGCCCGGTGGGTTCGGGAAAGTCGTCGCTGCTGCGGGCGCTCGCCGGCATCGTGCACCACACCGGTGACCTACAGTGGAACGGCCAGGCGGTCACCGAGCCGGAGCTGTTCCTGCGGCCCAACCAGGTCGGCTACGTGGCCCAGCTACCCCGGGTACTGTCGGGCACCGTCGCCGACAACATCCGCCTCGGCCACGAGGTCGACGCGGCCGGTGCGGTGTCCACGGCCCAGCTCGACCACGACCTGGCCGCCGCGGGTGCGGGGCTGTCGTTGCTGATCGGGCACAAGGGCACCCGCCTGTCGGGTGGGCAGCTGCAGCGCCTGGCCCTCGCGAGAGCGCTGGCGCCGCGCACCGAGCTCCTGGTCGCCGACGACGTATCGTCCGCGCTCGACGTCACGACCGAGCTGGACCTGTGGCGGGCGCTGCGATCCCATGGGGTGACGGTGGTGGGTTCGACGTCCAAGCGGGCCGCCCTGGCCCAGGCCGACCGCGTGGTCGTCCTCCAGGCCGGCAGCCCGGTGGCCCAGGGCACCTGGCGCGACCTGGAACCCCACTGGGGCCACCTCGCCGGCTAACCACCTCCGTGATCAGGGCGTCCCTCAAGTCGTTCTAACGACTTGAGGGACGCCCTGATCATGACAGCGCGGCGGCCTCCGTCGTGAGCATGTGGACAAACGGCTCGACCGCCGGCGGGGTGCGCCGGCCGGCCAGCGTGGCCGCGAACACCCGCCGCACCGTCGCATCGTCGCGGTGCAGCCGCAGCAGCGCGAGGTCGGCGGGCGTGGCCCGGATCGCGAGCGCTGGCACCAAAGCCACGCCCAGCCCGGCCGCGACGCAGCCGAGCTTGCCCGTCCACTCCGCGGCGACGATGTCGATCCGTGGCTGGAAACCGCTCGGCAGCGTGGCCCGCAACAGCGTCTCCTCGGCGGTCGCGGAGCCGACCACAAAGGACTCCCCGGTCAACTCGGTCAGCCGCACGGTGCGCCGCCGGGCCAGCCGGTGTGTGCGTGGTACCGCCACCAGGAGCCGCTCGTCGAGCAGATGGCGCAGGGCGAACCGGCTGCCATCCAGCGGCTGGTCGGGCGGCGCGCTCACCACGGCCACGTCCGCGTCGCCGTCGGCGAGCCGCTCCAGCAGCTGTGGCGTGCGACCCTCCACAAGAGACAGGGTCACCTCCGGGTACTCCGCGCGGAACGCGGAGAGGGCGCGCGGCACGAGCGCGGCCACCGCGGTGGGAAACGCGCCAACCCTCAACCGGCCCGCGCCGAGGCCACGCAGCGCCGCCAGGTCACGCTGCGCGGTCGCCAGCCGATCGAGTACCGCGTCCGCGTGCCCGAGCAGGCAGCGTCCCTCCTCGGTGAGCGCGACACCGCGCGGGAGCCGGTCGAACAGCCGGGCGCCGGTCTCCGCCTCCAGCGCGGCGATCTGCCGGGACACCGCCGACTGGGTGTACCGCAAAGCCCGCGCCGCCACGGTGATGGAGCCATGCCGGGCGACCGCGTGGAAGACCTCCAGCGATTGGATCTGCACGCACCCATGCTATCTGCGCATCGCAGCTATGCGTGACATTCGTTGGTGACATGGCAATGTCCGCCATACCGTTGCCAACCGTGAAGACCATCGCCGTACTCGGAACCGGACACATGGGCACGCCCATCGCGCGGCGGCTGCTCGCCAGCGGGTACCAGGTAATCGCCTGGAATCGCACGCCAGAGCGTGCGGCGCCCCTCGCGGCGGATGGGGCGACCCTGGCCGCGTCCGCGGCCGACGCCGCTCGCGACGCCGACGCCGTCATCACGATGCTGACCGACGGGTCAGCGGTCGAGGACGTGTTGTTCGCCCGCGGCGCCGCGGCGGCGCTGCGTCCGGGCGCCTGCCTCGTGGAGATGTCCACCCTCGGGCCTGACGCCGTGCGCGCCCTGGTGTCCCGGCTGCCCGCCGGCGTCGACCTGGTCGACGCACCGGTTGGCGGCAGCGTCGGCGCGGCCGCCTCGGGGCAGCTGCGGGTGCTCGCCGGCGGCGAACCCGCCGCGCTCGACCGGGTCGAGCCCGTGCTGTCCGCCCTCGGCACCGTGCGCCGTTGCGGCGGCCTCGGCGCCGGCGCCGCCATGAAGCTCGTCGCCAACACCGCGCTCGTGACCGCCGTGGCCGCACTCGCCGACACCCTCGCCGTCGCGCGGGCGCTCGGCGTCGACCGGGACGCGGCGCTGGACGTGATCGGCGCCGGGGCGCTGGGCGGCGTGGCTGGGCGGCTGGGTGGAAGCGGATCCGCGTTCAGTGTGGCGCTCGCCGCCAAGGACCTCGGCCTCGCACTGCGCGCGTTGGGTGCGACGCCCGCTCCCGTCGCCCGAGGCGCGGCAGACACACTGTCCACTGTAGAGAACCGAGGCGCTGACCTCGGCGTCATCGTCCAATAAGGAGTATCGTGCGCCTGACCCTGGACAACCCCGCGAGCGTGGCCGCACCCTTCGGTGACCGGTTCGCGCATGTGGCCCGCGTCGACCTGCTTGGTGGCGCGCTGCTCGTGCTGGCCGGCCAGGTCGCCGTCGACGACACCGGCGCCGTGTACGCGCCCGGCGACGCCACCGCGCAGTCCGAGCGGATCTTCGAGATCATCGGCGGCGTGCTGGCCGCGCACGGCGCTGGCTTCGGCGACATACTGCACGTGCGTACGTTCATGACGAACCTCGACGACCTGCCCGCGTACGGCGCGGTGCGGCGCCGCCTGTTCGCGGGCGGCACGCCACCAGCGAGCACCACCGTCGAGGTGCGCCGCCTGTTCCTCCCCGGCGCGGTGCTGGAGGTCGAGGTGACAGCGGCGGTCAGCGCCGCGTAGCGGTAGGTTCTAGGCTGGCCGGCATGATGGGCCACGGGGATCTCCGGCACCTGCACCGCTGCGTTGAACTCGCCGAGGAGGCGCTCGCTGCCGGCGATGAGCCGTTCGGCGCCGTACTCGTCGGTGCCGACGGCACGGTGCTTGCCGAAGACCACAACCGCGTCGCCGGCGGCGACCACACCCAGCACGCGGAGCTGGCGCTCGCACGCTGGGCGGCGGCCAACCTCGCCCCGGCCGAGCGCGAGACCGCGACCGTGTACACCTCCGGCGAGCACTGCCCGATGTGCGCGGCGGCGCACGGCTGGGTGGGGCTCGGCCGCATCGTGTACGTGGCGTCGTCCGCCCAACTGGAGGGCTGGCTCGCCGAGATGGACGCGCCCCTACCGCCGGTACGCGCGCTGCCGATCCGCGACATCGTGCCCGAAGCCGACGTGGAGGGCCCGGTACCCAAGCTGACCGCCCGGGTCCGCGAGCTGCACCGCCGCTTCCACAACGCCCCCGGCGCCTGACCGTTAGTCGTGGGCGGCGGCGGGGTTGGAGGCGTCGGGGTGGAGGGCCTCGCCGAAGAGACGCTCGGACTGGTCTGAGCGCAGTGCCACGAACAGCCCGGTCGCCTCGACGAGTACCGCGTCGGGCTCGGACTCTGTCGTGATGGTGGCGCGGGCGGTCACCTTGCGGCCGTCGACGCCCACGACCTCGGCGGCCAGCCGCAACGGTGTCCGCAACGGCACCGGGGCGCGGTACTGGGTGTCGAGCCGCACGGTCATCCCCGGGTGGCCGGCGACGCTGGTGGCGTACCCCAGGATCTGGTCCAGGAGTAGTGCGCTGATGCCGCCGTGGGCGTACATCGGCGGGCCTTCGTAGACGAGACCAAGCGTGCACGTGCCGACGGCCTTGCCCTCGACGACCTCGACGCGCAGCGGCGGCGCGATAGCGCTGCCGTCACCACACACCGGGTTGTGCATCCGCACGCCGCCGAGCAGGTCGTCGGCGCTGGGGATCTGGCCGCGGGTGCGCTGCTGCTTGCCGACCGGGATGGTGGCCTCGCGCACGAGGGCGGCCGCGCGGCGCAGCTCGTCGGCCGGTGACTCGCTGGCGGCGGCCTGCTCGACGAGGGTGCGCAGTGCCTCGCCGAGCTCCGCGATGGCCGCTCGCCGGTCCTCCACGGAGGGGGACTCGGGTGGCGGCGGAGAAGTGGAGTCGATCGTGTGGTAGCTCCGGCCCATGTCTTAGTTATAACCTGTTCTAATTCTGAGGAGGTGTGATGACCACCACTGTAGAGTACGACGCCGTCGTGGTCGGGGCTGGCGCGGCGGGCATGACCGGCGCGCTCGCCGCGGCCAAACAGGGGTTGCGGACCATCCTCATCGAGAAGGCCGGAAAGTTCGGCGGCTCCACGGCCCGCTCCGGCGCGGGCATCTGGGTGCCCAACAACGAGGTGGTGCTCGCGGCGGGCGTGCCGGATACGCCGGCCAAGGCCACCGCCTACCTGACGGCCGTCGTCGGGTCCGGCTCACCCGCGGCTCGGCAGCGGGCGTACCTGGACAACGGTCCCGCCACCATCTCGTTCCTGCTCCGCAACACGCCGCTGCGGTTCTCCTGGATGGAGAGCTACCCGGACTACTACCCGGAGCTGGCCGGCGGCATGCCGAACGGCCGCTCGATCGAGCCGGCGCCGCTCGACGCCAACATCCTCGGCACCGAGGCCGCCAACCTCAACCCGCCGTACCTGGCCGTGCCGGCGGGCACGGTCGTGCTCGCCGTCGACTACAAGTGGCTGGCGCTGATCGCCCGCCACCCGCGCGGCCTGGCGACCGCGACCGAGATCGTCCGGCGGTACCTGGACCTGTCCCTGCGGGGCCAGAAGCCGATCACGATGGGGCAGGCGCTGGCGGGTGGGCTGCGGGCCGGGCTGATCGCCGCCGACGTGCCGGTCCTACTCAACACGGCGCTGACCGACCTGTACGTGCAGAACGGGCGGGTCGCGGGCGTCTGGGCGACCACCGCGGACGGCGAGGACCTGCTGGTCAAGGCCGCCCGGGGGGTGCTGCTCGCCTCGGGCGGGTTCGAGCACAACGAGCGCATGCGCAAGCAGTTCCAGCGGGAGCCGATCGGCGTGGACTGGACGGTCGGCGCCGCCTCCAACACCGGCGACGGCATCGAGGCGGGCGCGCGGGCCGGCGCCAGCCTGGAGCTGATGGACGACGCCTGGTGGGGCCCGATGATCCCGCTGCCGGACGGCCCGTACTTCTGCCTGTCCGAGCGCACCCTGCCCGGCAACATCTTCGTCAACGCGGCGGGAAACCGGTTCGTCAACGAGGCCGCGCCGTACTCCGACGTCGTGCACACCATGTACGACAAGCACACCGCCCAGGTCCCGCACATCCCGTGCTGGATGGTGACCGACCAGAAGTACCGCAACCGGTACCTCTTCAAGGACGTCTCGCCCGCGCTCCCGTACCCGGACGCGTGGTATTCGAGCGGCGCCCTGCACCGCGACTGGACCATCGAGGGGCTGGCCACCAAGATCGGCGTACCGCCGGCGGCCCTGCGCGCCACGATCACCCGCTTCAACGGGCTGGCCCGCGCCGGCCGCGACACCGACTTCCGGCGCGGCGACAGCGCCTACGACGCGTACTTCGCCGACCCCACCAACCAGCCCAGCCCCTGCCTGGCGACGCTCGACCTGCCGCCGTACTACGCGTTCAAGATCGTCCCCGGCGACCTGGGCACGAAGGGCGGCATCCGCACCGACGCGCGCGCCCGCGCGCTGCGCCCCGACGGCTCGGTGATCCCCGGCCTCTACGCGGCCGGAAACGCGAGCGGCGCGGTCATGGGCTACAGCTACGCGGGCGCCGGCTCGACACTCGGCCCGGCGATGACCTTCGGGTATGTCGCCGGACGCGACCTGGCCCAGAGTTAGAACAAGTTTCAGTCGGAACACAGTTACGGGAGGTAAGCAATGCCGAAGGTAAGCGTTTCAGCCGAGGCCGCCGCCGGACCCGACCGGGTGTGGGAGCTCGCGACCGACCTGCCCCGCTGGGCGGAGTGGAACACCATGCACGAGGGCTTCACGGGGGAGGTGCCAGCGACGCTCACGGAGGGCGCCGCGTACCGCCAGCGGGTCAAGCTCATGGGGATGCCCGCCGAGATGGCGTGGCGGGTGGCGACCGCCGACGCCGGGCGGCTCGAACTGGCCGGCGATGGCCCGATGGGCGTCAAGGCGGCCAACCGCTTCTACGTCGAGCCATCCGGCGACGGCTCGAAGATCACGTACGAGATGGAGTTCAACGGGCCGGCGCTCGCCGGACCGATGGCGGGCATGCTGGAGAAGCAGGCCGGGACCGCCGCTCAGCAGTCCCTGGCCAAGTTCACTGCCCTGCTCTGAGCTAGCCCTACTCTGGCGTCTCAGGGCGGGGCGTCGCGAGCAGCAGCCGGGCGGCGAGCTCGAGGTGGTTGATGACGTCGTTGGCGGAGGCGCGCCGGGTCACCCAGGCGACCAGGTTCGACAGCCAGACGTCACCGATCACCCGGGCCGTCGCCCGGTCGTCCGCGGAGGCCTCGCCCTCGTGGATGGCCCGGGTGAACATGTCTTCCATCAGCCGCGCCACGGCGTTGACCTCGGTGGCCGCCGACGGGTCGGCGAACATGAACGCCCGCGTCATCGCCTCGGTCAGCAGCGGGTCGCGCTGCATCGAGCGGGTCACCTTGCCGAGCACGAAGAGCATGCGGTCGTACGAGGTGTCGCCGGGGATCGGGGCGCGGGTGAGCTTCTCCTGCGAGCGGTCCAGCTCCCGGGCGAGCGCCGACACCAGCAGGTGGATCTTGGAGGGGAAGTAGCGGTACAGCGTGCCGAGTGCCACCTCGGCGCGCTCCGCGACGGCGCGCATCTGCACCGCGTCGTAGCCGCCCTTGGAGGCGAGCTGGAGCGTCGCGTCGAGAATGCGGCGGCGCCGGTCGCGCTGCGCGGCGGAACCCTGCTCGGCGTCGGCGGCGAGCGTGCCCAAAGCGGGATTGCTGGTATTTGTTCTCGGTGCTGCCATGCTTCCTCTCCGGGATCTCGTTGCGTCAAGACTAGCAATGCTGCTGTTACGCGCACGTGTACTGGTCTCAACATAGTGAAACGTGTTCTAATTCCAGCGTGCCGATTGCCATCACGGAGGAGCAGCGGGCCCTGCGGGAGTCGGTGCGCCGCTGGGCCGCCGGCGCGGGCACGCTCGTGACCGTCCGCGCGATGGAGGAGACGCCGGCCGCCTGGGAGCGGCACTGGGCGGGCGTGGCCGGCCTCGGCGTCTTCGCGATCGCGCTGCCGGAGCCGTGCGGTGGAGCCGGTGGCACCGCCGCCGACCTGGCCAGCGCCGTCGAGGCTCTCGCGGAAGCGCTGGTGCCCGGTCCCGTGCTCCCCACACTCGTCGCCGCGCTCGCGCTGGCCGACCACGCCGACCTGCCCGCCGCCAAGGAGGCGCTGCCCGCGCTCGCGTCCGGCGGCGCGACCGTGGCCCTCTGCCTGACGCCCGGTGGGTTCGTCCTCGGCGCCGGCGCCTCTCATGTCCTCCTGCCGGGCTTCCTTCCGGGGGACAGCGGCTGGTATCTGCTCGACGCCCGGGTGACGCCGCGCACGGCCGTCGACTTCTCGCGGCCGATCGGCGTCGTCGAGGCCGGCGTCCTGCCAGCGGAGCGCCGCCTGCCGCTCACGACCGCGCGGGTCAAGGACATCGCGGCGCTGGTCGCCGCCGTCGAGTCCACCGCCGTCGCCAGCTGGGCCACGCGCACGGCCGCCGAGTACGCCAAGGTGCGCCAGCAGTTCGGCCGGCCGATCGGCGCTTTCCAAGCGGTACAGCACATGTGTGCCGAGATGCTCTGCCGCGCCGAGCGGGCCACGGCGCTGGTGTGGGACGCCGCCCGGGCGTTCGACGAGGCGCCCGAGGAGTTTCCCCTCGCGGTGGCCGCCGCTGCGGCGGTCGCGCTGGACGCGGGCGTCGACAACGCCAAGGACTGCGTACAGGTGCTCGGCGGCATCGGCTTCACCTGGGAGCACGACGCGCACCTGTACCTGCGCCGGGCGGTGGCGCTGCGCCAGTTCCTCGGCGGCGGGGCGGCCTGGCGCGCGCGAGCCGCCGAGCTGGCCGTGGCCGGCGCCCGGCGCACGCTGTCCATAGGGGACACGTCCGCGCCGCCCGAGGTACGCGTCCGGGTCGCCGGGATCGCCGCGCTACCGGAGGGGGAGCGGCGGGTCGCGCTCGCCGACGCGGGATACCTCGCTCCACAGTGGCCGGCCCCGTACGGGCTCGGTGCCGGGCCGGCCGAACAGCTCGCCCTCGACGCCGAGCTGGACCGCGCCGGGGTGACCCGGCCCGACATCGCCATCGCCGGCTGGGCGGTGCCCACGATCCTGAGCCACGGCACCGAAGCCCAGCGCGAGCGCTTCGCCGGCCCGTCGCTGCGCGGCGAGATCACCTGGTGCCAGCTGTTCAGCGAGCCGGAGGCGGGCTCCGACCTGGCATCGCTGCGTATGCGGGCGGAGGCGGCACCGGGCGGCTGGCGACTGACCGGTCAGAAGGTCTGGACGTCCCTCGCCGCCGACGCCGACTGGGGCATCTGCCTGGCCCGCACCGACCCCGACGCGCCCAAGCACAAGGGGCTCACGTACTTTCTCGTACCGATGCGCTCGCCCGGCGTCGAGGTGCGGCCGCTGCGGGAGCTGACCGGGCGCGCGGTCTTCAACGAGGTCTTCCTCGACGGCGTGTTCGTGCCCGACGACTGTGTCGTGGGTCAGCCCGGCGATGGCTGGCGGCTGGCGCGCGGCACGCTCGCGTACGAGCGGGTGGCGATGTCGCGGGGCTCGTCGTTCGGCGAGGGCGTGGAGCGGCTGGTCGCGGCCGGCGCCCCGGCGGAGCTGCTCGGCGGTCTCGTGGCGGGCGGGCTCGCGGTGTCCCTTCTGGACGTACGGGCCGCGCTGCGCCGCCTCGACGGCCAGCCCGGCGGCCCGGAGTCGGCCGTGGCCAAGCTCGTCGGCGTGGCGCACCGGCAGGCGGTCGCCGAGGCAGCACTCGTGTGTCTCGGCGAGGCGGGCGCGGCGGCAGACGGCGACGGCGCCGAGGCGGTGCACGAGTTCCTCCTGAGCCGGTGCCTGAGCATCGCCGGTGGCACCACGCAGATCCTGCTGTCCGTCGTGGCGCAGCGGGTGCTGGGCCTGCCCCGGGAGGGTCGCTGACATGGACCTCGCGCTGGACTTCGCGCCCGATGAGACGCAGGAAGCCGTCGTGCGGCTCGCCGCCGAGGTGCTCGACGGCACCGGCGACGATCCGCCCGAGCGGGTCTGGAAGGCGCTCGCCCAGGCGGGCCTGCTGGCCCTGGCGGTGCCGCCGGAGTCGGGCGGGGCGGGGCTCGGCGTGGTCGAGACCTGCCTGACGCTCGCGGAGATCGGGCGGCGGGCCGTGCCGGTACCGGCGCTCGCCCTCGCGCTCGGCGTGCTGCCGGTGGCGCGGGCGACCGACGCGGCGCAGCGGGCGGCGCTGCTGTCCGGGGTCGCGGCCGGAGACACCCTGCTGACCGCGGCCGTCCGGGAACCCGGTGACCCGATGCCGGCACGTCCTCGCACCACGGCGGCGCCTTTGGTGAGCGGGGTGAAGGTGGGCGTCCCGTACGCGTCGCGGGCCCATCGCATTCTCGTGCCGGTATCGGTCGACGGTGGGACGGCGGTGGCCATTGTGGACCCCGCCGACGCGGGCGTGACACTCCACCGCACGCACAGCTCGACCGGCGACCCGGAGTACACCGTGCGGCTCGACGGGGTGGCCGCCGAGCTGCTGTCCGGCGTGACGGTGGCCGACCTGTACCGGTGCACGCTCGCCGCCACGTGCGCCACCGGTGCCGGGGCGCTCGCCGGGGCGCTGGACCGCACCTCGGCGCACGTGGGCTCCCGGGAGCAGTTCGGCAAGCCGCTCGCCACGTTCCAGGCGGTGGCTCAGCAAGTCGCCGACGTGTACGTGGCCGCACGCACGACACACCTGGCGGCGCTCGCCGCGGCGTGGCGCCTCGGCACCGGCCGCCCCGCCGACACCGACCTGAGCGTCGCCGCGTACTGGCTCGCCAGTCAGGGACCACCGGCCATGCGCACCTGCCACCACCTCCACGGCGGTGTCGGCCTCGACGTGAGCTACCCGCTGCACCGGTACTCCGCGCTGGTCACCGACCTGGTGCGGCTCATCGGCGGCGCCGAGTACCGGTTGGGGGAGGTGCCGTGTTCGTCGACCTGACCGAGGCACAGTACGCGCTGCGCGCCGAACTGCGGGCCTACTTCGCCGGCCTCATGACACCCGACGAGCGGGCGGCGCTGCTGCGCGAGCGGCACGGCCCCGTACTCCGCGCGGTGGTGAAGCGGATGGGGCGCGACGGCTGGCTCGGCGTGGGCTGGCCGGTGGAGTACGGCGGGCGCGGCTTCGGGCCGGTGGAGCAGCAGATCTTCGTCGACGAGGCGGTGCGCGCGGACGTGCCGCTGCCCTCGGTCACGCTCCAGACCGTCGGGCCGACCCTGCTGACCCACGGCACAGACTCGCAGAAGGACTTCTTCCTGTCCCGCATCCTGGCCGGCGACGTCCACTTCGCCATCGGGTACACCGAGCCGGGCGCCGGCACCGACCTGGCCTCCCTGAGCACCCGCGCCGTGCGGCAGGGCGACGCGTACGTCGTGAATGGACAGAAGACGTTCACCACGGGCGCGCACGACGCCGACTACGTCTGGCTGGCGTGCCGCACCGACCCGGAGGCGCCCAAGCACAAGGGCATCTCGATCCTCATCGTCGACACCAAAGACCCCGGGTACTCGTGGACACCCATCATCACGGCCGACGGCGCGCACCACGTCAACGCCACCTACTACAGCGACGTCCGGGTACCGGTCGAGATGCGGGTCGGCGCCGAGAACGCCGGCTGGCGCCTGATCACCACCCAGCTCAACCACGAGCGGGTGATGCTCGGCCCGGCCGGGCGGCTGGGCGCGCTCTACGACCGGGTGCGCGACTGGGCGGCGGCACGGTCCCTTGTGGACGAGCCGGACGTGCGGCGGGTGCTGAGCCGGGCGTACGCCACGCTGCGCGTCAACGAGCTGCTCAACTGGCAGGTGGCGGCCGTCGACCCGGTGCGGGTGGCAGACGCGTCGGCGACGAAGGTGTTCGCGTCCGAGAGCCTGCAACGACTGGGGGAGGAACTCGTGGAGGTGGTCGGGCGGCACGGCGACCCGGCGGACGAGGAAACCGGGCGGCTGCTGTCCTGGTTGGACATCCAGATCAAGCGCAACCTGGTGCTGACGTTCGGCGGCGGAGCCAACGAGGTCCAGCGGGAGCTGATCGCGACGGCCGGTCTCTCCTTGCCAAGGGTGCCGCGATGACCGCTTCCTTCGACGCCGCGGACATTCTGGACGAGGCCAAGCGGATCATCGCCGCTGGCGAGAGCCCACCCCGGGTGGCCCGCGACGCCGTCAACATGCCGATGGTGCGCAACTGGCTGGAGGCGATGGGCGACGACAACCCCGTGTACGAGCGGGACGGGCTCGCACCGCCCGCGATGACGCAGGTGTGGACGATGCGGGGCCTGCGCCCGGCTCCCGACCCGCACGACCCGCTCGCCGCGATGTCGGCGGTGCTCGACGCGGCCGGCTTCACCTCCGTGGTGGCCACCAACTGCGAGCAGACGTACCACCGGTACCTGCGGGAGGGGGAGCGGGTCGCGGTGCGGAGCAAGCTCGTCGACATCACCGGCCCCAAGCGCACCGCGCTCGGCGAGGGCTGGTTCTTCACCACCGAAAGCACCTGGTACGTCGGCGCCGAGCCGGTCGCCACCATGCTGTTCCGGATCCTCAAGTACAAGCCGGCGCCGCGGGCCGCGCTCCGGCCCGTCGTGAGCCCCGACACCGAGTACTTCTGGGCCGGCACGGTCAAGGGCGAGCTGCGCATCTGGCGGTGTGAGGAGTGCGGCGCGCTGCGGCACCCACCCGGCCCCTCCTGCCCCCGGTGCGGCGCCATGCGCCCCGGATACGTGGTCGCGGCGGGCACCGGCACGGTGTACAGCTACGTCGTCCACCACCACCCTCCGGTGCCGGGCCATAAGGCGCCGTTCGTCGTCGCGCTTGTCGAGTTGCGGGAAGGGGTACGCGTGATGGGGGAGCTGCTCGACTGCGACCCGGCCGAGGCGCGGATCGGCGCGCCCGTGCGGGTCGACTTCGTGCGCGTCGACGCGACGCTCGCGCTGCCCGCGTGGCGGCTGTCATGACCGGGGTCGGCACCGCACTGCCTGAGTGGTCAGTCGAGATCACGCCGACGCTCGTCGTCAGCACCGCCATCGCCACCCGCGACTTCCAGGACGTGCACCACGACCGCGACCGGTCGGTCCAGCGCGGCGGCAAGGACATCTTCCTCAACATCCTCACCACCACGGGACTGGTGCAGCGGTACGTCACCGACTGGGCCGGGCCGGAGGCGGTGGTGGGCCGGATCGCCATCCGGCTGGGCGTGCCGTGCCACCCGTACGAGACGCTCACCTTCACGGGCACGGTGGCCGAGGTCGCCGGCGGCGAGTGCGTGGTCGACGTGGCAGGGCGCAACAGCCTCGGCGCGCACGTTACCGGCACGGTGCGGGTGCGATTGCCATGAGTGTTGCCATCGTGGGGATCGGCGCGACGGAGTTCAGCAAGGACTCCGGGCGCAGCGAGCTGAAGCTGGCCGTCGAGGCGGTCCGGGCCGCGCTCGCCGACGCGGGACTTGCACCATCCGATGTAGACGGACTGGTGACGTTCACGATGGACACCAGTACCGAGATCGCCGTCGCCCGCGAGCTGGGAGTGCCGGAGCTGACGTACTTCGGCCAGGTCGGGTACGGCGGCGGCGCGGCCTGCGGGATCGTGCAGCAGGCGGTGCTGGCCGTCGACGCCGGGCTCGCCGACGTCGTGGTCTGTTACCGCGCCCTCAACGAACGCTCCGGCCGCCGGTTCGGGCAGGTGTCACACGCGCTCGCCGGCGCGCCCACGTCGTCCGGTGTGGACGCCGGCTGGCACTACCCGATGGGCCTCGCCACGCCGGCCGCGATGGTGGCGATGGTCGCCCAGCGGTACCTGCACGAGTACGGCGGGTCCACAGAGGACTTCGGCCGGGTCGCGGTCGCCAGCCGCCGCCACGCCGCCACGAACCCGCACGCGTGGTTCCACAAGCGACCCATCACCCTCGCCGACCACCAGGCGTCCCGCTGGATCTCCGAGCCGCTGCGGCTGCTCGACTGCTGCCAGGAGAGCGACGGCGCGGTGGCGCTCGTGGTGACAAGCCTCGACCGCGCCCGCGACCTGCGCCAGCCGCCGGCTGTCGTCGCGGCGACCGCCCAGGGCAGCGGTCCCGACCAGTACGTGATGACCAGCTACTACCGCGACGACGTCGCCGGCCTGCCCGAGATGGGCGTGGTGGCCCGCCAGCTCTGGCGCCGCTCCGGATATGCTCCGGACGACGTGCGGGTGGCCGTGCTGTACGACCACTTCACGCCGTACGTGCTGATGCAGCTGGAGGCGCTCGGCTTCTGCCCGCGCGGCGAGGCGGGGCGGTTCCTCGCGGACGGCGCCATCGAGCCCGGCGGCCGGCTCGTCCTCAACCCGCACGGCGGCCAGCTCGGCGAGGCGTACATCCACGGCGTCAACGGCATCGCCGAAGCGGTCCGCCAGGTGCGCGGCACCGCCGTCAACCAGGTCCCCGACCTCGGCCCCGTGCTGGTGACGGCCGGCACCGGCGTCCCTACCAGTGCCCTGATCCTCTGTGGCGTGTAGCTGCCCGCGGCGGGCGTCGCGGTAGCCCAAAAGTCTCTTAGCGTCGCCAAGGCGACGGCGCAAGCTCCTGACAGGGGGCAATGGCGCGCGCACACTGAGGGCATGACCAGCCTGGCTACGGCTGCCGTTCCGCCGGCTCGGGTCGAGGAACGCGCGGTCAATGATTTTGTTGCGACGTTACGGGGCGGCCTGGTCCGCCCGACTGATGGGGAGTTTGACGCTGTTCGTCGGGTTTGGAACGGTTCGATCGATCGCCGCCCTGCCCTGATTGTCCGGTGTGCCGGGGTCGCTGACGTGATGGCCGCGGTGCGGTTCGCGCGGGAGCACGGCCTGACCGTGGCCGTCCGGGGCGGAGGTCACAGCTTCCCCGGGTACTCGGTCTGCGACGGCGGCCTGATGATCGACCTCTCGCCGATGAAGGGCGTGCGCGTCGACCCCGACGCGCGCACCGCTCGGGTACAGGCCGGCGTGCTGATCGGCGAGCTTGATCGCGAGACGCAGGAGTTCGGCCTGGCGGTGCCGGCGGGCATCGTCACGCACACCGGCGTCGCCGGGCTCACGCTGGGCGGCGGGCTCGGCTGGCTGATGCCCAAGTACGGGCTCACGATCGACCAGCTGCTGTCGGTCGACGTGGTCACCGCGGGCGGCGAGTTCGTGAAGGCGAGCGCCGGCGAGAACGCCGACCTGTTCTGGGGCGTGCGTGGGGGCGGCGGAAACTTCGGCGTCGTCACCGAGTTTGAGTTCCGGCTCAACCCGCTGGGCCCGACCGTCCTAGCTGGACCGATCTTCTGGCCGATGGCCGAGTCGCCGAGGGTGCTGCGGTTCTACCGGGAGTGGATCGCGGACGCGCCGGACGAGCTGATGACGGCGGTGGTGCACCGCAAGGCCCCGCCGCTGCCGTTCATCCCGACCGAGCTGCACGGCGAGCTGGTCGTCGCCGTCGTGTCCTGCTGGGCCGGCGCGGTCGACGAGGGCGAGCGCGTGCTGCGGCCGCTGCGGCGGTTCGGGTCGCCGGTGCTCGACCTGTGCCGCCCGAAGCCGTTCCTGGCGCACCAGGCGATGTTCGACCCGAGCTACCCGCACGGCTGGTGGTACTACATGCGCGCCTGCGACGTCGTCGAGCTGACCGACGACGTCATCGACATCACCGTCGACCACGCGATGCGCATCCGGTCGCCGCGCACCGCGTTCCCCATCTGGCAGGTCGGCGGCGCGGCGGCCCGCGTCGGCCGGGACGACACGGCCTTCGAGGGCCGGGTCACCGGCCACACGTTCAACATCACCGCCGCCACCGACGGCCCGGACGGCTTCGACGAGGAGCGCGAGTGGGTGCGCGACTTCTGGACGGCGCTCAGCCCCTTCCATACAGGCGTCTACGTCAACTTCCTCATGGACGAGGGCGAGGATCGGGTGCGGCAGGCGTACGGGCCGGCGAAGTACGACCGGCTCCGCGCCCTGAAACGCCGTTACGACCCCGACAACGTCTTCCGCCTGAACCAGAACATCCCACCCACTACCCGCTGACGGTCAGGAGGGCGTCGGAGAGGGCGGGGGCGTCGTCGCGGTCGGCCACGGTGGCGGTGACGGCGAAGCCGCCGTCGGCGTGCCAGGCGCGTACGCGCAGGGTCTCGCCGGGGAAGACCACGCCCGCGAAGCGGGCACCGTAACCGGTCACTGTGGACGGATCGCCGTCGAGCATGGCGTCCACCACGGCCTTGCACACCATCCCGTACGTGCACAGGCCGTGCATGATCGGGCGCGGGAAGCCGGCCAGCGCGGCGAAGTCCGGGTCGGCGTGCAACGGGTTCCGGTCGCCCAGCAGCCGGTACCACAGGGGCTGTTCCGGCCAGGTGCGGCACAGTACCTCGGCGTCGGGCGTGCGCTCCGGCACCGCCACCGCCGTCTTCGGCCCGCGGTCGCCGCCGAATGCGCCCTCGCCGCGCAGGAAGATGCTCGTGCGGTTGGTGTAGTACGGCGTGCTGGTCTCGGTCACCACGATGGCCGCGCTGCCCTTGTCGTACACGTCCGCGATCCGCGACCGCGACTTCGCTTCGCCGGTGACGGGCAGCGGCTGGTGGATGACAAGCTCCTCCCGCCCGTGCAGGGCGCTGGCGAGGCTCACGTCGACGCCCGGCATGTCGAGCGGGGGCGGCTCGGTGTCGCGCAGCGTGGCCGCCACCACCGCGAATGTCGGCAGCACCCGCAGGTCCCGCTCGTACACATAGGACATCTCCGAGGCGCCGGCGCCCAGCGCGAGGTGGTACAGCAGCACGTCGGTGCTGGTCCAGGACAGGTCGCGGCCGGGCAGTTCGGCGCCGATCGCGACGGCGGGGTCGATGGGCATCACGCCTCCTTGGCGGCGTCGAGGGCGGCCAGGTATCCGAACGTCATCGCGGGCCCGATCGTGGCGCCGGCGCCCGCGTAGCTGTGGCCCATCACCGACGCGCTGGCGTTGCCGGCGGCGTACAGGCCGGGGATCGTCGAGCCGTCCGGGCGCAGGACGCGGGCGCGCTCGTCGGTGCGCAGCCCGCCTTTGGTGCCCAGGTCGCCGGGCACGATCCGGAACGCGTGGAACGGTGGCTTGAGCAGTGGCGCGAGGTTCGGGTTGGGGTGGTTGCGCGGGTCGCCGTAGTACCGGTCGTAGGCGGAGTCGCCGCGCCCGAAGTCGAGGTCGTGGCCGACCGTGGCGAACCCGTTGAACCGCTCGACGGTGTCGCGCAGCGCCTCGGGCGGTACGCCCATCTTCGCGGCAAGGCTGTCCAGGGTGGACGCTCGGTGTGCCACGCCCGCCTCGTACCAGCGGCGGGGGAGCGGCGCGCGTGGCCCGCGACCGGCGAACAGGTACCGGTCCCGGTAGGTCTGGTCGGCGACGAGCCAGGCGGGCACGCTGCCGGTGTCGTACATGGCGTGCACGGCGTCCACATAGGGCGCGGCCTCGTTGACGAACCGCTGCCCGCGCTCGTTCACGATGACGCAGCCGGGCAGGCTGCGCTCGGCCAGGCAGAAGTAGGGACCGTTGGGCAGCGGTATCGACGGGCCCCACCACGCGTCGTCCATGAGGTCCAGCGCGGCGCCCAGCCGTTCGCCGGCCGCGATCCCGTCGCCGGTGTTGCCGGGCGCCCCGACCGTCCACTCCGTACCGATCGGTGCCCGCTGGTACAGCTGGCGCATGGCCTCGTTGCGCTCGAAGCCGCCCGAGGCGATCAGGACACCCCGGTGCGCCCCGACGAGGCGCCCGTCTCCGGTCCGCACACCGGCGACGCGGCCGTCCACGACGTACAGGTCGGCCATCGGAGTGTCCAGCCACACCGGCACGCCCGCCTGCCGCAACCCCGCGCGCAGGCCGGCGGCGAGCGCCTGGCCCATGCCGATCCGGCGCCGCTTGAGCGCCCGCGACACGGCCGCCCGCACGCCGAGCCGCGCGGCCGTCAGGGCCGCCCGCCAGTGCCGCGTGCCCAGCGACAGCCACCGGTAGTCGACGGCGGTCACGACCATGCCCTCGGGCACCGGCAGGTACGGCGGCGCGAGGGCGTCGAGGTCGGTTCCCAGTACCCGCCCGTCGAGCGGCACCGGCTCGATCGTGCGCCCCTGCGGCAGCCCGCCCGGCGCCTCCGGGTAGTAGTCGGCGTACCCGGGCACCCACGAGAACCGCAGCGGCGAGTGCGCCGCGACGAACGCCAGCGCCGCCGGCCCGTGCTCGATCAGCGCCCGCTGCCGCGCCTCCGGCACCTCGGGCCCGGCGACGTGCGCCAGGTACCTCAGAGCCTGGTCCTCGTTGTCGGTCACGCCGGCGCGGCGCAGCACGTCGTTGCCGGGCAGCCAGACGCCGCCACCAGAGCGTGCCGTGGAGCCGCCGAAGGCGCCGGCCTTCTCCAGGACGACCGCGGTGAGCCCGTTGTGCGCGGCGGTCAGCGCGGCCGTCATGCCCGCCGCTCCGCTTCCCACTACTACGAGGTCGAAGTGTTCCACTAGAACAGGTTATAGTTCTGCGAGGGTGATGCCTAGGAGGTGACCGTGGCCTGGGACGAGTACGCCGATGTGGTGGTGGTCGGCTTCGGTGCCGCCGGAGCCTGCGCCGCCATCGAGGCGGCCGAGGCCGGCGCGACCGTGGTGGCGCTCGACCGCTTCGGCGGCGGCGGCTCGACCGCGCTCTCCGGCGGCGTCGTGTACGCCGGCGGCGGCACCGCCCAGCAGCGCGCGGCCGGCATCGAGGACAACTCGGAGGCGATGTTCGCGTACCTGAGCCACGAGGTGGGCGACGCCGTCTCGCCGGAGACGCTGCGGCGGTTCTGCGAGGGCAGCGTGAGCATGCTGGCGTGGCTGGAGGAGCGCGGCGTCCCGTTCGAGGCCAGCCTCTGCCCGCACAAGACGTCGTATCCCGATAACAGGTTCTACCTGTATTACTCCGGGAGTGAGCTGTCGTTCCCCGCGCCCGCGCCGCGCGGCCACCGCGCCGTCGGCAAGGGCACGTCGGGCGCGGTGCTGCACGCCCGGCTGGCCGCCGCCGCGCGGGAGCGGCGGGTCCGGGTACGCACCCGGACGACCGCGCACCGGCTGGTCACCGGCGACGGCGGCCGGGTCGTCGGCGTCGAGGCCACCACGCTGAGCGGTGCGCCCGGCTGGGTACGGTTCGCGCACGGTGTGCTGCACCGCTGGTCCGTCAAGCCGGGGCTCTACCTCCCCGCGCTCGGGCGCGCGCTGCACCGGCCGGTCACCTGGCTGGAGCGCCGCTTCGGCCGTCCACTGCGGATCGCCGCCCGGCGCGGCGTCGTGCTGTCGGCCGGCGGCTTCGTCCACAACCGACGGATGGTCGCCGAGCACGCGCCCGAGTACCGGGGCGGCCTGCGCCTCGGTACCCCCGCCGACGACGGCAGCGGCATCCGGCTCGGCACGGAGGTGGGCGCCGGCACCGGACACCTCGACCGGGTGTCGCTGTGGCGCTTCATCACCCCGCCCGCCGCGCTCGTGCGCGGGGTCCTCGTCGACCGGGCCGGGCAGCGGGTGTGCGACGAGTCCCGGTACGGCGCCGCGATCGGCGACGCCGTGCTGCGGTGCGACGAGCGCAGGGCGTGGCTGCTGGTCGACGCCGGCACGCTCGCGGAGGCCCGCCGGCAGGTACGCGAGCAGACGCTGTGGTTCCAGTGGCTGCAGGCGCGGTGGTTGCTGACCGTCGACCGGGTCAGCGGGCCGACCCTGGCGGCGGTCGCGGCGAAGGCCGGCGTCGAACCGGGCGGGCTCGCGGCGACCATCAAGGCGTACAACGCGGCCGCCGAGGCCGGCGAGCCAGACCCGGCCGGCAAGCCCGCCGACCACGTCCGGCCGCTCGGGCAAGCGCCCTACTCACTGATCGACTGCTCGGTCAGGCCGCGGCTGGGCCAGCCCGCGCCGATGCTCACCCTGGGTGGGTTGCTGGTCGACGAGCGGACCGGTCTGGTACGCCGGCCCGGCGGCGACACCATCCCCGGCCTGTACGCCGCCGGCCGCTCCGCCGTGGGTGTCTGCTCGAACTCGTACGTCAGCGGCCTGTCGCTGGCCGACTGCGTGTTCTCCGGCCGGCGCGCTGGCCGGCACGCCGGCTCTGAAGAGGGGGTACCGTGCTGAGTGAGCTGGAACTGTCCACACTGGCCGACCGGCTGCGAGACGCCGAGCGCGACCGGGCGCCGATCCCGCCGCTCGTCGAGTCGCACCCGAAGCTGGAAGCGGCCGACGCGTACGAGATCCAGCTCCACAACATCCGGCGGCGCACCGCGAGCGTGGTGGGCCACAAGGTGGGGCTGTCGTCGCGGGCGATGCAGGAGATGATGGGCGTCGACGAGCCCGACTACGGCCACCTGCTGGCCGACATGGGCCTGTCCGAGACCGTTCCGGTCGACGCGACCCGGTACTGCTATCCCCGCGTGGAGATCGAGGTCGCGTTCCTGCTCGGCGCCGACCTGCCCGGCGAGGACTGCACCGAAGACGACGTGGTGGCCGCCACCGAGGCGTACGCCCCATCGATCGAGCTGATCGACAGCCGCATCCTCGACTGGCGGATCAGCCTGGCCGACACCATCGCCGACAACGCGTCGTCGGCGGGGTTCGTGGTCGGTGCCGCCCGGGTGCCACCGTCCGAGGTGGACATCCGCCGCATCGACGCCGTGCTGTACCGGGGCACCGAGGTCGTCGCGCAGGGCCGCTCCGACGCGGTACTGGGCAACCCGGTGACCGCCGTGGCCTGGCTCGCGCGCACCGTGGCCCGTTTCGGGGTACGGCTGCGGGCCGGGCACCTGATCCTGCCCGGGGCATGCGCCCGCGCGATCGACGCCCGCCCGGGCGACGAGTTCCGCGCGTCGTTCACGGGCCTGGGTGACGTCTCGTTGTCGTTCGTGGGAGGGTGACCGTGGCCAAGGCGACCGCCGCCATCGTCGGGTCGGGCAACATCGGCACCGACCTGCTCTTCAAGCTGCTCCGCTCCGACCTGGTGGAGCCGCGCTGGATGGTCGGCATCGACCCGGCGAGCGCGGGGCTGCGCCGCGCCGCCGAGCTGGGCCTCGCGACCACAGTGGACGGCGTCGACTGGTTGCTGGCTCAGGACCCGCTGCCCGAACTGGTCTTCGAGGCCACCTCGGCCGCGGTGCACAGCGCCAACGCGCCCCGGTACGCGGCCGCCGGCATCCGGGCGATCGACCTGACACCCGCGGCCGTCGGCCCGCCCGTGGTGCCGCACGTCAACCTCGACGCCCACCTCGACGCGCCCAACGTCAACCTCATCACCTGCGGCGGCCAGGCCACCATCCCGATGGTGTACGCCGTCTCCCGGGTCACCCCGGTCAGCTACGCCGAGATCGTGGCGACCGTGGCGTCGAAGTCCGCGGGGCCGGGTACCCGGGCCAACATCGACGAGTTCACCCGCACCACGAGCCGCGGGCTGGAGGTGATCGGCGGCGCCGCCCGGGGCAAGGCCATCATCGTGCTCAACCCGGCCGACCCGCCGATGGTCATGCGCGACACCATCTTCTGCGCCGTCGACCCGGGCGCCGACACCGCCGCGGTGGCCGCCTCCGTCAAGGCGATGGCCGCCGACGTGGCCCGCTACGTGCCCGGGTACCGGCTGCTCAACGAGCCGCAGTTCGACGCGCACGGTCCACACACGAGGGTCGCCATCTTCGTGGAGATCGCCGGTGCCGGCGACTTCCTGCCCGCGTACGCCGGCAACCTCGACATCATGACCGCCGCCGCCACCCGCGTCGGCGAAGAACTGGCCCGATCCCTTGGGGAGTCTCATGCTGCCGCGCCGCTTCTCTGACGCTCTCGACCTGCGCATCACCGACTCGTCCCTGCGCGACGGCTCGCACGCCAAGCGGCACCAGTTCACCGCCGCCGAGGTGGCCGCCGTCGTCGGCGCCCTCGACGCCGCGGGCGTACCGGTCATCGAGGTGACCCATGGCGACGGGCTCGGCGGCTCCTCGTTCACGTACGGCTTCAGCCGCACGCCCGAACAGGAGCTGATCTCGGTAGCGGTCGAGACCGCGCGGCACGCCAAGATCGCGTTCCTCATGCTGCCCGGCGTCGGCGTCAAGGACGACATCCTCGCGTCCGCCGGCAACGGCGCCACCGTGTGCCGCATCGCCACCCACTGCACCGAGGCCGACATCGCCGCCCAGCACTTCGGGCTCGCCCGCGACCGTGGCCTGGAGACCGTGGGCTTCCTGATGATGGCGCACTCGGTGTCTCCCGAAGACCTCGCCAAGCAGGCCCGCATAATGGCCGACGCCGGCTGCCAGTGCGTGTACGTCGTCGACTCCGCCGGCGCGCTGGTGCTCGACCAGGTCAGCGACCGGGTCGCCGCCCTCGTCGCGGAGCTCGGCGACGACGCGCAGGTCGGCTTCCACGGCCATGAGAACCTCGGCCTCGGCGTGGCGAACTCGGTCCTGGCCGCCCGCGCCGGAGCCACCCAGATCGACGGCAGCACCCGCCGGTTCGGCGCGGGTGCCGGCAACACGCCGGTCGAGGCGTTCGTGGGGGTGTGCGACAAGCTCGGCATCACCACCGGCATCGACTTCTTCGCGATCGTCGACGCGGCGGAAGACGTGGTGCGGCCGGCGATGCCCGAGGAGTGCCGGCTCGACCGGCTGGCGCTGGTGATGGGGTACGCCGGCGTGTACTCGAGTTTCCTCAAGCACGCGTACACCTTGGCCGAACGCTACGGCGTCTCCGGCGCCGAGATCCTGGTCGAGGCCGGCGCCCGCCGACTGGTCGGCGGCCAGGAGGACCAGCTGATCGACATCGCGTTGACCCTCGCGGCGCGCGGAGCGGGTCAGGAGTAGGTGACGCGGACCGTCGCGGTCCGCGGTATCGCCTGGCAGGCGAGGGTGTACCCCTCGGCGAAGTCCTCGTCTTCGAGGATCTCGTTGTGCACCAGCTCGACCTCGCCCTCCAGCAACCGGCACGCGCAGGCGCCGCAGGTGCCCTGCCGGCACGAGTAGGGCGGGTTGAGCCCGGCCGAGATGAGCAGGTCGAGCAGGCGCGTGCCGGCCGGCCACGGCAGGTGGTGGACCTGCCCGTCGAGGTGCACCTCCGCGGTCGCCGCCGTGGCACCGTTCAAAGCGGGTACCCCCAGCCCGGGGTCGACGGCGGGCGGGGGACTCGCGTCGTCGATCGCGGCGGGTGCCAGGGCGGAGTGGAACCGTTCGATGTGGACTCTCTGCTCCGGCACGCCGAGCTGGCCCAGCGCCTTGCACGCCACAGCGACGAACGGCTCGGGCCCGCACACGTACGCGTCCCGGTCGGCGTAGGGCGCCAGCAGTGGCGCGAGCGACGCCGGATCGGGTGGCCCCTGCGCGCTGTCGAGCCAGTGCGCGACCCGCAGCCGCGACGGGTGCCGCTCCGAAAGTGTCCGCAGCTCGGCCGCGAAGATGACCGAGGCGGTATCCCGGTTGGCGTACAGGAGGGAGAGGTGGCCGGAACCCCGCGCCAGCGCCGACTTGATGATCGACATGACCGGTGTGATGCCGCTGCCGCCGGCGAGCAGCAACAGGTCGCGGTCGAGCGAGCCGGGCGTGAAGGCACCGGACGGCGGCAACAGCTCCAGCACGGCGCCCACCTTGACGTGGTCGCAGATCCAGTTCGAGGCGCGCCCGTCGGGCACCCGCTTCACCGTGATCTTCAGGTGGTCGTCGGTGTGCGGGGAGCTGGACAGCGAGTAGCAGCGCGCCACCGCGCCCCCGGCCGCGCCGGGCACCCGGATCGTCAGGTACTGCCCCGGCCGGTACGCGAACTCGGCGGCCAGTTCCGGTGGCACGGCCAGCACGAGCGAGTACGCGTCGGGCGTCTCCTCGATGAGGTCGGCGACCCGCAGCCGGCGGTACCGGATCATCCCGCCCTCAACTCGCCGCAGCGGACCGCGCGCTCGATGCTGTCGCGGAGCTTGACGCACGTGGCGACGAGCGCGTTGGGCTGGCCGTCGGCCGCGCCCGCGGCGGAGGCGGTGAACTCCGCGCACTCCGCCACCGCCGACCGCGTCCACTGCACGCTGGTCTGCATGGCGCTGGCCTTCTTGACCCGCACCCGGGCTCCACAGTGCTCGCACGCCAGCGGCGCCAGCCCGCCTTCGAGGTAGAAGTCGGCGGTCACGTCTCGGCCGCCGCGCGCCGTGCCAGGTTGTCGGCCACCTCGACCTCCCACGCCTGTATCGCCCGCGTCGTGTCCACTTCGAACTCGTACCGGGCGACCATGTCGTCGGTGACGTCCTCGACGTCCACATAGAACTGTTCGTACCAGCGCCGGAGCTGGTACACCGGACCGTCCTCGGCGCACAGCAGCGGGTTGTCGATGCGGCTCTTGTGCTTCCAGATCTCCACGTCCTGCAGGAACCCGACGCCCACGCTCTTGCCGAACTTACGGGCCACCTTCTCCGCCTGCTCGGTGGTGAGGCCGGGCAGCCGCTTGACGATGACGCCCCACTGGAGCACGAACGAGGTCGGCGTGACGGGGTAGTGGCAGTTGATGAGGATCGACTCCACCACGATGCCGTGGTAGTTGTGGAAGAGCTTGTCGATCATGTACGAGGGCCCGTAGTACGCGGCCTCCGAGCGCAGCGTGGTCTCGGAGTCGCCGGCGTAGTTGGAGCCGTTCGTGACGTCGGGCCGGCCCCGGGTCTCCAGGTACTGCGCCGCCACGTGCCCCTCCATGACGTTCTTGAAGTACGTCGGGAAGGCGAAGTGGATGTAGAAGAAGTGCGCCATGTCGACGACGTTGTCGATGACCTCGCGGCAGTTCGCGCCGTCGATGCGCACCGAGTCCCACGTCCACTGGCTCCACTCGTCGGAGAACGCGCCCTCGATGCGGGGGATCGTGACGTCTTCCGGCGGCTTGCCGCCCTGCGGGTCGTTCCAGACGAAGAGCTGCTGGTTCTCCTCCAGCGTCGGCCACGACCGGGTGCGCGCCCGCGGCGGCACGCGGTGGGCGTACGGCACTCCCGCGCACCTGCCGTCGCCGCCCCACCGCCAGTCGTGGAAGGGGCAGGCGATCGCGTCACCCTTCACGGTGCCCATGGTGAGGTCGCCGCCCATGTGCCGGCAGTACGCGTCGAGCACGTGCAGCTTGCCCGCTGAGTCGGCGAACACGACCAGCTTGGTGCCGAACGCCTCGATGGCGTGCGGGGCGCCGTCGCGGAAGGTGTCGGCGAGCCCGAGGCAGTGCCAACCCCGCGCGAACCGCTTCGGCGGCTCGCCGGCGTCGATGGACCGTACGGCGTCCCCGTCGTTCATCAGCCCCTCCACATGCCCGTTCATCGATCTGAAACACGTTATACAGTGCGCTAAACTTCGCTCGTACGCGGTGGCTCACCAAATCTAGAACGTGTTCTACTATAGTGGCTGGCGATCCAGTCAGCCAGCAAGGGGGCAGAACATGAGCGAAGTCCTCGATGGGGTGAAAGATCTCCTTCCCGTGTTGCGCGAGCGCGCGCAGGAAGCCGAAGATCGCCGAGCGCTGCCCGCCGAGACCGTGAAATCCCTGACCGAGATCGGGTTCTTCCGGCTGCTCCAGCCCGCGCGGTGGGGCGGATACGAGGCCGATCCGGTCACCTTCCTCACCGCGGTGCGGCTGCTGGGCAGCGCCTGCGGCTCCACCGGCTGGGTCGGCTCGGTCATCGGCGTGCACAACTGGCAGCTCGGGCTCTTTCCCGACCAGGCGCAGCAGGACGTCTGGGGCGACGACCCGAGCACCCGCATGTCGTCGTCGTACGCGCCCACCGGCAAGGTCACCGTCGTCGACGGCGGCTACCGGCTCAGCGGGCGGTGGAGCTTCTCGTCCGGCTGCGACCACGCCACCTGGGTGCTGCTCGGCGGCATCGCGCCCGGCGACCCGGCCGACTTCCGCACGTTCCTGGTGCCCCGCTCCGACTACACCATCGACGACGTGTGGAACACGGTCGGCCTGCGCGGCACCGGCAGCAACGACATCGTCATCGAAGACGCGTTCGTGCCGGCCCACCGGTCGCTCAGTTTCATGGACACCGCGCGTTGCAAGTGCCCCGGCCAGGAGCTCAATACCGCGCCGCTGTACCGGATCCCGTACGGCTCGCTGTTCTCGTACGCCATCACCACGCCCGTCATCGGCATGGCCACCGGCGCCTACGACGCGCACGTCGACTACCTGCGCGACCGGGTCCGCGCGTCCTACGTCGGGGTCAAGGCCGCGGAGGACCCGCACTCCCAGGTGCGCGTCGCCGAGGCCGCGGGCGACCTCGACAACGCGTGGCTCGCCCTGGAGAACAACTTCCGCGAGCTGATGGCGCTGGTCACCGCCGGGGAGAAGTTGCCCATGCGACTTCGCCTCCGGGTACGCCGGGACCAGGTGCGCGGCACCGCGCAGGCGATCCGTGCCGTCGACCGCCTGTTCGAGAACTCAGGCGGGCGCGCGCTCGCGATGGGTACGCCGATCCAGCGCTTCTGGCGCGACGCGCACGCCGGCCGGGTACACGCCATCAACGACCCGGAGCGCGCGCTGTCGATGTTCGGTCGGGGCGAGTTCGGCCTCCAGATCACCGACGCGATGGTGTGAGCCGTGAGTGCGTCTACTGTGGAGCCTACTGTGGACTTCGAGGCGACGAGCCGCACGGCCGCCGGTGTGCACTACCACGAGGCCGGTCCCGCCGGCGCCGCCACCGTGGTGCTGCTGCACGGCGGCGGGCCCGGCGCCTCGGCGTGGAGCAACTTCGGGCGCAACGTTCCAGTGCTGGCGCGCCGGTTCCACACGCTCGCCGTCGACCAGCCGGGCTACGGCCGGTCCGAGGCCGGCGACATCACCGACCACTACTTCACGCACGCGGCCGACGCGCTCGCGGGCCTGCTCGACGAGCTGGAGCTAGAGCGGGTACACCTCATCGGCAACTCGCTGGGCGGTGGCACCGCGGTGCGCTTCGCCCTCCGGTACCCGAAAAGGGCCGGCCGTCTCGTGCTGATGGGGCCCGGCGGCCTCAGCCTGAACGTCTTCTCGCCTGATCCGACCGAGGGCGTCCGGCGGCTGATGGCGTTCGCCGCGCCGCCCGGGCCGACCCGCGAGAAGCTCGCGGCGTTCCTGCGGACGCTGGTGCACGACCCGAGCCTCGTCACCGACGAGCTCGTGGAGGAGCGGTTCCGGGCGGCCACCGAGCCGGCGGCGCTGCGCGCGATGAAGGCGATGGGCGCGTCCTTCACCGACCCGGCGCGCTACGAGGAGGGGCTGCTCTGGCGCGAGGCGCACCGGCTGCGCAACGAGGTGCTGCTGATCTGGGGCCGGGAGGACCGGGTCAACCCGCTCGACGGCGCGCTCGTGGCGCTCAAGCTGATCCGCCGCGCCCGGCTGCACGTCTTCGGTGGCTGCGGCCACTGGGCGCAGCTGGAGCGGTTCGACGAGTTCAACCGGCTGGCCATCGACTTCCTGGAAGGGGAAGGCACATGAGTCTCATCCGTTCGCTGGGATACCTGCGGATAGAGGCGACCGACATCGGGGCGTGGCGGGAGTTCGGCACCAAGGTCCTCGGCATGGTCGAGGGGCGCGGCCCGGACCAGTCCGCGCTGTACCTGCGGATGGACGACTTCCCGGCCCGGCTCGTGGTCACGCCGGGGGAGCGCGACCGGCTGACCGCCACCGGGTGGGAGCTGACCGACCCGCCGGCGCTGGCCCGAGCGGTGCGCACCCTCGAAGAGGCGGGGGTCGCGGTCAAGCCCGCGGGCGCCGCCGAACTGGCCGACCGGCGGGTCTCCGAGATGGTGAGCGTCGACGACCCGTTCGGCAACACGCTCGAACTGTTCTGTGGCGCGGCCCTCGACACCCGGCCGGCCCTGTCGCCGTACGGCACCCGCTTCGTCACCGGCGACCAGGGCATGGGCCACGTCGTGCTGCCCGCCAGCGACGACGCCGCCGCGCTGCGGTTCTACACCGAGGTGCTCGGCTTCCGGCTGCGCGACTCGATGCGGCTGATCCCCGAGACGCTCGGCCTGCCCGCGATCGATACTCCACTGTGGATGCGGTTCCTCGGGTGCAACCCGCGGCACCACAGCCTCGCGGTGGCACCGATCCCGGCCCGGTCCGGCCTCATCCACCTGATGATCGAGGTCGAGACGCTCGACGACGTCGGCCGCGCGATGGACCGCTGCCGCAAGCAGGGCGCGCCGTTGATCTCGTCGCTCGGGCGGCACGCCAACGACTTCATGGTGTCGTTCTACCTGCGCACGCCGAGCGGGTTCGACATCGAGTACGGCACCGACGGGCAGACGGTCGACGACGCGACGTGGGTGGCCCGCCAGACCACCGCCCACAGCGTGTGGGGCCACCGCTTCACCCGCGCGGCGGCGGCGGGCTAGCGTGATCGCGCCGGCCACTGTGGACACCGACCGGTTCCGCCGGGTGTTCGGGCACTTCTGCACGGGTGTCACGGTGATAACCGGGATCGTCGACGGGGCGCCGGTCGGGTTCGCGTGCCAGGCGTTCGCCGCCCTGTCGCTCGACCCGCCGCTGGCGCTGTTCTGCCCGCGCGGCACGTCGGAGACCTGGCGGCGCATCCGCTCGGCCGGGCACTTCGGCGTCAACGTGCTCGCCGACGACCAGCGCGACCTGTCCCGGCGCTTCGGCACCGCGGGCGCCGACCGGTGGCGAGACGTGGCGTGGAGCCCGTCACCGGCCGGCGCGCCGATCCTCACCGGCGTACTGACCTGGGCCGACTGCCACGTCGAGGTCGTACACCCGGGTGGTGACCACGACATCGTGGTCGGCCGGGTCACGGCGCTGGGGGAGTGCCGGGCGGCGAAACCCTTGCTCTTCTACAAGGGTCGCTACACCGCCCCCCAGGACATCTCCCCCCACGACGAACCCGAGGTCGTCGACACCATCCTCTCCTGGCACAGGCACACCGACTGGATGTAGCGATGGCGGCTACTGCTTGACGCAGGGGCCGCCGTTGAGGGTGAAGGTGCTCGGGTCGGTGTTGGTGCCGGTGTAGGTGCCCTGGAAACCGAAGCTGGTCGACGCGCCCGCCGCGATGGTCGCGTTCGAGCTGGTGTTGGTGACGCTCGCCTGCTGACCGTTCTGGGTGGCCACGCCGTTCCACGCGCTCGTGATGCGCTGGTCGCCGGGGAACGCCCAGGCGAGGGTCCAGCCGTTGACCGCGGTCGGGCCGGTGTTGGTGATCTGGACGCTGGCGGTGAAGCCGGTGGCCCAGCTGTTCGCCGTGTAGCTGACCCGGCAGGTCGGGCCCTGCTTCAGCGCGTACGCCCGCTCCACCGTCTGGGTCACCCTGTTGCCGGCGGCGTCGGATGCCTCGGTGCGCAACCACACGTAGCCGTCGGTGCTGGACAGCGCCGGGTGCGTCACGGCCACCCGGAAGCGGCCGCCCCCGAGCGACGTGACGGTCGCCGGCTGCCAGGTGGAGCCGCCGTTCACCGAGGTCGACAGGGTCAGGGTGGTGGCGGGCGAGCCGCCGGGGGTGAGCCGGTGCGGCGCCGCCACCACGTCGAACGTGAACGCCTGCCCGGCCGTCGCCCGGTTGAGCGGGTCGAGGTCGGCCAGGTACCGCGGGTGGATCAGCGGCTGGAACGCGCACGACGCGGTGTCGGAGTTGGTGCTGAAGCACCGGTACCCAGCGGGCCTGCCCGGGGTGGCCTGCGGCGCGGACTGGAACGTCCAGCTCGTCGTGATCCGCTGGCCGAGCGTGCGCACCGTGCCGAGTCCGCGCTGGGGCTCGACGGCCTCGAGGCGGTACGCGCCGGGCGTCGTCGGCATCGTGAACTGGGTCGGGCCGAGCGCCGACACCGGGATCTGGGAGCCGTCCGGGCGGAACATCCGGTAGGTGATGCCGTCGCCAGCGGTCACCGCGTAGTGCCGGGGGTCGGCGTCGCCCTGGTACCACCCGGCGGTGAACGTGTTGCCCTCGCGGCAGAACGTGCACCGCAGCTCGTACGGGTAGCCGTCGGGCACGTCGGCCGGGCCGGTGCGCATGGGCGGCAGGAACCAGTCTTCGGCGCCGCGGGTGTCGCCCGGCCGGAACTTCTCCCGGGACTCCAGCTGGGCGGCGGTCGGCGCGTCCCAGGAGGTCTGCTGGGTCGTGAGCCGGGACCACGTGAGCCGCGCGTCGCCCGGGCCGAAGTACTCGGTCCAGTTCATCGGCGCCCAGAACCCGACGACACCTGAGGAGGCCGTCTCGTCGTGCTCGCCGAACACGATCGAGCCCAGCCCGTAGGTCAGGCCCTCGCGGTCGGCGTGGTACCGGCCCGGGTACGAGATCAGCTGTGCCGGGTCGACGGTGGGTGCGGTGGCGGGCACGCCCGCGGTGTTCTGGTAGCGGAGCTGGAACACCCGCTCGGGGTTGGCGCGGCCGCCGGTGACCGCCAACGTGACCGGACCTGCCTGGATCTGCGCCCGCAGCGCCCGCCCGGTCGCGCCGGACACGGTCAGCGCGAGGATCTGGTCGTCGCGGACGGGCATCGGGACGCCGGCCGGCCGGTCGATGTACGCGATGATGCCGGCCGCGCCCTCGGAGGCGGCGTGCAGGCGGGCCGCCTCGATCGCGTTCCAGGCGACACCGCCGGAGGTCGCGTGCGGCGTGCCGGCCGGCACCTCGATCCGCACCAGCGCCACCTTGCCGGCGGCGCCCGCGGCGGTCAGCTCCGCGGGGCTGCCACCGCCCGCGTAGACCAAGGGCAAGGAGCTGTTCTGGTACCGCGCCAGCGAGCGGCCGTTGAAGTACGGGTGCGACTCGACGGGTACGACCGTGCCGTTGGCGCGCACCTGTATCTGCTTGGAGCCCAGCATCCACTGCTCGAACTCGTCGAACCATCCGATGGCCGGTGCGGGCGTGGGCGTGACATACAGGTCGTAGTTCTCCCACGGCACGAGCGGGCCGGAGCCCACGGGCTGGCCACTGGGCAGCCCGCGCAGCGTGCCCGTGCTGAGGATCAGCGTGTCGACCTGCTCGGGCAGCACCGGGTTGACCTTGCGGGCCTGGCGGGCGTCGAGGGTGAGCGTGGTGGACGCCTGGATCGAGCGCTCGATGGCGATCGCGTGGGTGGCCCGGCGCACCTCGGCGTCCCACTCGAAGATGGTGCCGTAGGCGTCGTAGACCCCATCGGCCACGTACGTCTCGAACATGCCGTTGGCGTCGGTGAAACCGGTCGCCACCTCGGTCACCAGCGGGTCGTTCGGGTCGTTCGCGCCGTCGAGCTTGGCGACCGTGACGACTGCCGAGGTCGCCGGTGCGCCGCGCGAGTCGAGCACCGGGATGGTCAGCTTGTGCGCCGCGCCCTTGTAGTAACTGAACGGCGTGCGCAGCTTCACGGTGCCGCTCGCGTCGGCGGCGGTGACGACGCCGCCGTACACGCCGGGGTCGCCGGGTGCGGGGTTGAGGGTGAGCGTCACCGAGCCCTTGGCGCCGGCGGGCACCGTGAGGGTACTGGCGCTCACCGACACCGCGCCGGACGGCAGCGCGCGCCCGTCCCAGCCCTGCCCCTGGACCGCGAACTGCAGGGTCACCGCGGCGGTGGTGTCGTTGCGGTACTCCAGCGTCTTGGTGCGGAGGCCGCTCGAGGTCGCCGGGATCGCCGGGATCGCCCCGAAGTCGGCGCCTTCCGGGCCGAACACGCCCTGACCGATCACGCGGCGCACGTCGACCCAGCCGGCGCCCTCCGTGAACAGCGGCAGCGACTTCGGCTCGGCCGTCGAGACCAGCGCGTCCTTGAGCTGGGTGGCGGTCCAGGTCGGGTGCGCCTGGGCGAGCAGCGCCGCGGCGCCGGCCACGTGCGGGGTGGCCATCGAGGTGCCGTTGGCGCTCGTGTAGTTGGCGTCGTAGGGCGTACCCATCGAGGTGCCGGCGGCCCGGGCGGCGATGATCTGGTGTCCGGGCGCGCTCAGCTCGGGCTTGACGGCGCCGTCGCCGCGCCGCGGACCCCGGTTGGAGTACGCGACCGCGCCGCCGACCTTGTCGGTGGCGCCGACGGTGAGCGCGGCGCTGGCCGCGCCCGGCGTGTTGACGGAGGCGTCACCGTTGTTGTTGCCGGCGGCGATGACGAACAGCGCGCCGGTCTCGGCGGTGAGCGCGTCGACGGCTTGGCTGGCCGGGTCGGTGCCGTCGCTGGGCCCGGCGCCGATGCTGAGGTTGACTACCTTCGCTCCGTTGCGCGCGGCCCACTCCATGCCGGCGATGACCTGCGACATCACGCCCTCGCCGGCGCTGTTGAGCACCTTGCCGACCATGAGCGAGGCGGCCGGCGCCACGCCGCGGAACCGTTCGGCGGAAGCGGCGCCGTTGCCGGCGACGGTCGAGGCGACGTGCGTGCCGTGCCCGTGACCGTCCGATATGGACGCCTCGGGGGTGAAGTTGGCGCTGCTGACGATGCGGCCCGCCACGTCGGGGTGGTTGGCGTCGATCCCCGTGTCGAGCACCGCCACGCGCACGCCTTCGCCACGGTAGCCGGCGAACCAGGCCGTGGGCGCGCCGATCTGGATGACGCTGGTGTCGAGCGCCGGCCGGACCACGGAGTCGAGTGAGACCCGCGCGATGCCGCGCGCCAGCGTGCGGTCGGCGGCCCGGGCGCCGCGCACGGCCCGCCACAGCTCGGGCGCCTTACCCTTGCCGGGCCGGACGGCCGCGCTGTTGATGCTGCTCAGGGGCGCGCGCCGGGAGGCGCCGGGCAGCGTGGCGCTGTCACGGGCGGCCGCCGTGCCCTTCGCGTAGGCGAGGATGACGCCGGCCGGCTGGTCGGCGGTCGCCTGGCCGTCGCGCACCAGCAGCGGGATGTCGAACAGCGCGCGGTCGAGAGCGCCGGCGGCGAGGCGGGCCCGCGCGTCGGACGGGATCACGTAGTAATGGTCGCCGTGCGACGTGGTGCTGAACGACACCGGCGTGCCGTCGGGACGCGGCGCCGCCTGGACGCTCACGGCCCGCCGCCCGTCGCCGCGGATCGTGTACGTGACACGGTCACCGGTCAGCAGCATGACGGTGTGGCGCTCGTCACGCCCGTCGGCGGTGTCCTTCGCGGGCGGGGCGGGCGGTGCCGCCTCGGCCGGCCGCGGAGTGACCACCATCGCCATCGTGGCCACGAGAACCCAGGCGAGCCAGGCACGAATCATCCATTGTGGACGCACGGAAACATCCCTCCCCCGTGAAGCGGGCCGGTGGAGGTGACCGGCGCGCAGGGGTCACTCTAGCCCAGGCGCATCGACGATGGTGACCGCGAGCCGCGCCAGATTCTCGTGCGGACCGCCGAAGAGGTGTTTGGTGCCATGGGCCCTTTTGAAGTACCTATGTGCGTCGTGTTCCCAGGTGATCCCGATACCACCGTGGATCTGGATCATCTCGGCGGCGACCCGTTCGAGGGTCTCGGTGCAGTGCACCGCCGCCACGGTGGCCAACTCGGCCGCGTCGGGCGCCTGCGCCACGATCGCGTCGACCGCGGCGTACGAGGCGGACCGGGCGCTCTCCACGAGCACGTACAGGTCGGCGAGGCGGTGCTGGAGCGCCTGGAACGCCCCGATCGGCCGGCCGAACTGCACCCGCGTCTTCGTGTACTCGACGGTCAGTTCGAGGGCCCGCGACGCCGCGCCCACCTGTTCGGCGGACAGCGCCACGGCCGCGATGTCGCGCAGCCGGTCGGGCCGGCACGGGCCCAACCGCCGCCCGGCGGCACCGCGCAGCTCGACGGTGGCGAGCCGGCGCGTCAGGTCGAGGGTGGGGGTGTGGGTGCGGGACACGTCGCCGGGGTCCACCTCGTACAGTCCACTGGGGACGGCCACGAGCAGGATCTCGGCGGTGTCGCCGTCGAGGACGTGGTGTGCGGTGCCGTGCAACCGGTCGTCGTGCGTGACGGTGACGCCACCGGTGAGGGCGAGCGCGGCGATCCGGCTGCCGTCCGCGATCCCGGGCAGCAGCCGGGCGCACGCCGCGCCGGCATCGGTCGCGAGGAGCGCCTGGGCGGCGAGCACCGCCGAGCCGAGAAACGGTGAGGGCGTCAGCCCGCGCCCGAGCTCTTCGAGCACCAGGTGGGCCTCGACGAGACTCGCGCCGGCACCGCCGAACCGCTCAGGCACGGCCAGCCCGGCGGCGCCGATCTCGCCGCACAGCCGCGGCCAGTGCCCGTCCGGATCCTTGCGCAGCAGATCCCGCACCGCCTCGCGCAGCGCCGCACGCTCCTCGGTCAGCTCCATGGCTCAGCCTGCGCGGTCAGGGTGGCCAGCACGCGGGCGCGGTGGTCGGACGAGGTGCCCCACGCCGCCATCAGCGCCCGCACCCGCGTCAGCCACCGCCCGAGCCCGTACTCCTCGGTGTACCCGATAGCGCCGTGCACCTGGAGCGCCGCGCGCGCCGCCCGGTGCGCGGCGCTGGCACACGCCACCTTCGCCGCTGACACGTCGCGCGGCGTGAGCGTCACCGCGGCGGCGTAGAGCAGCGGCCGCGCGAACTCCAGCCCGACCGCGACGTCGGCGAGCGCGTGCTTGATCGCCTGGAACCGCCCGATCGGCTGTCCAAACTGCACTCGCTGCTTCGCGTACTCCACCGCCGTCTCCAGCATGGCCCGCCCGGCGCCGAGCAGGTGCGCCGCGCACGCCAGCGCACCCAGATCCAGCGCCCGCCCGACGGCGCCACCCGCGTCGTCGGCCAGCATCTCGCCCGGGCCCAGCTCGAACAGCCGCCGCGTCGGATCCACCGACGCGACCGCCTCGCCCACGACCCCCACCCAGACGCCCACCGCCGCGCGGGCCGGCCGCGCCACGATCGCGCCCGTCGCGCCGGTAGCGCCCGGCAGGCGTGCCGCGGCGGTCGGGCTTCCGGAGGCGAGGAGGTCCGCCGCGCCGGCCGGCCGCGCGGCGAGGAGAGACACGCCGGCCGTGTCGGCGTCGACCGCGTACGGCAGCCAGGGCGGCGCTGCGAGCGTCGCCAGCGCCTCGCCGGACGCCAACGCCGGCAGCCACCGCTCGGCGGCCGCTCCGCCGAGCGCGGCCAGCAGCGCCGGCACCGCGGCCACCGTCTCCATCGCGGGGCCGGGCAACGCGTGGTGCCCCAACTCTTCGCACGCCACCACCAGATCCGCCGGCGACGCTTCCAGGCCACCCCACTTCTCGGGTACCGCCAGCGCGGTCACCCCCGCGTCGGCGAGCCGCCGCCACACCGCGCACCCCGGCACGGCATCGCCCGCCGCCCACGCACGGGAGGCGGCCGGCACATCGGCCGCGTCGAGCAGGTCGTGCAGCGTCGCGCCAAAGCGTGCCTGCTCGTCCGAGAGCGTCAGCTTCATCGTGGCAGCCCCAGCACGCGGTCGGCGACGATGGTGCGCTGTATCTCGTTGGTGCCCGCGTAAATGGGGCCCGCCAGCGCGAACAGGTACCCGTCCAGCCAGCCGCCGGACCTGCTCGACCCGCGCACCTCGGCGTGCGGGCCGAGCAGGTCCAGCGCGGTCTCGTGCAGCGCGAGGTCCAGTTCGGACCAGAACAGCTTGCCGAGGCTCCCGGCGTGCGGCCCCGGCGGCCGCTCCAGCGCCGCGTACCCGTGCATCTTGTACGCCTGCGCGGCGATCCACGCGTCGGCGACCCGGCCGGCCAGCGCGCTGTCGCCGGAGTCGCGCCACAGGTCGACGAGGCGCTCCGCGGCCGCCAGGAACCGTCCGGGGCTGCGCAGCGACAGCCCACGCTCGTGCCCGGCCGTGCTCATCGCCACCCGCCAGCCGTCGCCGGGCGCCCCGATGACGTCCGCGTCCGGTACGAACGCACCGTCGAGGAAGATCTCCGCGAAACCGGGCGCCCCGCCCAGTTGCCGGATCGGCCGCACGGTCACGCCTTCGGCGCGCAGGTCGAACATCAGGTAGGTCAGGCCACGATGCCGCTCGGCGTCCGGGTCGGTGCGGAACAGGCCGAACGCGCGGTCGGCGTACGCCGCGCGGGAGCTCCACGTCTTCTGCCCATAGAGGAGCCATCCGCCGTCGGTGCGGGTGGCGCGGGACCGGATGGCCGCCAGGTCGCTGCCCGCGTCCGGCTCGGACCACGCCTGCGCCCACACGTCGTCGGCGCGCGCCATCCGGGGCAGCAGCCGGTCGCGCTGCTCGGCGGTGCCGTGCCCGAAGAGCGTCGGCGCGAGCAGGAACAGCCCGTTCTGGCCGATCCGCACCGGGCCGCCGGCCGCGTGGTACTCCTCTTCGAACACCAGCCAGTGCATCGGCGGCGCGTCGCGGCCGCCGTACTCGACGGGCCACGAGACGGCCGACAGGCGCGCCCCGGTGAGCAGGCGCTCCCACTCCCGGTGCGCGGCGTCGCCCTCGGCGCTGTCCACACTGGGCAGTGGTGCGGCGGGCGCGTTGGCGGCCAGCCACTCGCGCACCTCCGCGCGGAACGCCGCGGTATCGGCGTCGACGTCGAGGTTCATGACCGGTCCCTTGGCGCCGCATCCCGCATGGCCCGCGCGTCCATGCCGGCGAGCGGGTTGCCGGACACCTCGGCGTTGTGCGCGTGCGCGACGTGGTGCAGCCCGAAGACCGAGTCCATGCCGGAGCGCATGCCCATCAGGTCCTCGCACTGGTTGACCGCCCGCTTGGCCAGCGCCAGCCCGAACGGCGGCATCTTCGCGATCCGCTCCGCGAGCGCGAACGTGGTCGCCTCCAGTTCGTCGCGCGGCACCACCCGGTTGACCATGCCCACCTCGTACGCCCGGCGCGCGTCGAACCGGTCGCCGGTGAACAGCACCTCCTTGGCGAAGCGCGGGCCGAGCATCCACGGGTGCGCGAAGTACTCGACGCCGGGGATGCCCATGCGCACCACGGGATCGGCGAAGAACGCGTCGTCGGCGGCGACGATGAGGTCACACGACCACGCCAGCATCAGCCCACCGGCCACGCAGGCGCCCTGCACCATCGCGATGCTCGGCTTGGGCATCTCGCGCCAGCGCCGGCACATGCCGAGGTACACCTCGACCTCGCGGGCGTACCGGCGGTCGGCGCCGGCCTTGTCGGTGTGGTCCCACCACATCGCGGCCCGCCGCGTGAACGACGTGTCGGCGTCGCGGCCGGGACTGCCGATGTCGTGCCCGGCCGAGAAGTGGTCGCCGGAGCCGGCCAGCACGACGACCGCCACGTCACCGTCGTCGACCGCCCGGGTGTACGCGTCGTCGAGCGCGTACGTCATCGCGGAGTTCTGCGCGTTGCGGTACCTCGGCCGGTTCATCGTCACCAGCGCGACCGGCCCGCGCCGCTCGTACACCACGACGGGTTCCTCGGACACGTCAACCCTCCTCCCGCAGCAGGTACTTGAGCACCTTGCCGGAAGCGTTGCGCGGCAACACCGGCCGGAACTCCACCTGGCGCGGCACCTTGTAGTTCGCCATCCACTTCCGGCAGTACTCCAGCACGTCCACTGTCGACAGATCGTGACCCGGGGCGGCCACCACGTAGGCCCGGCCGACCTCGCCGAGGCGCTCGTCGGGCACCCCGATGACCGCCGCCTCGGACACGCCGGGCAGCCGGGCGAGCGTCCGCTCCACCTCGGCCGGGTACACGTTGAAGCCCCCGCAGATGTACATGTCCTTGAGGCGGTCGGTGATGGTGAGGTACCCGCGCTCGTCGAGCCGGCCGATGTCGCCGGTGTGCAGCCACCCGTCCGCGTCGATCGCGGCGGCGGTCGCCTCGGGGTCGTCGAGGTAGCCCAGCATCACGTTCGGGCCGCGCAGCAGCACCTCGCCGCTGTCGGCGACGCGCACCTCGCAGCCGGCCGCCGCGACACCGCACGTGTGCGCCACCGTTTCCGGGTCGTCGCCGGGCCGGCACATGGTGGCGACGACCGCCTCGGTGAGCCCGTATCCGGTGAGCACCGTGTCGATGGCGAGGTCGTCGCGCATCCGTTCGATGAGGACGGACGGCACGCTGGCCGCACCGGTGACGGCGAGGCGCAGCGTGGACAGGTCGTGCTTCTCGCGCTCGGGGTGGTCGAGGATGCTCTGGTACACGGTCGGCGCACCGGGCAGCACGGTGATGCGCTCCGTCTCGACCAGCCGCATCGTGAGCGGCACGTCGAACACCGCCTGCGGCACGATCGCGGCGCCGGTCAGCAGGCACGACAGCATGCCGGCCTTGAGGCCGAAGCTGTGGAAGAACGGGTTCACGACGAGGTACCGATCGGTGGGCGCGAGCCCGACCATCCCGGCCCACGCGGCGGCCACCGCGAGCGACTGCCGGTGCGCGCTCATGACTCCCTTGCTGCGCCCCGTCGTGCCGGACGTGAAGAGGATGTCGCTGACCTGATCGGGCATCACGGCGGCGGCGCGCGCGTCGGCGACCTCGGCGGGCACCGTGGCGGCCCGCTCGGCGAACGCCTCCCAGTCGGTGGTGCCGCCTTCGACCGGTACCCGGAGAACAAGCTCGGGCAGCACGGCGCTCTCTGCGGCGGCGGCCTCGCGCAACGCTCCCAGCCGGTCCGTGCCCAGAAACAGGTCCGCGACCACGACGGCGCGCGCGCCGCTGCGGCGTACCAGATCCAGCGCCTCGTGGCCCGTGAAGCGCGTGTTGATGGGCACGAGCGCGGCGCCGGCGTAGCTGGCGCCCAGTGCGGCCTCGACCCAGTGGTGGGTGTTGGGCGACCAGATGGCCACCCGGTCGCCGGCCTCGACGCCCGCGGCGATGAACGCGCGCGCGACGGTGCGGACCCGCTCATGCAGCTCCACATAGGTCAGTCGCGGCCCGTCCGGCTGCAGCAGCGCGGGGGAGTCGCCGTGGTCGCGGGCCGCGGCGATCAGGGCGGACGGGATGGTGATTGTCACGCACCCTCCCAACAAAGCAAGTGCTTGGTAGGGTGAGCCTACGCGGGTTGCGGGAGGTGGCGCCAGTGTCCCTACAAGGCTTCCGTCGCGAGGTGCGGGCCTGGTTGGCGGCCAACCTCGACCCCGCGCTGCGCGGCGCCGGCGGGCCGGGGCGCGAGCACGAGGCGTTCCCCGAGCGGCTCGCATGGTGCCGGCGGCTGGCCGCCGCCGGATGGACCTGCCTGGCCTGGCCGGAGGCGCACGGCGGTCGCGGCGCGCCACTCGCCGCGCAGGTCGTCTTCCACGAGGAGTACGCCCGCGCGGACGCGCCGGCACGCGTGGACCACATCGGGGAGACCCTCGTAGGCCCGACGCTGATCGCGTTCGGCACGCCGGAGCAGCAGCGGCGGTTCCTGCCCGGGATCGCCGCCGTCGAAGAGCTGTGGTGCCAGGGATACTCCGAGCCGGGCGCCGGTTCCGACCTGGCCGCCGTGTCGACCCGCGCCCGACCCGACGGCGACGAATGGGTGCTGGACGGCCAGAAGATCTGGACGTCACTCGCCCACGTGGCCGACTGGTGCTTCGTACTGGCCCGCACGGGACCGCCGCCCGAGGGCGCGTCCCGCCACAGCGGACTGTCCTATCTGCTCGTACCGATGCGCCAGCCGGGCGTGACCGTGCGCCCGATCCGGCAACTGACCGGTGACTCGGAGTTCAACGAGGTCTTCTTCGACGGCGCCCGCACCGCAAGCGACATGGTGGTCGGCGAGGTGGGCCAGGGCTGGCGGGTCGCGATGGGCACGCTCGCCTTCGAGCGCGGCGCCTCGACGATCGGCCAGCAGATCGGGTTCCGGCGCGAGCTGGACGGCGTCATCGCCCTGGCGCGGGAGACCGGCGCGGCACGCGACCCGGTCATCCGGGAGCGGATCGCGCGCGCCTGGGTGGGCCTGTCGGTGCTGCGCAGCCACACGCTGCGCACGCTCGACGGCGCACCGTCCAGCCAGGACGCTTCGGTGGTGAAGCTGCTGTGGTCGGGCTGGCACCGGTCGCTCGGCGAGCTGGCGATGGACGTGCTGGGCGCCGCCGGCACGCTGGCGCGCGGCGACGCCGGCGAGCTGGACCGGTGGCAGCGCCTGTTTCTTTTCAGCCGCGCCGACACCATCTACGGCGGCTCCGACGAGATACAGAAAAACATCATCGCCACGCGGGTACTGGGGTTGCCGCGATGAGCCTGCTGAAGGACAAGGTCGTCGTGGTGACCGCCGCGGCCGGCACCGGCATCGGGTCGGCGGCCGCGCGGCGGTGCCTGGAGGAGGGCGCCCGCGTGGTGGTCAGCGACCACCACGAGCGCCGCCTCGCCGAGACCCGTGACCGGCTCGCGGAGGCGCACGGCGACCGGGTCTTCGCGGTGCCGTGCGACGTCACCGACGAAGCGGCCGTGCGGCGCCTCGTCGAGGCCGCGGTCGACCACTGTGGACGTCTCGACGTGATGATCAACAATGCCGGGCTGGGTGGCACCGCGTCGGTCCTGGAGATGGCCGACGACGAGTGGGCGCGGGTGCTCGACGTGACCCTGACCGGCACGCTCCGGTGCACGCGAGCCGCCCTGCGCCAGATGGTCGCGCAGGGCGGTGGGGGAGCGGTCGTCAACAACGCCTCGGTGCTCGGCTGGCGGGCGCAGGCCGGCCAGGCGCACTACGCGGCCGCCAAGGCGGGCGTGATGGCGCTGACCCGGTGCGCCGCGCTCGACGTGGCCGCGCACGGCATCCGGGTCAACGCCGTCGCGCCGAGCCTCGCGATGCATCCGTTCCTCGCCAAGGTGACCAGCGACGAGCTGCTCGCGCGGCTGGCCGCCCAGGAGGCTTTCGGGCGGCCAGCCGAACCGTGGGAGGTGGCCAACGTGATGGTCTTCCTCGCCAGCGACCTGGCTTCCTACCTGACCGGCGAGGTCATCTCGGTGAGCAGCCAGCAAGCCTAGGCGGGACTGCTGGCGTGGCGCGGGGCCGGCTCGGCGACCGGCTCGCGGGCCGGCGCCCGACCGCCCCGGGCCACCAGGTAGCCGAGCACCAGCAGGCCCAGCCCGAGCACCGTCAGCCCGATCGGCACGTACCGGCTCAGCGCCATCAGCATCGTCCGGCCGTCGCTCGCCTTGTCCACAATGGTCGCCCGCGTATCCGGCGTGTACCGGAACACCGCGTCGATGAGGACGGTGCGCTCGCCGGTGTCGGCGACCAGCTCGCGGTGCTGCGCGTCCTGGTAGTCGACGACGCTGCCGGTGACCGGCTCGACCCACAGCGTGCGGGTGGTGCGGTAGCGGATCTCACCGTCGGTGGCCGTCGGCGCGAACACGCCCAGCAGCCCGTGCACGAGCTCGGGGTCCATATTGGCCTGCTGCTCGGGCACCTCCTGCACGAACTTGTACACCGTCAGGCCCTCGACCTTCTCGGTGGCCTGGTACTGGATCGGCAGCGGCCGCTTCAGCGTGCTGTCGAAGTACTCGTACGTCCTCTTCTCGGTGCCGAACGGGAACGCGTAGAGCTGGCCGTCGTACGAGATGCTGCCGGGCTCGCACGGCTCGCCGTCGCCGTCGGTGTAGCACTGGCCGCTCCAGTCGACGGCCGCGCCGGTCTTGCGGTCCATCGCGATCCGGCTCTGCGACGCGTTGATGAGCTCGTCGTTGTCGGCGCGCTTGATGGCCTGGTAAACCGTCCACACCACGGTCTCGTCAGCGAGGTCGCCGGTCAGCTTCGCGGCCTCCTGGACGTCCGGCTTGATGCCGTTGATGGCGGTCAGATCACCGTGCTGTACGGCGATCTCGAGGTTGTCGCCGGTGCGCTTCGCCTGCACGAACGTCGCGTCCGGTCCACTCAGTACGGTCTCCGGCGGCTCGAGGTCGAGTGGCATCTTGCTCACCCTTGGCGTGACGACGAAGGCGAGCGCCACCGCGACCACCACCAGGAACAGCCCGGTGCCGAAAAGCACCGAGCCCACAACCCGCTTCATCATCGCCTGCTCCTCTATGTCAACGCTCGCCGTATCTCACTCAGCGCTCGCCGTAGAACGCTGGCGGCGCGTCACTGCTCTGACCGCTGTCGGCGTCCTCAGAGGACACCTGGCGCCACACGTCGTCGGCCGACGGGTCGAGCACGCTCGCGAGCGCGGCCACGCCGAACACCGCCAGCAGCACGCCCACCACCGCCCCGACAACCAGAGCCCTGAACGTTCGCATCGTCACTCCTCACAGCCGCTCGATGATGGACGCCGTCGACATCGCGCCGCCGGCGCACATGGTGACCAGAGCGGTGCTCCGGTCGCCGCGCTCCAACTCGTGCAGCGCCGTCGTGATGAGCCGCGCGCCGGTGCTGCCCACCGGGTGGCCGAGCGCGATGGCGCCGCCGTTGACGTTGACCCGGTCCGGATCCGGCCGGTGCGCGCCCATCCAGGAGAGCACCACGGCGGCGAACGCCTCGTTCACCTCGAACAGGTCGACGTCGTCGATCTTCATGCCGGCGCGCGCGAGGACCCGCTCGGTCGCGGCGACCGGCCCGTCGAGGTGGTAGTAGGGCTCCGCGCCGACCAGGCACTGGGCGACGATCCGGGCCCGCGGTCGCAGGCCCAGGGCCCGCGCGCGGTCGGCGTCCGCGATCAGCACGGCGGCGGCGCCGTCGGAGATCTGCGACGCGGTACCGGCCGTGTGCAGTCCACCGTCGACGACGGGCTTGAGCCGGGCCAGTCCCTCCACAGTGGTGTCCCGCAGTCCCTGGTCGCGGGTGACGGTGCGGGTCTCGCCGGTCAGCTGCCCCTCGGCGTCGAGCACGGGTGCCGGTACCGCCAGGACCTCGCGGTCGAAGTGCCCGGCCGCCCAGGCACGGGCCGCGTTCGCCTGTGAACGGGCACCGAACGCGTCGACGTCTTCGCGCGACAGCCCGCGCCGCACGGCGATCCGTTCGGCGGCCACGTACTGGTTGGGCAGGTCGATGTCCCACGAGGAGGGGCGCGGCATGCCGGCGTCGACACCCAGGTTCGCGCGCAGCGGTACCCGGCTCATGGACTCGACGCCGCACGCGACACCCACGTCGATCGCGCCGGCGGAGATCAGCCCCGCGACCAGGTGGGCGGCCTGCTGCGCCGACCCACACTGCGCGTCGAGCGTCAGGCACCCGGCCTGGTACGGCAGGCCGGCGTGCAGCCACGCGGTGCGCGTGATGTTGTTGGACTGCTCGCCACCCTGCGTGACGCAGCCGCCGAGGACCTGCTCGACGACGCCCGGGTCGATGCCGGCGCGCTCCAGCAGGCCGCGCTGCGCGGCGCCGAGCAACTCGGCCGCGTGCAGGCCGGACAACCACCCGGCGCGCTTGCCGATCGGCGTCCGGGCCGCCTCGACGATCACCGGTGTGCCCACCCGGCGCCTCCTCCACTAGAACGCGTTCTTATATTTAGCATGCCGCCGCTTCAAGCGCGACACTTCCTGTGTTTGAATGAGACTAGAACCTGTTTCTGTAGAGACCTCCTTCTGTAGGAGCAGCCGTGGGCGATCCGCACATTCCACCTGGATTCGACTTCACCGACCCCGACGTGCTCCATCGCCGGATACCGCACGAGGAGTTCGCCGAGCTGCGCCGCACCGCGCCTGTCTGGTGGAACAGTCAGCGCCACGGCAGCGCCGGCTTCGACGACGACGGCTACTGGGTGGTGACCCGGCACGCCGACGTCATGGAGGTCTCCCGCGACAGCGAGACGTACTCCTCCTGGGAGAACACCGCCATCGTGCGCTTCCGTGAGGGCACCACCCGAGACCAGATCGAGATGCAGCGGTTCGTCATGCTCAACATCGACCCGCCGCACCACACCCAGCTGCGCGCGATCGTCTCGCGCGGCTTCACCCCGCGCGCCATCAACGCGCTGCGCGCCGCGCTCGCCGACCGCTCCGAGCGGATCGTGCGCGAGGCCGCCGAGCGGGGCAGCGGCGACTTCGTCACCGACATCGCCTGCGAGCTGCCGCTGCAGGCGATCGCCGAACTGCTCGGCATCCCGCAGGAAGACCGGCGGCAGATCTTCGACTGGTCCAACGACATGATCGGGTACGACGACCCGGAATACAGCGGCACCGACCCGCTCGTCGCGGCGACCGAGCTGCTCGCGTACGCGATGAAGCTCGCCGAGCAGCGCCAGCAGGAGCCGCGCGACGACATCGTCACCAAGCTCGTCAACGCCGAGATCGACGGCGGGCACCTGTCATCAGACGAGTTCGGCTTCTTCGTGCTGATGCTGGCCGTCGCCGGCAACGAGACCACCCGCAACGCGATCTCGCACGGGATGAACGCGTTCCTCGACCACCCGGAGCAGTGGGAGCTGTACAAGGCCACCCGGCCCAAGACGGCGGTCGACGAGATCATCCGCTGGGGCACGCCGGTCAACGTCTTCCAGCGCACCACGACCAAGGACACCCAGCTCGGCGGGCAGGAGATCAAGGCCGGCCAGCGTGTGGCGATCTTCTACGGCTCGGCCAACTTCGACGACGAGGTGTTCGACCAGCCGCACCGGTTCGACGTGACCCGCAGCCCCAACCCGCACCTGGGGTTCGGCGGCAGCGGCGCGCACTACTGCCTGGGCGCCAACCTGGCCCGCCTGGAGATCGAGCTGATGTTCAACGCCATCGCCGACCAGATGCCCGCGATCCGCCGCCTGGAGGAGGCCCACCGCCTCCGCTCCGGCTGGCTAAACGGCATAAAAGAACTAAGAGTCCAATACGCCTAACTCCCTTCCGCCACACCCGCGCCGCGCCGCCCGCGCGCCCCGCCCGCGCCGCCCCCTCTTGCCGTCGATCAAGGGCGAATGCACGTGGTTCGATCTCTTTTCCGCGTGCGTTCGCCCTTGATCGATGGAGATCTCCTTGATCGACGGCTGCGGCGCCCGCGCGGCAGCGGCCGACCGCCACGGTGTGGACGATTGTCCGTCCACATAGGTCCGCCCGCCGGCATCTACTTCGTCCCGGACACCGCGATGCGCATATCGCTCACGCCGAGGTGGCCCAAGAGACTGGCGTGAGCTACCGCGACGTCCGTCGTGGTGCGGACCGTTGCTCCCGCGGCCTCACCGTCCGCGATCCACGGTCAACCCCCCGCGGGTTGGGGCGTGGGACGCGCAGGGTGAGGCCGCGGGAGCAACGGTATGGACCGCGACGCACGTCGCGGTAGCTCAAGAAGCCACGCGGACGGTAGCGCCGATCAAGGGCGTGCGCATGGATCAAGGGCGAATGCACGCGGAAAAGAGATCGAACCACGTGCGTTTGCCCTTGATCGACGGAAATGGCGCGCGGCGGCGGGCGCGCGCCGGGGGGTTAGGCGTGGGTGGCTATGAAGGCGTCAAGGCAGCGTTCGGCGTTCGCGGTAATGGTCAGGGCGGGATTGGCCAGCGCCGCCGAGCCGGGCAGGACCGAACCGTCCACACAGTACAGATTGGGGTAGCCCGACACCTTGCCGGCGAGGTCGGTGGCCTGGCCCATGACCATGCCGCCCAGTGGGTGCCAGGTGTTCGCCGATCCCAGCCCCATGCCCGTGCTGCGGTCGTAGTCGGGCAGGCCGTTGAACAGGTACCCGTATCGCCCCTCGGTGCGCCACCACAGCCGCGTCACCAGGTCGCGTCCGGCCTTCTCCGACGACGTCTCCATCACGCCGTACGGCCAGTAGACCTTGCCCGCACCGGTCGCCGCGTCGTAGCGTATCTCGCCGCGCTCGGGGGCGATGCTCGTCACGAGGTGCGCGGTCGTCTGCCCGAGCCAGGATGGCACCGGGGCGCTCTCCCACGCCATCGTCGCGGTCGCGTAAGGGTTCGCGTCGTCGAAGAACTTCACGTTGCCCGGCCCGCCCTGCGCGGACCCGACGTTCTTGCGCAGGGCCAGCCGCGCGACGAGGAAGTCGCCGTTGTTGCCCCAGCCCTTGCCGACCTGGGCGTTGGTCAGGCGCGGCAGGTTGCCCCGCTGCCGGGAGGTCACCAGCAGCGACGTGGTTCCTACTGAGCCGGCGGCCAGGAAGAGATAGTCGCAGACGAGTGTCTTGGTGGCGAGCACCGTGCCGTACTCGTCGATCTGTTTGCAGGCCACCTCGAACTTGTCCTGTCCGGACACCTCGCGCACCTCGGTCACCTCGTGCAGCGGCAGGACACTGACGTTGCCGGTGGCGGCCGCCCACTTGAGATAGTTGCGGTCGACGCTGTTCTTGGCGCCAGAGTTGCTGCCGAACGGTCCCTCGCCGATGGTGTGGCACGCGGGCGCCCGCCCGGCCAGCTCGGCCCGGATCACGTCCCAGTCGACCGCGAACGGGACCTGCACCGGGGCCTGGCCGAACTCCGCGATGTACTCGAGCCAGGCCCGCGCGGCGGCGAACTGTGGCGCGTTCTGCACGTCGGTGGGGATGGTGGCGGCGCGCAGGTTCTGCCGGGCGCGCGGCCAGTACACGCTGTCCATTTGGGAGTAGTCGACGCCGAGCGGGTACACCTTGAGCCAGTCGGCGCGCCGGGGCTGCGGCAGGAACATGCCGATGACGAGCGACCCGCCGCCGACGCCCGAACCGCTGAGCACCTTGATGCCCTCGCCGGTGTGCGTCGCGATGAGGCCGGCGCGCCGCTCGACGCGCTTGGTGGTGTCGAGGCCGAGCGGCGGCCGGTCGCTGAACCACGCGCACCGCCAGTCGGGGTTGGTTATCGTACAGAACGTGGTGCCGGAGCCGTCGACGTCCCATCGCCGGCCGCGTTCCAGTACTGTCGTGACGAGGCCGGCCTGCCCGAGGCGATACGCCGCTACCGCCCCGCCGAACCCGCTGCCGATGACGATCGCCGTCTTGCCCGCCAGGCTCGGCACCACGCCGTACGAGGCGAGTGCCTGTTCCCGACCGAGTACCCCGCTGGCGACCGCCGCTCCCGCTCCCACGGCGGTGATGCGCAGCAGGCCGCGCCGACTTAGCTCCACAGTGGACCCCTTTCAGACCGGGGCGGTGCCCACCACCCACATGGCGAAGAACTGGGAACCCCCGCCGTACGCGTGCCCGAGTGCGGTGCGGGCGCCCTCCACCTGGTGTTCGCCGGCGCGTCCCATCACCTGCATCGCGGCCTCGGCGAACCGCAGCAGCCCGGAGGCGCCGATCGGGTTGGAGCACATGACGCCGCCGGACGGGTTCACGGGCAGCGCCCCACCGATGCCGGTCTCACCCGCCTCGGTGAGCTTCCAGCCCTCGCCCGGCGCCGCGAAGCCGAGGTTCTCCAACCACATCGGCTCGAACCACGAGAACGGTACGTAGATCTCGGCGGCGTCGATCTGCTCCAGCGGGTCGGTGATGCCGGCCGCGCGCCACAACGCCCGTGCGGCCTCGTATCCGGCGCGCGGGTTGACGTGGTCCTTGCCGGCGAAGTAGGTCGGCTCGGTGCGCATCGCGGTCGCGTGGATCCAGGCCACCTGGCGATCGCTGGCCTCGGCGGCCGCCTCGTCGCCGATGACGATCGCGCACGCGCCGTCGGACGACGGGCACGTCTCGTCGTACCGGATCGGGTCCCACAGCATCGGTGAGGCGTTGACCGACTCCAGCGTGATGCCGGGCTGGCGCAGGTGCGCGTGCGGGTTGAGCGCGCCGTTGCGCCGGTCCTTGACCGCCACCATCGCGCCGACGTGAGGCGGGGCGCCGGAGCGGCGGATGTAGGAACGGATGTGGGGCGCGAAGTAGCCACCCGCGCCGGCGCCGACCGGCATCGTGAACGGCGGCTGGATCGACAGCGCCCACATGGCGTTGGACTCGGACTGCTTCTCGAACGCGACCGCCAGTACCCGGCGGTGGACACCGGCCTGGACCAGCTGGCTGGCCACGATCGCGGTCGACCCGCCCACCGAACCGGCCGTGTGCACGCGCAGCAGCGGCCGGCCGGTGGCGCCGAGCGCGTCGGCGAGGAACAGCTCGGGCATCATCACGCCCTCGAACAGGTCCGGCGCCTTGCCGAGGACGACAGCGTCCACGTCGGACCATTCGATGCCCGCGTCGGCGAGCGCGCGGTCGATGGCCTCCCGGCACAGGCCGGCCATCGACACGTCGGTGCGCCGGGTCCGATGCTCGGTCTGCCCGGTGCCCAGCACGGCGGCCCTGGTTGTGATGGCGCTGTTCACGAACCCTCCATCACGCACACGAGGTTCTGCTGCAGCGCCGGGCCGCTGGTGGCGTGCCCGGCCACCCGGTCCGCCCGCCCCGACATCACGAGCTTGGCCGCGAGGCCGATCCTGGACAGCCCGGCGGAGAACATGGGGTTTCCACAGAGGACACCGCCGGACGGGTTCACGCTCGCCCGGTCGCCGAGCCCCAGCGCGGCGGCCAGCAGCAGCTCCTGGTGGCTGAACGGCGCGTGCAGCTCGACGGCGTCCAGGTCGCCGCCGCGCAGGCCCGCCGCGGCTGCCGCCGCGGTCGCCGACGGCACCGTCGTGAGGTCGCGCACGCCGAGCGCGGGGGAGTCCACATTGTGCGCGAAGCCGGTGATCCAGGCCGGGCGGGCGCGGAGCCGCCGGGCCTCGTCGCCGGCGGCCAGCACGACCGCGGCGGCACCGTCGCCGACCGGTGCGCAGTCGTGCGCCCGCAACGGATCGGCCACGTACGGCGCGGCGAGCAGGTCGTCGGCGGTGTCCGATCCGGACACCTGCGCCTTCGGGTTGGAAAGCGCCGCGGTCCGGCTGCGGGCCGCCACCCGCGCCATGTCCCGCTCCGTGTACCGGCCAGCGTCGAGCCCGGCACGGGCCTGGAGCGCGGCGATGCTGACCGAGTCGGGCCACAGTGGCGCGTGCAGGTACGGGTCGAGCTGCAGCGCCAGTACCCGGCGCAGCTGCCCGGCCGACGACTTGCCGAAGCCGTAAACGAGCGCGGTGCGCGCCTCCCCGGTGAGCAGCTTGACGTACGCCTCGTACAGCGCCCACGCCGCGTCCATCTCCACATGCGACTCGGCCACGGGCGGGTACGCGCCGATCGCGTCGACCGCGTTGACGAAGGAGAACGCCCGGCCGGCCAGGTAGTCTGAGGAGCCGGAGCACCAGAAGTCGATGTCCTGCTTGGCTAGCCCGGTCGCGGCGAGCACCTCCTGGAACACCGGCACCAGCGTCTCGACGCCGCTCGTGGTGCCGGCGGACGGCAGGCACGGCGACTGGGCGAACCCGATGACGGCCACCTCGGTCACGGCGCGCCCCCTAGAGGTGTTGGGCGTACGAGTTGAACGGCGCGTCAGGCTCGCCGCTCGGCTGGAAGTGGTCGATGTTCTGCGGGGTGGTGCCCCACTGCTCGCGCGGCCGCCACACCGCCGCCACCCGCATCCCCATGCGTACCTCGTCGGGGCGGCAGCCGAGGATGAGGTGCTGGAAGGGGATGTCGGCGCCGTCGAGCAGCACGTACGCCACCACGTAGGGCGGTGGGATGCGCTGGCCCGGGAACGGCACGTTGACGACGCAGAACGTGGTGACCGTGCCGCGGTCGGGCAGCTCGACGTCGTCCACTGTGGGCACGCCGCACGTGGGGCAGGCACCCCTCGGCGGCACGTACACCTTGCCGCAGGACGGGCAGCGCTGGCCGATCACCTTGCCCTCGGCCAGCCCGCGCAGGTACCGGCTCTCCTCGGTCGACGTGGTGTGCCGGTATCGGAGGTGGATCGGCGTCGTCACCATCGTCACGGGCTCCGCCGTCGGCCCGGGGAGAGTCGGAGGCGAGTCGGTGAGCGGCTCGAAGCAGGCGATGTCGCGGATGTGGCCGACCGGCTCCGGCGCCCAGCGCACCCGGACCCGCATGCCGGTGCGCATCCGGTCCTTGGAGCCGGCGTCGACCGCGTGCAGCATCGCCGTGTCGGCGCCGTCGAGCCGGATCAGCGCCCACCCGAACGGCCGGTCGAGCGGCTGCCCGTCGAGCGGCCGGTCGAGCCAGGTCCACGTGACCACCGTGCCGGCCGGGCCGACCTCGACCAGCTCGGTCAACGGCGCGTACGTCACCGGGTCGTACTCCAGCGGCGGCGCGTGCACCCGGCCGTCGGACCCGCGACAGCCCAGTATGCGGCGCTCGGCGAGAGCGGTCATGAAGCGGCTCAACACCGGCCCGAGCGACCGGGTGTAGTCGAAGCCGATCTCCATCGGCGCGCTCAGCACGCTCTCCACGGAGCTAGTGAAACACGTTCTAAATCTATGGGCAATACTGTTGTGGGCGAGGCTTCCAAGCTACTGGAACGCGTTATACAGTGCTGGCGTGACCGGCATCGGGCTGTGGAACATCGCCAAGCACTCGCCATCGCGCACCGCCGCCGTCGGGCCGGACGGGCGCGCCGTCACCTACGCCGAGCTGGCCGCCGAGGCAGACCGGATCGGCCGGGGGTTCCAGGCGGCCGGCCTGCGCACCGGCGACAGCGTGGCCATGCTCCTGCCCAACTCCGTCGAGCTGCTCGCCGTCTACTTCGCGACCCTCCAGACCGGACTGTACGTGGTGCCGCTCAACTGGCACCTGGTCGCCGCCGAGCTGGCGTACATCCTGCGCGACAGTGAGGCGAAGGCGTTCGTGGCGCACGAGCGGTTCGCGGCGGCGGCGGTGGAGGCCGCGGACATCGCCGGCATACCCGCGCGGTACGCGATCGGCGAGGTGGCCGGCTTCAGCCCGCTCGCGGACCTCGGTGCGGACAGCACGGGCCGCCCCAGCGAGCGCACGGCCGGCGGGCCCATGGTCTACACCTCGGGTACCTCCGGTCGCCCCAAGGGGGTACGGCGGCCACTGACCGGCGCCGACCCCGACCAGGTGATGCCGGTGTCGCAGTGGTTCTTCGGGCTGTTCGGGCTGCGGCCGTTCGACGACCACGTGCACCTGTGCGGATCGCCGCTCTACCACACGGCCGTGCTCAACTTCGCCGGCATCTCCATCCAGCTTGGACACACCGTGGTCGTCATGGATCGCTGGGATCCGGAAGAGATGCTCCGCCTCATCGAGCGGCACCGGGTCACGCACAGCCACATGGTGCCGACCCAGTTCCGGCGGCTACTTGCGCTGCCCGAGCCGGTGCGCAAGGGGTACGACATGTCTTCCCTGCGGGTGATGATCCACGGTGCCGCGCCCTGCCCGCAGGAGGTCAAGCGGCGGATGCTGGAGTGGTGGGGGCCGGTCGTCGTGGAGTACTACGCGGCCTCCGAGGGCGGCGGTGCGCTCATCACCGCCGAGGAGTGGCTGGCCCGGCCGGGCTCGGTGGGCAAGGCGTGGCCGGGGTCCACCGTGCGCGTCCTCGACGAAAGCGGCGACGACCTGCCGGTGGGGGAGCCCGGCCAGGTGTACCTCCAGATGGGCGACGCGACGTTCGAGTACCACGGCGACGCGGAGAAGACCCGCGCCTCCCGCAAGGGCAAGCTGTTCACCGTCGGCGACATCGGGTACCTCGACGCCGACGGTTACCTGTTCCTGTGCGACCGGCGCAGCGACATGATCATCTCGGGTGGCGTGAACATCTACCCCGCCGAGATCGAGTCCGAGCTGGCCTGCCACCCCAAGGTGGACGACGTGGCGGTGTTCGGCATCCCGCACGACGAGTGGGGCGAAGAGGTCAAGGCTGTCGTGCAGCCGGTGCCCGGTGTCGCGGCCGGGCTGGAGCTGACCGCCGAGCTGCTGGAGTTCCTCGGCGCGCGGCTGGCCCGGTTCAAGCTGCCGCGCAGCGTGGACTACGTCGACGAACTGCCGCGCGATCCGAACGGCAAGCTCTACAAGCGACACCTGCGCGACCCGTACTGGGCCGGTCGGGAGAAGGCGATCTAGGCGCCCTTGAAGGTCGGCTTACGCTTCTCCGCGAAGGCGCGCGGCCCTTCCTTGGCGTCCTGGCTCATGAAGACCCGCACGCCCAGCCGGGTCTCCACCGCGAACGCCTCGTTTTCCGGCATGCCCTCGGTCTCCCGGATGGTGCGCAGGATCGCCTGCACGGCGAGCGGGCCGTTCGAGGCGATCAGCTCGGCCAGTTCGAGCGCCTTCGCCAGCGCCTCGCCGTCCGGTACGACATGCCCGATCAGGCCGACCTCGCGCGCCTCGGCGGCGGTCAGGTGCCGGCCGGTCAGCAGGATGTCGGCGGCCACCGTGTACGGGATCTGGCGCGGCAGCCGCACCGCCGAGCCGCCGAGCGGGAAGAGCCCCCACCGCGCCTCCGAGACCCCGAACCGGGCGCCCTCGCCGGCGACGCGCACGTCGGTCGCCTGAAGGATCTCGGTGCCGCCCGCGATGGCCGGCCCTTCGACGGCGGCGATCAGAGGCTTCGACAGCCGCCTGCCCTTGAGCAGCGAGTCGATGCGCGTGAGGTCGGTGCCGTTGCCCCGCTTGAACCCGTCGCCCGGGTGCTCACCGGACATCGCCTTCAGGTCGGCGCCCGCGCAGAACGCCCCGCCGGCACCGGTCAGCACGGCCACCCGGATCTCCGGATCGCTGTCGACCGTGTCCCACGCCTCGCGCATGATGGCCATCATCTGGGCGGACAGCGCGTTGCGGGCGTGCGGGCGGTTCATCGTCACGATCAGGACGTGGCCGCGCCGCTCGACGAGGGCATGAGCTTCGGAGGGTTCGGATTCCACGCGGGTCTCCTTGGAGTGCGCCGGGGGGCCTTGCTCAGGACGATAACACGTTCTACTTTCTAGTGATGGTGGCCAACATAGCCGACCTCTTCGAGCATGCCGTCGACGTGTTTCCCGAGCGCGTGGCGGTGGCCTGCGGTGAGCGTGCGGTGTCCTACGCCGAGCTGGAGGAGCACGCCAACCGCTTGGCGCATTTTCTCAGTGATCGCGGTGTCGGTCCGGGTTCGCACGTGGGCGTCTACGCGCGCAACTCGATCGAGGCGGTGGAGACCATGCTCGCGGTGTACAAGCTGCGCGCGGTCGTCATCAACGTCAACTACAGGTACGTCGAGAACGAGTTGCAGTATCTGTTCACGGACGCGGACGTGGTCGCGCTGGTGCACGACCGCCGGTACGCGGACAAGGTGGCGGCCGTGCTGCCGAGTACCCCCGGCGTCACGACGGCCATCGCGCTGCCCGACGAGAGCGACGCCGACATCGCCGCCTATGGTGGCGTGTCCCTTGAGGACGCTCTCGCCGCCGGCTCGCCGGAGCGCGACTTCGGCGAGCGCGCCGGCGACGACATCTACATGCTCTACACCGGCGGCACCACCGGGTACCCGAAGGGCGTGATCTGGCGCCACGAAGACGTCTGGCGCGTGCTCGGCGGCGGCATCGACTTCGTCTCCGGCATCCCCATGGAAGACGAGTGGGCACAGTCCAAACGCGGCATGGAGATGGGCGGCATGAGCCGGCTGTGCCTGGCGCCGCTCATCCACGGCAACGCCCAGTGGGCCGCCCTCGCCGCGCTGTTCGCGGGCGACACCGTCGTACTGGTGCCACAGTTCGACGCCGCCGAGATCTGGCGGGTGATCGAGCGGCACAAGGTGAACGTCGTCGTGCTCATCGGCGACGCGATGGCCCGCCCGATCATCGAGACGTACCTCGCGGGCGGGCACGACGCCTCGTCGCTGGTCGCCATCTCCAGCAGCGCCTCGCTCTTCTCGCCCTCGGTGAAGCGGCAGTACATCGAGGCGCTGCCCCACGTCGTCATCACCGACTCGATCGGGTCGTCGGAGACCGGGTTCGCGGGCATCGGGTTCGTCAACGCCGACGCCGGCGGCTCCGACGGTCCGCGGGTGTTCCCCGGGCCGATGACCATCGTCATCGACGAGTACGGCAAGAAGGCCGGGCCGGGCGTCGTCGGCATGCTCGCGCGCGGCGGTCACGTGCCGCTCGGGTACTACAAGGATCCCGACAAGACGGCACGGCTGCTGACCGAGATCGACGGCGTGCGGTACTCGGTGCCCGGTGACTTCGCCCGCATCGAGGAGGACGGCACGCTGACGCTCCTCGGCCGCGGCAACACGTGCGTCAACACCGGTGGGGAGAAGGTCTTCCCCGAGGAGGTCGAGGCCGCCCTCAAGGCGTACCCGGACGTGTTCGACGCGCTCGTCATCGGCGTACCCGACGAGCGGCTCGGCCAGAAGGTCGCCGCGATCGTGCAGCCGCGCGAAGGGCGCGACGTCGACCTGGCCGCGCTGGAGGACCACCTGCGCACGCTCGTGGCCGGCTACAAGGTGCCGCGGTCGGTGTGGGTGGTCGACCAGATCGGCCGCACCCCAGCCGGCAAGGCCGACTACCGGTGGGCGCACAAGTACGCCGCGGAACACTGACCCGCCGCCGAGCACCAAGGAGTCTACTTTGCACACCGCCCTGTGTGACCTGCTCGGCATCGAGCACCCGATCGTCGGGTTCAGCCCGTCGGAGCGCGTCGTCGCCGCGATCAGCCGCGCCGGCGGGTTCGGTGTACTCGGCTGCGTGCGCTTCAACGACGCCGACGAGCTCGACGCCGTACTGTCCTGGCTGGACACCGAGACCGGCGGCCGGCCGTACGGCGTCGACGTCGTCATGCCCACGCACGGGCCGGCCGAGGGCAAGCATGTCGACCTGGACAAGCTGATCCCCGACGGGCACCGCGACTTCGTCCAGCGCACACTGCTGAAGCTGGGGGTGCCGCCGCTGCCCGACGGCGAGTCCACAGGCGACGGTGTGCTCGGCTGGCTGCACTCCATCGCCCGGTCGCACGTCGAGGTGGCGCTGTCGCACCCGGTACGCCTCATCGCCAACGCCCTGGGCCCGCCGCCGCCCGACGTCATCGACGCGGCACACGAGCGCGGCCTGCTCGTCGCCGCGCTGGCCGGACGCGCCACGCACGCCCGCAGCCACGTGGCGAGCGGCGTCGACATCGTGGTGGCGCAGGGCTATGAGGCCGGCGGCCACACCGGTGAGATCGCCAGCATGGTCCTGGTACCGGAGGTGGTCGACGCCGTCGGTGAGGGCGTACCGGTCCTCGCCGCCGGCGGCATCGGCTCCGGCCGCCAGATCGCGGCGGCGCTGGCGCTCGGCGCGACGGGCGTGTGGATGGGGTCGGCCTGGCTGGGCACGGAGGAGTACCAGGCCCAGCCGGCGCTGCGGCAGGCGCTGCTCGACGCGACATCGGCCGACACGGTGCGCAGCCGGGTGTACTCCGGCAAGCCGGCACGCCTGCTGCGCAACCGCTGGACCGAGGCGTGGAGCGAGCCCGAGGCGCCCGCGCCGCTACCGATGCCCCTGCAGAACCTCTTGGTGAGCGAGGCGCACAACCGCCTCATGCGCGCCGGCGATCCGACCGTCGTCCCGATGCCGGTCGGTCAGATCGTCGGCCGCATGAACGAGGTACGCCCGGTGGCGGATGTCATGACCGCACTGGTGGCCGAGGCCACGGAAACACTGAAGCGCCTCTCCGCCCTGTGAGCCCTGCGGTGATCAGGGCGAGGTGAGAGTGGTGCCGAGGGTGCGGAGGTGGTCGGTGGCGGTGCCCAGCGTGAACTCGTGGTACTTCGCCGCCAGGAAGTAGCGGTGTAGTGGCGAGTCCAGGTCGATGCCGACGCCGCCGTGTACGTGCACCGCGGCGTGCGCCACGCGGTGGCCGCCATCGGCCGCCCAGAATTTCGCGGTGGCGATCTCCGCGGCGCACGGCAGGTCTTCGCTGAGTCGCCACGCGGCCTGCCACATCGTCAGGCGGATCGCCTCCACGTCGATGTACGCGTCGGCGAGCCGCTGCGCGACGGCCTGGAAGCTGCCGATCGGCCGTCCGAACTGGACACGCGTCCCCGCGTACTCCGCGGTCATCTCCAGGGCCCGCTCGGTCACGCCGAGCTGCGCCGCGCACGCGCCGACGGTGGCGTGCGCCCGCAGCCAGCTCTCGACGCGGCCGTCAGACTCGCCTGCGTCGGGCTCGCCGAGGACGCGGTCGTCGGGCAGGACGGCACCGTCCAATGTGAGCCATCCCGCGCCCGGCCCGCCCAGCACCTCCTGGGTCTCCACGGTGACACCGGCATCGCCGGGTTCGACGAGGAAGACGCGGGCTCCGGCCGGTACCAGGAAAAGGTCGGCCGACGGCGCGGGCACCGCCGTCGCGGCGCCGCTCACCACCCAGCGCCCGTTTTCGCGGGAGACCCGGAACGGGTCTGCGGCCTCGAGCGCGGCCGTCAGGATGGGCGAACCCTGACCGGCGGGTCCGGCCCACCGCTCCACCTGCTCGCCGGTGCCGAAGCGCGCGATGGCCGCCGCCGCGGTGGCGATGGAGGGCAGGTATGGCAGGGGCGCGGCGGCGCGGCCCAGCTCGACGAGGATCGAGGCGCGTTCGAGGACCCCGTATCCGTCGCCGCCAGCGCCCAAGGGGAGCGCCGCGGCGAGCACACCGGCTTGCGCGAGGTCGCGCCACGGGTCGGGGATGCCGTCGGCGAGGATCTCGCGGGTCAGCTTGGCGAGGTCGCGCTGCGCGTCGGTCGGTGTGAAGTCCACTGTGTATCCCCTTTTGGCGCTTCTGTTAACGGCGCGCGGCCGGGAGCCCGAGCCCGGCGGCGGCGATGATGTCGCGCTGTACCTCGTTGGTGCCGCCGCCGAAGGTGAGGATCAGCGACGTCCGGTGCAGGCGTTCGACCCGTCCGCGCAGCAGCGCCCCGCGCGAGCCGTCCCGCACGTACGCGTTGGCGCCGAGCACCTCCATGAGCAGCCGGTACGCCTCGATGGCGAACTCGGTGCCGAACACCTTGCTGGCCGAGGCGGTCGCCGGACCGGGACCGTCTGCTGTGGACGAGGCGACCCGCCAGTTGAGCAGCTTCAGGAACTCCGTCTTGGCGTGCACCCGCGCCAGGTGCACCTGGACCCATTCCTGGTCGGCGACCCGCCGGCCGTCCGGGAGTCGCGTCGCGCGTGCCCACTCGCAGACCTCGGTCAGCGCGGTGCGCAGCGGGGCGGCGGAGGTGAGCGCGACCCGCTCGTGGTTGAGCTGGTTGGTGATCAGCGCCCAGCCCTGGTTCTCGACGCCGACGAGCGCGGACGCGGGCACGCGTACGTCGCTGTAGTAGGTGGCGCTCGTGGTGGGGCCGGCGACGGTGCGCACCGGCGTCCAGGAGAAGCCCTCGGCGGCGGTCGAGACGATGAGAATGGACAGTCCTTTGTGGCGTGGCTCGGTCGGGTCGGTGCGGCAGGCGAGCCATACGTAGTCGGCGTACTGGATGAGGCTGGTCCACATCTTCTGCCCGTTGACCACGTAGTGGTCGCCGTCAAGAGAAGCGCGGGTGCGCAGTGCGGCCAGGTCGGTCCCGGCGTCCGGCTCGGAGTACCCGATCGCGAAGTGGATCTCACCGCTGGCGATCCGGGGCAGATACTGGGCGCGCTGCTCGGGTGTGCCGTGCCGCATGATGGCCGGCCCGATGCTGTCGAGCGTCAGGAACGGCACGGGCACGCCGGCGGTGGCCGCCTCGTCCATGAAGATGAGCTGTTCGAGTCGCGACCGCCCGCCACCGCCGTACTCGGCCGGCCAGCCGAGGGCGAGCCAGCCGTCCCGGCCGAGCCGCCGCACCACCTCGCGGTAGGCGGTGCCGTCGCCGTAGTCGCCGCCCGGTCCGGCGAGTGCCTCGCGCAGCTCCGGTGTCATCAGGCCGGCGAAGTAGGCCCGCAACTCGGCTCGGAGCCGCTCCTGATCCGGTGTGTAAGCGATGTGCACCCTGCTAATGTTAGAACGTGTTCTACTCTGGCGGCAGGGGTGAGGCGTACATCGTCGGCGCGGTTCGCACGCCGACCGGCCGGCGCGGCGGCGGGCTCTCCGGCGTGCACCCGGCGGACCTCGGCGGGCACGTCATCGCCGCGCTGCTCGACCGTGTCGGTGCCGACCCTGCCGCCGTCGACGACGTGGTGTTCGGCTGCGTCGACACGGTCGGGCCGCAGTCCGGCGACATCGCACGCACCTGCTGGCTGGCCGCCGGGCTGCCCGAGCACGTGCCCGGCGTCACCGTCGACCGGCAGTGCGGGTCGGCGCAGCAGGCCGTGCACTTCGCCGCGCAGGCGGTGCTGAGCGGCACGGCCGACCTGGTGGTGGCGGGCGGCGTGCAGAACATGAGCCAGGTCCCGATCGCCAGCGCGATGACGCCCGACGGCCCCTACCTCGGCTCGGTCGGGTGGGAGGCGCGCTACGGCGATCAGGAGGTGTCGCAGTTCCGCAGCGCCGACATGATCGCCGCGAAGTGGGGCCTCGACCGCGAGGAGCTGGAGGCGTACGCGCTCGGCAGCCACCGGCGTGCGGTGCGCGCGCTCGACGAGGGCCGGTTCGCCGCCGAGACGGTGCCCTATGGACAGTGCACGGTGGACGAAGGCCCGCGCCGCGACACGTCGGCGGAGAAGATGGCGTCGCTGGCGCCGCTGCGGCCCGGCGGGATCACCACCGCCGCGCTGTCCAGCCAGATCGCCGACGGCGCCAGCGCGGTGCTGGTGGCGTCCGACCGGGCGGTGCGCGAGCACGGGTTGCGGCCACGCGCCCGCGTACACCACATCAGCGCGCGCGGCGACGACCCGGTGATGATGCTGACCGCCCCGATACCGGCGACCGAGCACGCCTTGCGGAAGGCGGGGTTGAGCCTCGACGACATCGACCTGGTCGAGATCAACGAGGCGTTCGCGAGCGTGGTGCTGGCGTGGCAGCGGGAGTTGGGCGCTTCGCTGGATCGCGTCAACGTCAACGGCGGCGCGATCGCGCTCGGCCACCCGCTCGGCTCGACCGGCACCCGGCTGCTCACCACGCTGTTGCACGAGCTGGAGCGCACGGGCGGGCGGTACGGCCTGCAGACCATGTGCGAGGGCGGCGGCCAGGCCAACGTCATGGTGATCGAACGGCTGTGAGCCGGCTCAGGCAGCCCTCCGCCTCCTTGACTATCCGGTCGATCAGCTCCGCGCACGAGGGCAGGTCGTCGATCATGCCGACCACCTGACCGGCCGACATCACCCCGTACTCGGGCCGGCCGTCGACCATCGCCGTCTTGAGCAGCATGGGCGTGTTCGCCGCCATCACGACCTGGCTCCACGACAGGTCGCGCCGCGCGTTCCGGCCGGCGCGCAGCAGGTCCAGCCAGGACAGTCCGGAGATCTGGCGGAACGCCGCCGCGTGCCGCACCGCCCGCGCCAGACCCGTGATCCGGCCGGACCGTTCGAGCCGGTCGACGAACGGGGTGCGCAGCACGCGATGGGGCACGCCGTCGACCCGTTGGGTGACCACGGTGCCGGTGAGCGGCGCGTCGAGGTAGTGCCGCTTGACCTCGGCGGCGACCGGGCTGTCGCTCGTGAGCAGGAAACGGGTGCCCATCGCGATGCCGGCGGCGCCGTACGCCAGGGCGGCCACCAACCCGCGCCCGTCGAAGTATCCGCCCGCCGCGACCACGGGTATGTCCACAGTGTCCACCACGCGCGGCAGCAGCAGGCTGGTTGGGATCGCGCCGGTGTGGCCGCCGCCCTCGCCGCCCTGCACGACGACGAGGTCTGCGCCCCATCCGGCCACCTTCTCGGCGTGCCGGGGAGCGCCCACGGATGGCATCGTCAGCACGCCGCCGCCGGCGCAGCGCTGGATCAGGTCGCGGGTGGGCGCGAGCGCGAACGACGCCACCGTGACCCGCTCGGCCACGAGCAGGTCGATCCGTCGCGCCGCGTCGGGCGCGTCGGCGCGCAGGTTCACCCCGAAGGGCGCGTCCGTGCGCTCGCGTACCTCGCGGATCGCGGTGCGCAGCTGGTCGAGGCTCATGGTCGCGGACGCGATGACGCCGAGCCCGCCGGCCCGCGAGGTCGCCGCCGCCAGCTTCGCGCCGGCGACATACCCCATCCCCGCCTGGACGATGGGATACCGGATGCCGAGCAACTCGGTGAGCCTGGTTCTCACGGGACTTCCCGGTCTCGGCGAGCGTCCCGGTCGAGGCGGTCGCGGATGAGGGCCAGCTCCGCGGCGGTCGGCAGGCGTGTCTCGGGTACGCCGTCCGGCACGGCGAGCGGGAAACCGGTGGCCGCCACGACGTCCGATACGGACACTCCCGGGTGGACGGAGCGCAGCCGCATGGCACGGTCGGGTGTGTCGAAGTCCAGTACCGCCAGGTTGGTGACGACGAGCCGGATCTCGTGGAAGCGGCCGCCCGCCCGGTCGTATCCGACGCCGCACACCATGTCGACCCGCTCCACGAAGACCCGGGGGGAGTGGCGCGGCACCCAGTAGCTGGTGGGATGGTTGACGGTGTTGCCCGGTGCGCCGCGCACACCCAGCAGCTGCGAGCGTGGCCGGGCCCAGTCGCCGACAGCCGAGATGTTCTGGTTGCCGAAGCGGTCGAGCTGGCTGGCGCCCATCATGACGTGCCGGGTGCCGGCGGCGACCACCCCGAAGACGGCCCGGTACGGCAGCCAGCCTTCGACGGTGTCGCCGGCCATCAGGTACGCCTCGCCGTCGCTGAGCAGCAGGTCAGGCGCGAACGTGTGCCGGGCCAGCTCGGCGCCGAGCCGCGGGATGATTCCCATCGGGCTGGCCAGGATCTCCCCGTCGCCGCGCCACGCCTCCGCGCACGCGACCACGCACACCTCGGCCCGACTCGCGTCCACTCGCGCTCCTTTCCTCCCGTGATCAGGGCGTCCCTCAAGTCGTTAGGGCTACGTGAGGGACGCCCTGATCACGGCTTCCTGGTACTCGGTCTCGTCGCCCTCCAGATAGGCCGCGCGGAAGCGGGACCAGGCTTCCTCGTCGCCGGCTGCTTTCGCGTACGCACGCTGGAACGCCTCGTCGCGGTCGTAGTCGGGCACGCAGCTGGTGAAGTGGGCGCCGCGCGGGGTCTCCACGACTCCGTCGACCATCATCCGGTTGACCAGCAGGCTCTGTGGCGGGCCGCCGGCAAGCAGCTCCTTGGTGTCGACGAGCCGCTCGCAGGTCAGGTACCGCCGGGTGGCCGCCTGGCAGAACAGGTCGTCGAAGTACGGGTCGGGACCGAGGTACTGGCCGTTGCCGTACCGGTCGGCCCGGTTGAGGTGGATGAGAGCCGCGTCCAGCCGCAGGGCGGGCATGGCGACCAGCTCCTCACCGTCCTCATAGGGCGATCGGATCGTGCGCAGCGACGGGTTGACGCGTAGGACGTCGGAGCCGAGACCGGCCCGGATCGGCAGGAACGGCAGGCGGTTGGCGGCGGCGAGCAGGCCCCAGTACAGCATGCCCTCGTCCACTTCGGTCAGTTCGAGCGTGCCCTCCTGCCGGGCGCGGCGGAAGTGCGGTTCGAGCGGGACACTGTCCAGCGACACGAATCCGGTCACGAGCCGCCGGACGCGCCCGTACGCGGCGAGCAGGCCGACGTCTGGGCCGCCGTACGAGACGACGGTCAGGTCGGTGAGGTCGCTGCGCAGGATCGCCCGCACGAGCGCCATGGGCTTGCGCCGCGAACCCCAGCCGCCGATGCCGATCGTCATGCCGGAGCGCAGCTCACCCACCACGCCGGCGAGCGACATCACCTTGTCGCTCATCACTGACCCCGTTCGTCGACGAAACGCTGGCGGGCCCGGTCGGCCACCCCGTCGAGGTTCAGCTCGAACGTGAAGCCCTGCTCGTACCGGTACGAGCGCTTGACGTCGACCGGGTCGATGCCGTTCAGCGACTGCTTGGCCGCCCGGATGACGAGCGGGTCCTTGCCGGCGATCTCGGCGGCCAGCGCCCGTGCCGCCGCGCGCAGCTTGTCGGGCGGCACCACCTCCAGTACCGAGCCGAAGGCGTGCAGCTGCGCCGCAGCGACCGTGCGGCACGTGTACACCATCGCGCGCATCAGGTGTTGTGGCACCAGCCGGGCCAGGTGGGTGGCCGCGCCGAGCGCGCCGCGGTCCACTTCGGGCAGTCCGAACGTGGCGTCGTCGGCGGCCACCACGATGTCGGCGTTGCCGGCCAGGCCGACCCCGCCGCCGAGGCAGAACCCGTGCACCGCCGCGATCACCGGCACCGGGCAGTCGTAGACGGCGGCGAACGCGGCGAAGCAGCCCCGGTTCGCCTCGATGAGGGCGGTGTGGCCGGGGGTGCGCTGCATCTCCTTGATGTCGACGCCGGCGCAGAACCCGCGCCCTTCGGCGGCGAGCACGACAGCGCGTACCGAAGGGTCGGCTCCCGCCGCGGACAGCGCGCCGGCGAGCGCGTGCCAGCCGCTCGCGGGCAGGGCGTTGACCGGCGGGAAGTCGATGACGATTTCGGCGATCCCGTCGCCTGTGGCGTGGACCTGGATGCCCATCGGGCAAGACTAACCTAGCGTTTGCTTGGTAGGGTAGGGGCGTGTTGAATCCCCTGGACTTCGCTGGTCGTGCCGTGCTGGTCACCGGTGGCACCCGGGGGATCGGGGCCGGGATCGCGGCCCGCTTCCTCGCCGCCGGCGCCGACGTTCTCGTGTGCGCCCGCACGGCGCCCGCCGCTCTGCCCGAAGTGGACGGTCGCACCGCCCGGTTCGTCGCGGCCGACGTGCGCGACCCGTACCAGGCGTCCGCCGCGGTGCGAGCCACGGTCGACGCGTTCGGCCGGCTCGACGCCGTCGTCAACAACGCCGGCGGTGCGCCCTACGCCGACGCGGCCACCGTGTCACCGCGGTTCCACGCCAAGGTGATCGAGCTGAACCTCATCGCGCCGCTGCACGTCTCGCAGGCGGCATACGCGGTGATGCGCGAGCAGCCTGGCGGTGGCGCGATCGTCATGGTCGGCAGCGTCAGCGGCGTGCGCCCGTCGCCCGGCACGGCCGCGTACGGGGCCGCCAAGGCGGGACTGCACCATCTCGCGGCCAGCCTGGCGGTCGAGTGGGCCCCGGCGGTGCGGATCAACTCGATCGTGGTCGGCATGATCGCGACCGAGCTCTCCGGCGAGCACTACGCCGATATCGAGGCGGTGGCCGGCACGGTGCCGCTGGGCCGGCTCGGCACGCCCGACGACGTGGCGGACGCCTGTCTCTTCCTGGCCTCACCCCTGGCGTCCTATGTCACCGGTGCCGCCCTGACCGTCCACGGCGGCGGTGAGTGGCCGGCGTACCTGCGCGCCCAGGTGGGGATGTCAGGCGAGTAGCTTGCGGTGGTCCCAGCTGACCACTCGCTCAGGCTCGACGATGTAGGCGACCCGCTTGCGCGCGGCCTCGGCCACATAGGAGTCGAGCGCCTCGACGGGCACCCCGCGCAGCGCGCCCGCGATCAGCCGCCCGACCGCCAGCACCTCCGACAGCTCGTCGAACCGTTTGACCGTGCCGGCCACCTGCACGCCACGCAGCTCGAAGTACTCTTCGCCGTCTTCGACGAGGCACGTGATCCGGGGATCGCGGGCCAGGTTGAGCGCCTTCTGCGAGGTGCGGTAGGTCCAGAACGCGATCCGCTCGTCGAGCAGCGCGTAGAACATCGTGACCAGGTGCGGTGTGCCATCGCGGTTGATGGTGGCGAGCTGGACCTTCCGTTTGGCGGTGAGCAGGTCGTGCACCTCGGCGCCGGTCATCGCGACCCGAGCGCGCTCCTTCATCACTCCTCGCCGAAGGTGGAGGCGGCGAGCGGCAACGTCTCCTCGCACACGAACCCGGGCGGCGGCTCGCCGTTGGCGGCCAGGTCGGCGAGGGCACCGGTCAGCCCGTCGACCGTCCACGCCGCACCGTCCACTGTGTGGAAGGCGGCGCGTACCGTCGGCGGCCCCATCACGGCCACGACGTCGCTGTGCACGACGAACACCTCGCCGGTGAAACCCGCCCCGGCCGGGCTCGCCAGGTAGACCACGAGGGGCGCGACCCGGTCCGGCGACATCGGGTCGGACACCCCGGCTGGCGCGTCACCCATCAGCTCGGCGGTCATCGCGGTGCGCGCCCGCGGGCAGATCGCGTTGACGCGCACCCCGTACCGGGCACAGCCGCGCGCGGTGGCCATGGTGAGCGCGACGATGCCCCCTTTCGCGGCGGCGTAGTTGGGCTGCCCCGCCGACCCGAGCAGCCACGCCTCCGACGACGTGTTGACGATCCGGCCGTACACCGGGCCGCCGCGCTCCTTGCTCAGCCGCCGCCAGTGCGCGGTGGCGTGCCGGGTGGTGACGAAATGACCGCGCAGGTGCACCCGGATGACCAGGTCCCACTCGTCGGCGGTCATGTTGAAGACGGTGCGGTCGCGCAGTACGCCGGCGTTGTTGACGAGCGCGTCGAGGCTGCCGTACGAGTCGAGCGCCGCCGCGACGATGGCCTCACCGGTCGACCACTCGGCGACGTCGCCGGCGCAGGTGACCGCCTCGCCGCCGACGGCCTTGACCTCGCCGGCCACCGCGTCGAGCGCGGCACCGGGCAGGTCGTTGAGAACCAGGCGGAAACCGGCTGAGGCGAGAGCCAGCGCCTCGGCGCGGCCGAGCCCGTTTCCGGCCCCCGTGACCACGGCGACGCGACCGTCCATAGTGGCCGTCCCTCTCGTAGCAGCGACTAGTAGTTCGGACCGCTGAGCAACCCGCCGTCGACGACGAACTCGGCACCCGTGGCGTACGAGGCCTCGTCGGAGGCGAGGAACGCGACCAGCCGGGAGACCTCGACCGACTCGGCGAACCGGGCGATCGGCTGCGCCTTGAGGAACGCCTCGGGGTCGACGTGGCTGAACGCCTGCGCGGCGCCGACGGACATCGGGGTGAGCACGCCGCCCGGATGCACCGAGTTGACGCGGATCCCGTACTGGCCAAGCTCTTGCGCGGCCGTCTTGGTGAGCCCGCGCAGCGCGAACTTGCTCGCGCTGTACGCCGACAGCCCGGCCGCCCCGACGAAGCCCTCGATGGACGAGACGTTGACGATCGACCCGCCGCCGGCCTCGGTCATCGGCGCGATGGCGTGCTTGACGCCCAGCCAGCAGCCGACCAGGTTGACGTCGAGCACCTCGCGGAAGTCGGCGAGCGGCATGTCGGCGATGGTCGAGTGCCGCAGGATGCCGGCGTTGTTCACGAGCACGTCCAGCTTGCCGAACGCCTCGACCGCCGTGGCGATCGCGGCGGTCCAGCCGTCTTCGCTGGTGACGTCGTGATGCACGTACCGGCACGCGTCCGGCCCGAGCTTGTCGGCGACCGCCGCGCCGCGCTCGTCGAGCACGTCGCCGATGACCACACGGGCCCCCTCGGCGACGAAGTGCCGGGCGTGCGACTTGCCCATGCCGCGGGCGCCGCCGGTGATGAGCGCGACCTTGCCGTCCAGCCTCTTCACGCCGGAAAGTGTAACAGGTTTCAGTTTCGTGCGGTGCTGCCGTTTCTCGCCGTGATGCCGTCGAAGAGCAGGCGCAGGAACCCGTCGACCACCTCGTCGGGTTGCCAGCCGCCCTCGCCCTGCCGCCAGGAGGTGGGCATCCAGAGCACGTCACGCAGCAACCGGTACGTCAGCTTCGCGTCGAGGTCGGACCGGAACTGGCCGTCGCGCTTGCCGCGCTCGAACAGGGTTATCCAGACCTGTTCTATCTCGTGCATGGCCTCGCGCAGGTATGCGAAGCGTGGCTGCGCGCTGAAGTAGTTCCAGTCCCGCTGGAGCATGGTGAGCGCGGCGCGGTGCCGGCTCAGCGTCGCCGTGCTGGCGCGCACGACCTGTTCGATGGCGGCGCGCGGGTCGTCGGTGTCGACGCCGCGGTAGCCGGCGAGCACGTCCGTCAGGAACTCGGACAGGATCTGGTCGCCGATCGACTCCTTGGAGTCGAAGTGGTGATACAGGCTGCCGGACAGGATGCCCGCGGCGTCCGCGATCTCGCGCACCGTGGTGGCCCGGAAGCCCTTCTCGGCGAACAACTCGCCCGCCAGGTGCACCAGGTGCGTCTTTCTGGTCGTGCTCACGGCGGCATGGTACCCAAACGCTTGCTCGGCGCTCCGTATCGGCCCTAGAGTGAAAACCACCGTACAGTAGAACAAGTTTCAGTTCTATGGATGGGGGTGGCGTCGTGCGGGCAGCGGTCCTCAACGCGGTCGGTGACGACAAGCTCGAGATACGCGACGACGTGATGCTGATCCCGCCCGCCGCGGGCGAGGTCCGCGTCCGGGTACGGGCGGCCGGTGTGTGCCACTCCGACCTGTCCGCCCGCGACGGCGCGCTGCCGCAGCCGGTGCCGGCGGTGCTGGGCCACGAGGCGTCCGGCGACGTGGTCGAGGTGGGCGACGGGGTGACCGAGCTGGCGCCCGGCGACCGGGTCATCGTCAACTGGCTGCCGGCGTGCGGCTCCTGCTCGTCGTGCGTGCGTGGCGAACCGTACCTGTGCATGGCGCACGTCATGCTCGGCTACGTGCAGCCGCGGTTCCTGGCCGGCGAGACGCCGGTGTTCGGCATGGCCGGCTGCGGCGTGTTCGCCGAGGAGGTCGTGGTGCCCCAGCAGGGCGCCGTCAAGATCGCCGACGACGTGCCGTATGAGGTGGCCGCCCTGGTCGGGTGCGGCGTGATGACCGGGGTCGGCGCGGTCGTCAACACCGCCGGCGTACGCCCCGGCGAGAAGGTCGTCATCATCGGCTGCGGCGGCGTCGGCATCGCGGCGATCCAGGGCGCCCGCCTGAGCGGCGCCTCAGTCATCGTCGCGGTCGACACCGCGACGGAGAAGCACGAGGTCGCCAAGCGGTTCGGCGCCACGCACGCGGTCACCCCCAACGAGTTGAGCGATCTGTCCACACAGGTCACCGGCGGCGAGGGCTTCGACTGGGCGTTCGACGTGGTCGCGATACCGCAGACGCTGCGCTCCGCGTGGGTCTCGATCCGGCGCGGCGGCGCGGTCGTCGTGGTGGGCGCCGGGCGGGCCGACCACCACGTCGAGTTCAGCCCGTTCGAGCTGCTCTTCGAGGGCAAGCGCATCATGCCCTCGCTGTACGGGTCGGCGGACGTGCGGCGCGACTACGGGCGGCTGCTCGACCTGTGGCGGGCCGGGCGGCTCGACCTGTCCGGGATGATCAGCCACCGGTTGCGCCTCGACCAGATCGACGAGGCGCTCGCCTCGCTCGGCCGCGGCGACGTGATCCGGCAGGTCATCCTGCACGACGGGGCGTGAGTCGTGCGGCTGGGAATGATGCTCGGCTACAGCGGCGGGTTCGCCGAGGCGGTCCAGGAGCTCGTCGAGTGCGAGGCGGCGGGGCTCGACCTCGCGGTGGTGCCGGAGGCGTACAGCTACGACGCGGTGAGCCTGCTCGGCTTCGTCGCGGCGCGCACCCGGCGGGTGCGGCTCGCGTCCGGCATCATGCAGCTCTACACGCGCACGCCGACGCTCACCGCGATGACGGCCGCCGGGCTCGACTATGTCTCCAATGGACGGTTCGCGCTCGGGCTCGGCACGTCGGGGCCACAGGTGATCGAAGGGTTCCACGGCGTGCCGTACGACGCGCCGCTCGGCCGCACGCGCGAGGTCGTCGAGATCTGCCGCAAGGTGTGGGCCCGCGAGGTCCTCGTCCACAAGGGACGGCATTACCAGGTGCCGCTGCCGCCCGGCCAGGGCACCGGGCTCGGCAAGCCGCTGAAGCTCATCAACCACCCGGTGCGGCCCCGGATACCCGTGTTCCTGGCGGCGGTCGGGCCGCGCAGCGTGGCGCTCGCCGCCGAGATCGCCGAGGGTTGGCTGACGCTCTTCTTCAACCCGGAGCGCGCCTCAGACGTCTTCGGCGAGGCGCTGGCGTCGGGTGCCGCGCGCCGCGACCCCGCGCTCGGGCCGCTCGACGTCATCGCGGCCGCGCCGTTCGGCATCACGGACGACCCGGACGCCGTGCTCGGCGGCCACCGCGCGCAGCTCGCCCTGTACGTGGGCGGCATGGGCGCGCGCGAGCGGAACTACTCCAACGCGCTGGTGCGGCGATACGGGTACGAGCGGGAGGCGGCGCTTATCCAGGAGCTGTACCTGAGTGGCCGCAAAGCCGAGGCGGTCGCCGCCGTTCCTGAGTCGCTGGTCAGGGCGACCTCGCTCGTCGGGCCGGCCGGGTACGTGCGGGAGCGGCTGGCCGCCTACCGGGAAGCCGGGGTGACCACGCTGCTCGTCTCACCGGTCGCCCGCACACCGGCCGAACGGGTCAAGTCGATCGCGGAGCTGAAGTCGCTCTTGTGAACCTGCCGGGCTGAAACGTTACAATGGCCTCTGTGCAGGTCACCTCCGTGCGCTTCGAGCACCACGACGAGCCCCTCGGCATCGGCGAGCCCTCGCCCCGCCTCTCCTGGCGGGTCACCACCGCCGAGCCCGGCTGGCTTCAGGCCGGATACGAGGTGCGCGCGCTGGACGACGCCGGCGCCGTCGCCTGGACCAGCGGCCGGATCGACAGCGGCGAGTCCCACCTGGTCCCGTGGCCCGGCCCGCCGCTCGGTTCACGCGCGCGGCTGGCCGTCCAGGTGCGCGCCTGGGGCGCCGCCACCGAGCCGACCCCGTGGAGCGACCCGCACGCCGTCGAGGCGGGGCTCCTGGCGCCCGGCGACTGGACCGCCGAGGTGGTCGCGCCCGGCTGGGACGAGGAGCCCGAGGGCCCGGTGCCGGCGTTCCGCCGCGAGTTCCAGATTGAGCGCTCAGTCAGGCGAGCGCGGCTGTACGCCACCGCGCACGGCGTCTATGAGCTGTGGCTCAACGGCGTCCGGGTCGGTGACCACGTGCTCGCGCCCGGCTGGACCAGCTACCACCACCGCCTGCGCTACCAGACCTACGACGTCACCGGCGCGCTCCGGGCCGGCGGCAACGCGCTCGGGGCACTGGTCGCCGAGGGCTGGTACCGCGGCCGGCTCGGCTTCGGTGGCGGCCGGCGCGACATCTGGGGCGACCGCACCGGCCTGCTGGTCCAGCTGGAGGTCGAGTACGAGGACGGGAGCGTGGCGGTCGTCGCCACCGACGGCTCGTGGCGCTCCGCACCCAGCGCCACGACGCTCGCGAGCCTGTACGACGGCGAGACGCACGACGCCCGCCGGGCGCACGCCGGGTGGGCCGAGCCGGGCTTCGACGACACGGCGTGGGCAGCTGTACTGTCACAGCCGCTCGACGCCACCCGCCTGGTGGCCCCCGACGGCCCGCCGGTACGCCGCACCGAGCTCGTCGAGCCGGTCGCCATCCTGCGCACGCCGAGCGGAAAGACGATCGTCGACTTCGGACAGAACCTGGTGGGGCGGCTGCGGATCCGGCCGCGCGGTCCCGCTGGCACCGAGGTGGTGCTGCGGCACGCGGAGGTGCTCGAAGACGGTGAGTTGGGCGTACGGCCACTGCGCCTGGTGAAGGCCGAAGACCGGTACATCCTCGGCGGCACGGGCGATGTCGAGGAGTGGGAGCCGTCGTTCACGTTCCACGGCTTCCGGTACGCCGAAGTCTCGGGCTGGCCCGGCGAGCTTTCCCCCGCGGACCTCACCGCCGTCGTGTGCCACAGCGACATGCGCCGCACCGGTTGGTTCTCGTGCTCCGAGCCGCTGCTGGAACGCCTGCACGACAACGTGGTGTGGGCGATGCGCGGCAACTTCCTCGACGTACCGACCGACTGTCCACAGCGCGACGAGCGGCTCGGCTGGACCGGCGACCTCCAGGTCTTCGCGCCCACGGCGAGCTTCCTGTACGACTGCGCGGGCGTGCTGACCTCCTGGCTGCGCGACGTACGCGCCGAGCAGCTCGCCTCGCCCACCCAGACCCCGCCGCTGGTGGTACCGGACGTACTCGGCTGGGCGTTCCCGGCGGCCGCCTGGTCCGACGTGGTGACCATCGCGCCCTGGGTGCTGTACGAGCGCTACGGCGACCTGGAACTGCTGCGCCGGCAGTACGACAGCATGGTCGCCTGGGTCGACCGGGTGGCGGAACTGGCCGGCCCGGACCTGATCTGGGACCGGCACTTCCAGTTCGGCGACTGGCTCGACCCGACGGCCCCACCCGAGGCGGCCGCCGACACCCGCACCGACGGCGCGCTCGTCGCCACCGCCTACTTCGCCCGGTCCGCGCGCATCGTGTCCACTGTGGCCGATCTGCTGGGCGAGGAGGAGGACGCGAAGCGGTACGGCCGGCTCGCCGACGACGTGCGCGCCGCGTTCGCCCGCGAGTACGTCACGCCGAGCGGCCGGGTCGCCAGCGACTCGCAGACCGCGTACGCCCTCGCGCTCCGCTTCGATCTGCTGCCCGACCCCGCGCGGCGCGAGCGGGCCGGCGACCGGCTGGCCGAACTCGTGCACACCCGCGACTACCACATCGGCACGGGCTTCGTCGGCACCCCGCTGATCGCCGACGCCCTCGTCGACGCGGGGCAGACCCAGGTGGCGTACCGCCTGCTGCTGGAACGCACCTGCCCGTCGTTCCTGTACCCGGTCACGATGGGCGCGACGACCGTGTGGGAACGCTGGGACAGCATGCTGCCCGACGGCTCCATCAACCCGGGCGAGATGACATCGTTCAACCACTACGCGCTCGGCGCGATCGCCGACTGGCTGCACCGCACGGTCGCCGGCCTGGCCCCGGCCGCCCCCGGCTACCGGCGACTCGCCGTGCGCCCGCGCCCCGGCGGCGGCCTCACCCACGCCCGCGCTGTCCATGAGACGCCGTACGGCACGGCGGCAGCGGGTTGGTCCACACTGGACGGAGAGCTGCTGGTATCCGTAACGGTGCCACCAAACACCACCGCCGTGGTGGAACTGCCCGACGGCAGCGCCCCGGTCGAGGTGGGCTCCGGCGACCACGAGTTCCGCATCGCCTACGAACCCGCCCGGTACCCGCCGCCGCGCCCACCCCACACGGTGTGGCCAAAACCCGGCGCGGAGGGCGAGTAGCCACACGGCGTTGTGTGTGTTCGCACCCTGCTTTGCTCTGCTTCCCTATAGGCAACACCGCCGCCGCCTGCGGCGCGGCCTCGCGCCGCTCCCGTCGATTTGCCGTCGATCAAGGGCGAATGCACGTGGTTGGATCTCTTTTCCGCGTGCGTTCGCCCTTGATCGATGGGATCGGCCTTGATCGGCGGCGGTCCCGCGCTGTGGTGCCCGCGCCGGCTCCGCGGGCGGGTTTCCGCGCGGGTTCCCCGCGTCCGCTCCCGCGCGGGCTCTTCGCGCCGGCTCCGTGCGCAGGGTCCGCGCGCCGGGTCCGCGCGCCGGCTCCGCGCGCAGGCTCCTCGCGCCGGCTCCTCGCGCCGGCTCCTCGCGCCGGCTCCTCGCGCCGGCTCTGCGGGCGCGCTTCCCGCGTCCGCTCCTCGCGTCGGCTCCGCGTCCGCGCGGAGCCCGCAGCGTGGCTTGGTGGGGCAGGCTGGGATCTTGCGTCCGGATATATCCGGCTTGGTGGGGCGCAAGATCCCAGCTCACCCCACCAAGCCATGCTCGCGCTCAGATCTTGGAACTGGAGCGTCGCCATGGCGACGGTACAGCGCCAAGATCTGGCGCCGGCGCGTGTCTGGCCGTAAATCGCGGCCTTCATGGCCGCCGTTTACGGCAGCGCCGGGAAGCGCGACGGCGATCAAGGCCGATCTCATCGATCAAGGGCGAATGCACGCGGAAAAAGATCCAACCACGTGCATTCGCCCTTGATCGACGGAAGGGACGCGCGGAGGGCATTGAGTCACGTGCGGTTGCCCTTGATCGGCGGAAGGGGCGCGCGGAGGGCCTTGATCGGCGGAGGGGCGAGCGCGCGGTCGGCGGGGAGCGAGCGGTCGGCGGGGAGAGAGCGCGAGGGGGAGGGCGGAGAGGGGTCAGGGGGTGGGTGGAGGGTCGGGCAGGAGGGTGATCAGGTCGGCGGCTACGCGGTCCGGGCGCTCCCAGAGGACCAGGTGGCCGGTGTCCTCGTAGATCAGCAGTCGCGCGCCGGGGATCGCCGCCGCCAGCAGGTCGGCGTCGGCGCGGGGGAGGAGGGTGTCGCGCCCGCCCCAGATGATCAGCGTGGGTGCGGTGATGGTGCCGGTCTCCGTTGGCGGCGGCGCCTCGGTCAGGCCCGCCAGCGCCTGCTGCCACACGCGCGCCGGGGTTCGGGCGCCATCCGTCACGCGGTCGGCCAGGTACCAGTCTGGCACCGCGTGTTCCAGCGGGAACCAGCTCAACGATGCTCGCACCCACTCCGGGTCGACGGGGTCGGTGAGACGGTCCACCTCGTCGGCGAACGCGGGCCGGCCGTACAGGGACCGCGGCGCCCCCACCAGCATCAGCGCGGCGACCCGGTCCGGGTGGTCGACGGCGACGCGCTGCGCCACGTACCCGCCGCTGGACGAGCCGAGCAGCACCGCCGCCGGCAACTCCATCGCGTCCAGGAACGCGACCACGTCACCGGCATAGTCGGCCAGCGCGTATCCCGTCGCCGGCTTGTCGGCGCCACCGTGGCCGCGCTGGTCGACCGCGAAAGCGCGGATCGTCGCGGGCAGCAGCGGTAACAGCCGGTCGAAGCAGCCCAGCGACTCGGTCCACGGATGCAGCAGGACCACCGGGACGCCCGTGCCCTGTACCCGGTACCGGAGTGTCACGCCCGTCGCGAGCCGCACCTGCGCGCGCACACCGTGATCGTAAGCCGAAGCCCGTAGAGTGCGTGGTCATGCCGGCCAAGCTCGCGATCGTGATGCGCGCGGACCTCGCCATGGGCAAGGGCAAGATCGCCGCGCAGGCGGCGCACGCCGCCGTCTCGGCGGCGCTGCGAAACCAGGGCAGCGCCCGGTTCGCGGACTGGTTGCGCGCCGGCCAGCCCAAGGTGGTTCTGCGGGTACCGGGTGAGGAGGCCCTCCTGGAGGTGTGCGCGGCCGCCGAAGCGGCCGGCCTGCCGGTGTCGGTGATTCGCGACGCCGGCCGCACCCAGGTCGCCGCCGGGACCGTGACCTGCTGCGCGATCGGCCCCGCCCACGACGCCGAGGTCGACGCCGTCTGCGGCGAGTTGTCCCTGCTCTGAGAGATCTTAAGATCAGGGGCGGTTAGCGGGCTTCGTAGGGCTCGCCGGGGCCTTGGTCGTGGATGTGGTGTTGGATCAAGGGTTGCTCGGCGCCGGCCTCGATGAGCAGGTCGACGGCGGCGATCGCGTACCAGTTGTCGGCCAGGGCGTGTGCGGCGGCGGCCGCGGAGAGCAGGTCGGGGTCGATGGAGACGGCGGCCAGCTCGACCAGCGCCCGCGCCCGGCCGAGCCCTTCGCCGTAACCACCGGCGTACTCGGTGGCGATCTCGTACAGCCGGGCGATCACGGCTCGACGCGACGTGGTGGTGTCCATCATTCGTACATTCTATCGAACACGCGTTCGAACCGTGGCGCGACACCGCCCGATAGGGTGACCGGATGCTTGAGGTCGCCGGCGTCATCCTGTTCGCGTTGGGCATCTTCGTGTCGCTGTGCCTGCACGAGGCGGGGCACATGCTGACCGCGCGGGCGTTCGGCATGAAGGTCACCCGCTTCTTCATCGGGTACGGGCCGACGCTGTGGTCGTTCCGGCGCGGCGAGACCGAGTACGGCGTCAAGGCGATCCCGGCCGGCGCCTTCGTGCGGATCGTCGGGATGATCAGGGACACCGACGTGGCGCCCGCCGACGAGGCGCGCGCCATGTGGCGGTACCCCCTCTGGAAGCGCACAACCGTCATGCTCGCCGGCTGCGGTACCCATGTGGTCTTCGGGGTGTTCCTGCTCTGGATCCTGTTCGCGTTCGTGCCGCTGCCGGACGCCGGCCGGCTGCAGACCGAGCCGGTCCGCGTCGCGAGCGTGAGTGGCACGGCGAGCGCCGCGGCGGCGGTCGGCCTGGCGCCCGGCGACGTGATCACGGCGATCGACGGCTCGCCGGTGCGCGGGTGGGACGCGATGGTGGCCATCGTCCGGGCGTCGGGCGGCGAGCGGGTGGAGGTCACGTTCGTTCATGATGGACAGATGCGGACCGGCGCGGCGACGCTGCCGGTCGTCGACGGGGCCGGGATGCTCGGTGTCACGCCGGTGATGCCGGAGAGCACGGCCGGCCCGATCGGCGGCATCGGCAAGGCCGCCGACCAGACGGTCGTGATGTTCGAGGGTGTTTTCGATGCCCTGCGACGGTTCCCGGAGAAGGTGCCCGCGCTGATCTCCGCACTCTCGGGCGAGGAGCGGCCCGCTGACAGCCCGATCAGCGTGGTCGGCGCCAGCCGGATCGGCGGCGAGCTGGCCGATCAGGGGGAGTGGGCGGCGTTCCTGCTGTTGCTGGCCGCGCTCAACCTGTTCTACGGCGTCTTCAACCTGCTACCGGTGCTGCCGCTGGACGGCGGGCACATCGCGGTCTGGTGGTTCGAGCGGGCGCGCTTCTGGGTGTACGCGAAGCTGCGGCGGCGCGATCCCGGACCGGTCGACTACTACCGGCTGATGCCGGTCGTGTACGTGGCGATCCTGCTGTTCGCGGGCATCACGCTACTGACCGTGGCCGCGGACCTCGTCAACCCGGTGACGGTGCAGTGATCGTGTAGAGCGCGTACCGGTCGCTCTCGTGGGTGATCTCGCGCTGGTAGCGCATGCCGAGCCGCACCATGACCGCGCGCGACCGGGCGTTGTGTGGCTCGGTGAACGCGACCACCTCGGCCGCGCCCAGCTCGCCGAACGCGAAGTCGATCCCGGCCCGGCCGATCTCGGTGGCGTAGCCGTTGCCCCAGTACTCGCGGCGCAGCAGCCAGCCGACCTCCAGCCACTCGGCGCCCACCAGCGTCTTGTACGACAGGCCGCCGCGGCCGACCAGCTCGCCGCTGCCGCGGTCGTAGGCCAGCCATTTGCTCACGCCGCGCGTCTGCCACCCGCGGCCCATGGTCGCCGCCACGCGTTCGGCCTGCTGGGCAGTGTAACGGCCCCAGTACCAGGCGGCGACCGACTCGTCCCAGTGCAGCCGCCACAGCTCGCCGGCGTGCTGGCGGCCGATCGGCACGAGGCGCAGGCGCTCTGTCAGCCGCTCCACGCCGGTCAGGGGCGGCTGGAGATCTGCTGGACCGCCCAGCTGTTGCCGTCGGGGTCGGCGAAGAAGACGAAGCCCACGTTGTCGAGGTCTTCGCCGTCGTTGGCGGGGCGGAAGCCGCCCGGGCCGGCGATCTGGATCTCGGTGAGGTCGACGCCGCGCTCGACCAGCTCGGCGCGGGCTTTCGGCAGGTTGGAGACCACGAGTTGCAGGCCCTTGAGCGAGCCGGGCGCCATGCTGTCGCCGATGCCCGTGCCGATGACGACCGAGCAGCCCGAACCGGGCGGGGTGAGCTGGACGACCCGGAGCTCGTTGCCGATCTTCGTGTCATGGTCGACGTTGAAGCCGACCTGGTCGGCGTAGAACGAGCGAGCGCGGTCGACGTCGGACACGGGCACGACCACGACTTCGAGCGTCCAGTTCATGCCGTCGATCCTAGTTTCTCCACTCGCGCGCGGTGTGCTGCCACGTTCACCCGATTGGCGCACGCGAGGGAGCAGAAGCGCCGGCGGCCGTTGCGTGACGTGTCGACGTACACGATGGCGCAACCCTCTCGCGAGCAGCGACCGAGCCGTTGCCCGCCCGCGCCGCAGATGGCCACGGCCAGGCCGCCGGCGACGGCGGCCTTGATCCGGGCGACGGGATCGTCGGTATCGGTGATGTAGTGCAGATGCGCGCCGTACCCGTCGTGCCGGGAGACGCGCACCGAGGTGGTGGCGTCGGTGAGCAGCTCGTTGACCAGCGCGATCTGCCTGCCCGGGTCGTCGTCGCCGAAGACCGGCCGGACCCGGTCGGCCCACGCGGCGAGGGTCGCGGCCTGCTTGTCGTCGGCGATCCGGCTGGTCATCTCGTGCTCGGTCAGGAGGCGGTCGATCGCGGCCACGCTGAAATCCGTGGTGTTGGCCAGCGCGGCCGCGACGAAAGCCCCCGTGCCTCCGTAATGGTTGAAGTGCATAAGCCTATTACAGCATGCTGGACGCATGGAGCACTGCGAAGCCTGCGGGCGCTTGAAGTGGGGCGCCGAGACCGAGTCCGCGCACTACACCTCCGAGGGGGTGGTCCGGTACCGGCGGTGCCCTTGCGGGCACCGCTGGGTGGAGGTGACCGGGCTCACCTCTTCCGGTACGCGTCCGCGATGACCTGCTCGACCGAGTTGCCGGCGGCGTCCCGGGCCTGCGCGCGCAACCAGACCGTGCCGGTGCCGCGCGTGTTCCAGGTCACGACCTTGTAGGAGCCGCCCGACCCCGGCAGCACCAGCGCCGGCGTCCAGTGGGCGCCCGCGTCCGTGGACGTCCACACGCGCACGTCGCGCGGCTTGGCCCCGCTCGGCGTGACGGTGAACGTGTACGGGCCGGTGGGCGCGGTGTCGTCCGGCGCGAGGCCCAGCTCGTACTGGAGCTGGATCAGCGGCAGCCACGCGCACGCGGCGGTGTCGCCCCAGAGAGCGCCGTCCAGGCAGAGGTTGGGCTCCTTGACGTTGCCGCTCGCGGGCCGGCCGGACCGGAAGTTCCACGTCGTGGTCACCGCGGTCGCGTTGTGGGCGGCCGCGAAGGCGTCCTGGAAGCGGCTGGTGAACCGGTACGACCGCACGCCCTCGGGCACCGTGTAGTACGGCAGGCCGGCGGCGTCGTACGAGGGCGCTATCTCGGTGTCGCCTCCGTACAGGTGGTTCTCCTCGACGCCGGCCGCGCCCTGGTAGCTGTGGCTGTTGTCGCTCAGGTCGGAGTACTGGCCGAGGGCGAGGCCGGCGAGGGACCGCACCCGCAGTTTGTCACCCTGGCGGCAGCCGTCGCACGGGATCACCGGCGTGAAGCCCTCGGGCGCCTGCGGGCCGGGGACGAGCTGGATGGGCAGCAAGCCCTCGTTCCAGTCCTCACGCTCGCTTGTGGACTTCGCGAACCCGCGCTCGCCGAGCCCGGCACGGATCGCGCCGGTGGCCGGGTCGTAGAAGGTGTACTCGCGCATCCAGAGCGTGTCGGGCCCGGTCACGTTGTAGTACTCGGTGCGCCGCGCCGGCCCGGGGAAGCCGTGCGGCGTCTTGATGCTGAACGTCTGCTCGGGTACGAACGTGTGGATCACCTCGCCGAAGTTCTCGCCGGTGCCCCACTCACCCTGGTACGTCGGGAACTGCGCGTGGTAGGTGGTCTCGATCCGGGTGAACTCGCTCGCCTTGGGCCGGAAGTCCAGCTTGGACGGCACCGCGCCGCGCACGTAGAAGGCGAGCTTGTACTGGTACGGCGTGACCAGCTCGACGCCCAGGTCGGCCTGCGGGCGCGGCTGCCTCGCGAGCGCCTGCGTCACCAGCGCCGCCTCGGCGTGGTCGATCACCAGCAGCGGGATCCTCATGTACGGCTTGCTGTTCGGCCCCACCATGATCCATGCGTAGGCGCTGTCGGTCAGGGTGCCGGCGGCGCCAGCGGCGATCGCCTTCGACAGGTCCGCGCGGAAGTTCGCGAGCGTGTCCGGCTCCAGGTAGACGAGCTTGCCGCGCACGTCCTGGCCGGCGCGCAGCTCGGCCTGGCTCGCCAGCCGCACCCGCCGGTCCGCGGTGAACTTCGGCACCTCGGAGTGCTCCTCGGCGATGTACCGGGGGTGCAGGTCGACCCGGCGGCCGCCGGTCAGCGCCATCGTCACCTGAGGCTTGATGTGCATCTGGTCGATGACCAATGTGGACTTGCCGATCGTCGTCGCGGTACCGGTCGTCGGCAGTACCCACAGCCCGCCCCGGACCGCGGCCGAGTACGCGAAGACCGTGGCACCGGCCCACAGCCGGCCGGACGCCGTCGTCCGGGTGTACAGGTAGTTCAGCGTGACCTGCTCGCTCGGCAGCGGCGTGCTGACGCGTACCGGCACCAGCTTGCGAGCGTCCAATGTGACCGTCGTGTCGCCGTCGAGGCGCACCTCGGGCAGGGTCAGCAGGCCGTGGCGTGGATACGCGTCCGCGGTCTCGCGGAACCACATGATGGCGTCGAGCGAGTAGATGCCGCCCCGGGCGAGAGTGAGCTGGACCTCGTACGTGTTGGGCTCACCGGTCTGCTTGTACTGTCCACTGAAGACAGAGGTGTACTCGCCGTCGAGCGCCGGTTCGGTGTCGTTGAGCCGGACCGCGGTCATCGACGTGTAAGGCTGCATGATCCACGCGGGGTCGCCGACCACCCGCACCGTCAGGGTCTGCTGCTCGGCCTGCTTGAACACGGCCATCGGCATGCCCAGCCGGGTGCTGCCGCCGGCCGCCGTCACCCGGCCCGTGTACCGGCCGGACTGGCCCACCGTCGGTTCGAAGACGAGGTCAGCGGTCGCGGTGCCGCCGGCCGGCACGGTCACCGTGGCCGGTGCCAGGGTCGCGAGGCCCGCCGGGGCGGGGCCGCCGTCAGCGCGCGTCAGCGTCGCCGACAGGTCGAGGGTCGCGTCGGCCGCGCCCTCGTTGCGGAAGGTGACCGCCTTCGTCCGGGTCTGGCCGGGGTACGGGTAGGCGAAGAACTCCGAGAAGGTCGCCGTGTCGGCGAACACGTCCTGGGTGATGGCACGGGCCACGTCGAGCCGCCCGGCGCCCTGGTCGTACGGCGAGTAGCCGCCGTCCTTGGCGGTGCCGACGAGCGCGTCCTTGATCTGCTTCGCCGTCCACTTCGGATGCTTGGCGCCCAGCAGCGCGGCCGCCGCCGCGACGTGGGGCGTGGCCATCGAGGTGCCGGAGGCGGCCGTGTACCGGGCGTCCAGCGGGGTGCCCATCGAGGTACCGGCCGCACGGGCGGCGACGGTGGCGACACCCGGCGCGGTGATCTCCGGCTTGATGGCTGAGTCGCCCAACCGCGGGCCCCGGCTGGAGAAGTCGGCGAGGTGGTCGGCGCTGTCGACCGCGCCGACGGTCAGCGCCGAGGTGGCCGCGCCCGGCGACGCGACCGTGCGGCGACCGGGCCCGTCGTTGCCCGCCGCCACCACGAAGAGCGTCCCGTACTCGGCGGTCAGGTCGTCGACCGCCTGGCTGAGCGGGTCGGTGCCGTCGGTCGGGCCGCTGCCGAGGCTCATGCTCACGATCCGCACCTTCGCGGTCGCGGCCTGCCACTGCATCGCCTCGATGATGGTGGAGTTGAGGGCGCTGCCCTTGTCGTCGAGCGCCTTGGCGATGGTGAGGGTCGCACCGGGCGCCACGCCCTTGTAGCGCCCACCCGAGGCGGCACCCGTACCGGCCACGATCGACGCCACGTGCGTGCCGTGCCCGTGCCGGTCGGTGACGTCGTCCGGCGCGCCGCCACCGGGGCTGCCGGCCGGCACGAAGCTGCGCGCGGCGGTCACCTTGCCGGCCACGTCCGGGTGGGTGGCGTCGATGCCGGTGTCGATGATGCCCACCTGGGTACCGGTGCCGTCGAAGCCCGCCGCCCACGCCGTGGCCGCGCCGATCTGGGCGTTGCTCACGTCGTCGAGGGCGGTGGCCTTCGCGTCCAGCCACACCTTGCGCAGCCCGGCGTTCCCCGGCTGCTTGAAGCCGGTCCAGAACTCGCCGGTACGCGCCTTGGTGACCCGGACCGCCGCGCCGTTGACGCTCGCGAGAGCCCGGGGCTTCGTGCCGCCCTTGATGGTGCCGGCGCGCTTGCCGAGGGCCGACGCGCTCAACTCCTGTCCATACTGGACGATGACCGGTAGTTCGGCGGCGGTGGTGTCGGCGTACCCGCTGGCGGCTAGGCGGTCGAGGTTGAACAGCTCCTTGTCGAGCACACCCGAGGCCACGTACCCCTGAGCGTCCTTGGGGATGACGTAGTACCCGGTGTCCGCCTCCTGCGCCTGGTAGGTCAGTTCGTCGCGGCCGGCGCCGAGGTCGACGCTGACCGACGCGCGGCCCTCGCTGTCGCGGGAGTAGGTGACGGTGTCGCCGGTGATGAGGGTGAGCTTCGTGGGCTTGAACGCTGTGGGTTTGAACGCCGCGACCTTGGCGGCCGTGGCTGGGGCCGGTTTAGGTGCGGCGCCGGCGGGAGGGGCGGTAGCCGCCAGCGCCGCGGTCGCGGTCACGAGGACCGCGGTGACCTGGGCGACGAACCCGCGCAGGGTGGGGTGTCCGGCGGGAATGGGGATGCGCACGGGGTCCTCCGGCACGAGACGTCGATGGAGATCACCTTGTTGTTGATCTAACCTGGTGGTTGTGGTGTGGCGGCGCAAGTACGCCGTGCGGCAGATACCCGCCATCTGACGGCATCCCGCCACCACCCAGCTACCGGAGGTGAACCGCGTTGTTGGAGGCGATCGGTCTCTCGCCGACGGAGAGCCGGGTCTACATGACACTGATCGAGAACCCGCGCTCCTCCGCCGCCGACGTGGCGCGCCAGTGCGAGCTGCCGGCCCGCCTCGCCGCCCGTACCCTCGCCGCGCTCGCCCGGCGCGGCCTGGCCAGCCGCCTCCCCGGCAGGCAGGTGTCCTACCTGGCGGTCGCGCCCGACGTGTCGCTGCAACCGATGCTCGCCCGCCGCGAAGACGAGCTGCTCTACGTGCGCACCGCCATTCACGAGCTGACCGCCTCGTTCCACCGCTCGTCGCGGCACACCCACCCCGCCGAGCTGGTCGAGGTGGTGACCGGCGCGCAGAACATCGCCAGCCGCGCGTTCGCCCTGCAGGAGGGCGCGCAGTCGTCGGTGCGCGGCATCGACAAGCCGCCGTACGCGATGCCCAACGCCGACACCAACGCCGACCGCGAGTACCAGCGGCTGCGCGAGGGCATCGAGTACCGCATCCTGTACGACGTCGAGTCGGTGCGGCGGCCGGGCAAGCTCGACGACATCCGGGCCTCCAGCCAGCGCGGCGAGAAGGCCCGCATCGTCACGAACGCGCCCCTCAAGCTGTGGATGGTCGACGACGCGGCCGCGCTCATCCCGATCCGGGGCAGCGGATACGCGGTCGACGCCGCGTTCGTCATCCACCCGTCGACGCTACTGGACGCCCTGGTCGCCCTCTTCGAGCTGGAATGGCGCCGCGGCGTACCCGTGCGGGCCTTCACTGTGGACGGTGCCGCCGCGCCGGCGGCCCTGGCCCCCGACGAACCGACGCGCGCCCTGCTCGGGTTGCTGGCCGCCGGCCTGACCGACGAGGCCATCGCCCGGACCCTCGGCGTCAGCCTGCGTACCGTCCAGCGCCGCATCCACGACCTGCTCCTGGAGCTGGGCGTGACCACCCGCTTCCAGGCCGGCCTCGCCGCTCGCGAACGCGGCTGGGCCTGACCCTTTCCAACCTGTTACTTGTCGGTAACACTGGTGACATGCCTGGTGGATCGCGGCAATTGTCCCCGCTCCCCGGACGGCGGCGCGAGCACGAGGCGATCTCCGAACTGCTCGCGGGCGGCGGTGGTGCCCTGGTGTTTCACGGCGACCCGGGCATCGGGAAGACTGCCCTGCTGGAGTCGGCGGCGGGCCAGGCCGACGGCTTCCTGGTACTCGCGCTGGCCGCTGCGGAGACGGAGTCGACACTGCCGTTCGCGGCGTTGCACCGCCTGCTCGGCGCGGTGGTCGAGAACGCGTCCGGGCCACCGGCGTCACAGGCCCTGGCGCTGGCCCGGCTGCTCGAAAGCGGTCCCGCCGGCGAGAGCCGGTTCGCCACCTTCGTGCGGCTGCTGCGCCTGCTGCGCCGCGTCGCGGGGGAGCGGCCGCTGCTCTGCTGTGTCGACGACGCGCACTGGCTGGACCCGCCGTCGCTCGAAGCCCTGGCGTTCGTGGCGCGACGGCTGCGCGGAGACCGGATCGCCATGCTGTTCGGCTGGTGCGACGAGACCGTTCCGGTCTCGTTCGGGGTCCGAGGGCTGCGGTTGGCACCCCTCGACGACCGGTCCAGCCGGGAGGTCCTGCGTGACCTGGTACCCGTCGCCGACGTGGCCGGGGCACTCGGGTCCATCGCGATGGGAAGCCCGTGCGTGCTCACCGATCTGGCGAGGTCGCTGACGCCCGAACAGGCGCGCGGCGAGGCGCCGCTGCCGCAGGTGCTGCCCCCGGAGCACCGGCTGCGCCGCGCGCATCGCGCCCGACTCCTGCGCCTGCCGGCGGATACCCGCTGGTTGGTGCTGCTGGCCGCGGCCGACGAGGAGCTGGACGTCGACGGGCTCGCAGCGGCGGCCGCGGTGTCCGGTGTGGACATCGGGGCACTGGAGCCCGCCGAGTCGTCCGGGCTGCTCCGGGTCGACGGCGCGGCGATCAGGTTCGTCCGGCCGCTGGTTCGGGCGTTCACCTACCACGAGTCCACAATGGTCCAGCGCAGGTCTGTCCACAGTCTCCTGGCGCGGAGCGTCGACCCGCGAACGCAACCGCTGCGCCACTATCTCCATCGCGCGCTGGCGGCGTACGGTCCGGATGACGGGCTCGCCACACGGCTCGAACGGGCCGCTCTCGCTTCGCACGGCCGGCACGGCGCGGCTTCGCGTGCGCTCGAACGGGCCGCCGAGCTGACCGGCGACGCCGCCATCGCCGCGGCCCGCGTGGTCGCCGCCGCCCGGCACGCGTGGCGCGCGGGCGAACCGCACCGCGCGCGGATGCTGCTGCGGAGGGTGCGCCCGGCGACGGTACCGGCTCGCGTCCGTGCCGTGTCGGCGGTACTGGAAGCGGAGATCGGGCTTCGCACCGGTGCGGCGGCACCGGACGTGGACGCGCTGCTGGCCGTGGCGGACGAGCTGGCCGGTCACGACCGGGGCCTGGCGATCGGCGCGCTCGCGCGGGCCGGTGAGGCATTGTGGGTATCCGGTGAGCGGTCCCGCTATCTCGACGTCGCCCGCCGCGCGCTGGCATCGCGCCGCCCTGGTGAACCGCCCATCGTGGAGCTCGCGTGCGAGCACCTCGCCACGCTGTCCGCGACCCTTCGCGGCGCCCACCGTAGGGCCGCTGACGCGCTCGGCCGGACGGTCACATCGGTGTCCACACTCGACAACGCCGAAGCCTTCACCCAGGCCGGCCTGGCCGCGATCCTGTGTGGAGCGGAGCTGGAGGCGCACCGGCTGGCGGGGCGTGGAGCGGCCATCGCGCGCGCGAACCGTGACCTGTCCGTCGAGCCGCGAGCGCTGGAGATCGCCGCGCTGGCCGAGCTTGCCATGGGACGCTACGACGACCCGACGACCGCGCTGCGCGGGCTGGAACTGGCACGCGAGAGCGGGCAGGAGGCCGTCGCCAGCGGCCAGTCGGCGCTGCTCGCGCTTCACGCCGCGATCCTCGGTGACCGGGCGGCGTGCCTGCGGCGGGCGCGGGACGCTCGGGAAGCCGGCTGGGCGCGCGCTGTCGTCGAGTGGGCGCTGGCCGTGCTCGACCTGGTGGACGGGCGGCACCCGGAGGCGTTCGCGCGGCTGCGGGCCGCCACCGGCGCTCACGTCGTGCTGCGGGTAGCCGCGACGCCCCATATCGTCGAGGCCGCCGCCCGGTGCGGCGTACGGCCAGCGGGTGTGGCCGCGCTCAGGGTGTTCGACGCCTGGGCGACCACCACCGCCAACCCGCGGTGGCTCGCGCTGTCGGCTCGGTGCCACGCGCTGCTCGCGGAGGACAACGGGGAGGCGGACGAGTACTTTCGTGCCGCCCTGGAGCAGCATGCGCGAAGCGGTGCCGACCTCGACCGCGCGTGGACCGCGTTGCTGTACGGCCAGAGGCTGCGCCGGCAACGGCGGCCCGCCGCGGCGCGGGTGCAGTTGCGCGGCGCGCTGGACACGTTCGAACGGTTGGAGGCGCGACCGTGGATCGACCGGACCGTCGCGGAGCTGCGGGCCGCCGGTCATCATGTCGAGCACCGGCAGCCACCCGCCGTCGAGGCGTTGACTCCGCAGCAGGTGCAGATCGCGCGGCTGGTCGCCGACGGAGCCACCAACCGGGAGGTGGCGGCGCACCTGCTGCTGAGTACACGGACGGTCGATCACCACATGCGCAACATCTTCGCGAAGCTGGGCGTGCGGTCGCGGGTCGAGCTCGCGCGGCTCATGTCGTGACGGGCTAGCAGGCGGTGGTCTGGTAGGCGGAGATGGCGGTGCCGGTGAAGCCGCAGGTGAACGGGGTGAATCGGGCGTCGCCGTTGAGCCAGCGCTTGAACCACGACACCAGGGCCCGCGACGTGGTGGCATTGTCGGTGCGGGGGAACGAGTGCGGGGCGCCGGCGAGCTCCACATAGGTCTTCGGCCCGCCGAGGCTGTTGTACATCGGTTTCGCGTGCGACGCGACCGGCGCGGTGCTGTCGTTCTGGCCGCCGAGGATGAACACGGGCTCGGTGACCTGTTGCCACGTCGTGTCGGTGTGCCACGGCGCCATCGGCACGCCCGCCTTCACCGCGCCGGTGGTGTCCTGCGACAGCGCTTCGAGGGTGCCGCCGCCACCCATCGAGTACCCGGCGACGCCGCGCCGTGTGCCGTCGGCCCGCGACGTCACCGCGGCGGGTGCCGAGGCGACGGCCCAGTTGAGCGCGGCGAGCAGTTGGGTGCCGCGGCTGGCCGGGAAGTCGAGCGACGAGTTGGTGTTGATGCCCACCACGACGAAGCCCCATGAGGACAGTCGCGGGCCGAGCCACTGGATGGCGCTCCACGCCTGGGTGAAGCCGGGCGCGATCGCCACCACCGGATAGGTTCCCGCGGTGGTCGGGTAGTAGACCGTGCCGCCGCCGAAGCCGCTGGCACCGGTGACCGCAGCCGAGGTGACGGCGAAGCTGCCGTTGCCGGTGATGTTCGCGGCGGTGGGCGCCTGGCCGATCTCGTCGGCGACGGCTGGCGTGGCGATCCCGATGGCGCCAACGGTGGTGGCGAGCATCAGGGCGAGACTGGTGACGATGCCGCGGCGTCGATGAAGCTTCATGTGCTTCCCCTCGCGTCGTGGGTGACCCATGGATGGTGATCAGTATTCTGGGTCACGGCGCGCGGTCACGTATCGGCGAAATCACCGGCCTCGCGTGGTCAGCCCTTGACCGCGCCGGCGGTCAGGCCCGCCGCGATGTTGCGCTGGATGATGAGGAAGAACACCACGACCGGCAGGGCCGTGATGATGGCGCCGGCCATGAGCGGGCCCCACGCTGTACCGCGGTTGGTCTGGTTCTGCAGCAGCCACGCCATCAGGTTCTGCTTCTCGGGATTGTTGAGGGTGTTGATGATGATGAACTCGTTCCACGCCTGGATGAAGCCGTAGATCGAGGTGGCGACCAGACCCGGGCCGGTCAGCGGCAGGATGATCCGGTAGAACGTCTGCCAGCGGTTGCAACCGTCGACCAGCGCCGCCTCGTCGAGCTCGCGCGGGATCGCGGCGATGAAACCCCGCAGGGTCCATACCGTGTACGGCAGGATCAGCACCAGGTACGTGATGCTGACGCCGACCAGGCTGTTGGTGAGGTTGGCGCGGTTGAGCATCAGGTACAGGGGGATGAGCAGCGACAGGAAAGGCACCAGCTGCACCGCCAGAATCACCATGATGAGCGCCCGGCGGCCGTAGAACCGGAACCGCGCGATGGCGAGCGCGGCGAGAAAGCCGACCACGAGCGCGCCGGCCACCGCGAAGGCCGTGATGATGAGCCCGTTGCGCAGGTCCACGAGGAAGTAGGGCGCCTTGATGGCGGAGGCGAAGTTGTCGAGGGTCGGGCGCTCGGGCCAGAGCTTCGGTTCGAACGACAGCACCTCCGAGGCGGGCTTGAAGGCGGTGTTCAGCACCCAGTACACGGGAAACGCCATCACGACGGCGAAGACGACGCCGGCGGTGTTCGCCAGGACGGTACCGGTGCGGCCGCGGTGCGAGGTGAGCATCAGTCCACGTCTCCGATCCGGAACATCTGCCTGATGTAGAACGCCATCACGCCCAGCATCAGCAGCACGGTGATGACCGAGATGGCGGCGCCGAGGCTGTAGTTGTTGCGCCCGAACGCCTGCGTGAACGCGTACGTGGCGAGGGTCTGGTAGTCCTGCTCGGGCTTGCTGTCGCGGACCACCCACACCTGCGTGAACAGGCCGAAGTTCCAGATGACCGACAGCGTGGTGACGATGACGACGAGCGGTTTGAGGATCGGCAGCGTGATGCTCCGCAACGCCTGCCAGCCGCTGGCACCGTCTACTGTGGCCGCCTCCAGCAGCTCGCGCGGCACCTGGGTGAGCCCGGCGTGGAGGGTGATGGCGAGAAACGGTACGCCCGCCCACACGACCAGCGTGGTGATGACGATCCAGCCCTGTGTCGGGTCGGCGAACCAGCTGTGGTTGGCGAAGTCGACGCCCGGGATCTGGTCGATGACGTGGTTGACGATGCCGAAGTCGGCGTCGACCATCCACTTGAAGATCTGGGCCGAGACCAGCTGCGGTATCGCCCAGACGAACAGCATGGAAATCACCATCGCCAGCCGCACCGCACGGCTGACCCGGAGCATGAGCAGCGCCACGGCGAGGCCGAGCACCACCGATACGGCGACAGAAACGACGGTGAAGACGGCGGTACGCCTCACCACCGCCCAGAACTCGCCGTCGGTGAGGATCTCGGTGTAGTTGTCGAGGCCGGCCCACGGCGGCGTGCTGCCGGAAAACAGGTGTCTGAGCTGCATGTCCTGAAAGGACAGCACGACCATGCGGCCGAGCGGGTACGCGAGCAGGCCGGCCAGCAGTACGAGGGCGGGCAAGGCTAGCAGCAGGGGTGTGCGGTCACGCCGCCGGCGTACACGATGGGGGCGATGGCGGGGCGGCGCGGAAGGGACCGGCGGCGCCTGCCGTGGCACGGTGGCCGGTGATCCGACCGCGGGCATCTTGTCCGTCCTTTCTGGAGGATGCCGCGCCGCCCGAGGGACACGGGCGGCGCGGCACGCGGTCAGCCGTTGAGGATCTTGGCGATCTCCGTGTCGGCCCACATCGTGGCGTCGGCGACGCTTCGCTTTCCGGTGACGATGTCGCGCAGCATCTGCTGCAGGACGCCGGCCTTCTCGACGTCCGCCCACTTCTCGGCCATCGGCACGAACCACGAGCTCTTCGCGGCGAGCGCGGTGGCTTCGTTGCCCTTCACCGTGGCGGCCTTGTCGAGCAGGTTGGTGGCGTTGGGCAGTACGCCCTTGGCGAGCAGGGCCTCCTGCGCTTTCGTGTCGGTGAATGTCTTGATCCACTCGGCGGCGAGCGCCTGGTTCTTGCTCTTGCTGGCGACGCCGAGGTTCGAGCCGCCGAGGAACGACGGGATGCCCGGCAGCGGCGCCGACGCGACCTTGCCCTTCACCTTGGTGGCGACCAGTTCGGAGTTGGGGTCGTTGGGGTCCTTGCGCTGCTCCTGTGCGGCGCCCGCCTCCCAGCCGTTGCCGTAGAACATCGCGGACTGGCCCTGGGCGAAGATGGCGGCCTGGTCGTTCTCGTCCTTGGTGATGTCGCCGGACGAGTACTTCTTGACGAGGTCGGACCACTTGGTCAGGCCCGCCTGGGCGGTCGGCTCGGCGAGGGTGCCGACCCACTTGTCGCCGTCCTTCTTGGCGATCTGGCCGCCCTCGGCGTACACCCACGACATGGCGGCGTACCAGTAGGCACCCGGCATGTAGAACGCCGCGAACTTGTTGCTGGCGCTGTTCTTGGCCTTGAGTGTGTCGGCGGTGGCGGTCAGCTCGGAGTAGCTCGCCGGTGGCTTGACCCCAGCGGCGTCGAAGAGGTCGGTGCGGTAGATGAGCACCCGCGCACCGGCGTAGTAGGGCACGCAGTACGTCTTACCGTCCAGTTCGCACGGTCCACTCAGGCCCTTGAGCCAGTTGGCCGAGTTGTCGAAAGTGGACTTGTCGAGCTCACCGAAGGCGCCGCTGAACACGTACTTGGGCATCTCGGTGTTGCCCAACTCGATCACGTCCGGCACGTCGTTGCCCGCGAGCGTGGCGTCCAGTTTGGTCAGATGGTTGGCCCACTGCTGGTACTCGACCGACACGCTCGCCCCGGTGGCCGCCGTGAATCGCGCGTTGGCGTCGTCGACGATCTCCTTCCAGCTCGACTGCGCGTCGACCATCAGCCATACCTTGAGCGTCTTGCCCTTGCCGTCGAGAGCGGCCGACGAGTCGTCGCCGCTGTCCGATCCGCCACACGCGGCGGTACCGAGCAGCGCGACGGCGAGCCCCGCCGCGACCGCGATCCTGCGCTTCACGGGTTCCTCCTTGGGGGTTGGGTTCGATACAGGTGGACCGCCACGTAGAGCAGGTCGAGCACGACGAGCTGGCGGTGGCGTGCGGACAGCGCGTCCGGGCGGAAGTCGGTCTCCTGCGCGGCGGTGAGCAGCACGATGTCGGCGAGCTCGGCCAGCGGGGACAGGGGAAAACTGGTGAGCGCGACGGTGGTCGCGCCGTGGTTGCCGGCCTCGGCGAGCAGCTCGATCGTCTCGCCGGTGCGGCCGGTGTGTGATACGCCGATGGCCACGTCACCGGGGCGGGAGAGGGCGGCGCTGGCGAGGCCGCCGTGCAGGTCGGTCCACGCCCACGCGGGTACGCCGATGCGGTGCATGCTGAGCTGGACGTCCTCGCCGACGAGGGCGCTGCCGCTGACGCCGAAGACGGTGACCCGCGAGGCACAGGCGATCGCGGCCGCCGCCCGCTTGACGGCGGCGAGGTCGAGCAGCAGGGCCGTGTCGCGCATGGCGTGCGCGTCGGCGGCCATGATCTGACTGAGTACTCGGTCAAGGGAGTCGGTCGGCTGGATCTCGCGTCCGATGTCGACGGTCCAGCCACCTTTGCTCTCGGCGCCCGTCTCCGCCGCGATGCCGAGCCGCAGGTCGGCGTAGCCCCCGAAATCGAGGACCCGGCAGAACCGCGTGACGGTGGCCGGGGACGTGCCGCTGCGCTCGGCCAGCTCCACGATCGTCGAGTGGGCCGCGGCTGTGGGATCTTCGAGCACGGTGTCGGCGACCCGCCGCAGCGCGCCGGTGAGCTCCGGCAGCCGGGACCGCACGCGCTCGAGTACCGCCATGGGGCCACTCTTATAGGAAGGACTATTAACTGTTACTGGTAATAGTTCTTACTGAAGGGTGGCGGGTTGTCAAGAGGCTGGGCAAAACCGTTACCAACAGACCGTGGGGCCGCACCTGTCGGATGCGGCCCCACGGCCGGTGGAGGAGTGTAACGATCAGATGGCCGAGCAGCTCAGCACCGGGAGGTGGGCGCTGTCGGGGCTCGGTCGTCCCTCAGGGTCACACTTCGAATAGAGGTATGTCAATCTTTAACGCTTCCAAACTTCGTCTCGCCATGTGCGAGGCGGTGGTTCGGGGCGGGTTCCTTGTCCGAGACCGCAGTGCGTCAAGGCTATGCGGGGTCGTGGTCGGCGAGCGGTGCTCGGGGTCGCGGGCCGTGCTGGGGTCCTGGGCGGCGCTGGGGTCGTGGGCGGTGCTGGGGGGCGTGGGCGGCGCTGGGCTCGCCGGGGGCGGGTGGTCGGGCTTGCTACGGCGCCAGATCATTGACCGCAGCTGGCAAGCTGGCATCGATCAAGGAGATTCGCGTCGATCAAGGGCAAACGCACGCGAAAAGAGATCCAACCACGTGCATTCGCCCTTGATCGGCGGACAGGAGGATGCCGACGTCCGCCGGACGGCGGCCCTCGCCGTCGCCGTCGGCGTGCTGGATGTCGCCGCGGAGAGCGGACGCCAAGGTCCGCGGATGCCGCGATTTCAGGGAAATCGCGGCATCCGCCCGACTTGGAAGGCGCGTTATCCCGGATATCGCGGCTACGGATCGCCGCGCGGCTAGATCTTGGCGCTCTACCGTCGCCCCTGGCGACGCTCGCGCTCCAAGATCCAGCCGCGTGGCCCGGACTGCGCCGCTTGGTGGGGTGGGCTGGGATCTTGCGCCCGGATGTATCCGACATAGCCGGGCGCAAGATCCCACTACACCCCACCAAGCGGCGCGCCCCACACCGCGCTGAGCCCGTGGCGGGCTCAGCCGACGCCGTGCCGTTCAAGACCCGCCCATTCGAGGCCGCGCCCCCCACACACCTCGCCGGACCGGCACACCGATCTAGGGCATTCGCGTCGATCAAGGGCGAACGCACGCGGAAAAGAGATCCAACCACGTGCATTCGCCCTTGATCGGCGGAGCAGGGGAGCGGGCGCGCGGAGCAGCGCAGCGGGCGCCGGGCGCGGCGCGGACAGGCGCGTGGGGCGGGTGGGGGCGAGGGGTGGAGCTAGGACCAGGAGGGGTGGCCCTCCAGGGCGGTGCCCACCGTTAGTTGGCGTAGGCCGGTGCCGTCGGGGCGGACGGCGTAGAGCTTGGGCTCGAGTACCGGGCCGCGGGTGAACGCTATCCACTCGCCGTCCGGCGACCACGTCGGGTCCTGGTCGAGGTCGGGGCCGGAGGTGACCGGACGGGACTCTCCGTCGGGCGTGACCACGTAGATGTCGGCCTGGCCGGATACCTTGCTGTGCGAGTACGCGATCAGCTTGCCGTCCGGGGAGAAGTCGGGGTCGACGGACGCCAGGCCGCCCTTGGTCAGCCACTGCCGCGACCCCGCCGGGTCGTCGACGCGGAACAGCATGAGCTGGGGCTTGCCGTCGCGGACGGCCCACATGCAGACCAGGCCCTCGACGTTCGGCGACCACGCGGGGTCGTCCTTGTCGTCGTTGGTGTGGGTGATCTGGGTGGGGGCGCCGCCGATGGCCGGCACGGTGAAGAGCTGGTTGCGGCCGCCCGCGCGGGCGACGTAGGCGAGCTTGCTGTCGTCGCGGGACCAGCAGACCCGGGTGCCGCGGTTGACCTTGTCGACGATCAGCGCCTCGCCGTTGCCGTCGCGGCCCATTGTCCAGATCTGCCAGTGCGTGGGCGTGATCCGCCGGATGAAGGCGATGCGGTCGCGCTTGTGCGACCACTGTGGCAGTACGTCGTATCCGCCCGCGGCCAGTTGGTTTCGCTCGCCGCTGTCGGGAACGGTGACGAAGACCCCGGACCGCTTGCCCTCGTCGAGCCGGAACAGCATCGGGTCGGCCGGGAACGCGCCCGGTGATGGCGAGGCGGCGCCCATGCCCTTGCGGTCGTTGGTGTCGCCTTCGTCTTTCGGCTCGTCGCCGGCGAGCACGTATCCGGTGACGGCGCCCGCGGTGGCCAGCCCGACCAGGGCGGGCACGCCGATGACGACCGTGCGGCGACTGATCAAGGGTGTCCTTCGCGGCGCCGACGGCGGTGTCGGCGTGGGCGCCGGTGCCTCGGGCTCGTGCGCGAGGAAGGCCATCGTCCCTCCCGGGCGGCTCGGGCTACCTAGGGTTAAGACTCGCTACCTAGGGTTAAGACTCACTACCTAGGGCCAGAATAGTCGCACCCCCGTGCAACACCGGCAACGCGCCGCGCTGTCCTGATACTGACAACGCGGCGCGCGCCCGAACGGTTCAGGATGCGATGGCGGTCTTGCTGAACTCGAAGAACGCCTTGCCCGAGTCGGCCGGCTTCTGGCGGCCGTAGACCACGTTCTCCGACGCCTTGATCAGCTCGGCGCGGATCTTGCTGTGCCCCTTGAGCGGCACCTCGGGCGACTGCGGGCCGAACTTGGTGGCCAGCTCGCCCTGTACCGTGATCGACTGCTTCATCGCGGCGTCGGTGACCGTCTGCTCGACCGCCTTGCGTACGTCCAGGTTGGACGGCAGGCCGCGCTCGGTACCGAGGATCTTGCCGGCTTCCATGTCGTTGCCCAGGAAGTTCAGCACGTCGATCGCGATGTCCTTGTTGGGGCTGCCCCGGAAGACCGAGAAGTACATCGAGGCGCGCGCCCACTGGGCCGACGGGTCACCGGGGAACGCGATGACGCCCAGTTCGTCCTTGGTGCTCTTCTTCATCTCCGGCATCTGGTTGACCCACACCCAGGAGGTGGCGGCCTTGCCGGTGACCACGAGCTGCTTGGTGATGCTGGACTCGTTGCCCTCGTGGATCACGTCCGGCGTCGGGGTCGCCCCGCGAGCGCGGGCACCGGCCCACAGGTCGAACCAGCGGGTCACGTCGTCGGCGGTGAAGCCCAGCTCCTTGCCGTTGTAGAGGCCCTTGCCCTGCTGGCGCAGCCACACCCAGAACGCCATGTAGTTGCCGCTCGGGTCCATGGTGCCGGGGAGCTTGGCGGCCTTGGAGACCTGCTCGGCCCAGGCGATGTGCTGCTCCCAGCTCATGCCCGTGGTGGGCTCGGGCAGGCTGTACTTGGCCAGCAGCGTCTTGTTGTACACCAGACCCTGGGTGTTCTCACCGAACGGCAGGCCGGCGAGCACGCCCTCGACCTTGCCGTAGTTGACCAGGCTGGGCGGGAACTTCGAGACGTCGAGCTTGCTCCCGCTCGTGTACTCGGTCAGGTCGAGCGTGACCTTGCGCGACGCGTACTCGGCGAGGAAGTTGTCGTCGATCTGGAAGATGTCGGGCGCGTCGCCGCCCGCGGTGAGCGTGGCGAGCTTGTCGAAGTAGCCCTGGTTCGCCTGCCAGGTCTTCTTGAAGGTCACGTTGGGGTGCGCCTTGGTGTAGAGGGCCAGCGCGTCCTCGGTGAGCTTGGCGCGGGCCTCGCCGCCCCACCAGAAGATCGACAGCTCCACCGGCTTGTTGGAGTCGGTGCTGCCGCCGCTCTCGTCGTCGCCGCAGGCGGCGGCGGTGCCGAGCAGGGGCAGGGCCGCGGCGGCGGCGAAGCCGCCGAGCAGCCGGCGCCGGGACGTGCGCGCGGGGTGGTCCATGGTGTGACTACTCCTTGTCTACAAGGGATCCGGTGTCTACCGGGGGTGCGGTACTTACAGGGCCAGTGGACTCGCGGATCACGAGTTCCGTCTGGAGCGTTATCTGGGCGGTCGCGCCTCGGTCGTCGCCGATCTGGAGCAGCATGTCGACGGCGGCTCGTCCGGCGGCTGCGGTGGGGTTGGCGACGGTGGTGAGTTTGGGGCGGGTGAGGCGGCTGAGGGTGATGTCGTCGA
>NZ_BSDI01000025.1 GCF_027923225.1 Phytohabitans aurantiacus
GACGGCCACGACAAACCCTGAACTGGCATACTCCAGCCCAGAAGCTCAACCAGCACCTCGTTGCACTGACCCCCTGAAACCGCCAGATCGAACCACGTGCTTTTGCCCTTGATCGGCGGGGAGAGCGGGGCACGCGAAGCGTGCGGGACGAGCGCGGACCGCGCGGACAGAGCGCGGACCGCGTCGCAAGAGCGTGGAGTTACGGCGTGGAGCGGGTGGCGGCGTGGATGGCGTTGCGGAAGAGCATGGCGACCGTCGTGGGCCCTACGCCGCCCACCCTCGGTGTAATCGCCCCAGCAACCTCGGCGCATGCCTCGTCGACATCCGGAAGCAAACGACGCCCGGCGTACCGGACACCCGCCCCGATTACCACGCTCCCCGGCCTGACATGCTCCGGCTGGACGATGCCGGGCACTCCGGCGGCGGCGACGAGGATGTCGGCGCGGCGGGTGTAGCGCGGCCAGTCCGGTACGCCGGTGTGCACCACCGTCACGGCCGCGTTGGCGGTCGGGCGCTTCTGTGACAGGAGCATCGCCAACGGCCGCCCCAGCGTCGCGCCGCGCCCGAGGATCACGACCTCGCGGCCGGCCACGGGGATCTCGTAGTGCGCCAGCAGCGCCTCGATGCCGGCCGGCGTACACGGCAGCGGTCCGGGCAGGCCGACGGCGAGGCGACCCATGTTGAGCGGGTGCATGCCGTCGACGTCCTTGTCCGGGTCGATGGTCTGCAACGCCACGTCATAGTCCAGGTGACCCGGGATCGGGTACTGGACGAGGATCCCGTGCACGGCCGGGTCCGCGTTGAACCGGGCGATCACCCGGTGCAACTCGTCCTGGGTGGTGGTCGCGGGCAGGTGCTCGTGCGGCGACGCGAACCCGAGGGCGGCGGCCTGCCGCTGCTTGATCCGGATGTACCCGGCGCTGGCGTCGTCGTCACCCACAAGGATGGTTGCCAGGCTGGGCGTGACGCCGCGTTCGCGGAGGCGGGCGGCTGCGGCGGCGGTCTCGGCCAGCACTGCTTCGGCGACGGGTGCGCCGGGCAGCAGCCGCGCGCCGGGCGTCGTGGTGGTGTCAGCGGGCTCGGTCATGGTGGAAATGATCGTATCTGGCGCCCTCCGACCGGCTCTTACCTGGACAGGAGTCCCACGAGAGGGGCGGGCCGATGACGCGGCAGCTCAACCTCCAACTCGGCGAAGACGGGGCGAGCGCCGAACGGCTGGACACCCTGACCGGATACCTCCGGCAGGAGCTTTTGGATCTTGACGTCGACGACGTGCGGCGGGCGCAGGGCGGCGCGGCGCCGCCCGGTACCCGCGCGGTCGACATCATGGCCCTCGGCGGCCTGGTCGTGACGCTCGGCCGCACCGCCGGGGGTCTCAAGGACGTCGTGGCCGCGGTCCGCCGGTGGCTGGCGCGCGGCGATGGGGTACGCCGCACCGTGAAGATCGAGATCGACGGCGACACGCTGGAGCTCTCCGAGGTGTCGGCGACGGAGCAGGACCGCCTGATCACGCTGTTCGTGAGCCGGCACGCCCGCGACGAGGTCGACCCGTGACCGGGCAGCGGAGGGCGTTGATCATCGCCAACGACCTGTACGAGAACGACGGGCTCCGGCACCTGCTCTCGCCGGCCGCGGACGCCGAGGCGCTCGGGCGGGTGCTCGGCGACGCCGAGATCGGCGGGTTCGACGTGCGGGTCGTGCACAACGAGCCGGCCCACGTCATGGGCGCCCACGTCGAAGACCTGTTCTCCGAGGCCAAGCCGGACGACGTGCTCCTCGTGCACTTCTCCGGGCACGGGCTCAAGAGCGAGTCCGGCGAACTGTACTTCGCCGCGCGCAACACCCGGCCCAACCGGCTCGGCTCGACCGCGCTGTCGGCGGACTTCGTCCAGCGCTGCATGCGCGCCAGCCGGTCGCGCAGCATCGTGCTGCTGCTCGACTGCTGCTACGGCGGGGCGTTCGGGCAGGGCGTCGCGGTGCGCGCGGCGGGCGACGTCAACGTGCTCGACAGCTTCCCGGGCGGCAGGCTGGGCGGCGGCCGCGGGCGCGCGGTCATCAGCGCGTCGACCTCGATGGAGTACGCCTTCGAGGGCGACCGCCTCGCCGACGAGCGGGGCCCCGCCCCCTCCGTGTTCACGACCGCGCTGGTCGAAGGGCTGTCGACCGGTGAAGCCGACCGCGACGAGGACGGCTGGGTGTCGCTCAACGAACTGTACGAGTATGTCTTCGACCGGGTCCGCGACCGCAACCCGAACCAGACGCCCAGCCGCGACGTGGAGATGCAGGGCGAACTGTATCTGGCGCGTAGCCGGCGGCGCCGGCTCCGGCCGCAGCCCATCCCGGCCGCCGTGCGCGCGGCCATGACCGACGCGAACATGTTCAGCCGGCTGGGCGCCGTCACCGAGTTGCGCACCAGGCTGCTCAGCGACAACCTGCCCGTCGCGCTCGGCGCGTTCGAAGCGCTGCGGGAGATCGCGGGCAACGATATCCAGTACGTTGCGGAGGCGGCCGCGGTGGCCCTGCGTGAGGTGGCGATCCGGCCGGCCGAGGCGGAACTGCGCTTCGAAGCCGTGGCCGGCGGCACCGAGCCGGCCGCCCGAGTACTGCCGCTGCTCGGGCCGCCCCTGGCGCGCGCGTGCGCGTACCAGGCGTCGGAGAGCTGGATCCTCGTCACCGAGACCGCGGCCGGCCCGTCCGTGTCGGTGCGCGCCCGCGGGACCGGCGCGCACCGGGGCACCCTCACCGTCAAGGGCCCGACCGGCGAGGTGGCGGTGCCGGTCGAGGTGCGGGTACGGGCGGCGACGGCTGCCCAGCCCGAGCCGGCGTCGCGCCCGGCCACCACCGGGCCGCTCGCAGCACCGCCGCCCGAAAGCTCGCGGCCGCTCCACGCTCCACCGGTTCCGGTGCCGGAAGGCTCGGCGCCGCTCCAAGCCCGAGCGGTCCCGGCGCCGGAAGCGGTCGCACCGGAGGCGACCACGCCGCGCGGACTGGCAGCGCCGCCCGCAGCAACCGCGACGCCACAAACGGCACCGCCGCGCGGACTGGCAGCGCCGCCCGCAACAACCGCGACGCCACAAACGGCACCGCCGGAAAGAGCCGCACCGTCGGAACCAGCGGCACCGTCAGCGCCAGCAGCATCGGCACCGCGGCGAGCAGCACCGCCGCCGGAAGTAATGGCAGCGCGGGAAGGAGCGGCGCCGCCGGACATGGCCGCGCCAGTCGTAGCATCCGCACCGCCGGAAACAACCGCGCCGCGGCAGGTTCCGCTGGCTGCGCCGCCGGTATCCGCCGGGCCGCGCCCGTCACCGGCACCGCCGGCCGAGCAGTATCGGGTACAGCCGGTCGCGTCGCGGATGCCGGCGTCGACGGCCGAGCCGCATCGGGTACAGCCGGTCGCGTCGCCGATGGAGCCAGTACCCGTGCCGCTGGCGGAGGCGCGGACGCCGTGGTGGGCGGCGGCCCTGCTCTGCGCGGGCGCCCTGGTTCTGGTCGTGCTGAACTGGCCCGGCAGCACCGGGGAGCGCGTGGCGTGGCTCGACGAGGAGACCGGCTGGAAGATCTACCGCACGCCCGACGACCCGTTCATCCTGGCGTCCGTGCTCGCGCTCGCCGGCGCTCTCGCGGCGCCGCTGGTCGCGCGCGGCGCGAAGGTCGCGCTCGGGGTCCTCGCGGGCGGCGCGGGCTTTCTCGCGCTGACCTCCGCGACGCTGCTGGTAGCCGAGATCTCGGGCGAGGAGACCGGGTACTGGATCGCCTCCCTGGCGATCGGTGCCGCGCTGGCGACGCTGGCGCTGTTCGTAGCGCGGCCCCACGGTCCGTTCGGGTGGCCGGCGTGGCCCGCCGCCGCGCTGGTCGTGGCCGGTGGGCTGCTGCTCGTGGCCGGGTCGTCGGTGACCCACGAGAGCGTGTCGATCATGGGTGTCACGTACGGCGTCGACGCCCTCGGACCGCTGGCCCTGGCCGCGGTGGCGATGCTGGCGCTGGCGGCCGGTGACCGGCCGACACGCCGGTTCCTGGGTGCCGCCGCCGCGGCGGTCACGCTGCTCGGAGTCGTCGACCTCATACCGGCCTGGAACGCCGACATGCACGCGGGGTTCTCGCTGGGGCTCGCCGGCAACATCCTGGTGTTCGGTGCGCTGGCGGTGGGATTGCCGCTAATGCCCCGAGGCAATCGGAGTACCGCACCGAGGGCATCCTGGGGCAGTGTGGTGGGGCTGGTCGGTGCGGCTCTGCTGCTGCTGTTCGTCAACGGGCACGCCATCCTCGAAGGGCAGAGCCTCTGGTACGACTCCTATGAAGGGTCAGCCGGCGTGCTGCGACAGTCGTACGACGGCACCGTCTACGCGGCTCTGCTGATGCTGGCCGCCGCGCTACTGAGCCGCGCCGGCGGGGCGGTGACCGCGTACGCCGTGGGTGGTGTGACCGCCACGGCGGCATTGTTCGCCACGACCGGCCTGGTCGTCCTCAGTGGAGGGTTCGGGTACGGTCCATCCAGCACCGTGTGGGCTGTCTCGCTGGGCGCGGCGCTGGCGGTGCTCCTCGGCGTGGCGGTGGCGTCGACCCGGCTGCGGCACGGGCTGGCGCTGGGTCGCCCCGCCCCCGTACCGGCGGTGCTGCTCGGGGCGGCCTTCGTCGCGCTGCTGGTGCCGCAGTTCGTCGCCTTCGACGACGATACGTCGGCGGGCGGCTACATCGGGCCGCTCGTGCTGCTGTTGCCGCTCGTGCCGGCGGCGCTCGGCGCTGTGGCGGCAGCCGGCCGCGACCCGGACGCCCGGAGAGTCGCCGTGGGGGCGACGACCGCGTACGGGACGCTGTTCGCGATCGCGTGCTTCTACCCGATCATCACGGACAACGCCCGCCGGTACTTCGTGGCCATGCTCGTCGCCCACCTCCTGCTGGCGGCGGCCGCCCTGGCCGCCACGCCACCCCGCGCAGCGCTTCGCGCGACCGGCCGAGCCCACCCCGCACCGCCTACCCCGACCCCATAACCCGCCCGCCCCGCCCGCCCCGCCCCGTCCGCGCGGCCCGCCCCGTCCGCGCGGCCCGCGGGGCGGGTGCCGCGCGCCTCCCGCGCCGCCCCTTCCGCCGATCAAGGGCAAACGCACGTGGAAAAGCGATCCAACCACGTGCGTTCGCCCTTGATCGATGCGATCTCCCTTGATCAGCGGAGGTTGCGTCCGAGGTAGACCAGGTCCCAGATCGCCGGGTCGGTGTGGTGCTCGATCACGGCGCCGGCACGGTAGACGGTCACCGTCATCGGCCCGGTGAAACGCAGGATGGCGCCGTCGAAACCCGCCAATCGCGCGGCCGCCTTCTTCCAGCCGGTCATCTCGTCAACGAGCTTGGTAACGGCGATGTCCCGCTCCCGCGCGAACGACACGACGATCCGGTCGTCGCCGTTCTCGTACACGTAGCGGGTCGCGGCCGCGACCGGCTTACCGGTGCGCTCGTCGACGAATACACCATCGGTCTCGAACCGCACGAGAGAGCCCTCATCGGCGATGATACGGCCGTCACGGGCGAGCATGAACACTGTCACCGGCCGGTACCGGTACCGCTTCGTAGCGGTGATATGCGCGGCGATGGCCGTGTACGGGCCGGCCTGGCCGCGCGCCCAGTACCAGTGGTGCACGATCCTGTGGAGCGGAACGTTGCCCCAGTTGTGGTCGTGGTAGCCGGTTCCCGACGCCGCGCGCGTTTCACCGTCCACTGTGTAGCTGCCGGTGACCCGCCCCTGTGGCACAGACGGCAGCCAGGCGAACGTCAGCTCGCGCCGCTTCCCGTACACGAGGTGTCCCGTCGCCGGTCGCCACGGCGGGATCTCCCCGCGCAGCGTCAGGTCGACCGACACGTCACCGGCCGTCGCCTGGATCCGGTACTCCCGCAGGTCTCCGCGAAACCGGTTCACCCCCAACCGCACATCGGCGTGGTCCGTCGCCGCCGACCACTGCTCCGCCTCGAAGGGAACCACCTGCTGGAGGGAGCGGCCGCCGGGCAGAACCACGCCCAGCCGCAGCAATGGAGACAGTGGCCCGCCGGCAGACGCCATCGGCTTGTTCATGAAGACCACGACGATCGTCGCACCGTCGTCCAGGTGCGCGTCGAAATACCACCACTCGTAGGTGCCGGGACGATTGTCGGTGCGCGCGCCGTCTTCCCACGCGGCGATCGAGTCGGCCTCGAGCCCGAAGCGTGCGTAGTCGGCCGCGCTGGTGCCCAGCAGATCGTCCATCGGCGCCTCCGTCAGCCCGCCGGACTCAACGGGTAGTCGTATCGGATGAATCCATTGAAGCTCGCAACCTTGTCGTACAGTGCCCGCGCGACGTCGTTGTCTTGCTTGGTCGTCCAGTACAGGCGCGCCGCTCCCCGCCTGCCGGACTCCGCGGCCACCCACTCGATGAGCGCTCGCGCCGCACCTTGGCCACGAGCCGCCTTGTCCACGAAGAGATCCTGCAGGTAGCAGTGGTCCGCCGACCAGCAGGCGGTATGGAAGAGATAGTGTGCGATGCCGACGAGCCTGCCGTCGAGCCAGGCGCCGATTCCGTGTACGCCGTCCGCGCGAAGCAGCCGGTGCCACATGTCGTCGTAGCCGTCGTCGCTGACCGGGGTCTGGTAAAAGGCCTTGTAGCCTCGCGCCAGCGCTTCCCACGCGGCGCGGTCGGTGGGCCGCAGCGAACCAATATTGATCATGGTAGCCATCCTCGCACTGGCGTGTCTTGGATAGGTTGATGGGGGTGGACCAGTTCGCACCCGTCGTGATCGGCTTGGGCCTCGCGTTGCTCATCGCTTTCGTGGTCCTGGCGACCGTGCTCGGCATCCGCCACGAACGGCGGCGCCGCGCAGCATTGCGGGACTGGGCGCACCGCAACGAGTGGCGATACGTCGAGGCGCCGCGGGTCGATTGGATGTCGCGGCTGCCCGGCACGAGCCAGCGGCGCGTCACGCTGGCCCTGACCGGTGTCCTGGATGGGCGCGAAGTCACCGTCGCCGACTACTCGTACACGCGCACCAGCACGTCGACCACCACCGGCGGCGACGGTCGATCCCAGACCAGCACGTCGTCGACGACCCACCATCTCGTGGTCGTGGTGGTCACCCTGCCCGAGCCCGGCCCCACCCTGGCGGTGGAACGCCGCGGCGGCCTGTCGAAGCTCGGCCGGGCCATCTTCGGCGACAAACCCGCCGCGCTCGGCGACGAACGGTTCGACAGCAAGTTCCGGCTCACCGGCCCGGACCCCGACACGATCCGGCGGTACGTCGGCCCGTCACTCGCCGCCGAGCACATCGCCGGCCGGGTACCGCCATGGAGCCTCTACGGCCGCCAACTGCTCACGTACTACGAGGCGCGGCTCGACGACGCGGAGCGGATCCTCGCGCTCGCTCAGCCATTGGTGCGCGTCGCCCACCTTCTGGGCCGGTAGGTCCACATTGAACGGCGAGGTCACCGGATCTCGAAGTAGGTGAGCCCTTCGGCGGGCTCGTCGCGCACGTCGACCGCCGTTACCGTCGCGCGGGACGGGCCGCGGCGGGCCCAGCTCACCAGCCGGTCGACACCGTCCACATCGCCCTCGAAGACGGCCTCGACGCGGCCGTCGGGCAGGTTGCGCACCCAACCGCCCACGCCCTGCTGCCCGGCCACGCGGCGGCAGGTGTCTCGAAAGAACACACCCTGCACCTCACCGGAGACCAGGACGCGCTTGCGAATCACCGCCTCACCCTACCGCCGGTTCACGGGGCCGGAGGCAGGATGCGCTCGACCATGTCGGCGATGAGCTGGTCGTAAGGGTACGGCGCCAGGACCTCCGGCACCGTCAGGTCGTCGATGAGCAGGCCGCTCATCGCCAGATACAACAGCACCACGGTGATTTCGTCGCCGGGCAGGCTCGCGCCGAGGTGGAAGTCGATGCCGTCCTGAAGGTTCGCGCGGAAGACGTCGATGAGCAGAGCACGCACCTCGGGACGGCGGGTGGCTTCGAGGCGCAGTTCGAACATCGCCAGGTAGCTGCTGCGGTCGCGGCGCATCCGGTCGAGCAGGTCGTAGAGCAGGCGGGTCACGAGCTTGTGGTCGTGCGGCTCGCGCATGGTGGTTTCCACATCGGACGGATTCGGGGTGAGGCGTTCGCGGGTGCGCTGGGTCACCTGGTTGAGCAGGTCGTCGCGGTTGGCGAAGTAGTTGGAGGTGGTGCCGTTGGGCACGGCCGCCTCGGCGTCGACGGCGCGGAAGGTCAGCCCGCGGGAGCCGTCGCGGGCCAGTACCTCGATGGCGGCGTCAAGGAGGGCGGTGCGGCGGCCGGGGTTCTGGCGCATGTGACTCCTTCGGTCCGGGAGGTTGACACCACTACAGGCACAGTACTACATTCAGACCACTACATTCGGAGTGCTTCGAGAGACGGGGAACCACATGCGAAAGCTCATCTACTACGTCGCCACCACCATCGACGGGTTCATCGCCGGGCCGGACGGGCAGTTCGACTTCTTCACGATCGACCCCGAGCTGATGTCAGTGGTCAACGCCGAGCAGCCCGAGACCGTGCCGACCGCGTTCCGCGCGCAATGCGGGTTGGAAACCGCGCCGAACAAGCGCTTTGACACTGTCCTCATGGGACGCGGCACGTATGAGCCGGCGCTCAAGGAGGGCATCACGAGCCCATACGCGCACCTGCGGCAGTACGTGTTCTCCCAGACGCTGAGCGCGGCGGATCCCGGGGTCGAGATCGTCTCCAGCGACCCGGTCGAGTTCGTCCAGCGACTCAAGGAGCAGCCCGGACAGGAAATATGGCTGTGCGGCGGCGGCCGCCTGGCCGGTAGCCTACTGCCGATGATCGACGAACTCATGATCAAGCGCTATCCGGTGATCGCCGGCTCCGGCATACCGATGGTCGACCGGCCCTTCGACCCGGCCGGATTCGCGGTCACCGGTGTCCGGACGTTCGGCTCCGGCGCCTCCTTCACCACCTACGTCCGGGCATCGGATGGCTGACGACCGCGCGGCGTACCGAGGTGTCGAGGATCGGGCGGTCGCTTGTTACACCGAGGAGCGCTACGAGGACGGCGTCGGATTGCTCCGAGACGCGATGCCTCAATTGCCATCGTGGCGTGCCGACCTGGCGCACCTGGCAGCCTGCCTGCTCGGTGCGGCGGGTCGGCCCGCCGAGGCGCTGGCCGAGCTGCGGTCCGCCTTCGACGCCGGCGGCTGGTGGCACCGCCGCATCCTGGTCGACGACGATGACCTCGCGTCCCTGCGTGACCTGCCCGGCTTCGCCGACCTCGTCGAACGGTCCCACGCCCGTGCCCTGGCCGCCGGCACCGCGACCCGCCCGCCGCTGATCCAGCGGCCCGCCGGCGCCGCCCGGGGCGTCCTGGTCGCGCTGCACGGCGCCGGCGAAGACGCCGACGACGCCATCGCCGCCTGGAGCGCCGCCGTCGCGGCGGGCTTCGTCCTGCTCGCGCCCGACTCCTCGCAGCGCAACACGCCGACCTACCGGTCCTGGCCCGATCCCGACGCCGGCCTGCGCGACATCGCCGCCGCGCTCGCCGCGCTGCCGGCCGGTGACCAGGGCCTTCCGCTAATCGCTGGCGGCTTCTCCGCCGGCGGCCGGCAGGCCATCCTGTGGGCGTTGGCCGGCGAGCCGGGCCGGCCGGCGGGCTTCGTCGCGGTCGCGCCCGCCATCGGGCCGGCGCACCTCGACCCCACACAGTTCACAGCCGCCGTCGCGCGCGGCGTCACCGGCACGGTCCTGCTCGGTGAGCAGGATGATGATGTACGCGACGACGCGCTCCCGGCAATCGATGGTTTGCGCCGAGCGGGGCTCCGATGCGCCCTGACCTTGCTCCCCGGATTGGCCCACGCATTCCCCACCGATTTCCCCGACCGCCTCCACAACACCCGAGAACTCACCGTGATCAGGGCGTCCCTCAAGTCGCTCTAACGACGTGAGGGACGCCCTGATCACGAGCGGAGTCAGTGTCCACGAGGTACCGCGGCCGCGTGGTGATCATGTCGACGTACCGGGCCAGCTCCGGGCCGAGCACGACGTCCTGGAGCACCGCGGTGAAGCCCGCTCCGGCGTACCCGTCGGCGACCTGGGTCGCGAGCCGGTACCGCAGGTCGAGCTGAGCGGCGGCCGGCGTACCCGAGTCCGGCGCCATCTCCGCGCGACCCGAGACGATCATGCGCCGGAACACGTCACCGCGCACATGCGCCGCGCGCGGCAACCGCTCGGCCAGCCCCTGAGCGACCGTCGACTTCCCCGCCGCCATCACACCCGTGACGACGATGACCTCACCCACCCAAACCTCCCGATACCCCGGCCCGCGACACCAGGCCCTGTCCTGCCGATCATTGTCGGCCTGCGACGGGCCCAGGCGACGACCGGCGGCGCCGGATCCCGCCTGGACTCCGTCTCGACTCGACATGATCGACAGGACAGGGCCTAGCGCCCAGGCCGGGGCGGGGGCGATGATGATTGACCCCGCAGTCAGAAAGTTGAGTCTTCGTGGTCGTGCCGTCCCGCCGCCCCACGCTGGCGGGCCAGTTGCTCGCTTTCCAGCTGGCGATCATCGTCGTCGTACTGGTGGCTGTCGCCGCGCTGTCGCTGGCCCAGTCGGCGGCGACGTTCAACCGGGTCGAGGGGCGCCGGGTCGCGGCTCTCGCCGAGCAGCTCGCCGACAACCCGCTGGTCCGCGCCCAGCTCGACGCCCCGGCGCCGGGCGAGACCCTCGCACCGCTGGTGCAGTCGACGCGTACCGAATCGGGCATCACCTCGGTGACCATCGCGAACGCCCGCGGCGTCGTCGTCAGCTCGACCAACCCGATCCTGGTCGGCACCAGGCTGCCCCTCGGCGAACCGGGCGTGGCGGAGGCGCGCGGCTGGTCGGGCGAGCTGCGCGTCGACGGCGAACGCGAGCTGGTCGCCCAGGTACCGGTGCTGGGCGCGGAGAAGGGCAAGATCGGCAAGCATCTGGGCACGGTCATGGTCGGCGAGGCGTCACCGACGCTGTGGCAGCGGGCGCGCAACGCGTCGAGCAACCTGATCCTGTACCTCGGGCTGGCGAGCGCGATGGGCCTCGTCGGCTCGTGGTTGCTGGCGCGGCGGATCAAGCGGCAGACCCTCGGGCTGGAGCCGCGCGAGATCGCCGGGCTGGCCGAGCACCGTGAGGCGATGCTGTACGGCATCGCAGAGGGCGTCATCGCGCTCGACCCGCATCAGCGGATCACGCTGGTCAACGCGGTCGGGCGTACGCTGCTGGACCTGCCTGAGGAGTGCGTCGGGCGGAGCCTGGCCGAGCTGGGCATCGAGGGGCGGCTACGCGACGTGCTGACCGGAGTCGACGGCGATGGCACCGACGAGGTCGTGCTGCGCCGCGGGCGGGTGCTGGTCATGAACCGCATGAGCGTGACAAAGGACGGCCGGCGCCTCGGATCGGTCACCACATTGCGTGACCGCACCGAGCTCGCCCAGCTCGAGCAGGAGCTCGGATCATTCCGGAGCAGTACCGAAGTGCTCCGAGCACAGGCGCACGAGTTCGCCAACCAATTGCACACGATCTCGGGCCTCATCCAGCTTGGAGATTACGACGAGGTGGTCCGGTACGTCGACGCGCTGGCCCGGCACCGCGAGTCGCTCGACCTGACGCTGACCAGCCGGGTGCACGACACGGCGGTCGCGGCGCTGCTGATGGCCAAGTCGGCGCAGGCGGCCGAGAGCCGGGTCCAGCTGCGCGTCTCCGAGCGCACGTCGCTCGACCGGCTCGACCCGCGCGACTCGGCCGATGTGGCCACCGTCGTCGGTAACCTCGTGGACAACGCGGTCGACGCCGCCGCCGCTGGAGAGGCCGGGCACAACGCGTGGGTGGAGGTCGAGCTGCGCCAGGACGCGTCCACTGTGGAGATTGTCGTGCGCGACTCGGGGCCTGGTGTCGCCCCGGAACTGGCGCAGGAGGTGTTCTCGCACGGGTTCACCACGAAGGCCGCCCAGGAGGGCGAGCGCGGGATCGGCCTGGCGCTGACGCGCCTGGTCTGCAAGCGGCACGGCGGCGAGGTCGCGGTCACCAACACGGCCGCGGGGGCCGCGTTCACCGCGCGGCTCACGGTGGGGCATCCGGTCGCGGTCGTGGAGGCCAACAGATGATCGACGTACTGGTCGTCGACGACGACTTCATGGTCTCGCGCATCCACCGCGGCTTCGTGGAACGGGTGCCGGGCTTCCGGGTCGTCGGCACCGCCCACACCGGACAGGAGGCGCTGGACGCCGCCGCCGAGTTGCACCCCGACCTGGTGCTGCTCGACCTGTACCTGCCGGACATCTTCGGCCTCGACGTGGTGACCCGGCTGCGCACCGCCGGCCTCGACTGCGACGTACTGGTCATCTCGGCCGCCCGGGAGTCCGACGCGGTGCGCGGTGCGGTGCGGCACGGCGTGGTGAACTACCTGCTCAAGCCGTTCGGCTTCGACGACCTGCGGCGGCGGCTGGAGCAGTACGCGGCCCAGCGCAGCGGCATGTACGCGGCAGAGGTTCACAACCAGGCCGACGTCGACCGGGTGCTGGCCCGTGCCGCGTCCGGGCGGGCGACCGCCGCCGCCCTGCCCAAAGGACTCAGCACGGTCACCGCCGGACTCGTCGAGGGCGCTTTGCGGGGCACCGACGAGACAATGTCGGCCGCCGAGTGCGCGCAAAAGGTGGGGATCTCTCGGGTCAGTGCCCGCCGATACCTCGAGCACCTGCACGACACCGGCAAGGCGGACGTCACGCTGCGCTACGCGGTGCCTGGGCGCCCCGAGCGCCGGTACCGCTGGGTCGGTTAACTGGTCGGGTCAATAGCCGGCTCGGGTCGGTGCACTCCGCGCGGCCGGTACCCGAGCGCACCGCTCTCCCCCAGCACGTCGGCGAGCAGCCAGACGATGGCGAGCCACATCTCGGTACCCATGAGGCTGGCCTCGTGCTCGGAACCGGTCGTGGGAGCCGGACTGAACGCGAACCCGGCGCCGGGTCGCCAGCTCGACAGCGCGGCGTCGAGCCGTTCCCGCGCCCACGCGTGCGCGTCGCCGCGACGATGCCGGGTCTGCTGCCCGCACAGCCACAGTGGATGGATCACGTCGAGCACGTCGCACGCGGTGCCCCGGCCGTCGCCGAAGAACCCGGCGTCCCGGCTGTGCGCGAGCACCGCGTCGATCGTCGCCTCCGGACGCGGCACCGGCAGCCCGAACTGCGCGAACGTGCCCCGAGTCAGCCGGTAGTACCCGTTGACCGGCTGGCGGAAGCGCTCGGCCGCCGTGGGCGCGCCCCACAGTCCGGTCCACCGATCCTGGCGGGTCAGCAGCCACCCGAACAGCGCTTCGAGCGGCGCCGGCGCGCCGAGTCGCCGGTTCCACAGCAGGGCGGTGCCGAAGGCGTCGACCCACGCACCGGCCGACCACGCGGCCGTCTGCCAGGGCAGGCCGTCCAAGCGCGCGACCAGGCCGTCGTGGTCCAGGCTGATCGGGTACTCGAAAGGCGCACCGAGCAGATCGAGCGCGTACCCGACGCACAGGATGTGGTAATCCTCCCTGCTCTGTTGCTTGAGCCAATCGACCAGATTGCTCGCAGGCAATTGCGGGGGCGGCGCGCCGAGCAATAGGTCGGAGATCTCCACGGCATCGCACGTGGCACGCACGTCCAATGCACCGCCGATTTGATTGATGAACCGGCTGTGCTCCGGCTGCCAGTACCGGTCGAGCAGCGCCGGCGCCTCCTCCCGCGCCCGGTCCGCGAAGCGCGTCAGCCGCGCGGTGAGGTCGCCCGCCCGCGTGCCCGACTTCTCGCGCCGGTCCCGGACGCGCCGGGCCGGATTGCCCGCCATGATCGACCACGGCGGCACGTCCTTCGTAACGACGGCGCCCGCGCCGATCACGCTGTGCTCACCGATGGTGACCCCGTCGACGACGATCGCGCTGGAACCGATCCAGACGTCATCGCCCACCGTGATGCCCTTGGTGGTGATCGGCTGCTCGTGCACCGGCCGGTCGGGAGCCATCGAGTGGTTGAAGCCGAGCAACGAGGCGTGCGAGCCGACGCGGACGCCGTCGCCGAGCCGCACCCGCCCGCGCACCACCGCGTACGGGTTGAGCGTCGAGTTGTCGCCGATCTCCACGTCGTCGGTCAGGTACACGTGCGCGGCGATGTACGAGTCCCGGCCGATCCGCAGCGTCGTCTCATGGATCGCGGCCAGCGGCGACAGGTACGTGCGCTCGCCGACCTCCCGCACGCCCCGCTCGCGAAGTGTCCTTTGCCACGCCACCTGGATGGAACGTTCTTCGTCTGTGGCCTGTGACCAGTACAGCCAGGGCAGGAAGTCGTACATGATCTCCATCCTGCCGGTCCGGCTCAGGTGGCGCGCAGCCGGACACATGCCATGATCCGATCATAATGACGACCACGCCACGGTGGCTGCGGCGCGGGCTGCTCGCCCTCGCCGTGGCCGCGCTCCTCGCCCAGATGGCGGCCGCGATGCTCACGACGGCCGTCGGGCAGACCTCGACGATCGACGAGCCCGTGTACGCGGGCGCGGCGCTGGTGCAGCTCCAGGAGCGCAGCCTGCGGTACAACCCGGAGCACCCGCCGCTCGGCAAACTGATCATCGGCGCCGGACTGTCGTACGGCGATGCCAGGATCGATCCGGGGTTCGTCGGCAACCAGACCGAGCTCGGCAGGTGGCTGCAGTACGAGTCCGGGCAGGACCCGGCGCGGACCATGCTGCTGGCGCGCCTCCCCGTCATCGTCATGACGCTGCTTTTCGGGCTTGTGGTCTTCGGTTTCGCGCGCGACGTCGCCGGGTGGCTGGGCGGGCTGGCGGCGCTGACCCTGTACGCGTTCTCGCCCGATGTGATCGCGCACGGGTCGCTGGCGACGCTCGACGCTCTGGTCTCAGGCTTCCTCATCACGGCGTTGTGGATGGTGTGGCGGGCCCGGCGGCGGCCACTGCCATACCTCCCGCTGGCCGGGCTGGCGCTGGGGGCCGCGCTCGCGACGAAGATGTCCGCGCTGGCCGGGGCGCCGGTCGTGCTCGCCCTGGCCACCTTGTCCGTGTGGCACGCGACGCGACAATCACCCGGCGAGGCGTCGTCCGCGACTGGCGGGATCAGGGTGGCTTCCGGGCAGGGCGCGCGCGGCGCCGGGCGGCGGCGGGTCCTCGCGGTCGGCGTGGCGGCCGCGTTCGGGGTCGGTTTGATCGCCGTGGGCGTGGTGTGGGCCAGCTACCTGGCCGTCGACCCGGACCTGGTGTGGGTGGCGCCGCCCGACCTACCCGCCGTACACGGCCTACGCGCGCTCCTCGTCGACGCGCTCCCCTTCCCCCAGCCGTACCGCGACGGGATGCGGGTCCAGTTCGGGTTCGAGGACGGCAAGTTCGGCGGGTACCTCTTCGGGCGCAACTACTCCGGTTCCCTTTGGTACTACCAGCCCGCCGCCCTGCTGGTGAAGACGCCGCTCGGGATGCTCGCCCTCTGGCTGGCCGGCGTGGTGGCGATGCTGTCGGTGCGGCGGCTGAGGGCGGCCGCCCCGTACGTGCTGCTGCCGGCTGCGGTACTGCTAGCTGCCGCAATGACGGGCGACCGCGACTTCGGCACCCGGTACACCCTCTTCATGCCGATGCTGCTCGCGGTCGCCGCGGCGGCTGTGGCGGTCGTGCCCTGGCGCCCGGGTCTCGTGCGGGCCGCGATGGCGGCGCTGGTCCTCTTCGTGGCGATCAGTTCACTGCGAACGTTCCCTTACTACCTGCCGTACTCGAACGAGGCGTTCGGTGGGCCATCGAAGACCTACCTGCGGCTGCACGATTCCAATGTGGACTGGGGCCAGGATCTGGGACGGTTGGCGGAACGCCTGCGTACGCGATATCCGGACGAGCAGATCTGGCTCGTGTATCGCGGCAGCGGCGAGCCCGACTACTACGAGATCAAGTTTCGCGACCCGCTGCGCACGCCGCCGGACGAGGTGCGCGGCCTGCTCGTCGTCTCGAACAGCACGCTCGCAAAGGCCATCAACGGGCCGCTGGCGGATCTCGTGGCGACCAGCACCAAGATCGACGACGTGGGCCACTCCATCACGATCTTCCGCCGCTGACCCGGCGCCCACGCGCACCTCGTGCGCCGTCCGCTGGTTCCGTGTCGCGTCCGGCACAAGGGGTCCGCTGCGCGGATCGGGACAATCTGGTCGGTGGGCGCGCGTAGCGCCGGCCCGGACGCGGTTGGTCGGGGTCGAAGCGGCGCGATCGCCCTTCCTCGACGACGTCGATCAAGGAGATCTGCATGGATCAAGGGCAAATGCACGCGGAAAAGAGATCCAACCACGTGCGTTCGCCCTTGATCGGCGGGAGGGAGGGCTATTTCGCGGATGGCGCACCGCGCCCGCACCGCGAGCGCACCGCGCCGCGCGGCGCCGGCGAAGCGGCCGCGCGAGCAACGCACGGCGGGGCGGCAGCGCGAGCAGCGCGAGGCGGGGTGGGCGCGCGAGGCGGGGCGGCCGCGCGAGGCGGGGCGGGCGCGCGAGTAGCGCGAGGTAGGGCGGCAGGGCGGGGGAGGTCAGGTGATTTTGGAGGCGGTGATCTGGGCTTCGCCGTTGGCTCGGTAGAAGATGCCGGGGATGGTTTCGAACTCGTCGCTCGGGTTGCGGCGGAGGGTCGAGCTCTCGATGCGCAGGGTGCCGCTACGGTCGTTGCTGACGTAGAAGATCGCGCCGCCGCCCTCGCGGGCGTGGTTGCGCTCCATCAGGGTGCCGGCGACGCGCAGGGTGAAGGTGTTGCCGTCGCAGTAGATCGCGCCGCCGTTGCCGCCGCCGGGGGTGCCGTTGGCGGCCTCGTTGGCGCCGTAACCGATGGCCTCGTTGTGACTGAACAGGCTGTTGAGGATCACCCACGAGACGCCGATGCTGCTCAGGGCGCCACCGTTCGAGCAGGCACCACCCTGGCCGGCGGCGCCGCCGAAAGTGCTGCTCACGACGTACACGGGCAGGTCTCGGTTTTGATCCAGCACCCGGATGGCCGCGCCGCCGAGATCGGGCCCGCCGGAGTCGCACCTGTTCTTGACGAACCGCGAGTTGATCACCTTCAGCCGCCCGCCGCGTGCGTAGAGCGCGCCCCCGCCGCCGCCGTTCGTGACCTCGGGGTCGGGGTCGGCGCCGATGGAGCTGCCGCTGGCGAAGGTCAGGTTCTGCACGGTGAGCTGCGGGTGGTCCTGGTTGGTGCAGTCGCCGGGCGGCGGGCCCTGCGCGTCGTCGCACGTGTTCATGTAGAGGATGCGGCGCTTGCCGGCCCCGCTCAGCGTGACCTTGCCGCCGCCGTCGAGCACGACGCGCTTGGTCGAGTTCTTGACCTTCGCGGTCTGCGTCATCGTGATCGTGATCGGGTCAGGACCGCACGAAAACGTGACCACGCCGCCCGCGGCCACCGCGGTCGCCACGGCCTTTCCGGTGCAGCTAGCAGCTGTACCGTTGCCGACCACCCTGTTCGGCTTGGTGGTGTCGACGGCGCGCGCCTCGGCCGGTACCGCTGCCTTGCCGTTGGGGTTTCCCGCGCGCAGCGTGCCACCGGACGACCCGGCCGTGGGGGTCGGGGCCTTGGTGGTGGGCGCGGCACCCAGCGCCGCCTTGCCGTCCGGCGCGGTCGACGTGGCGGCCGGGGTCGGCGGCGGGTCGTCGCCGCCGCCGTCCGAGCCGCCGCCGCACGCCGGCAGCAGGGCCGCGACCACACCAAGCGCGAGCAGCGTCCGGAAAACCACGGGCCGATGCTAGTGGGGTTTCCATCGCCGTGCCTGCCCTCCGCACGGCCGGGCCGGGCCGGCGATCAGTTGAAGTCGTCGGCTGTGTATTCGCGCGGTTCGACCAGGACCATCCAGTTGCCCGAGTTGTCGCGGACGACCGCCTCTACCCCGTATGGACGCTCCTCCGGCTCCTGGATGAACTGGACGCCCCGCTCCCGGAGCTCGTCGCACGTCTTGCGGCAGTCGTCGACGTTGAGCCCGAGGCCGTGCATGCCGCCCTCGTCGAGCGCCCGATTGATCATGTCGACCATCTCGGGCGAGTGCGGTGGGCCGGGCTGGGTCAGATGCACCTGGAGTTCGGGCTGGCTGGGGTGCTTGACGGTGCACCAGCGGTACCCCTCGGCGAGCGTGATGTCGGTGTGCTCCGCGAAGCCGAGAACATCGATGTAGAAGGCTTTCGAGGCGTCGACGTCCTTGACAAAAACGCTGGCGATGGAGATGTTTGTGATCATTCCTCCAGGCTAGGGAGCGTTCTCGCCGCCCCGCTTCTCCTGGGTTGCTCTTTCCGGCTTGCTCTTTCCGGCTCGCTCTTTTCCGCGAGGCCCCACATGAAGACGAAGCAGCCGGGGATGTACGGCGCGCCCTTGGCCGCCCAGCGGCGCTGGAACTCGCTCGGCGACTCCCCCACCACCTCGCGGAACCGGCTGCTGAATGACCCGAGGCTGGTGAACCCGACCGCATGGCAAACCTCGGTGACCGTGAGGTTGGTAGCTCGGAGCAAATCCTGGGCGCGCTCGACGCGCCGGCGAGAGAGGTGCGCGGCAGGTGACACGCCGTAGGTCGAGGTAAAGAGCCGCTGAAAGTGGTACTTGGACAGGCCCGCCACCGCCGCCAGGGCGTCGAGGGTCAGCGGCTCCGCGTAGTGGCGGTCGGCATGGTCGCGGGCCCGGCGCAGGTGGACGAGCAGGTCACCCGGGGCGCGGCGGGGAGCGCTCACGCCCGCCAGTCTAGGCCCGTATCAAGATGGGGGCTGAGCGCCGCCCGCGCCTTCATCGCTGCAGAACATGATCGAGACGTCGCACTGCGCCATGGAGGGCGACAGCGGCGGCCCGATGTGGGCCGGCACCGACGCGCTCGGCATCCTGTCCGGCGGCGGCGAAACCTGCACCGCCAATCCGGCCTACTACCAGCCCGTGAACTGGGTGCTGGCCAGCTATGTCCTGACCGTTTTCTCAGCGTGCGACGGCGGCCGGCCCTGGGCGGGGTCGGCCGCTGTTTCGTCGACGTACCGCTTCAGCCCGTCACGACCGCGACGATCACCGTGCCGCGCGGGAACCGTCCCTGGCGCGCGAGGGCGAAGATCCCGTACATCATCTTCGCCACGTACACCCTGCCCAGGGTCAGCCCGTGGCGGTCCTCGAAGTCGCGGACGAAGTCTTCGAGTTCGGCGGTGCGCCGGGCGTACCCGCCGAAGTGGAACGCGGTCTCGATCGACCAGTTGTCCGTCACCCGGCCGTACTCCGCCTGCAGCCGCCGCACCTCGCCGACCAGGAAATCGCCGCCTTTCAGGGCTGAGAATCCGATCGCGCGCTGGCCCTCGCCGAGGCCGAGCGCGATACCGGCGAGGGTGCCGCCCGTGCCGGACGCGCAGCAGATCAGGTCGTACGCGAACGGGATCTCGGGCGGTAGCTCGGAGCATCCTCGGAGCGCCAGCGCGTTACTGCCTCCCTCGGGCAGTAGGTAGAAGTCGCCGAACCGCCGGCGCAGGTCCTCGACGACGGCCGGGTCGGTCTTCGCGCGGTACATCGCCCGGTCCAGGTAGACGAGGCGCATGCCGCGCTCGACGGCGTACGCGAGGACAGGGTTGAGCGGCAGGTGTTCCTCGCCCCGGATCACGCCGATGGTGGCGAAGCCGAGGTGGTGGCCGGCGGCGGCGGTTGCCCCGATGTGGTTCGAGTAGGCGCCGCCGAATGTCAGCAGGGTGTGATGCGATTGCTCCGAGGCTGCGGCGAGGTTGTACTTGAGCTTGCGCCACTTATTGCCCCGGACCTCGGGGTGGATAAGGTCGTCGCGCTTGAGGTAGAGGCGCACGCCGGAGGGCGTCAGCCGCTCGTCGACCAGTTCCGTGACGGGCGAGGGCACCCGCGGCTCGAACGCCACCCCCTCACCGTACCGACCAGGTCCCCTGGCGCCGGGCCCGGACCGCAACCGCCACGCCCGCGGTCCGCGGGCGGGCCGGCGCTCCCGGACCGCAGGCGGCCGGCCGCAGCTCGCGGGCCGCGGGCGGGCGGCGCTCGTCGTCCGCGGGCGGCGGGGCGGCGCTCGCGGGCCGCGGGCGGCGCTCGCGGGCCGCGGGCGGCGCTCGCGGGGCGCCGGCGGCGCTCGCGGGGCGGCGGGGCGGCGCTCGCCGATCAAGGAGAGTCGCATCGATCAAGGGCGAAAACACGCGAAAAGAGATCGAACCACGTGCCTTTGCCCTTGATCGGCGGACCGGGCGTGGCGACACGCCGTGCCGGGCTGGCCTCGGGCCGGACGCACGCGGGAAAGAGATCCAACCGCGTGCATTCGCCCTTGATCGGCGGACCGGGCGTGGCGACACGCCGTCACCGGCGGGCGGCAGCGCCGGGGAAAGGACCTGGGCGGGCGGAGCGGGCGCGCGGTGGGGGGCGGAGCGGGCGCGCGGGGCGAAAGTGGGTTAGGGGGTGGCGGTGGGGAGGGTGTTGGTCATGGCTGCCATGGTCGCCGCGGGCAGGGTTGCGCCGATGTGGTGGTCGGGGTCGATGAGGGCGGCGTGCTCGTCTGGCCAGTGGCGTAGTACGTCGACGAATCGGGCGACCAGCCACGGTACGTCGCCCAGCCTGGCGCGCAGCCGCACGGGCGAACTGAACAAGGCGATCGCCTGCCCGTCCGGCGCGCGCCACCAGGCGAATTCCGGGTCGGTCAGGTCGCGCGACGGGGATCCTTCGGGGCGCATCGGGACGGTGACGTCGGCGCCGACAAGGGCGTCCAGGTAGGGCTCCGGGTCGCCGCCAGCCTGCCACAGAGCGACGTCCAACGGGTACGTCTCCGCCGCGCGGGCCGCGGCCTGGGCGACGCCGCTCGGTTCGACGGTCACCTGCGTCGGCAGTCCACTGTCGACACTGAGTGACCACTCAGGGTCCGGCCAGCCGTGCAGGAGGTCGAACGCGGGCCAGATGCTGTATCGCTCGATGTCGACGGGCAGGGTGGTGTAGACGACCACGCACACGCCGTCGGGCGTCTCGACGACCGGCCAGCCGCCCTCGGCGGGGTCGCCGGGCACGACGAGGCAGGAGTCGACGAGCGCGGCCAGGTAGGCGTCCGGGTCGCCGCGGTGGACAGCGTCGTACAGCGCGCCAAGGACGTACTCGTCGGGCCGCCAGCTCATGCGCCGCCGCCCGCGGCCACGGAGGGCACCGCGCTCATGCGCCGACGCCCGCAGCCGCGAAGGGCACCGCGCTCATGCGACGGCCGCGGTTGGTGCCAAGGGGGCGGGGGCGCCGGTCACCGTGCGCTCCCACTCGGTCGCCTCCAGCCAGGTGTAGCTGTTTACGCCGCCGCCCACCAGCGCGACCATGTCGTCGGGCAGGCGGGTCAGGGCGCGCGGGGTGTCGCCGGTCATGCCGAGCGCCCGGGCGGCGACGTCGGCCTCGTCTTCGCCGATCCGGTGTAGCACGGCGAGATGCGCCTCGGCGAGGCGGCGGGCGCCAGCGGGTGAGAGGCGGGTGGCCACGGTCAGGCGGGCCTGCCACGGGCCCAGCGGGGCGCGGGTGGTGGCGCCGTCGGGGTCGAGGTCGTCGACGACGAGTGTCGGCCGGTACGGGGCGGCGACGCGGGGCGGCTCGGCGCCGACGACCAGCCGGTCGGGGCAGCGGGCGGCCTGCGCCAACGCGGTCCACTCGGCGTATCGGGCGGTGCGCACGCACACCTGCGCGCCCACGGCCAGCGCCCGCAGGGCGAGGACCTGAGCGGTGGCCCGGCCGCCGATGACGACCATCTCGGTGGGCCACGGCCGGAACAGGCGCACGACGGTGGCGCGCCGGTCAACGTCGCGTCCGAAGAGGACACCGACGGAGGCGGCGGGGCCGGCGGGCTCACCGGCGTCTTGCGTGACGGGGTGCCACGGCACGTCGAGCGGGTCGAGCCCGGCCGCGGCACCGGCCACCGCGTATCCGCCCGAGGGTGGCAGCGCGGCGCCCGTGGGCCCGGCCGCGTACGCCGCCGGCGCCTGCCGACCGTCTAACCTGGTCAGCGCCACGCCAGCACGGATCGCACCGGCCTGGACAGCCGTGTCGCACAGCCGCACGTCGCGCTCGGGTGCCACCACGCGTACGAGCCGGCGGGCGCGCAGCCCTCGCGGGCCGGACACGATCGTGGTGGCGACGGTGGCGACCGCCGCGGGTGCCGTGGCGACGGCGGTGGCGAGCGGGCTCGGCACGTCGTCGACGCCGTAGCAGACCTCGGCCATGCCACCGGCGACGCCGCCGACGCCGGCCAGTTGCAGCGCCTCGCCCAGCTCACGGGCGTCGAGTACCCGGCAGGACACGCCGGACACGCGCAGGGTGCGGCTCACCCGCAGGATCGCCGCCGCGGCCGCGCGTGCCGGTGCCTCCCGGTCGCCGCCGTGCCTGGCCACCACCGCCGCGCCGTCGCAGGCGTCGACCCGCACGCACACCCAGGAGACCTGGTGGGCCACAGTGGACTCGCCGGCGGTGAGCCGCTGGTACGACTCCAGGACCGGGGACTCCGGTGGCAGCAGGGTGGACGGCGCGGCGATGGTGTGCGAGACAAGTTGCACGGCCGTCGGGTCGCGCCCGTCGGCGAACACGCGGGCCACGGCGGCGAGGGGCGGCAGCGGGGCGCTCTCCGGCCGCAGGTCGAGCCGGGGCGCCAGCTCCGCGACGGCGAACCAGCCGCCGGTATCCTGCGCGACGCCCACGGACAGGCCACCGCGCTCGACGGTGCGGATGCGCAACGCCGGTGTCGGCGCCTTGGCGCGGCGCGAGCGGCGGGCCAGCAGCGCTCCCGTCGTGGTGACCGCGCCGGCGCCCAGCACCGCCCACGACCACCACGCGGACGGGGCCGCGTAGGCCAGTGCCGCCCCGGCGGCGGCGACCTCGGCGCCCACGAGAGGCGCCACCGGAAACCGAGTGGCCACAGTCGACACCCGCACAGCGTACCGATGTGGGCCCTTCCGCAACTATGCTGAGGCGCAGAATGACTCGGACACTCCTCGTGGCGCCGCTGCAGCACGGCGCTTACGCGACGATCGGCGACGCGCTCGCCGCCGCCCCCACGGGTGCCACCGTGCTGGTCACCCCGGGCATCTACCGCGAGGCGCTATTCGTCGGCGATATCACGCTGCGGATCGCACCGGCCGACGGTTCGGGCGCGGTCGAACTCGACGCGAGCGACCTGCCGTATCCGGCGCTGCACGTGGAGAGCGGCGACGTCAGCCTCGAAGGCCTGACCATCCGCGCCGGTGACCTGCCCGCCATCTCCGCGCGGGGCGCGACGGTCGCGTTGAAGCAGGTGGTGCTGAGCACCGGATACGGCGCGGCGATCGACGTGCGCGACCGCGGCACGTTGCGGGCGCACCGGGTGCGGGTGACCGCCGGGCAGTACGGCGTGGTGTTCGAAGACTCGGGCGGCACGATGACCGACTGCGAGCTGACCGACATCGCCGACGACGGCGTCATCGTGCGGCTGGGCGCCAACCCGGAGATCCGCGGCTGCACGATCAGCCGGTGCCAGCGCCGGGGCATCTACGTGTACCAGTCGGGGCGGCCGGTCATCGAAGGCTGTGAGATCTCCCACACCGGTGACGCGGGCATCGCGGTGGTGCACGAAAGCGCGCCGACGATCCGGGGTTGCTGGATCCACGACACCCGGGGCGCCGGTGTCCAGATCGGACGGGGCTGCGGCGGCGAGGTCGACCGCTGCCGGTTGGAGAACACCGGCACGCCCGGCGTCGACGTGGACGCGACAGCCACGACGGCAGTCACCATCGGTGACAGTGACGCGGCTGGGCGTACCGGAGCCGACAACGCCACCGCGGAGCCGGACCGGCACGACGCGGAAGCGGTGCGGTCGCGCCTGGCCGACCTTGACGCGATGGTCGGCCTCGCGGCCGTCAAGGCCGAGGTGCGCGGCCTGATCGACGAGATTCAGGTCAACGAGTGGCGACGCGGCGCCGGTCTGGTCGTCGACCAGACCAGCCACCATCTCATCTTCGCGGGCGCGCCGGGCACCGGAAAGACCACGGTGGCGCGGCTGTACGGCCGGCTGCTGGCGGCGCTGGGCGTGCTGGCCAAGGGCACGTTCAAGGAGGTGTCGCGGCGCGATCTGGTCGGGCAGTTCCTGGGGCACACGGCCGAGAAGACGGCGGCGGCGTTCGAAGAGGCAAAGGGCGGCGTGCTGTTCATCGACGAGGCCTACACGCTGTCGCGGGCCACCTCGCGCGCCGACTTCTTCGGCCAGGAGTCGATCGACATGCTGGTGAAGCTGATGGAGGACCACCGCGACGAGGTGGCGGTCATCGCCGCCGGCTACACCGACGAGATGGTGGAGTTCCTGTCGGCCAATCCTGGCCTGGCGTCACGGTTCTCCGCCACCATCGAGTTCGAGAGCTACGAGCCCGAGGAGCTGGTGCTCATCGCGCAGCGGATCGCGGCGGCGTCCGACTACGAGTTCACCGACGAGGCTTCCACCCTGCTGTACGAGCACTTCGCCCGCATGCGCCGGGACGCCACGTTCGGCAACGCGCGGGAGGCACGCAAGCTGTTCGAGGCGATCCGCAAGGCGCAGGCGCAGCGGCTGCTCGCCAGCGGCCAGCGCCCCGACATGACCAGCCTGCGCCGCCTCGCCGGTGAGGACGTGGTGGCTACCGTCCTGTGAGGACGGTGAGGGCTTCCTCGTATTTCGCGCGGCGGGCCTCCAGATGCTCGCGACGCAGATCGGCGGGGCTCTCGGCGCGCACCCGCTTGCCGCGCTCGGACCAGAACGCCTCGTCCGGCGGCTCCTCGGCGCCGTCGGGCAGGAACTTCAACACCTCGTCGACGGCGGCGACCGCGCCGGCCAGGTCGGCACGTGCCGCGGCCAACTCCTCGCCGGTCAGCTCCTCGGCGGCCAGATCCTCGGCGGCCAGGTCGCCGAGCGGTTCGACGGCGGCGAAGTTGCCGGCCACCCACAGCCATTCGCCGGCGTCGAGCAGCTCGGACGGCTCCGGCCCGCCGAACCGCACCCGGTTGCCCGGCAACGACACCGCCTCCGGCAGGCGGAACACGAACTCGCGTGCCGTGCCGCAGCCGTCGCACGGCCCCTGGTACCGGCTGGCGAGGTCGCCCTCGGCCATGACGACCGCGCTCTGGCACTCGAAGTCGGACTCGCCGCACACCTCGCACGGGTGCATCGCCATGTAGAGGTGCGCCTCCTCCACCGACCGCTCCAGCAGCAACGCCACGCCCTCACCCTTCCCGATCGTCCACATCGTCCCGCCGGAGCACCCACAGGGCCTCCGCGAGCTCCCGCATGCTTCCCGCCATCGCGTCCACTTCGGACCCGGCGAACCGCTCGACCGTCGACGGCCTGTCCGCGTACCCGATTATGCGCGCCCCGACGGCCCTCGCCGCCGCGACGTCGGCCGGCTCGTCGCCGATCAGCACGAGCGCGCCCGGGTCGAGGCCGAGCGCGGCGGCCGCGCGCAGGACGGGATCCGGCGCCGGCTTCCACCGATCCGGCTCGCCCAGCGCCCGCCCGATGACCACGGCGACCAGGTCGCCGTAGCCGTTCGCCTCCAGGAACCTGGTGATGGCCTGCTCCGAGGAGTTGCTGACCACCGCCACGGGCCGCCGGGCCGCTCTGGCCGCCAGCAGGAACCGCAGCGCGTACGGCGTGGGCGTCGCGGCGTCGACGACGGTGCGGTCCATCTCGCCGAGCGCCTCCTCCAGCGCGCGGGTCAGGTCGGGTCGGCCGAGCCCGAACGCCCAGCGGATGACCGCCACCATGTTCGTCTCGGCGGCGATCGGCTCGGGCAGCGCGACGCCGGCGTCGGCGAGCACGGCGCGGATCCTGGTCAGGCCGTCCGTCGCGGCGCGCGGCGCGAACAGGTCGGTGATCGGTCCGTCGAAGTCGAGCAGGAACGCCTTGCTCCGGGCCAGGGCGTCGACCACGCCGGCGGCCGGGGCGGGCCGGCCGGTGGCCGGGCGGACGGCGGCACCGTAGGCCATGAGCTGCCCGTCGGGGTCGCCGGACCGGAAGACCAGCAGGCCGTCGGGGTGCGGCCGCAGACCCTGGCGGACCATCTCCCGTACCGTCCGGACGGCGCGGCCCGGGTCGCGCCCGTCGTCGACCACGCCGCGCAGCACGCCCTGGGTGGCGGTCAGTTCACCGGCGGCGGTCGCCTCACCGTGCGGCTCGCCCAGTACCAGCCCGCCGTCCGTGGTCCGGTAGAAGGCGGCGCTCTCCACGTCGAGCGGCACCCGGCTCCTGCCGAGGTCCTTCATCAGCTTGCCGTCCTCGACGACCAGCGGGAAGGCGCCATCCGGCAACGGTTGCAGCGTCCGGGCCGGCGGGTGCGACGGCTCGGCCGTCACGTCCCGGGCGATGGCCGACAGGTCCATCTCCAGGTGCGGCAGGTGCGGCTCGGTGGGGCCGAGCAGGACGAGCGGCTCGGGCCGTGTACCGCTGGCGGCGCCGAACTCGTCCCGCGCCAGGTCGGGTGCGCCGGCGTACACCCGCTGGGTCGTCCAGGTCTCGGGCACGTACGGCAGCGCGGTGCCGTCCGGCCGGTACTCGTGGAACTTGCCCACCTCGGGGGCGAGCACCGCGCCGTCCTGGGTCTCCCGCACCCCGTCGCGGACCAGGTCGCGGCGGTCGTCCTCGGGGATCCCGCGCGTGGCGACCACCGTCGCGCCCGACTCCCGGGCCAGCCGGCTCGCGTACTCCGGGGTGGTCGGCTGGTCGAACAGCACCCGGATCGGCCGCTTCGCGGCGATCGGACGCAGCACGCCGGCCAGCTTCTCGCGTTCCGCCTCCGCCACCACGAGCACGACCATGTCCGGTACCGGCTCGATCTCGTTCGCGTCGTCCGCCGGTACGCCCACCGCCAGCCCGCTGCGGGTCGCGACGGCGCCGTCCCCGGGTTCGCGGATCGGGTACTCGCCGGGCGGGTTGAGCGGCTCGGCGGCCGGCTCGATGCCGCCGGCGCCCAGGAAGCCGTCGCCGACCCGCATCAGCAGGGCCGGTCGGGCTGTGGCGTAGTAGGGCGCGATCTGGCCGTCGGGCGCGTACCGCACGTAGGTACCCGCGGCCGTAGTACCCGCGGCCGTGCCGGCCGGGGTGCGTTCGCCGCCCCACGGCACGAGCACGTGTACGCCGGCCGCCCGCGCCAGCCGCGCCACCAGCGGGCTGTGCTCGGCCAGCCGCAGGTCAGGGAGCCGGATGCCGCGCAGCCACCCGTCCGGCCCGAGCAGCCCGTGCTCGCGCCACAGGCGGACCGCCTCGCCGGCCGCCTCCGGGGAGAGCGGTGCCAGCAGGTCCCCCGGCGAGAACGCCTCCGCCCCGTCGGCGTTCAGGTGGATGTCGACGTATCCCGGCACCGCCTCGGGCCGGGTCCAGCTCGGCGGGCGCTCGGCGAACTGGATGCCCCGAGCGGGCAGCGAAGCACGCTGTGCGCCGAAGATGGTTGGGCCGGGACGGGCGCCCGACTCCGCCAGCCGCTGTCGCTGCCTCCGGTCGTACCCGTCCAGGTCGACGTGGCGGCGGATCGAGCCGTCGGGGTGGTACACGTGCACCGTGGCCCGCCTGGCACGCTCGGCGCGGGCGGATGGGCGCAGGCCCTCCCCGGGCACGTACCGGACGCCGCCGCCGTCGATCCGCCACCGGCCGGCCGGATCGCGGCGCAGCCACAACTCCCGGGTCGGGGTGAGCACCGGGCCGCCCCACGCGCGGGCGACCGCCCGGCCGTAGTCGTCGCCGTGGGGGCGGGTCAGCAGCAGGGCGTGGCGGCGGCTCCCGGCCGGCAGCTCGCCCCTGGCGATCCGTTCCTCCAGAGTGGACACCAGTCGCGACGGCGGGACGCCCGACCCCGTGACGACGACCGTGGTGCCGGACGGCAGGTCCAGGTCCGCGGCGGACATTCCGGAGTCGAATCCATCCACAAGGGACACGATGTGCGCGGGCGCCGGCGGCCGCGCCGGGGGTTCGCCCACGTCCATCACGGTCTCCTGTGGACCATCCGATGTGTACACCTGCCAGCCGGCGTCGGCACTGGCCGGTACCAGCAGGCTCCGGTTCGCGTCCCAGCCGGCGGCCGCCACGAAGGGCACGCCGTCCGGGGTGAGCCAGACGGTGCCGTGGGGCGCCAGGGTGGCCGCGATGCCGCCGGCAGCGGCCAGCTCGTGGAACTCCGCGGCCAGCGCGGCCGCCCCGGAGGCCACCAGGACGACCCGCGTCACGTCCACGCGCCCGGTCAGCTCGATCGCCCGGCGGGTCAGCTCCCACAGCTCGGTGGCGTCCATCAGTTCGCCGGTCACGGTCGGCCGGCCCGGCGGCGCGAAGCCGAGGATCTGCCCGTCCGGGGCGGTCACCGTGTCGACCACCACCGCGAAGTCGCCCTCACCGGCCGGGAACATCTCGGCGAACGCCCGCGCCCGCGGGGACCGCGCGACGACCATGCCGGCCGGTACCGGCTCCACCGCGAAGAACTCCGCCAGGTCGGCGGCGGTCATCTCGGCGATCGGCACCGGCGGCGGGGCGCCCGGCTCGACCCGCTCGACCGCCCGCTGCGTCAACTCGACCAGCGCCATCAGCCGCTCGCGCCGGCCGTTCAGGTGGTCGGCCAGCCGGGCCGCCGCCCCCGCGGCGTGCCGCACACCGGCCACGGCCTCGGCGAGCGCGCCGTCGGACTTCTTGGCCAGTACCCGGGCGAGCATGGTGTCCATCTCGCCGACGAGGCCGGTCAGTTGCCGGGCCGCGTCCACCGCGGTGCGCAACCCTTCCGTGAGCCCCGCCGCGATCGTCAGGACGTCGGCGATCGCGGCACCGCCGTGCAGCTGGCCCGGGTCGGGCACCTCGGGCAGTAGCGGCGGCGGGTCGCCGACGATCCGGGCGAGCGCGGCCCTCACCCCCTCAAGGGTGTCGCGCCGGCCCTCGGCTAGGGCCGCGACGTCCACATCCGGCCACGTGCCCTCGTCGCGGTGCGCGGTCAGTCGCAGATCGAGCGCCCGCAACTCCTCCTGTACCGCCGCGACCTTACGGATCGGGCCCTCCAGCGGCTCCAGGAGCGCGCGGTCCAACCGGTCCGGGAGCTCCCGCACGACCGCCACCCGCGACCGGCCGGCCGCGAACCGCCACGCGCCGGGCTCCGGGCGAGGCGCCACCGGCTCGAGCGCGGGAGCCGGCGGCTGATCCGCCGCGGGGATCTCGCCGACCGCGGCGGTGACGCTCTCGGTGATCCCCGGCAGGTTGGCGACCAGTCCGTCCAGCGCCTCGGTCGCCGCGACCAGGTGACCGCGTGCCCTGTTCAGTGCGCGGTGTGCGCCGGCGTCGGGCTTGCCGGCCTTGACCGCCTCGGCGGCGCCCTTCAGCGTCTCGACGGCCGACCTGGCGCTCGACGCGCTCCGGCGCAGATCGTCGCGCACCTGGCGCAGCCCGCCGGCGACCGTGGCCACCGGGCCGGACCTGGGTGCGTGCAGGTCGAGCGCCACCTCCTCGGCCGCGCTGCCCAGCAGCGCCGCCGCCTCCTCGATCCGCTTCAGCTCACGTTGGAAGATCTCCGGCGGCATCTCCGGTGCCTTCCGCACCGCCCGCTCCGCCAGGGCGTTCACCTTCTTCCCGGCCTTGTTGAGGAGGTTGCCGGTGGGCGGGGACAGCAGCGGGAGTATGTGTTTGGCGATCGCCTTGCTGGCCTCGATGAGCGTGGTCCGCCGCGTCGCCACCAGCGCGGCGGTGGCCTCGATCGATGGCGGGACGATGCGTAGCGACTTCCGCAGCTGGGCGCTCATCCCCGGGCGCAGGTGTGCCTCCCGCCACGCGCGCAGGTCCGATGTGGAGCGTGGCGGCTCGCCCGCCAGATGGACGTCCAGGGCCTGGCGGTCGGTGAGCAGGGCTTCCCGGTGCGCCGCGCCGGCGGTACCGAGCTGGTCGTCGATGACCAGCGCCTCGGTCCCCCGGGCCGCGGCTTCGGCCAGCCGCTCCTCCACGCCGGCCAGGTGCAGCACGGCGTGCCGGATCTCGTGCGCGACCGCCCTCGGCAGCAGCGCCGGCCGGTCGGCGGCCGGGACGTTCCGGGTCACGTTCAGCACGTGGGGGTCCTCGGCGGTGCCGGACCGGAGCACGGTCCGGGCGAACAGGTCTCCCGGCAGGTCGGCCGCCTCGGCCCGGAAGTGGATGGGGTCGTGCTGTCCGGGTACCCGCACGGCGGCGAGCGTGGCATCGACCGGCTCCACGGTGAGCACGTCGCCTTCGAAGACGCCGACCGGCAGCCCGGCGATCCCGGCGAAGATCTCCTCGTCGGACACGCCTGGATCGTCCGGCGGCAGCTCGGCCTGCACCATCCGCGACCCGGCCACCACGCCGGCGTGCACCTGCGGCGGCTCCTCCTGATCGAGCAGGCCCTGATTGATCAGGCCCTGGTTGATCAGGCCCTGGTTGAGCAGGCGGTGGCCGCGGTCCGCCTCGGCGAGCACCCGGGCCGCCGTGGCCACCCGGTTGGCGGCCCCCGCCGCCAGCGCGTCCTCGGCCTGCCGCGCCGCGTCCACCTCCCCGCGCGCGACCGTCTCGGCCAGTTGAGCCTCGACCGTCTCCCGGCCCAGCTGTCCCGCCCGGTCCAGGGCGCGCGCGGCCTGCTCGACGAGGTCGTCGGCCCGGCGCTCGTCGTCCCACGGCTCGCCGCCCACCTCGCGCAGGTAAGCGGCCTGCGCCTGGTGCCACGCGGCGCGCCGCAGCGCCGCCTCGACCGCGGTCTTCTCCAGGTGCAGGCGGTCGAGCAGTGCCTCGAGCCGGTCGACGGCGGAGCCGACCGCGCTCAGCCGCACCTCGGTGGTGACCCGCCGGTCGGGCAGCGCCGCCGCTTCCCGGCCGGCCTTGGTCAGGTCCGCGACGACCTCTCCGTACCTGCGGGCGGTGTCCCCTGCCATCCCGGTCCACCGGCGTTCCCGCATCGTCCGGTCGAGCTCGACCTCGTGCCGGCGGCGGTGCTCGGCGAGGCGGGCGCCGGTCTCGGCGGCCGCGCGCTCGGCGGTCACCGCCGCGTCCCGCATCTGAGCGGCGGCGCCGCGGTGTTCGGCGGCACGGGTGTCGTCGCCGGCCGCCTCGTACTCCTGCGCGGCCAGGATCGAGTCCCGCCGGTACCGCCACGCCCGTTCCGCCGTGGCGGCGTGCTCCGCGCGGAGCTCGTCGAGCCGGGTCAGCTCGTCGACGCCGTCGCGCCAGGCCCGCTCCGCCGCGCCACCCGTCTCCGCCGCGCCGCCGGGGTACACCGCCAGCAGGTCGCCGATCGCGTCGGCCAGGTCGTCCAGGCGCAGCTGATGGCGCTCGGCCAGCGCCTTCAGGCCCGCCTCCGAATCCAGCCGCCGGCCGACCAGCGCCGCGCGGTCCGCGCGATGCCGGGCCAGCACCTGCTCCTTGGCGATCTGGTGTCGCGCGGCCTCGGCTCCCCGCCGCTCCCACTCCACGGTTTCGGCATCGCCGGCCCTGGCGACCTCGGCCGCGGCGAGGGCGCTCAGCACGGCGGCGGCCCGCTGGTCGACCGTCAGGCCTGGCGCGCCGAGGTCGGCGAGCAGGTCGTAGTGATGCGCCTCCAGCGCGGCGAACTCGGCGGCGGCCATGGCCCGGGCCGCGCTCGTGGCCGCCTTGGCCTCGGCCAGCCGGGACTCCACCTGGGTGGTGCGGGCGTCGCGCACCACCGCGAGCAGCCTGAGCTCCTCGGCGCGCTCGGCGTCGGCGGCCAGGCGGCTCCGGCGCAGCAGGTCGGCCTCGTCCGCGAGCCCGGCGGCCAGCCGCTCGACCCGCGCGGCGGCCCGGTCCAGCTCCGGCAGGGCGGCGTCGTACGCCTCGGGCACCGGGTGCCGGCTGTGCAGCCCGCGCGGCGCGCCGGGAACCGGGGCCGGCGTGCCGGGAACCGGGGCCGGCGTGCCGCTCGCGTGCACCGCCAGCGCCTCGACGTGCCGCACCAGGCCGGCGAAGCCCGTCCCGAGCAGTTCCTCCAGGGATCCGGCCGGCTCGCGCGGCGGGTCGACGAACCGCGGCCCAGTGGCGTCCCGAACCACCGCCACCAGCATGCGCTCGCCGCCCGCCAGGTCGAACACGAGCGAGGCGTACCCGCCCTCGTCGACCGCTCGCACCACGCTCGCCACCGCCGGCCCTACAGCGGCGGCCCGCTGGGCGTCATCCATCGGGCTCGCGCCGGCCACCAGCGTCTGGTACCGGGCACCGGTCAGCTCCTCGATCGCCGCGAGCTGGTCCTGGGATGCGCCGGGCAGGCGGCCGTGGAGCCAGCCGCCGGCGAACAGGGCGTGTGCGTCGTCGAACGGACCCAGCAGGGCCACCGCCTCGGTGTCCACCGTGGACGGACGCTGCTGCCAGGCCCGCTCCGCCGCCCGGCGCGCCAGCAGCGGCGGCCCGTCCGGCGCCGGTTCCGCGAGCACCGCCCTGGCCGCCTCGACCGGGCGCAGGAGGTTGTCGTGGTCGGCCAGCCGCTGCTCCACCTGGCGCTCCGCGACCTCCGCGGCGTCCCGCGCCGCCGCACCCTCGACGCGGTACGCCTCGGCCCGCCGCGCCGTGTTCCGCGCCGCCGCCCGGATCTGTGGCAGGCGCGGGTCGGCGCCGTGCGTCGCGTCGGCCAGCAGGTGGAAGTGCTCGGCCAGGCCGGCGAGCTCGGTGGCGCGGCCGGCGGCCCGCACCGCCTGGCCGCGCAGTACGGCGGCCCGCCCGGCCCACCGCGCCGCGTCCCGCCGCGCCTCGTCGGCGATCCGCCGCTGGTCCGCCACGGTCCGGCCCGCGCCGGCGGGCGCCGCGTCCAGCCGCTCGGCGGCGCGCCGTTCCGCCGCCGCCTCCCGGGCCGCCCGCTCCCCCGGGTCGTCGAAGCGGCGCAGGATCGACCGCAGGTCGGTCGCCACCCAACCCGGCTCGGCGTCGCCCGCCGCACCGGGTGCCGCGCCCATCTCCTCCCGCAGCGCCCGCCCGTCGGCGATCAGGGCGTCCACACTGGAGCTTTCCGCGGCGCTGTCGATCCGGTACGCGATCACCCGCGCCTCGACCTCGTGCGGTACCCGCTCCGGATCCGCGCCGTGGGCCACCGGCCCGGCCAGCTTGTGCGCGATCTCGTGCGGTATCGCCCGGTCGATCACCGCGTCCGAGGCGAGGTTCGACACCTCGATCACGAACGGGTCGTCGCCGGTACCCGCGCCGGTCTCGATCATGGCGACCGGCGGGCGCTCGGGATCGCCCCGGGCGGTGAGTACCTCCGGCGGCACCGCGCGCACGACGAAGTGCAGTTCGGTGTCGACCACGATCCGGTCGCCGTCGACGGCCACCTCCGCCGCCCGCCCGCCGAACACCTCGACCGGGAGGGCGCCGAAGCGGGCCACCAGGTGCACGGCGTCCACCGCCTCGTCCCGCCCGCGCTGCTCGAACCGCTCCTTCTCCCTCGCGAACACCGGCGGCTCCGGCGCACCGAGATGGCCCGACTGGACCAGCTCGCGCAGTGCGCGGTCCGCGTCCGCGAGCGACGTGGCCGCGGCGGACAGGATGTTCGTCAGCTCCAGCCAGAGCCGGATCTCGGCGGCCCTGGTCTCCATGAACTGCACGCGCCGCACGAACGTCAGCTGGCCGGCCGTCTTGAGGATGCGGTCCAGCCGGGCGATGGCGTCGCCCATGGCCCGGCCGCGGGCCAGCGCCGCGACGAGGAGCCGCGTCGCGTCTTCCACCTCGGCCCGGTCGGCACCGATCTCGACGAGGTGCAGCGCCATGGCCTCGTGCCAGGTCACCCGCAGCTCGGCCAGGTACGCCAGCAGCATCGGCACCTGGCGGGCGTCCAGTACGGCGTCGAACGCCGCGTCGGCGGCGGCCATGTCGGCGAGCGCGTCCTCGATCGCGGTGCGGGCGTCACCGAGCTCCCGCTGGCGCGCGATCGCGTCGTTCCACGTCGTCACCAGCCGCCCGTACCGGCGTACCACATCCTCGGTGAGGTCGGCGCGCGTGGCCGCGCGGTCGCGGCCGGCGCGGGCCGCGTGGTGGCGCCGCTCGTGCTCGGCCGCCTCGACCTCGTGGGCGGCCGCCGCCCGCTCGGCGGCCCGGGCCCGCTCCGCCAGCCGCGCCGCGTCCGCCCGCGGGCCGGCCGCACCGGTCCCGTCGCCGGCGGCCTCGCGCTCCTGTGCGGCGCGGACGAGGTCCCGCCGCTCCCGCCACGCCCGCTCCGCCTCGGCGCGCTGGTCGGCGCCGCGCCGGGCGGCGGCCCGCCAGTTCTGCAGATGCCCGTCGCCCGCGCCCGCGATGTCCGGGTGGGCGAGCCACGGCACCGACTGCACCAGCGTCGCGGCCTCGTCGGCCAGGGCGTCGAGCTGCGCGCGGCGCTCCGCGAAGCGCTCGGCCAGCTGCGCCTCGAGGCGCCGCCGCGCCGGTTCGGCGGCGAGCCGGACGGCGCGCTGGCGCGCCGCTGCCGCACCGGTGGTCAGGTGCGCCTCCCGGGACGCCTCGCTGTCCGCCTGCCACTGCTGGGCCAGCTCGTCGGACCGGTCGGCGAGCTGGCTCGCGGCGAGCTCCCGGTCGGCCGCCCGGAGCAGGGCGTCGGCGGCCTCCTCCGGGGTCAGCGTGGCGAGGTCCGCGTCGAGGCTGGACAGGTCGTAGTGGTGCGCCGCGAGCCCGGCGAAGTGTCTCGCGATCCGGGCCCTGGCGGCGGTCGTGGCGAAGTCCTTCTCGGCCACCCGGTGGTCGTCCATCACCTGGCGCAGGTCGCGTTCGGCCAGCATCCGCTTGTCCTGGTCGGCGACCGCTTCCTCGACCCGCATCCCGGCCAGGCGGACGTCGGCCGAGGTGTCCGCGAGCCGCTCGACCGCGCGCTGCAGCCGGGCGCCCACCCGGTCCAGCTCCGGCAGCGCGGCGTCGTACGCCTCCGGCACGGTGTGGCGGTTGCGCAGGCCGCGCGGCGCGCCCGGGATCGGTACCGGCTCCCGCCGCCCGTCGACCACCAGGGCCTCGACGTGGTGCACCCGCTCGGCGAAGCCCGACCCGAGCAGTTCCACCGGTGAGGCGGCCGGATCGTGCGGTGGCAGCACGTACCGCACGCCGGTCTCGTCGTGGGCCATCGTCAGCAGCGTGTACGTGCCATCCGGCCGGACCAGCACCACGGAGGCGTACGCGAACCGGCCAGCGTCGCGCACCAGGCTGGCGACGGTGTCCACTGCGGACAGTACGGCGCGGACCCGTTCCGTGGCGCCGAGCGGGCTCGCGCCGGCCACCAGGGTCTGGTAGCGCCCGTGACTGATCCGCTCGATCGCCTCCGTCTCGTCGACCGCCGGGCCGCCCTCCTCGTACGGCGTCGCGACCCGCGGCAGCCGCAGCAGCCAGCCTTCGGCGAAGGCCACGTGCGCGTCCACCGGGTCGGGTGCCGGGCTCAGCGCCCGGATCAGCTCACCCTCGACTATGGAGGGACGGGTGTACCTCGGCCAGACGTCCTCCAGGGCACGCTGGGCCAGCAGCGGCGCCGCCCGGGCCTCCGGCTCGTCGCCCGCCAGGCCGGCGACCGCCACGTCGATCCACTCCAGGATCTCCTCGTGCCGGTCCAGTGCCGCGTCCCGTTCGGCGTCAGCCGTGCCCGCCTCCGCGAGCAGCCGCTCGGCCCGGGCGGCCTCCTGCCCGGCGTCGTGGGCCATCCGCTGCGCCGCCGCCCGTGCGCCGGCCAGGTTGGGGTCGGCGCCGTGCAGCGCGTCAGCCTTGCGGTGCAGGCGCTCGGCAAGGGCGGCGAGCCGGGCCACGCCGGTCTCGGCCTGGGCGGCCTCCACCCGCAGCGCGGCCGCCCGATCGGCCGCCTGGGCCGCCTCCCGCCGGGCCGCGTCGGCGTCCGCGCGCTCGTCCGCGACGGTACGGCCGTCCCGTGTCGGCGCCTCGTCCAGCCGCCTGGCGAAGTCCCGGGCGGCGGCCGTGTCCCGGTCGGCCCGCTCCCCTGGCGTGTCGAGGCCGCGCAGGATCGTGCGCAGGTCGCCGGCCAGCCAGCCCGGTTCGGCGGGGTCGCCCTCGGTGGGCACCAGCCCCATCTCCGCGCGCAGCCCCCGCCCGTCGACGATCAGGGCGTCTACTTCGGACGGTTCGTTCTCCATCACCGCCTGGTCGATCTGGTGCTGGATCACGCGCAGCTCGACCGAGTGCGGATAGCGTTCCGGGTCGGCGCCGCTGGACACGTCCGGCGCCACCTTGTGCGCGATCTCGTGCGGCGCGGCCCGGTCCACCGCCGCGTCGGGCGCCAGCGCCGACACCTCCAGCAGGTACGGGTCGGCGGCGGTGCCACTGCCCGTGCGGATGGTGGCCACCACATCCGCGGGCAGGTCGTCCGGCGACGCCGCCCGGTGTCTGAAGTGGAGCGTGCTGCCGTCCGGCCGGATCACCGCGGAGCTCAGGTCGTCGTCGGAGACATCCACCTCGACCGCGGCGCCACCGAACACGGCGTCCGGGATCATCCGCAGCCGCTCGCCGATGAAGGCGTCGTCGAACGGCTCGTCCCGACCCGCCTGAACGAACCGGCCGTCGGGAATCTCGCGGGCGTGCACCGCACCCTGCCGGGTCGCGTCGATCACGGCCCGCACATCCGCCGGGAACCGGTCGCGCGCGCCCGCCCACGACGCGTCCCCAGCGCCCCCCGCGCCGTACCCGTACGCCTCCAGCGTCAGGGTGAGGCGGCGGGACAGCATCGTCGTACCGGACGCCGCCACCGACCGGGCCAGCACCGCCAGGTCCGCGTCCCGGACCGCCCGCAGCTCGGCGACCGGCCGGTGCCGGTGGCTCAGGGAGCCCGTCTCGCGCGCGTGGATGACGGCGAGCGCGCGGGCGAGTCCCCGGCGCCGGTCCAGCCACCAGCCGAGCCGCTCCGGCACGGTGATCCGATGGGTGGTCGGGCCACCCGGCTGGTTCAGGTCGTCCGGACGGATCTGGATCACCGCCGTCTCGCCGTCCGGCAGCTCCGCGGCGTCGAACGCGACGGTGACCTCCCGCCCGCCGGCCAGTACCAGCCGGAGCGCGTCACCGTCCACAGTGGCGTCTTCGAACAGCTCCGGCAGCGTGGCGGCGATCGCCGCGGCGCGCCGGGCCGCCCGTACGCGGGCCGCCTGCGGGTCGACCGGGCGGCGCGGCACGAAACGCCGCCGCGGCACCGGGTTGCCGTACCGGTCGACGGTGCGGGGTGCGGGCGCGCGGCGGGGACGGGCGGCTCCGGGCGCAGCCGGGATGGCGTCGCGGCGGGCGCCGGCGATGATGTCCCGCAGGTCGGCCGGGAAGCGACCCGCGTCGACCAGCCAGCGCCGGTCCGCCCCGGTCTGGCCGTGCCGGTACCCGTAGTGGTCGATGGCGTCGCTGAGCTGCCCCGCCACCAGGGCGACGCCGGACCTGGCCGCCTGGCCGAGGATGGTCAGGTCGGCGACCCGGCGCGACTGGTCCACGTCGGCGCCGACCTCGTGCGCGTACACGGTCGCCAGAGCCTGGCCGATCATCCGGCGCAGGCCCAGACCCCGCGGCGCGACGGTCCGGGCGTCGACGGTGACGCGGTGCCGGTCCGGCGGGTACGTCGTGGCGCTCCCGTCCCGCCGGTTCAGCTCCGCCGGCTCGAACTCCACGGTCGCCGCCGCGCCCGCCGGCAGTTCCGCGGTCTTCAGCGCCACGGTCACCCGGCCGCCGTTCGCGAGCGTGAGCGTCACATCCGAGGTCACGGCGTCATGACTGGCCGCCGTGAACAGGTTCGGCAGCTCCTCCGCCACGGCCGCGACCCGTTCGGCGAGACCGTCGAACAGCGCGTCCGGGTCGACCGCGCCGGGGCTTCGGGCGATACCCGGAACCGCCGGCACGGCCAGCGGCGCCACCGCCGGCGGGCCGACGACCTGAGCGTCGCGGATCCGCCGCGCCAGCGTCAGCAGCCGGTTCAGCTCCTCGTGGTACTCGGCCAGGTGGGTGATCCGGTCGGCGAACTCGACCTGGTTGTGCAGGATGGGCCACTCGTACCGGTTGAGGAGCTGGCGCAGCATGTGCAGGCGCACGCCGTTGGTCTGGTCCACGAACTGGCCCACCGCGGCGGTCGCGGCCATCTTCGCCCCGGCCGCCTCGGCGATGTACTGCGCCATCGCGTTGGCCTGCTGCGCCGCGAAGAAGCCCATCGAACCGCCGGCGACGCCGTCGGTCATCAGGATGCGGCGCAGGTACGTCAGCAGCGCCGCACGGCCGTCCGGGCGGTCGGCGTACAGCTCCAGTTCCTCTGTCAGGCGGTCGCGCATCTGCCCGATGAGGCTCTCGCGGGTCGCCGCGTGGTCGCTGTCGCCGATCGTCCTGCGGTCTGGTACGAACAGGTGCAGGTCGCCGTAGCCGCCACTCTCCTGCCGGATGATCCGCACCTCGTCGATCCGGTCGTGGTTCACCACCACGACCACCGGATCGACTCCCCGACGCGGCTTGCCGTCGTCGTCCGTCGGCTGGTACGCGTAGGCGTCCGTCGAGATCCTCGTGACCTCGTAGCCCTCGATCTTCAAGCGGCGCAGGACGGCGTCGTCCGTCCACTTGGCCATCTCCCGGTCCGGATAGGACAGTTTGTCGATCGAACGCAGGGCGAACGCGCGCTGCGCCGGCGTCACCGACGGTTCCCTCAGGATCTCGTTCAGCCGGCGCAGGAGCAGGTCGTGCTGGGCGTCGGTGGCGGCCGTGGCGCTGGCCACCGCGCGCTCCAGGTCGGCGCGCCGGTTCTCGTCGGGCGTCTCGGCCCGCAGGTCGGCAGCGGATTTGTAGGCCGACCGCCACCTCTCCTGCAACCGGCCGGCCTGTGCCTGGGCCAGGGTCAGCCCGGCGGCGATGACGGTCATGATCGCCTTGCCGGGATCGCCGGTCTCCACCAGGGCGCGCCCGCCGGCGTACGCGGTCGGTACGCCGTACTTCGCCATGGCGTCCAGCAGCCGCGGGCCGAACGCCTCGTACTGCAGCTTGACCTGGTCGCTGATCCGGGCCAGTTGGGCGGCGACGATCCGGTCGATCTCGGTGTCCGCCGGTGCCTGCTCCGGACCGGGTGGCTCCCCCGCCCGCCGGGCCCGCTCCGCGTCGCGGTACCAGCCGGCCTTGGCGAGCTCGGCGGGGGTCGCCTGACCGGCGTAGACGATCAGGAACACGTTCGGCGCCACCGGCACGACCGTCCCGGCACGCAGCGACTCGGAGTGGTCGGCCAGTACGCCCACCCGGACCCGCTGCTTGTGCATGGTGAACGTCCGGGTCGGCACCGTGACGACCGCGTGCTCCTGCTCCCAGTCCTCGAAGCGCTCCAGCAGCCTTTCCCGGACGGTGCCGAACAGACCCTCGAATCGCGCCAGCTCCGTCAGCAGCCTCTCCGCCTCGACCGCCGTCAGGTGCTGGAACGCCGGCACTTCGGACAGCTTGTTCGGGTCGTGAAGGTAGGGCAGGCGGTCGGCACCCTCCACGCCCTGCAGCTCCATCAGGTACAGGAAGTGGCGCAGTTCGCCCAGAAACTGGACCCGCTCCAGCAGCACCGGCCGTCCGAAGCCGGCCAGCCACTGCGCCTCCAGGAGCCCGTCGACGGTGACCAGCCGCTGCCGCGGGCTCATCCGCTCGAAGTCTGCCCGCGCCAGCAGGTCCGTGAGGATGTCGAGCGCCGGCTCCACCGCGCCGGTGTGCTCCCCGCCGAGGACCACCGCCCGCCGCAGCCGTTGGATCGCCGCGAACTGCCGGGCCCGCTCCGAGAACTGGTCCTGCCGGAACGCGGTCACCTCCTGAGACAGCGCTATCGCGTCCAGCGCCAGCAACTGCTCGGCGGTGCCTAGCTCTTCGAAGGCGAGCAGTTCCACGAAGAGCCGCAGGTCGGCCAGCGCTTTACGCTTGCCGGCCAGGTCGAGCAGGTCGAACGGCAGGTAGCCGGCCGGGTCGGGCTTCCCGTCGAGCGCGGCGATCCGCTCGACCGTCGTCTGCTTCGTGAACTCCGCGAACTTCTCCGCACCGCCCAGGTCGCGTACCCGCCGGCCGGTGTGCTGTGCCTCGAACGCCGCCAGCCGCAGCATCCCGTTGATGCCCCGTACCAGCGCCGCGCGCGCGGCCTCCGGCAGGCGGTCGAAGGTCCGCAGCTCCGCCGTGCTGTCCGCCGGCTCGAAGCCGGGGGCGAAGAACTCCAGCTTGCCGGCGAGCGTCCGCTCCCGCAACGGCTTCAGCTCGGTGACGGCCCGCCAGCTGTCGGAGGCGTCCAGCGTGATCGGCTCATCGCGTTTGCCGTTCGCGCTCTCCAGGATCTTGAGAGCGAGCGCGGTCCGTACCGACGGCAGGTCCATCCGCTCGTCGGCCGGTGGGTCGGCCGGCCGGCGGCGGTGCTCGCCGGGAGCCGCGGCCGCCCCTTGGCCGACCGCCTGCGCCGCCTCGTGGACGAAGGCCGTCACCTTGCCCGCCGGGTGGGACGGCGGCAGCAGGCCGGCGGGGCCCAGTACCTTGTCCTCGCGGTGCTTCTGGTTGGCCACCCGGCCGGCCACCGTCGCCTGGCGGACCTGTTGCGAGTACCACTGGTGCGTGCCGCGCCGTATCCGGTCGAGCAACTCCATGGCGTAGTTGGGCAGGGCGATGACCGCGCTGTTCCGGGTGGTCGCCAGCGCGTTGTCCAGGGTGTTCGGTGGCGGGGTGTTCGGTGCCGGCGCCGGCGCACCCTGATGGCCGACCGCGCTGTCGGCTCCCCGGCCGATCGGCCGGGCGCTCGAGCTTCCGGTGGTCCGGGCGGCGTCCACGCCTTCGTCCACCCACGGGGTGGTCCGCCGCGCCTCGACCCAGGTCGGCTCGATGGTCCTCAGCACGGACCTGCGGAGGTTCCCGTGGTAGGTCTTGACCGCGCTGTCGTACTCCTCGGCGAGCTCCTTGTCGTACTGGTTCCGCTCCTCCTGGTACAGGCGGCGGGTCAGCTCGTCGGCGTCCCGGGGCGGCCGGGCCGGCGGCAGCTTCCCGTCCCGGCGCTTCTCCGCGGCGAACTCGGCCAGGTCACGCTCGTACTTCGCGGTCTGCTCCCGGTGCTCCGGCAAGGCACGGTAGTACCGCTGCAGCGCCTTCCGGAACCGCGCCCGCCGCGCGGAGTGGCGCGCGAAGTCCTTCCGGTACTGGCGCACCCTCGCCGGATACTCGTCCAACTCCTCCTGGTACCGCCTCATGGCCACATCGCCGGCGCTCTCTTCGGGCCGCAGCGGCCGCCGTGGCTGCTCCGGTACCCGCGGCGCCAGCGGCTCCTCCAGCACCGGCCGTGCCCGGCCCGGCCGATTCAGCCGGTTCGGGTCGATGCGGATCTGGATGTGATCGGGCTCCGGCATCGGTGCCCGTTCCCAGATCTTCTTCGGGTCCCCGTTGAAGTCCGGCACGAACACGATGTGCACCTGCACGCGCCACCGGTTCAGGCCGGCTCGCCCGGACACCTCGAACCGCGCGTCGAACCTCTCGTGCCCGTACTCGTGCTCGCCCTGCACGAACCTGATCGGGTTCGACCGCAGCGACCGTCGCTCGGACCGGCGCAGCCGGTGGGTCATGGTCTGGAAAACCACGACCTCGCCGTCGAGGGCGTCGCGCAGCTCGCGGCGTAGCTGCTCGCGCGCCTGCTCGTCGAGGAACATGTACCGCTGGCTCGGTGGCAGCGTGACCCGGTCCGGATCGTCCCGCTCGGCCGCCAGGCCGGCCGCCGTCTCCGGCCGCTTGGTCGGCAGCCCCTGCGTGCCCCGCTCGATGGCGCGGCGGATGATCCGGCCGCGCTCGGCCGGGTCGACCGCGGCCGCGTCGTCCACCTCACCGGCGCTGTCCGGGTCGTCCGGGTCAGGCGCGCCGAGCTGGCCGAGGTCGACCCGGATCAGGATGTGCTCGCGGTCGGAGCCGGCGAGCCGCTCGACCGCCTCAGGCCGGGTGCCGATGCCGGTGCCGAGCCGCACGTGTATCCGTACCGCCTGCCGCGCGTGGTCGCCGCTGTTGAGCCCGTGCCAGCCCGGCAGGTCGAACTGGGCGTCGAACCTCTCGCCCCCGTGCTCGTGGGCACCGCCGACCACGGCGATCGGGCGGGAGCCGAACAGCCGCTGGCCCACCAGGGCGTCCCGCAGCGGCTCCGCGGCGCGCTTCAGCTCCTTCGTGTCGGTATCGGCCGGCTTCGCCGCCTCCTCCTCCGGCGGCTCCACCAGCTTGGGCGCCTCGACCTCCTCGCCGGTGGCGTCCTTCACCGCCTTCTCGGTGCCGTCCAGCGCCTCCTGAGCCTCCGCGACACTGCGCTGATGGTGGCGCAGCATCCGTTCATCCCAGTCGGTCCGCAGCAGGGTCGCGACGGCGACGTCGTCGTTCATGGCGGTCTGGTCGCGCGACTGGCCGAGCGTGCTCGCCGCCGTGCTGACCGCCGAGCGCACCACGGCGTCGGGCACGTTGAGCAGGCCGGCGGCGTCGGGCAGGGCGGGCAGCACGCGCACGCCCGCCCCCGCGTTGCCCTCCACGATGCCGGCCGACGGCGAGGGGGTCGACATCACCAGGTGGGCGCGCACGTCCCGCATCGTCTCGACGGCGTCCGCCGCCGCCTCGACCAGATCGTTCTCGGTGATGTTGCGGCCCAGCCGGTACACGAGGTCGAAGCTCCCGTGGTAGGTCTCGAGCCAGGTCTCGAAGCCCGCCGGCAGCTCGTGCGTGGGGCCGAGCTCGACCTGCTCCGGGCGCAGCCGCACCAGCCACGGGCGGCGCGTGAGCCGCCCCGGATGGGTCGGCGGCTCCGCGAACCGCATCAGGTACTCGGGATGCCAGTGCTTCCCGGTCGGATCCCGCCGGAAGCCCAGGAACTTCGCCGTGATCGGGTCGCCGGACATGTCCGGTCCGCTCGGCTCGATCTCCTCCAGCCGTACCTGGTACCCGCGCCGCAGGCCCTTGATCTGCCCGAATGTCGGCCGTACCGCCCAGGTCCGCCCGGACACCGGACCGGTCCCCTCGACCAGCCGGACCAGCCGCTCCTGCCCCACCATCTCGGGGTGGTGCGACGACTCCGTGACGCGCAGCCGGTACTCGGCGTGCCAGACGCCCGTGACGGCGTCGCGGGCGAGGCGGACGAAGGTACCGGTGAAGCGGGTGCTCGGATCATTGGCCGCGCTGGGCACGACCCGCTCTCCGGTCTTCAGCTCGCGGGCCTGCTCAGCGCGGACCTGTTCGACCTGCTCGCGAAGCTGCTGCCGGCCCGCGAACACCCGCGGATCGTCCGGATGGCGATGGGGCGGAACACCCCGCGAGTCCAGCCCCGCCGCGACCAGCTCCCATCGCTCCTCCGCCTGGGGGAAGCCGGCGCCCAGTCGCACGTGGTCGGCATCGAGCCATCGCCGGATGTCGTCCGGCCGCATCAGGTACAGGTCGTTGATCGCCCCGCTGCGGCGGAACTCCCGGTACCAGTCGTAGCGGTTGCCCGCGGTGCTCGTGACGCCGCTCAGGGTCAGCTCGCGGTGGATGGCGATCAGCGCCCGGTCCTCCGGGTCGGTGGGTGCCTCCTCGCGGATCCGCCCGATCCGGTCGCGCATCTTCCGCTTGCCCGCCGCCTCCAGCGCCCCGGCGAGCAGCTCCCACTTCTCGTCCGCACCCGGAAAGCCGACCCGCAGCCGGATGCCCTCGGCGTCGATCCACCGCCGGATGTCGTCCGCTTCCAGGACAAGGGCGCTCGCCCCGTCCAGCCCGCCGGCCCGCTGGAACGCCTCGAACCACTCCACGGCGGGTCCCAGCTCGAGCCACGAACGCGGCACGTGGTCGCGCTCCAGCGCGCGGTGCAGCGCGACCAGCGCACGGTCCTCGTGCGTCGTGGCCGCCTTCCGGCGCGCGGCCGCGACCCGCTCGCGGACCTCCTTCGGCAGCGCCCCGCTGGCCAGTTGCCACCGCTGCTCGGCGCCCGGGTACCCGTCCCGCAGGCCGGTCGCGTCGATCCACTTGGCCAGGTCCTTGTCCACGTCCGGGCCGTTTCCCTTGACCAGCGCGACCGCCTCGCCGAGCAGGCCGTGGTCGTTGGGGCCGAGCCGCGATCCCACACCGGGCTGCGTCGCCCTGGCCGGGCGTTCCCGCCGCAGGAACCGCGTCCGAGTGGCGGGCCGCGCCTCCCGGCCGGGCCGCACGGTCGTGTGCCGCCCCAGCACGTCGGCGGGCTTGCGGCCGCCGCCGCGGCGGGCCCACGCCCGTACGCCGGTGCGCAGCGCCTCCAGCTCCCGCAGCTCGTGGACGAGCATCCGGCGCGCGTAGACCCTCGCCCGCTCGTCCGAGTCGCGCGGCATCCGCGAGTCCAGCGCGATCCGCACCGGTATGTCGCCTGGCCGCGGGCCGGGATCGGTCTGCGCCATGGCGGTGCCGTCCAGGTCGGTCACGACCACCGGGATCCTGACCGTCCGCCCACCCCGTGGCTGGACGGTCAGCACGCCCGCCTGCGCGCCGCGGTCCTTGTCCGCCACCACCGGGCCCTGGGTTCCCGGTGTCGACTCGAACGTGATCGACTCGTACTGCTCTCCCAGGAAGCCGCTCAGGTCCGGTGCCACCGCGCGGATCGCGGCCAGCGCGCCCTCCTGGTTGGGGGCGCCCTTCTCGAAACCGGGCATCTCGCTGGCGTTGAACGGCTTGCGGACGGTCCACTGTCGATGGAACGCGGCCGGTTTGGCGCGCCGCCGCACCTTCCAGGCCCGCGCCCACTTGACAGCCCGGCCGGTGTCCAGCTCCCGCTGGAGCGCCCGCGCGTCGGCGATCAGCGCGTCCACTTCGGACACGTCACCGGCCGCCACCGCTTCGCCGATCCGGTGCTGGATCACCCGCGCCTCGACCAGGCGGGGGAACCGCTCGGGATCCGCGCCGCGGGACACGTCGGGCGCCACCTTGTGCGCGATCTCATGCGGCGCCGCCCGATCGACCGCCGCGTCCGGCGCCAGCGCCGCGACCTCCAGCACGTACGGGTCAGCCGCCGTCCCGGATCCGTCCCGGATCCGCGCCACCACACCCTCAGGAAGATCGGGCGCCGCCCGATGCACGAAGTGGACCCCGGCGCCGTCCGGCCGGATCACCCACGAACGCAGGCCGTCGTCGGACACGCGCAGCGCGGCCGCCTCGCCGCCGAACACATCCGCCGGTATCGACCGCAACCGCTCGCCGATGAACGCGTCCGCGAACGGCTCGTCACGACCCTCGGGCCGGAACCGGCCATCGGGAATCTCCCGCGCGTGCACCGTCTCCCGCCGCGCCTCGTCGACCACGGCTCGCACGTCCGGCGGGAACCGGCGCCAGGCGCCCGCCCAGGCCCGGTCTCCGGCCTCTCCCGCGCCGTACCCGTACGCCTCCAGCGTCGTGGCGAGGCGGCCCGCCAGCATCGGGGTACCGGAGTCGGCCACCGACCGCGCCAGCACCGTCAGGTCGGCGTCCCGGACCGCCGGCAGGTCGGCGACCGGGCGGTGCCGCTGGTTCGGGGCGCCCACCTCGCGCGCGTGGATGACGGCGAGGGCCCGGGCGACCCCGCGGCGCAGGTCCAGCCACCAGCCGACCCGGTCCGGCACGGTGATCCGGTGGGTGACCGGGCCACCCGGCACGTTCAGGTCTTCCGGGCGGATCTGGACGACGGCCACCTCGCCGTCCGGCAGTTCGGCGGCGTCGAAGGCGACGGCGACCTCCCGACCGCCGGGCAGCGCCAGCCGCAACAGCCCCGTTTCCGGGTTCAGGGCGGCGTCCGTGAACAGCTCCGGGAGCATGGCGGCGACCGCCTCGGCGCGCCGGGCCGCCCGTACCCGGGCCGCCTCCGGATCCGCGAGCCGGCGCACCACGACGTTCCGCCGTGGCACCGGGTTGCCGTGCCGGTCGAAGGCCCGGGGTGCCGGCGCGGGGCGGGTGCGGGGACGGGCCGCGCCCGGTGCGGCCGGGATGGCGTCGCGGCGCGCCCCGGCGATGAAGTCCCGCACGTCGTCCGGGAAGCGGCCCTGCTCCAGGAGCCAGCGCCGGTCCGCGCCGGCCTGGCCGTGCCGGTATCCGTGGTGGTCGATGGCCTCGGCGAGCAGCCCCTCGACCAGGGCGACGCGGGCCCTGGCAACGACGTCCAGCGGTGGTGTCCGGGCCGCCCGTACGAGGATCGTCAGGTCGGCGACGCGCCGCTGCTGGGCGGCCGCGGCGCCAACCTCGTGGGCGTGCACGGTCGCCAGGGCATGACCGATGACCCGGCGCAGGTCCAGGCCCTCGCCGGCGGCGGTCCGGGCGTCCACGGTGATCCGGTGCGTGTCCAGCGGGTACGCCGCGGTGGTGCCGTCCCGCGGGTTCAGCTCCGCGGGCGTGATCTCCACGATCGCCGCCTCGCCATCCGGCAGCTCCCGGGCGTCCAGCACGACGGTCACCCGCCGGCCGCCCGGCAGGGTGAGCGTCACGTCCGAGGTCGACTCGTCATGGCTGGCGGACGTGAACATGGTCGGTAGCTCTCCGGCGGTGGCCGCGGCCGCCTTGCCGAGACCCTCGCGGACCGCGGTCACGCTTTCTGACTGGCCAGCGGCCGGGTCCACGCTTCGATCGACCCCGGGAACCGGCGGTACGACCAGCCGCGGCACCATCAGTGGAGCGACGGTCTGGGCGTTTCGGACCCGTTCCGCCTTCGCCAGAAGCCGGTTCAGCTCGCCGTGGTAATCGGCGAGGTGGGTGATCCGATCGGCGACCTGGCCGTAGTCGTGCGTGCTGGGCCAGTCGTACCGGTTGAGCAGCTGGCGGAGCATGTGCAGGCGCACGCCGTTGGTCTGGTCGAGGCGGCGGCCCAGCGCACCGGTGGCGATCATCCTGGCCCCGGCCGCCTCCGCGATGTACTGCCCCATGGGGCTGCCCTGCTGGACCGCGAAGAAGCCCATCGAGCCACCGGAGACGCCGTCGGTCATCAGGATGCGGCGCAGGTACGTCGTCAGCGCCGCGCGACCGTCCGGCCGGTCGGCGTACAGCTTCAGCTCCTCGGTCACCCGGTCGCGCATCTGCCCGACGATGCTCTCCTGGGTCGTGCCCTGGTCGTCGTCGCCGATCCGCACCCGGTCCGGCACGACCAGGCGCAGGTCGCCGAAGCCGCCGCTCTCCTGCCGGACGATCTTCACCTCGTCGATCCGGTCGTGGCTCACCACCACGACGATCGGATCGACTCCCTTGCGCGGCTTGCCGTCCTTCCCTGTCGGCATGTACGCGTAGACGCCCGCCGAGATCCTCGTGACCTTGTGGCCCTCGATCTTCAGGCGGTCGAGGACGACGTCCTCGATCCACTTGGCCATGAAACCGTCCCGATAGGACAGTGTGTCGAGGCTCCGCGTGGCGAACTCGCGCTGCTCCTCCGTCGCCGCCGGGTCCTCGAGGATCTCGTTCAGCCGGCGTACGAGCAGGTCGCGGTGGGCGTCCGTGGCGGCCGTGGCGTCGGCCAACGCGCGCTCCACGTCGGCGCGCCGGTTCTCCTGCGGCGTCTCGGCCCGCAGGTCGGCGCCGGCCTTGTAGGCCGACTTCCACCGCTCCTGCAGCCGGCCGGCCTGCGCCTGGGCCAGGGTCAACCCGCCACCGATCGCCGCGATGATCGCTTTCCCAGGATCGTGGGTCGCCTCCAGGGAACGCAGGCCGGTGTAGATGACGGGCGTGCCGTACTTCGCCATCGCCTCCAGCAGTCGCGGCCCGAACGCCTCGTACTGCAGCTTGACCTGGTCGCTGATGCGGGCCAGCTCGGTCGCCACGATCCGGTCGATCTCGGTGTTCGCCGGCGCCTCGCCCGGGTCCCGTTCCGGATCGAGGTACCAGCCGGCCTTGGCGGTCTCGGCGGGCGTCATCCGCCCGGCGAAGACGATGAGGAACACGTTGGGCGCCACCGGCACGACCGTCCCGGCGCGCAGCGACTCGGAGTGGTCGGCCAGTACGCCCACCCGGACCCGCTGCTTGTGCAGGGTGAACGTGCGGGTCTGCACCGTGACGACGGCGTGCTCCCGCTCCCAGTCCTCGAAGCGCTCCAGCAGCGTCGCCCGGGTGTCGACGGGGAGATCCTGGAACCTCGCCAGCTCCTTCTTGAGGCTCTCCGCCTCCACCGGCGTCAGGTGCTCGAACGCCGGGAGGCCGGACAGGCTGTCGGGGTCATTCAGGAACGGCAGCCGCTCGCCGCCCTCCAGCCCTTCCAGCTCCATCAGGTGCAGGAAGGTGCGCAGCTCCTCCAGGAACTGGACCCGCTCCAGCAGCACCGGCCGCGCGAAGCCGGCCAGCCACTGGATCTCCCGTAACACGTCCACGGCGACGATCTGCTGCGCCGGGGTCATCTGGTCGAAGTCGGCCAGTACCTGGAAGTCCTCCAGCACCCCGAGCAGCCGCTGGACCTCGTTGTGGCGCGCGCGCCCGAACGTCACCTCCCGGCGCAACTGGCGGATGGCCTGGAACTGCCGCGCGCGTTCGGAGAACCGGGCGAGCCGGAACGCCGGTACCTCCTGCGACAGCGCCATCGCGTCCAGCGCCAGAAGCTGTTCGGCGGTACCCAGTGCCTCGAAGGCGACGATCTCGGCGAAGAGCCGCACGTCGGCCAGCGCCTTCTGCTTCCCGGCCACGTCGAGCAGGTCGAACGGCAGGTAGCCGACCGGGTCCCGCTTGCCGGCGAGCGCCGTGAGCCGCTCGTCCGTCGTCTTCTTCGTGAACTCCTGGAACTTCTCCGCACCGCCCAGGTCGTCGACCCGCCGGTTGAGCTCCTGCGCCTCGAACGCCGTCAGCCGCAGCATCCCGTTGATGTCGCGCACCAGCGCCGCGCGCGCACCCTCCGGCAGATGGTTGAAGGTCCGCAGCTCCGCCACGCTGTCCACCGGGTCGAAGGCCGGGGCGAAGAACTCCAGCTTGCCGGCGAGCGTCCGCTCCTTGAGCGGCGTTAGCTCGGTCCTGGCCCGCCAGGCGTCGGAGGCGTCCAGCGTGATCGGGTCGTCCCGCTTTCCGTCCGCGGCCTCCAGCGCCTTGAGCGCGAGCAGGCTACGGATGCCCGGCAACTCCACCCGGTCGTCGGCCGGCGGATCGGTGGGGCGGCGGCGGTGGTGGCCGGGTGCCTTGGCCGCTCCCCGGCCAACCGCCTGCCCCGCGGCGAGGAGGAAGCTCGTCACCTTTCCCGCCAGGCCGGACCGGACCAGCCGGCCGCCGGGGCCCAGCGTCTGGTCGTCGCGGTGCTTCTGGTTGGCGAGCTTCGCGGCCACCTTCGCCTCGCGGGCCCGCTGCGAGTACCACTGGTGCACGCCCTGCCGGGCCCGGTCGGTCAGCTCGGCGAGGTAGTTGGGCAGCGCCACCAGCGCGCTGTTCCGGGTGGTCGCCAGCGCGGCGTCCAGGGCGCTTGGGGGCGCGGCCTGCCCGGCCGGGTGGCCGACCGCGCTGTCGGCGCCCCGACCGATCGGCCGGGCGCCCGAGGTACCGGTCGACTGGGCGGCGGCCACACCGTGGTCCACCCACGGGGTGGTCCGCCGCGCCTCCGTCCAGGTCGGCTCGACGGCCTTCAGCACGGCCCTGCGCAGGTTCCCGAGGTAGGTCTTGACCGCGCTGTCGTACTCCTCGGCCAGTTCCTCGTCATACCGTTCCCGCTCCTGCGCGTACCTGGTCCGGGTCCGCTCGTCGGCATCGGGCCGGGGCCGCGCCGGCGGCAGCTTCCCGTCCCGGCGCCGCTCGGCGGCGAAGTCCGCGAGGTCACTCTCGTACTTCGCCATCTCCTCCTGGTACGCCGGCAGCGCCTGGTGGTACCGCCTCAGCTCCTCCCGGAACCGCGCCAGTTTCGTCGAGTGCTGGGCGAGGTCCTTCCGGAACCGCGCCATGTCCGCCGGATATCGGGCCAGTTCCTCTTCGTATCGCCGCACCGTCATGGGGTCGGCGCCCTCCGCTGGCCGTAGCGGCCGCGGTGGCGGCAGCGGGACCGGTGGCCGCTGCGGTTCCTCCAGCTTCTCCGGCCGCGCCCGGCCCGGCCGCTTCAGCCGGTTCGGGTCGATCCGGACCTGGATGTGGTCGGGCTCGGGCAGCGGCGCCCGCTCCCAGAACTTCTTGTCGTCGGAGGTGAAGTCGGGCACGAACACGACGTGCACCTGGAGGCTCCACCGGTTCAGGCCGGCCCGCCCGCTCACCTCGTACTGCGCGTCGAACGTCTCGCGCCCGTGCTCGTGCTGCCCCCGCACCCGCCTGATCGGGTGCGAGCGCAGCCCCCGGCGCTGCCTTCGGCGCTGCGGCCGGGCCACCGTGTGGAAGACCAGGATCTCGCCGTCGACGGCCTGGTGAAGCTCCCGGCGCAACTGCCGGCGTGCCTGCTCGTCGAGGAGCTGGCGCCGCTGGCTGGGCGGCAGCGTGACCCGGTCCGGATCCTCCCGCTCGGCCGCCAGCCCCGCCAGGGTCTCGGGTCGCTGGGTGCTGGGCAGCCCCTGCATACCCCGCTCGATGGCGCGCCGGATGATCCGCCCGCGCAGGCCCGGATCGACCGCGGCCGGTGCGCGGTCGTCCGGGGCGGCGACGCCCAGTTGCCCGAGGTCGACCCGGATCAGGATGTGTTCGCGGTCGGAGCCGGGCAGCCGTTCCACGGCCTCCGGCGGCGTACCGATGCCCTGGCCGAGCCGCACGTGTATCCGTACGGTCCGTCGCGCGTGCTCGTCGCGGTTGAGCCCGTGCCAGCCGGACAGGTCGAACTCGGCGTCGAACCGCTCGTCCTTGTGCTCGTGGGCGCCACTCACCGCGGCGATCGGGCGGGAGCCGAACAGCCGCTGGCCCACCAGCGCGTCCCGCAGCGGCTCCGCGGCGCGCGACAGACTTCCCTTGCCGGCGTTCGAGGTCTTGGCCTCCTCCGGCGGCGGCTCGACCAGCTTGGGCGCCTTGACCTTCTCGCCGGTGGCGTCCTTCACCGCCTTCTCGGTGCCGTCCAGGGCCTCCTGGGTCTCCGCGATCGTGCGCTCGTGGTGGCGGACCATCCGCTCGTCCCAGTCCGCCCGCCGCAGGATCGCGACGGCGACGTCGTCGTTCAAGGCGGGCTGGTCGCCCGCTTGGCCGAGCGTGCTGGCCGCCGTGCTGACCGCGGTGCGCGTGACGGCGTCCGGCACGTTGAGCACGCCGGCGATGTCGGGCACGGCGGGAGAGATGCGGACGCCCGCTCCCACACCACCCTCCACCGTGGTGACGGACGACGACGTGGTCGACGTCACCAGGTGCGCGCGCAGGTCGCGCATCGTCTCCACGGTGTCCGCCGCCGCGTCGATCAGCTCGGCCTCGGTGATGCCGTGCCCTAGCCGGTACACCAGGTCGAAGCTCTCCTGGTAGGTGTCGAGCCAGGTCTCCATGCCCTCCGGGAGCGTGTCCTCGGGAGGGCCCGGAGGCTCGCCCGTGAACTCGAGCCAGGTCTGCGTGCCCTCCGGGAGCTCGACCACGGGAGCGCTCCGCGGCAGCTTGTTCCTGGGCGTGAACTCGACCTTCTCCGGGCGCAGCCGCACGAGCCACGGGCGGCGCGGGAGCCGCTCCGGGCGGCCGGGCGGCTCGACGAACCGCAGCAGGTACTCGGGATGCCAGTGCTCGCCGGTCGGATCCCGCCGGAAGCCGAGGAACTTGGCCGTGATCGGGTCGCCGGACATGTCGGGCCCGCCCGGCTCGGTCTCCTCCAGCCGCACCTCGTACCCGCGCCGCAGGCCCTTGATCCGCCCGTGCGCCGGCCGGACCAACCAGGACCGGCCAGCCACCGGACCGGCTCCTTCGACGAGCCGGACCAGCCGCTCCTGCCCGACCATCTCCGGGCTCGCCGACGACTCCGTGACGCGCACCCGGTACTCGGCATGCCAGACTCCCGTCACGGGATCGCGCCCGAGGCGGACGAACTCGCCGGTGAAGCGGGTACTCGGGGCGTCGGCGTCGATGGGCACGATCCGCGCCCCGCTCATCAGCTCGCGGGCCTGCACCATGCGGATCAGCTCGATCCGCTCGCGCACGTCCGCCCGCCCCGCTTCGGCCAGCGCCCCGGCGGCCAGCTCCCACAACGCGTCCGCGCCCGGCAGGCCGGCACCCAGCCGCACCTCGTCCGCGTCGAGCCACCGCCGGATGCCGTCGCTGCCGCGCCCGACGGCCGCCGCCGCATCGGCCAGCCCTCCGGCCTGGCGGAAGGCGTCGAGCCACTCGCCCCGGTGCACCACGCCGGTCAGGGTCACCACCCGATCCGGATCGCGGGCCTGTTCCGCGCGGATCTGTTCGATCCGCTCGCGCGTCTTTCGCCGGCCCGCCGAGTCCAGCGCCGCGGCGACCAGCTCCCACCGCTTCTCCGCCTCCGGGAACCCGGCGCCCAGTCGCACGCCGTCGGCGTCGACCCAGCGCCGGATGTCGTCCGGTGCCAGGAGGAGTTCGTCCATCGCGCCGCTGGAGTGGAAAACCTGGAACCATTCGTAGCGGTTGCCCGGGATGCCCGTGACGCCGGTCAAGGTCAGCTCGCGGTGGATGGCGATCAGCGCCCGGTCCTCCGGGTCGCTGGGCGGCTCCTCGCGAATCTTTCCGATCCGCTCGCGTATCTTCCGCTTGCCCGCCGCGTCCAGCGCCGCGGCGACCAGTTCCCATTTCTCGTCCGCGCCCGGGAAGCCCGCGCGCAGCCGCACGCCATCCGCGTCGATCAACCGCCGGATGTCGTCCGCGTCCAGGATGAGGAAGCCCATCCCGTCCAGCCCGCCGCCCCGCTGGAACGCCTCGAACCACTCGGTGGCGGGTCCGAGCCCCAGCCAGGAGCGCGGCACGTGGTCGCCCTCCAGCTCGCGGTGCAGCGCGATCAGCGCCCGGTCCGCTTGCGTCGTGGCCGGCTTCTGGCGCGCCTCGGCGACGCGCTTACGGACGTCCTCCGGCAGTTCCTCGTGGACCAGTTGCCACTTCTGCTCGGCGCCCGGATACCCGTCCCGCAGGCCGGTCTCGTCGATCCACATCGCCAGGTCGTCGCCGGTGTCCGGGCCAGCGCCCCGGACGAGCGCGATAGCCTCGCCCAGCAGTCCCTGGTCGTTGGGGCCGAGCCGCGATCCCCGGCCGGGCTGGGCCGCCCGCGCCCGGCGATCCCGGTGAAGGAACCGCGTCCGCTGTGCGGGCCGCGCATCCCGGCCGGGCCGTACCGTCGTGTACCGCCCCAGCACGTCGACGGGTTTGCGGCCACCGCCACGGCGGGCCCACGCCCGTACGCCGGTGCGGATCGCCTCCAGCTCCCGCAGTTCGTGGACGAGCATCCGGCGCGCGTAGACGATCGCACGCTCCGGGCTCTTCGGCCCGTCCGGCATCCGCGAGTCCAATGCGATCCGGGCCGGCGTAGCGCCCTCGCCCGGGTCGGTCTGCGCCATGGCCTTGCCGTCCAGGTCCACCACGACCACCGGCACGCTGAACTCGGCCCCGCCCCGTGGCCGGAGGGTGAGCACGCCCGCCTGGGCACCCCCGTCGCCGTCGCCGTCGCCGATGACCGGACCCGGCGTGCTCGGCGTCTCCCGAAACTCGATCGACTCGTACCGGTCGTCCAGGTACTCGCGGAGCGTCGGAGCGACCGCCCGGATCGCGGTGAGAGTGTCCGTCTGCTTTGGACGCGGCCCCTTCTCGAAGCCGGGCATCTCGCTGGCGTTGAACGGTCGCCGGATAGTCCACTGTCGACGGACAGCGCTCCGGGCCGCCCGGCGCGCCTTGCGCTCCCGCGCCGGCGCACCCTCGGCGCGCCCGGTGGCACCGGCCGCCCGCGCCGTAGCCCGGCGGCGCGCCTCGATCCGGGCCTGCTTCTCCGCCCGCAGCAGCTCCGCGAGCGCGCGCCGCACCTCCGCCATCCGCTCGGCCCGCCGCCGCCCGGTCGGGGTCAGCTCTTTGGGCAGGCCGAGGAAGATCAGGCCGTTCGGGGAGCCGCTGCCGCGCCGCGGCATCCGGCGCCGGTGCGCGGTGCGGTCCGGAGCCTTCGCCCCGCCCCGCTGGCTCTGCTGGCCCGGCGCGATCCGGGCCGCCGGGTCGTCCGGCCGGGGCGCGGCGGGGACCCCGGGCGGTTGCGGCACCCCTGGCAACGGCGGCGGCTCGGTGGGCGCCGGTATCCGTACCGGGCTCGCGCCGAGCCGCTCCCGCGGACGGTCCAGCAGGCGCTCGCGGTGGTGGGGCGACGGCGGCTGCGTCAGGCGCGGAACAGGCGGCTCCTGGTGCACCGGCGTGACCGGTTCGGGCCGCTTCGGCGGCAGCCCCGCGGTGTCGCGCGGCAGGACCGCGGGAGGTCCGCCGGGCACGCCGGGCTCGATCGCCGGCTGCGGCTCCGCACCGGGAGTGGGCGCGGCCGGCCCGGCCGGCGTCGGCCCACCGGGTACCGGCGCGGCCGGCGCTTCCGGTGTCCCATCGGGTGCACTGGGACCGGGGACCGCGTCCGGCGCGCCGGGTCCCGGTGTGCCTTCGGGCGCACCTGGTCCAGGTTCGCCTTCGGGGGCGCCCGGTCCCGGCCCGGGTGGCGGCAGGTTCGGCTGCGGCTCGGACGGGACCGGCAGCTCGGGCGGGATCTGGTCCGGCGTGGCCGGTTGCGGCGCGATCGGCTCCGGCGGCTTGGGCGGTACCGGCTCAGGCGCCTGCGGCGCGATGGGCTCGGGCGCCTGCGGGGGAATGGGCTCCGGGGGCTTCGGCGCGATGGGTCGGGGCGCCTGCGGCGGGATCGGTGCCGGCGGCGCGGGAACCGGTCGCGGCCGCGTTCCGGTCTCCGGTGCCGCCACGCCTGCGACGGGAAGGGCCTCCGGCTCGCCGGGAGCGGCGACTGCCACAGCCGGCGGGGCCGGCTCGCCGGGAACGGCGCCGGTCACAGCCGGCGGAGCCGGCGGAGCACCTCCGGCCGGTGGCGCGGCGAGGATCGGCGGCGCGGCCTCCCTGCCGGCCTTGAGCGGCCCTCCACCGGCCACCGCCTCCGCGTCCGCCGCATCGCCACCCCGGACCGTTTCGCTGTGGACCGGTGCCGGTTCCGCGGGCGGCTCAGCTGGCTTCGCGGGTGGTTCGGCTGGCTTCGCGGGCGCGCTCTCGGTCGCTCCCTTGTGGATGGTCGAGGCCGGCCGCCTGCGAGCGGGCGGCGCGAGATCCTCGGGCAGGGCCTCGGGGTCGCTCGCGTCGAACATCCGCTGGTCGTGCTGGCGCTCGGCCTCGACGAGCTCCTCGGCACCGGGCTCCCGGAGGCGTCCCGGAGCGCCATTGCGGTTGCGGGCCGCCAGCTCCTCCTCGGCCCGGTTGAACTCCTCGATCAGCCGGCTGGCGCCCGTCGCCCGGCCCGGCGCGAGGGCCCTGGTGATCGTGCCCGCCCCGCCAGTACTGGGTTGGTGCTGCTGCGTCCCCCCGTCCGGCCCGCCTCCCTGCCCCGGCGCCGCCTGCCCTGGCGAGCCGCCACGGCCTGCCGCACTTGCCTGGCCCGGCGCGCCTCCGCTGCCCGGTGAACCCGCTTGGCCCGGCGCGCCTCCCCTGCCTGCGGTGCCCGCTTGGCCCCGTACGCCCGCCTGGCCGGGCCCGCTGGTGCCGGCCGGCCGGCCACGGCCGTCGCGCCCGGTGGCGGACGCGCCACCGGGCGGCGCGCCGTCGGCGGAAGCACCGTCCGGTGGGCCGCCACCGTCGGGCCGGTCACCCTCCCCCGGCGCCCCGGCACCGTTCTCGCCATTGCCCGGCAGCACCTCATCGGGCAGGCCGAGGGTGATCAGGCCGTTCGGGGAGTCGCGGCGTCGCGGCGGCATCCGCCGGCGATGCGGATCGCGATCCGCCGGCACCGGCGGTGGCGGCACCGCCCGCGCGTCCGGATCTCCCGGTGCCGGAACCCCCGGAACGGTCGGCATCGCGGGTGGCCCGGGCACCCTTTCGGGTTCCCGGGGCTCTGGCTCCTCCGGGGTGGCCGCCCCGAGCTCCTCCCGATGCGGCTCCGGCACCGCGGCGGTCGTGGCACCCGCGCCCTCCGCGCCCGGCTTCGCGATCACCTGGTGCTCCCCGGGTGGGGACGCGTGCAGTGGGATCGCCTCGGCCGGCAGGCGTACGGGCGGCGGGGACGCGTTGGGAACCCGGTGGGAGGTGCCGGGCAGGAGCGTCCCGGGCCCGGTCGCGGGCCCGGTCGCGGGCCCGGTCGCGGGTCCGGTCGCGGGCCCGGTCGCGGGTCCGGTCGCGGGCCCGGTCGCGGGTCCGGTCGATGGCGCGGTCGATGGCGCGGTCGCGGGCCCCGGGACGGGGATGGGGCCGGGCGCGGGGTCGGGGCTGGGCGCAGGGTCGGGGACAGCGTCGGCGGGTGCTGGTTCGCTCGCCTGGTCGCCGGGCACCGGGAGGTCGGCGGGGAGGTCCGCCGGTGCGGGGAACGGCGGCGCGATGGGCTCCGGCGCCTGCGGCGGGATCGGCTCGGGCGCGAGCGGCGGGATCGGCTCCGGGATCACCGACGGCAGCTCGTCTGGCGACGGGAACTGTGGCGGGATCGGCTCCGGCGCCTGCGGCGGGATCGGTGCCGGCGGGGCGGGCGCAGGGGATGGCGCCGGCTGCGGCCCGGAGGCCACCGGCGGCGCGGCCGTCGCGGGCGGCGTGCCCAGGCTCGGTGGCGTGATGACGGCGGGCGGCGCGCCGGCAGCGGGCGGCGTGACCACCGTCGGCGGCTGGGTGGGCGGCGCACCTCCGCCCGGCGGCGCCACACCCTGCGGTGGCGACGCCACCCCCTGTATGGGCTGCGGCGGGATGACGGGCGGCGGCGCGCCAGCGGCGGGTGGGGTCGCCTGCGGTGGGGGTGCCGCGGGCGGTGCGGTCCACGGTGGCGTGGCCGTGGCGGGCGGTGCGGCGGCCTGCGGCGGAGGCGCGGGCTGGTCGGTGCCCTGCGGCGGGGCCAGGGCATCGGGCGATGCGGGCGCGGCGCCGGGTGTCACGGGCGGCGGGCCGACCGGTCCATTGTGGACGGATGGCGTCCCGGCGACCGGGCCGGCGGCGGGCTGATCCGGCGCCTGCGGCAGCGGCGTGGGACCGTCGGGTGGGGCGATCGGTGGTGTGATGGGCGCTGACCGGATCGGCGGGGCGGCGGATGGTGCCGGCGCGGGCCCGCCGCGCATGGGCGGCGGCGCGTCCGGTGGGGCCATCGGCGCGCCGCGAGACGGCGGAGCCGCGGGTGGGGCGGCCTGCGCGGGTGGGGCGGCCGGTGTCGACTCGCGCGGCAACGTGGTGGTGCCGGCCTCGTCGGGCCGCAGCAGCCCTTCGTTGAGGGCCCTGTCCAAGGCGACGAGTTCGCCCTGGGACGGCGTACGCAGCTTCCCGAGCGCCGAACCGCCGCCCGGCTGGTTCCGGGCCGCCAGGTCGGCCTCGGCGCGGTTGAACGCCGCCTCGTCGATCCGGAGCAGCTCGCCCCGGATGGATCCTGGTCCCGTGGCGGTACGCCCACCGGTCGATGGGCCGTCCACGATCGTGCCGGTGCCGCCGCCCGGGGACTGCGGGCGCGGCCCGACGCCGGAGCCGCCACCGGTACCGCTGCCGCCGCCACCACCGCCCACACCGCCACCACCGCGGCCGCCCGTGCCGCCGGAGCCGCCCGTGCCGCCGGAGCCGCCCGTGCCGCCGGGGCCTGTGCCTCCGGACGGGCCTCCCTGGCCGCCGGAGCCCGGGCCTCCCTCGCCGCCGGGGCCCGGGCCTCCCTCGCCGCGCGGTGTGCCGGGTCCGGCGTCGGGAAATCCGCGGCCCGGCGCGCCCGTTCCCGTGCCGGGCGCCCGGCCGGGCGTGGTGGACTCCAGGAACCGCTGGGCCTCGCCGGCGAGGCGCTTGCCCGCGATGAACGTGCCGGTCTTCTGCGCGCCGGCGTACGCGAGCCGGAACCCGGCGCCCAGCGCGGCTCCGGCGGCCATCCCCTTCAGGGTGATGGGCACGCCGTTGACGATGCGGTTGCCGGTCGGCAGGGCGACGGCCATCGCCGTCGCGTCCTTCAGCACGGCGGCCGGCAGCCTGTTCGACCGGATCGGCACGCTCAGTCCCGCGCGAACCACCGAGAAGGCCACGCCGGTCGCGAAGCCGGTGGCGGCGGCCCTCCCGATGTCGCCGGCGGCGAACGACTCGCGGTACCTGCCGTCGATCATCTCGACGGCCTGCGCGCCGGCCTCGATGCCACCGGTGAACGTGCCGAACACCAGCCCGGTGCGCCCGGCGTTCGCCAGCCCGGGTCCGAGGTATCCCCGCGCGAAGGACTTCGCGAACTCCGTCGCCGCGGCGCGGCCGGTGAGCCCCGTGACCGCCGGGATGGCCGCCGCGCCGGCCACGCCGTTCGACGCCGCCCGCGTGGCAGCGGCGGCGGCCAGCTTGTTCGCGCCGAACTTGGCGAGGTACTGGGAGAAGATCTGGGCGGCCTTGGCCCGGGCCCCGGCCACGATGCCCGCGACGGCCGCCGCCTGCGCACCTGGCCCACCCGGCGAGGCCGCGACCAGCGCCGGGTACATCAGCACCATCGCGGCGGCGGCCGTGCCCGACAGCCGGACCTTGGCGCCGAACGCATTGGCCGCGGCCTGCGCCGAATGCCCGCTCGCGTCGTAGGTCACCTTGATGGCGTCGGCGAGCCCGCCCTTCTCGCCGCTCAGTTCCTTCCAGCGCTCCAGGATGGCCGGTCCGACGTCGCCGCCCCACACCGCGAGGACCTGGTTCATGCCGCCGAACGCACCCGACTGGAGCTGGATGAGCGCCTCGCCGAGGGCGGCCTCCATCTCGGACAGCGCGCTGAGCGCGCTCTCGTTGGCTTCCGGCCAACCGTCGAAGCCGCCGCCGGCGACCGCGACACCGTTCAGGATCATGTCGCGGAACTTGTTCCAGAACCACCCGAAGTCGGGCTTGCCCCACGCGGCGCCGACGAGGCCGCCGAGGGCGCCGTCAGAACTTGAAGTCGGCGATGTCATGCACGGCGGCGGCGTTCAGGATGTTGGCCGCGGTCTTGTCTGCGGCCTCGGAGTTGGTGGCACCGTTGATGATGTTCTCGGCCATCTCCATGATCAGGCCCTGGAGCTTCGCCGCCGCGTCGATCGCGGTGACCACGGCCTCGTGCGCCGCGTCGAAGCGCGCGCCTTCCTCGCCGCCGCCGGCCGGCCTCCCATCCAACTGGGCGCGCACCCGGGCGGAGGCGTCGACGATCGGGGCCAGAGCCTCGGTGGCGGCGGTGCGTATCTTGACGCCGCCCTCGATGGCGAGCTCCGGGTCGATCAGCATGCCGTCGGCCATGTCAGCTCTCCCTCGTCATCGGTTCGAGTTCCTCGTCGAGCCGGCGGAAGATGGCCTCCATGTCGCCGCCGAGCGCGTTGCGGACGTCGTGCACGTCGAGGTACGCCGAAGCCGCCTCCTCGACAAGGCGGTTCGCCTCGGCTGCCGCCCGGCGGATCGTGTCGGTGATGGTCTCGGCGAGCTGCCGGGAGTCGGGGCGGCGGTAGACGCGCGGGTCGATGTCGAGCCGTTCCAGGTGGCCCTGGTTGCCGACCACCGCCTTGACCAGGCCGTCGGGAGACTTTGCCTCACCACGCACCTCGAGGATGCGGCGCCGCAGATCGCCTGCCCCGGCACGCATCCGCTCGAACTGCGCCATCAACTCCTCGGTGCGGGCCTTGATTGCGGCGTCGTCCACAGTTGACTCCTCGCGGCGGGAGGCGTACCAACATCAAGAATAGGCGCACCGTCGCACATGTACAATCGGCCGGAGCTTCGACGGAGGAACGATGTCCCGCGTTCGACGGCTCTTGCCCTTGCCGGCACTGCTGTTCACCATCAGTGGCCTCGTCGTCACACCGTCCGGCGCGCTCGCCGCGGCGGCGTGCACCAGCGATCCCCGCCCGGGCCAGGTGGTGTCACAGGTGCCGGTCGAGCAGCTCATCCTTGCCGCGCGCCGGGTCTGGCCGGCGACGACCGGCCGCGCGGTGACCGTAGCCGTGCTCGATACCGGTGTGGACGGTCGCCATCCCCAGCTTCGCGGCGCGCTGCGGCAGGGCTGGGACTTCGTGACGGACGAGCCGGGCGGCGCGGTGGACTGCGCGGGCCACGGCACGGCGGTCGCGGGCCTGGTGGGGGCGCGTCCGGCGGACGGGGTGGGGTTCGCCGGCATCGCGCCCGGCGCGACCGTCCTACCGGTACGGATCGCGGATCGCCTGGTCAGCGGGGATCGCGTGCTCGCCGGTGTGCTGGCCAAGGCGATCCGGTGGGCGGCAGACCAGCGCGCCGGCGTCATCACCGTACCGGTGGTCGCCGACCGGCCCACCGCCGCGCTGGCCGCCGCCGTGGCGTACGCGCAGGCACGCGACGCGCTCGTGGTCGCCGCCGCCGGCACCAGGGCCAGCGAGCTGAACGCCGACCCGACCGTCGCCGACCAGCCCAGCTACCCGGCGGCGTACCCCGGCGTGCTCGGCGTGGGCGCGGTGGACGCGGCGGGCGTACGGGTCAACAACTCGCCCGTAGGGTCCTATGTGGACATCGTGGCGCCCGGCTCCGACGTGCTGACCACGGCCCCGGCGCGCGGTCACACGACGCTGTCCGGCACCGCCATGGCCGCTCCGGCGGTCGCCGCCACCGCCGCCCTGGTGCGGGCGGCCAGGCCGGAGCTGAGCGCGGTCGAGGTGGCACAACGCCTGGTGGCGACCGCCAACCCGGTCGCCGGCGGCGCGGGCAGCGTGGCGTACGGGGGCGGCATGGTCGACCCGTACCGTGCTGTCACCGAGGTGTTGCCCGGCGGCGACCCGCGGATCCAACCCGGGATGCCGGTACGCGACATCGACGAGGAGGCACTGCGCCGTGACGCGCGGTGGCGTTCGCTCGCCGCGTCGGCGGTCGCGATCGCGGCGGCCATCGGCCTGGCGCTACTCGGCTGCGCCGCCCTCCTGGTCGTTCACCGGCGGATGCGCCGCGGCCCCGGACCGGCACCGTCCACAGTCGAAACCCCTGGCGACGACGTCGAGCTGGCCGAGCTCTACTTCACGCCGCCGCGGCCGCCCCGCACGTGATCAGGGCGTTTCCCAAGCGGCTGAGCACTTGGGAAACGCCCTGGATACGGTTGGTCACACCGCGAAGCGGTTGGTGTTGGCCGTCTCCGCGATCTGGGCCAGCTCGTTGGCCGAGACGACGCCGTCCTTGACAGCGTTGACGAACACGCCGACGTCGTCGCCGACGCCCCGCCAGATCGTCTGGAGCTGGTAGTACGCGTCGCGCGCGCTGCCTTCCCAGACGCTCAGCATCGGAGCGCAGGCGGCTTCCAGGTCGGCGATGTCGGCCAGGAGCCTGGCGCGCGTCGCCTCGAGGGACTGCGCGCCGGCGTCGAGAGCGCCGAAGTTGTATGCGGTCCGCACGGTTTCCTCCTACGCTCCGGCCCAGTTGAGCGCGGCACGGGCCTGCCCGCCCTGCGCCCCCGAGCGCGACACTGCCTGCTCCGCTTCGAGGTCCTTGCCCGTGTACTCCTGCACCGACTCGCTGACCTTGTTGCACAGCGTGTTGAGGGCGTTGTTGAGCGCCGTCATGTCGGACTTCAGCAGGCCGTGCACGCCGTCCTGGTCGCTCTTGCCGAAGGCGTTGCTGGCCGCGCCCGCGAAGGTGGCGTCGTTGAGTTCGGCGGTGAGCTGGTTGCTCATCGTCGTTGCCGTGGCCCTGAGCTGCTCGACGACACCGAAGATGCGCACACCGGCGTCGTACATCGTCTGGGTATCGGTTACGTACCCATTTCCTGCTGGCATAGCGTTTTCCCACCTCCCGAGGGGGGAACTGCTGTTAGTGGACAGTCAGGCATGAAGATCCTGATCGAAGGATACCGAGCCGCGCGGCGCCGCGAAAGATCTCAACATCAGCCCAGTACCGGGCGGCGGGCGGCAACCGGGTCGAGTGGCGGTCCTTCGGGCATCCGCGCCACCACGGCGGCCGGCAGCCGCACCGGGGTCAGCGCACCGAAGCCCAGATAGCCCTGCACATTGGGATCCGACATGGCGTGCCGGACGCCCAGGTCCGTGACCAGGTAACGGGTGCCGCTCGGCGCCTCGGCGGACGGCATCGCCTCCACAATGGCCGCCCAGCCCGGTGCGACGGCGACGCGGTCGGCCAGCGGAACGCCCTGCGCCGTCCGGCGGGCCGAGGCCGCGCCCACGACGAGCTGGCCGGCGGGCGTGTCGACCACGAGCCGGGGCGGGTTCGCCGCGTCGCGGAACTCCGCGCAGATCGCCGATGTCGCGGCGCTGGCCGAGAACGGCGCGACGATGCGGGGTGCGGTCGCCGGCAGCGCCTCGGCGCCCACGGCCGGCACGGGCAGCTTCGCGGCCGCGGCGGCGTCGGCCGGGCTCAGCTCCAGGCCGCGCGGGGGCTGGCCGGGATACGCGGCGCGGGTGGCCGGGTCGGCCAGCAGCAGGTTGGCCTCCACCTCGGTGACGACGGCCAGCCGGGCGGCGTCGGCCACCAGGAAGTACTGGCGGGTGGCGCCGGCACTGTCCACAAAGTACACCTGGCCGATCCGGGCGCCGGCCACGGCGGTGGAGGCCGTGCCGCGCTTGTCGACGCGGCGTGCTGCCAGCGGCTCACCCGCCGGCAGCGCGTCGAGCAGAGCGGCGCTGACCGGGGTACGCGGCTGGCGGTCCAGGCCGAGCGCGGTGAAGACGACCTGCTGGTCGGCGATCGCGTACCGCCGCTGGTGCCAGACCAGGAAGAACCCGCCGCCGTCCACGTCTTGCGCCAGCAACGCGTCGTCACCCAGGTCGCGGCCGACCTGCGCGCCGCGCCCGACCAGCAGCGAGGTCACCGCCGAGGCGCGGCCGCTGGCGTCGCGGGCCGGCTGCGCGCAGATGGTCCACGGCGCGCCCAGCACCCGGCCCTTCGGCGGGACGGCGTCGGGTGCGCCCGGGATGCCCAGTACCGGCCCGCGTGGCACGCCCATCATGGACTTGGCGGACACCCGTACCGTCTTGGCGTCGCTCTCCTGCGCCAGTACCGCCGAGGTGAAGTTGGCCATCGGGTAGAGCACGCCTTGCCGGAAAACGAACCGGGTGCCGGTCTCCTTCTCCACGATGATGGACTGGCCGTCCCGCCAGTTGCGGTTGCCGCCGGGGCGGACCAGGGCGTAGACGCCCACCGCGGCCAGCGCCAGCACCGCCACCATCACGCCACCCAGCCCGGCCGCGAAGAGCCGGCGACCGGCCGGCTGCACCGGGTCGGTGTCGTGATGGGCGAAGGCGGAGACGACTCGCTGCATCATGAACTGGTACGACTGCAACTGATCGCGGCGCGTGGGCATTCCGGTTAGCCTGCCACGCCTCGCATGAGGCCGTACAGTCCCAGTACCGCGCAGGCGATCGGGACCACGGCGAGGATCAGCAGGATCTCGCCGAGCTCGGCGATCCGTCCCAGGTAGACGGAGGGGCGGCGGTTCCGGTACCGGACGCCGATGGCGAGCACCGCCAAGGCCAGGCCGGCCAGCGCCGGTACGGCCCACAGTGGACCGCCTCCGGCCAGGTCGTCCGCGTATCCGACGGCCAGCACCGCCAGCCCGATCAGGCCGCAGGTCAGCAACGGCAGCCGGTGCCGCAGCGTCGGGAAGAGGCGGGACCGCACCAGGTAGCCGGCGCTCACCACGGCGATGAGCACCGGCGCCGAGCCGCCCGCGGTACCAAGGATGACCAGGCCGATCGCGGCGACCGTGGCGACGCCCAGCAGCAGGCCGGTCAGCATCACGTCGGCGCGCGCGACGGCGGCGAACGTGGCGCCGGCGGTCGGCGCGGGCTCGTCCTTGACCAGGTCGGCCGCGGACCGCGGCAGGGTGGGCAGCGGCAACCTGCCCAGCCGGGCGGCCAGCACCGGCCCGGCGGGGAGCAGCACGAGCAGTACCGCCTCGGCAGCCGCGGCCGCGCGTACCGCGTCGAGGGAGCCGAGCGCGGCGATGGCGGCGCCTCCCCCGGCGACCGCGGCCACCGCGGCGGCGACGAAGAGCCAGCGGCGTTCGGTCGCGGCGAACAGGCCGGCGACGGCGGCGACCAGCAGGAACGCGCAGGCGGTCAGCATATGCGGCGCGCCGAGGCCGGACAGCGGGGCGTCGCCGCCGAGCAGCAGCAGGCCGCCCGCGAACGCCGCCGGCAGGCCGAGCGCGCACACCGCGAAACCCGCCGCGGCGTCACCGAGCACGACGTTCAGCAGCGCCCCGGCGCCCAGGCAGAGCACGGTCAGGCCGAGGCACAGAAGCGCCGGGGCCGTCCAGTCAGGACCGTTGACCAGGCACACCGCCAGCGCGGCGACGACCAGGATCCCAGCGGCGGCGACGCCGGCCCAGCGGCTGACCCGCCCGTCCCAAAGGACGCCGCCCTGCCGGGCACCGGCCGCGATCGCCTCCACCACGTCGTCGTACTCGGGCTCCGGCCAGTCGGTGTGCGCCCGTACCAGATGCAGCAGCTCGCCGTCGCGAACGCCTTGCGCGACAGCGCTGCGGCCGACGTCGAGCAGCGTGCCGTCGGCGCGGCGCAGGATCCAGCCGCCCTGCTCGCCGGCCGAGTCGACGGTTTCCTCACCGGCGTGCGAGAGCAGCGCCGGCAGCAGCGCTGCCAGCACGAGGTGCTCCGGCAACGCCAGGTCGAGCCGGCGTTTCGGCGCGACGACGACGACCCGCGCCAGGCCGATGTCCGAGTCAACCGTCATGCCGACCGCCTTCCCTCGCTGTAGGCGTCTGTCTATCATGGCCGGCAAATCGTCGTGATCTAGAGATGGGGAAATCGGAGTGAGTACCACGGCTCTGCGCCGTCCACCTCGCTCGCCCGCGCCGGAATACCCGACCGGCGAGGTGCTGCTCGATCCCCCGCCGGAGATTCCCGCGCCGGGCGGCCGGCGCTGGGCGCAGATGATGATGCTGCTGCCGATGATGGCCGGCTCGGTGGCGATGGCGCTGATGTTCGCCGGAAACTCGCGCAGCACGCTGGCGTACGTGGCCGGCGGCCTGTTCGGGCTCTCCGCGCTCGGCATGATCGTGGCGTCGATGGGCATGTCCGCCGGTGGCTCGAACAAGCAGGAGATGCTGGCCGCACGCCGGGAGTACATGCGCCATCTGGCCCAGCGGCGCCGCGCCGTACGCCGGACCGTGGGCCGGCAGCGGGCCGCGCAGGTGCACCAGCATCCGGCGCCGGACGGGCTCTGGTCGGTGGCGGCCAGTCCCCGGCTGTGGGAGCGGCGGCCGGGTGACCCGGACTTCGCGACCGCCCGCATCGGCCTCGGCCCCGCGGAGCTTGCCACGCCGCTGATCCCGCCGGAGACGCGGCCCATCGAGGAGCTGGACCCCATGTGCGCGGTGGGCCTGCGCCGGTTCCTGCTCACGTACTCGGTGGTGCCGGACCTGCCGGTGGTCATGGCGCTGGACGGCTTCGCCCGCGTGTACGTCCGGGGCGCCACCGACCGGACCAGGGCGCTGGTACGGGCGCTCATGGCGCACACCGCGACCTTCCACGCGCCGGACGACCTGCTGATGGCCGTCTGCGTCGCCGACGACCGGCGGCAGCACTGGGAGTGGGTGAAGTGGCTGCCGCACGCGCTGCACCCGCGGCGCACCGACGCGCTCGGCGCGATGCGCCTGGTGTCCGCGACGGTCACCGGCCTGGAGGCCATGTTGGACACTCTCGTGGCCGGCCGGAGCCGCTTCGGCGAACGGCTCCCCGGGTCGTCCGGCCCCAGCCCGCACCTGCTGGTCGTGGTCGACGGCGGTACGGTCACCGGCTCGGACCACCTGCTGATCGAAGACGGACTGGACGGCGCGACGGTGGTGCTGCTGGACACCGCCCCGCCGCGCCAGCTCGACCGGCACACGCTGGTGCTCGACGTCGACGACGACGGGACGCTGCGTACGACCACATTCGACGGCGGCGCCGAGGCGGGCCGCGCCGACGCGCTGCGGCCGGCCGTGGCCGAGGCGCTGGCCCGGCAGATCTCGCGGTTCCGGCTGCCCACCACCGGGCGCTCGGAGCGGCGGATGTCCACCGACGTGGGCCTCGCCGACCTGCTGGACCTGGGCGACCCGTACGACTTCGACCCGGCCCGCACGTGGGTGGTGCGGCCGAACCGGGACCGGCTGCGGGTGCCGATCGGGGTAGGCCCCGACGGTACGCCGCTGGAGCTGGACCTGAAGGAGTCGGCGCAGGACGGCATGGGCCCGCACGGCCTGCTCATCGGCGCGACCGGTTCGGGCAAGTCGGAGCTGCTGCGCACGCTGGTACTGGCCCTGGCCGCCACGCACGACCCGGAGCTGCTCAACTTCGTCCTGGTCGACTTCAAGGGCGGCGCCACGTTCACCCGGCTGGACGCGCTTCCGCACACCAGCGCGGTCATCACCAACCTCGTGGACGAGCTGCCGCTGGTCGACCGCATGACCGAGGCGCTCAACGGCGAGCTCCTGCGCCGGCAGGAACTGCTGCGCGGGGCCGGCAACTTCGCCTCGCAACGCGACTACGAGCGGGCGCGGGCCAGCGGTGCCGCCCTCGCCCCGCTGCCCAGCCTGCTCATCGTCTGCGACGAGTTCTCGGAGCTGCTGAGCGCCAAGCCCGACTTCGTCGACATGTTCGTCCAGATAGGACGCGTCGGCCGTTCACTTGGCGTACACCTGCTGCTCGCCTCGCAGCGGCTGGAGGAGGGCCGGCTGCGCGGGCTGGACACCCACCTGTCGTACCGGATCGGCCTGCGGACGTTCTCGGCGGTGGAGAGCCGGATCGTGCTGGGTGACACCGCCGCGTACGAGCTGCCCCGCTCCCCCGGCCACGGCTACCTGCGCTTCGCCACCGAGCCGCTGCGCCGTTTCCGGGCCGCGTACGTCTCCGGGGTGCACCGCCGCGCCGACGGCTCCGACGCCACCGCCGTCGACGCCGACCGGGTGCTCTTCTACACCACGCAGTACGTCGCCCAGGTCGCCGAGCCGGATCCGGCCACGCAACGGGTCGACGAGGAGGCGCAGGGTGAGAGCCTGCTGGACATCCTGGTGGAGCGGATGCGCGGTCGCGGCGTACCGGCGCACCAGGTGTGGCTGCCCCCGCTGAAGGATCCGTCCACCCTGGACGCCCTGCTCCCGCCGCTGCGCCTCGATCCGGCGCGTGGCCTGACGACCGGCGAGCCGGCTCCGCACGGCGCGCTGCGGGCGCTGGCCGGCGTGGTGGACCGCCCGCTGCAACAGCGCCGTGACCCGCTGTGGCTGGACCTGTCCGGCGGCACCGGGCACCTGGTCGTCGTCGGGGCGCCGCAGAGCGGCAAGAGCATGCTGCTGCGCGGTGTCATCGCCAGCCTGGCGCTGGCCAGTACGCCCGCCGAGGTGCAGTTCTACGCGCTGGACTTCGGCGGTGGCGGGATGCTGGGCCTGCGCGACCTGCCGCACGTGGGCGGCGTCGCGACGCGGCTGGAGACGGGCGAGGTACGGCGCACCGTGGCCGAGGTGAACCAGCTCCTTATCGAGCGGGAGCGAGCCTTCGCCCAGTACGGCGTCGACTCGATGGCCACGTACCGGCGGCTGCGGGCCGAGGGCCGGATCAACGACAGCTTCGGCGACGTGTTCCTGGTCATCGACGGCTGGGGCACGCTGCGGGCCGAGTTCGAGGAGCTGGAAGCCGCGGTGACCGCGATCGGCAACCGCGGCCCGTCGTACGGGATCCACCTGATCGCCGCCGCGACGCGCTGGATGGACCTGCGCATGGCCGTCCGGGACATCTTCGGCACCCGCCTGGAGCTGCGCCTGGGCGAGCCCGGCGACTCCATGCTGGACCGGCGCACCGCGATGAACGTGCCGGAGAAGATGCCCGGCCGCGGCATCACCGCCGAGAAGCTGCATTTCCTGGCCGCGCTGCCGCGGATCGACGGCCGCGGCGACGCGGAGACCGCCAGTGCCGGCCTGGCCGCGCTGGTCCGCCGCGTCGCCGAGGCGTGGAACGGGCCGGCGGCGCCCCGGGTGCGCCTGCTGCCCGCGGTACTGGAAGCGTCCGAACTGCCGGCCCAGGCGGACGAGCCGGGCCTGCCGATCGGCATCGCCGAGGCCGACCTGCGCCCGGTGACGGTGGACTTCGACGCCTATCCGCACTTCCTCGCCTACGGTGAGTCAGGATCGGGCAAGAGCGCGCTGCTCCGGCTGCTCGCCCGCTCCATTGTGGAGCGTTACACGCCGGACGAGGCCCGGGTCATCATGGTGGACTACCGGCGGGCGCTGCTCGGTGCCATCGGCGGCCGGCACCTCATCGGCTACGCCACCACCGCGGAGCTGGCCCGCCGCATGATGGACGAGGTCGTCGACGTGCTACGCGAGCGCGTCCCCGGTCCAGACGTCACGCCCGAGCAGCTCCGCGAAGGCGCCTGGTGGCAGGGACCGCACCTCTACATCCTGGTGGACGACTACGATCTGGTGTCCGGCACGCAACAGAATCCGCTCGCGCCGCTGCTGGACTTCCTGAGCCAGGCCGCCGACATCGGCCTGCACCTCGTGCTCGTGCGGCGCACCGGCGGCGCCGGCCGCACCTCGTACGAGCCGGTCATGTTGCGGTTGCGGGAATTGGGCTCGCCGGGCATCCTGATGTCCGGCAACCGGGACGAGGGGCCGTTGCTGGGCAACCTCCGCCCGTCCCCGTTGCCACCGGGACGAGGCTGGCTGGTCGACCGCCAGCACGGCGCGCGGCTGGTCCAAATTGGCTGGACGCCGCCGGAGGACGGTACGACATAGGCTCTGTCGCCTTTCCAGGCGAGCACGTAAGATCCATAATGACCCGACGGCGCGCACTGGACGATGTGGAGTCCGAGATGGCGACAGACGGCTTTGACGTCGAACTCGACGACCTGAGCACGTTCAACGACAAGGTTCAGCGGGTGGGCGAAGACTTTCGCGACACCAGCATGCAGACCCACGCCGCGCTGGCACAGTTCGCGACGGCCTCCAATCTCGGCAGCACGGGCGTCCTGCCCGACCTGACTCGCCTGTCCAGCAACCACATGACCAGCCACTTCGTCGCCAGCCAGGTGCTACAGGAGACATTCCTGGGGCTGACCACGCTGGCGATGGGCGCCAACGTCATCCGCACCAGCTACGGCACCGCCGACGGCCACGGCGCCGACGCCATGCTGCGCCTCGACGGCGCGGTGGTCGACAAGATGTTCGCCCCGCCGAAGAAAGGCGAAGAGGCCACCGGCGGCGCGTCGAAGAAGGCCACCGGCGAGGTACAGAAAGAGATCCAGGAGTTCCTCGAGCAGCAAGGCCAGGAAAACGTCGACGGGCTGAACGCCCAGGCCAACGGCGGCGCGGGCTACTGGGTCGACTCGTACAACGGGTCTGTGGTCGTCACCGTCCCGGAGCAGGGCGGCCTGCCGGAAACCGTCTACGAGTCGCCGCGCGAAGACGAGCTCGGTCCCGACCTGCCCGAGATCGACAAGTACGACGGCGACGCCCGGTTGGATGAGTCCTCCGACATCCGGAAGCGGTTGTTCCAGGCTCCTGTCGCCGAGGACTAGACAATGGCGGACCCTAGCCTCGACGGCTTGACCATCGAGTTGTTGTGGGCCGACGTCCGGATCCTCAACGATGAAGCCGTCCAGGAGATGGCGCACATGTGGCGGGTGCTGGGCGAGAAGTTCCTGGACGCCGGCCAGCGCCTGCACGACCAGCGCACCGCTCTGGGTCAGACCTGGCTGGGCGAGGCGTCGGACGCGTTCGCCACGCACGCCGCGACGTCGTCGCTGTCCATGTACGAGGCGTCGAGCACCGCCCTCGCCAACTCCAGCAGCCTGCAGATGGTCGCCCTCGCGATCGGCCAGGCGCAGCGCGAGATGGCCGCGCTGTGGGCCGAGTACGAGTCGCGCAAGGGCGAGATCGCCGCCGCGGCCGCGGCCACGCCGGTCGACGGTGGCACAGGGCTGGCCTGGCTCGGCGACTCGATCAAGGGCATGACCAAGGAAGAGATCAAGGCGAAGGTCTCCCAGCTCCGGTTGGAGGCGCAGGAGGAGTTCAGCCGCCGGGCCCGCGCGATCGTCAGGCCGATGCTGAACACCGCCGCCGAGACCACGATCATCGAGCTGCCCACGTTCGCCGGCCCCAAGACCGGCATGCCCAACATGGCGGCGGTCCCGTTCTTCGCCCCGCCCTCCCCCGCTGCCCCGGCGCCACCGCCGCCACCCGGTGCGCCCGGTGGGGCCGCGCCACCACCGGCGCCGCCCGGAGCACCCGCGGGCGCGCCGCCACCCCCGTCACCGGGTACACCGCCCGTGGCTCCCCCGCCGCCCGCCGCGCCGCCGGCCCCCGCCCCGCCGCCGCCCGTGGCTCCGCCGCCCGGCACCGGCACCCCAGCGCCGCCTGGGGCCCGGGTTCCGGCACCGCCCGGAGTGCCCGCACCGCCCGGCCTCGGCGCGCAGCGTGTGGGCGCCCCGCCGGCACCCGCACCGGCCGTCCCCGCACCGCCACGAGCCCTCGTACCGGCACCGCCGGGTGCGGCCGTGCCACCGCCACCGGGAGCGGTCCCGCCGCCTCGCGCCGGCGTCGTGCCTCCCGCGCCCGGCGTCGTTCCCCGCCCCGCGCCGCCCGTGATCGGCCGCCCCACCGTGCCCGGCGTGGTCGCCCCCGGCACACCGCCCGGCGGGCGCGGTCCGGTGCTCGGCCGCGCCGTGCCGGCCCCCGGACTTGCCACACCGCCGCCCGGGCAGGGCCGGGTGGCCCCCGGGCTCGGCGGCGCCCGCCCGGTCCCCGGTGCTGTCCCGCCCGCCGCGCCGGCCGGCGCGGGCTCCCGCACAGCCCCGCGCCCCGGCGCGGTCCGCCCGGGCGCGATGCCGAGCGCCGGCGTCCCGGGAACGGTCCAGCCCGCCGGGGCTCAGCGCCGCGCCGGCGCACCGGCCCAGCGGCCGGGTGCCGGCCTCCCGGGTGCCGGCATCCCTGGCGCGGCCGCACCCGGCGGGCCTCAGCGCCGCGCCGGCGCGCCCGCACCGCGGCCGGCCGCTCTCGGTGGAGAGCTGGGCGCGACCCCGCGGCCGGCCACACCCAACCTCGCCGGCACCCGCGGGGTGACCCCGCCGGTGCCGCCGCCCGGCGGTCCGGTCCTCGGCCGCGACACCCAGGGCCGGCCGGCTCGCGGCGCCGCCCGGCGCCCGCTCGCCACCGGCCCGCGGCAGCCGGTCCACGATGGACCGTGGCAGACCGCGCCGGTCAACCGGGTCGACCTCACCGGACAGCGCCGGCCCGCGGTCGCGCCGCAGACGCCACAGCCCGCCCTGCCCGGCGCTCGCGACCAGGCCGCGCGCCCGGTCGCCACCGGGCCGAAGCGGGAACGCAAGCCGGCGTACGAGCCGCCGCGGATCGAGACGGCGGCCACCGACGTGGCGCCCGAAGACGGCCTGTGGGAGACCGCACCCGTCCCCGTCGCCATGGTCGACGGTCCCGTCGCGGAGCGGCCGGTACGGGTGGCCGAGCCGGCGGTCGCGGGTCCAGGTCGATGACGCTCGTGCGACACGAGGCTGGCGGACCGGTGAGTGAATCGGTCCCGCCGCGCCGGCCCATGGTCTGGCAGGCGAAGGGTTCGGCACGGGTCGCGCACGAGCAGGAACTGTCCACAGTGGTGCGGCAGGGCCAGGCGTCACCGCGGGTGGCGGCGTTCGTCGCGGGCAAGGGCGGTGTGGGCACCACCTGCACGGCCGCCGGCGTCGCGCTGGCCCTCGGCACGCTGGTGCCCGGCCAGGTGGCGATCGCGGACACCCGCACCGGCACCCCGTCGCTCGGCCGGCTGCTGGCCGGGGCGGCCGCCCCGGACGCCGCGTCCTACGCCGCGGGCACGGTCGAGCCGGCTCAGGTGTCCGGGGTGGCCATCGTCGACGGTGCGCCCTGGGACACCCCGCTGGGTCGCCCCACACTGGCTCGGGTCGTCGCCGACCTGCGCCTCGATTTCGCGTACACGCTGCTCGACGTCGGTGACGACGGCAGCGACATCGGCCACGGTGCTCTCGCGCGATCGGATCGCGCCGTTGTCGTGACCACCACGGCTCCGGACGCGGTGGCCGCGGCCGAGCACACGCTCGACCGGTTGTTCAAGATAGACCAGTCGCTGGCCGAGTCGGTCGTCGTGGCGGTCACCGGCGTGGGCCGGCTGGGCCGCCGCGACCGGGTCGGCCGGTGGCGCCCGAACGAGCGCGTCGTGCAGATCCCCTGGGACGACGCGCTCGCCGACTGCCGCGTCATCGACATCGAACGGCTCCGGCGCCCTACCCGCGCCGCATTCCTGGAACTGGCCGCATGCCTGGCCGAGGAGGTCCCCTCGTGAAGTTGCCGCCCAACCTGGTTCCGCGGCGGCTGCGCGGATTCACGGCCGGCACGCTGGTGGTCGCGGTCGCCGGCGCCCTGGTCGGCACCGTGTTCGGGCTCGGCGCGATGGGCCAGGCACCCGCGGTCTTCGACGGCAGCGCCTGGCTGTGGAGCCGGCCGGTGGGCGAGGTGTCCCGCCTCAACGGCGATTCCGGCACCGTCGACTTGCGACAGCCGCTGGTCGACTCGCGCGGCCATCGCATCCGGGTGACGCAGGACGACAACTTCCTGCTCCTGCACGACCTCGACACCGGCCGGGTGACCTCTGTCGACCTGAGCCGCATGGGCTTTTCCGGTTCGCTCGCCGTCGACCCGGGCAACGACGTCACCATCGTGCTCTCGGGCGAACACGCCACTGTGGTCGATCGCACCCGCGGCCTGATCCGTTCGCTGGACCCGGCGACGCTCCAGGTGCGCGGCGAACCATTGCAGCTGCCCGCGCCGCTGGTCGGCGGGGCCTACGACACCAACGGCGCGCTGTGGCTCGGCCTGCCCGGCCAGGGCACCGTCGTCGCGGTCACCGGCAGCGGCGGCGACCTGGCGATCACCCGCACGGTCCCGGTCGCCGAGCCCGGCCACGACCTCGCGGTCAGCGTGCTGGACAAGGGCGTCCTCGCCGTCGACCGCAGCGGTGACGCGATGGTCGCGGTCAGTGGCAAGGAAACCAAGCGGATGAAGTCGCCGGTGAAGCTGGCCGCCGCCGTGATGCCCGACCGCACGGTCGGCGACCTCGCGGTGGTGACGGTGCCGCCGGACCGCACCGCGGTGACCATCGAGGACGTCGACGAGGGCGGGCCCGTCGGCAAGGTCGCGCTGCCCGCGGGCGCTCAGACGGCGGTACCGTTCGCCGGGCGCATCTACGTACCGGACGAGAAGGCAAGCCTGGTCCGCGTGTACGACAAGGGCGGCAAGGAGTTGAAGCCGGTCAGCGTGCCGCGCTCCACCGGCACGCTCGAGCTGCTCGTGCGCGAGCAGCACCTGTTCATCAACGCCGTCGACGCGCCGACCGCCGTGGTGGTCGACCCCGAGGGCGAGACCAGCGTGGTCGACAAGTACGGCCCGGGCGCGGCCGTGCCCGATCCAACCCGTAGCCCGACCGCGCCGCCGAGCAAGCCCGCGACCACCACCGGACCGCCGAAGCCGCCGAGCCCGTCGAAGACGACAACCCGGCCGCGACCGGCGCCGACCGAGAACCGGCCGGATCCCGAACAGCCGGGCGCGCCCGGTGTACCGGTACCGGTCACGGTCCTGGCGGGCGACGGGCAGGTGCGGGTCACCTGGGGTCGCGCGGCCACCAGAGGCGGCGCCGCCGTCGAGCGGTACGTCGTGACCTGGAACGGCGGTCGCGTCGAGGTGCCCGGCGACCAACTGTCCACACTGGTCACCGGCTTGACCAACGGCACCGAGTACCGGTTCCGGGTGGTGGCGCGGAACGGCTATGGCAGCAGCGCTCCGGCGCTGTCCGAGCCGGTGACACCGGTCGGCGCGGCTCCCGCGCGGCCGGGCGCGCCCACCGCCACCGTCACGGCGGGACGGGTCGCGGTCGCCTGGGAAGCCGTGCCGGACGCCGGCAGCTACGTCGTGACACCGTTGCGCGACGGGCAGGCCGGCGACAACCCGCCGCAGACGGTCACCGGACTGTCCACGGAGTTCGAGGGGCTGGCCCCCGGCGTCCCGTACACGTTCACCGTGGTGGCACGGGCGGCCGCCGGCGGCGGGGCGAGCGAGCCGAGCCCGCCGAGCAACGAGGTGGTCCCGTTCACCCGGCCCGGCCGGCCGACGAACGTGGCCGCCCGGCAGACCGACGCCAACAGCTACACCGTCACCTGGGGTCCGGCGCAGGCCAACGGCCAGCCGGTGTCCGCGTACGTCGTGCGGGCCGGCGCCGTCACGCGCGAGGTCGCCGGCGACGCCCGCACGACGACCATCACGGGCGACGGGTCGTTGACCCAGGTGACCGTCGCCGCCGTCAACTCGGCCGGCGAAGGCGCGGCGGCCACAGTGGACGTCGAGCGACTGCCGAGTATCACGGTCACCATCAACGACGTGCTGGTCGGCGACGACGACGTCATCGTGCTGTTCCGGGTCAACAACCCCAGCGGTGACACGCCGAGCTGCACCGTGACGGTGGGCTCGCGGTCGGCGACCGGCTGCGGCGGCCGCGTCGAGGTCGATGGCCTGACCCCGCAGACGCCGTACACCGTGACCGTCACCGCCGAGGCGGGCGGCCAGACGGGCAGGGACACCCAGCAGGTCACGACGCGCCAGCTCGGGAAGGCGGGCAACATCCACTGCCACGACAACCCGGCGAACGCCGACCCGGACTTCTGCGCCGGCGGCGTCCCCATCTTCGACAGCCCGGGCTGGAACCCGAGCGCGGCCGTCGACCACAACGCGGACGGCTACGAGATCTTCGCGGTCTGCCGCGCGTACGGCGACACCGTCGACGCCCGGCCGTACGGTGGCAAGCAGAGCGGCCACTGGATCTTCAAGGCCGGTGGGCACTGGGTGCCCGAGGCCTTCGTCTACCTGCACAATGGCGTCACCATCGAACAGATCGCGGAATGTTAGTGGGGAATTACGTGCAACCGCTGACGGCGGAGGAGGTCGTCGACTTCGAAGGCTCGTTCGGCCGCCTCGCGGGCGCCGTGTCCACAGTGCTGCTGGGCAAGTCCGAGGTGGTGCGGCGGGCGCTGACGGCGCTGTTCGCCGGCGGGCACCTGCTCATCGAAGACGTGCCGGGTGTCGGCAAGACCACCCTCGCCCGGGCGATCGCGGCCACCGTCGAGGGGCGGTGGCGGCGCATCCAGTTCACGCCCGACCTGCTGCCCGCCGACGTCACCGGCGTGACCATCTTCAACCAGGCCAAGCAGGTCTTCGAGTTCCACCCCGGCCCGGTCTTCGCCAACGTGGTGCTGGCCGACGAGATCAACCGCGCGTCCCCGAAGACCCAGTCGGCGCTGCTGGAGGTCATGGAGGAGCGGCACGTCACAGTGGACGGCAACCGGTACGCCGTGCCGCAGCCGTTCCTCGTGGTCGCCACCCAGAACCCGGTCGAGATGGACGGCACGTACCGGCTGCCCGAGGCGCAGCTCGACCGGTTCCTGATGAAGCTGTCCGTCGGCTACCCGGAGGCCGACGCGGAGCTGGAGGTCATGCGCGGCGCCGCGATGCGCTCCCCCGACCGGCTCACCCCGGTGCTCTCGGTGGCAAACGTGGCGCGGCTGGCCGCCCTGACCGAACGCGTCACCGTCCACGATGGCATCTACGACTACATTCGCCGCATCGCCGCCGCCACCCGTCGCCACACCGACATCCGGCTCGGCCTGTCGCCGCGCGGCTGCGTCGCGCTGGCCCGAGCCGCCCGGGCGTACGCGCTCGCCGGCGGTCGGGCGTACGCGGTACCGGAAGACGTGAAGACGCTCGCCGAGTCCGTCTGCGCGCACCGGCTGCTGCTCGCACCCGACGCCGCCCTGCGCGGCCGCGACGCGACCGAGGTGATGGGCGAGATCCTGGCCGAGGTGGCCGTGCCCACTCCCGAGGCCGCCCTCCGCTGATGCCGACCAGTCGTGGGTGGACGGTGCTCGCGGCCGGGCCGATCCTGCTGGCGCTCGGCCTCGTGGCCGGATACCGGGAGATCGCGCTGCTCGGCGGCGCCGCCCTGCTGTGCCTGGCGCTCGCCTTCGCCTGGGTGGGCGCCCCACCCCGGGTCACCGCCGATCGAACGGTCACCCCGGCGCGCGCCCGCCAAGGCGAGGAGTGCCGGGCGGATGTGGACGTGTACTCGGCGTCCGGCCGGTCGCGCGGCCTCGACGTCACCGAACCGGTACGGGGGCCGCTCGGCTCGCACACCGTCTCCACGCCGGTACGGGTACGCGGCGGCATCCCCAGCCGGGTCTCGTATCCGCTGCCGACCGGCCGCCGCGGCGTGCTGACCGTGGGGCCGCTGCGCGTCGGCCGGCACGACCCGCTCGGGCTGTGCCGGGCACAGCGCCAGGTGGCGCCGGCCATCCGGGTGCTCGTGCGGCCCCGCTGGCGGTACCTCCGGGCCCTGCCGCTCGGCACCGCGCCCAGCCTCGACGGGCTGCTCGACACCGCCCTGCACGGCAGCATCGCGTTCCACGCGTTGCGCGAGTACCGGCTGGGCGACGACCTGCGCCGCGTGCACTGGCGCACCTCGGCACGGCTCGGCACGCTGATGGTGCGCGAGCACGTCGACACCGCCCTGCCCCGGCTGGCCGTACTGGTCGACGACCGCGCCGAGGCGTACGGACCCGACGAGGACGCTCTCGAAGACGTCGTGGAGGCCGCCGCCTCGGTGGTCGCCGCCGCCGGCCGCGACGGCGTGCCGTTCGCGTTGTGCCCGGCTTCCCGCACCGCCGTGGCCACCACTGTGGACGCCGGTCTCGACCTGCTGGCCCAGGTCAGCCCGGCGGCCGGCGTCGACCTGACCCGCGTCCTGCCGGGGCTGCGGCGCGACCGGGCCGGTGACACGCTGCTCGTCCTGTCCGGCCCGGACGCGGACCTGTCGCCCGTGCTCGCGGCCCGCGCCGGGTACGCCGCACTTGTCGTGGTGCTGCTCGGCAAGCGGGCCAGCCCGCCGGCCCTGCCCCCGGGCGCGGTCGCGCTGGCGGCCGCCACCGCCGCCGAGTTCGCCGACCGGTGGAACGGAATGGTCCGATGAGGAGGGTCGCGATGCTGGCGGCCGCCGTCGTCGCCTGCGCCGCCGCCGTCCTGCCGCTGGCCGCCACGTACGCACCCGGAACGGCCGCGCTGTTGCTGTGTGCCGCCGCGGGTGGGGGCGCGGCGGTATCGGGAGCGCTGCGGGCCGCCCGCCGCACCGCCTCCACCACGATCGTCGGTGCCCTCGCGGTCCTCGCCGGCGCGGTCGTGGCGCTCGCCGCCTGGCTGCCCCACCAGTCAGGATCGGCCCTGGACGCGCTGCGCTTCTCCGGTGCGCGCATCCTCACCACGTCGGTACCGGTGCCGGTCACCCTGGAGATGGTGGCGCTGCCGTTCTGCGGCACCTGGCTCGCCGCCGCGACCGCCGCCGCGCTCCTCTACACGCGCCGGCCGGCGCTCGCCGTGCTGCCGCCGGTCGGGCTGCTCGGCGGGGCGGTCGCCGTGGTCGGCCCGGTCGGCGAGCCCGCCTACGGGTACGCCGTCCTCCTGGTCCTCGCGCTCACCGCCATGCTGGCCCTCACCCAGCACAGTGGACGCCTGCACGCCGCCGGATTCGTCGCGCTGGCCGCCGCCGTCGCCGGGCTCGCCGGACCGGCGCTGCTGTCCACAACCGACCGCCGCCCGCCCGACCTGCGGGCGCACGTGGACCCGCCGTACCAGAACCCGGAACAGGTCAACCCCCTCAACCTGCTCGCCGGATGGGCCGCCAATCCGGACGAGACGCTGCTGGAGGTGCGCACCGACCGGCCGTCCCGGCTGCGGCTGGTGACCCTCGCCGAGTTCACCGGCGTGACCTGGCTGCCCGCGCGCACGTACCACGCCGCCGGCACCGTGCTGCCGGCCACAGTGGAGACCGCCGGACCGGCCGCGCGCCAGGAGCTGACGATCGCCGGGCTCAGCGGTGGCTGGCTGCCCGCGCCGGACGGTGCCGAGGAGGTGACCGGGGTACGGGTCGCCGTCGACGCGCCGACCGCCACGCTGGTCGCACCGGACGGGCTGCGTGCCGGGCAGCGGTACATAGTGGACGCCCGGCCGCCCGACTGGAATCCCCAACGCCTCGCCGGTGCGCGGTTGCCGACCGGCGACGAGTTCGACACCGGACGCACGCTGCCGCCCGGCGGGCCCGCCCGGCTGTACGAGATCGCACGGCTCGCGGCCGGCACCGGCAGCCCGTACGACCAGGCCACCCGGCTCGCCGACCACCTGCGGCGCAACTACCGCTTCGACGCCAAGGCGCCCGGCGGCAACGGCTATCCAAGCCTCGACCGCTTCCTGATGCGCCCCGTCGAGCAGGGCGGCCGGCGCGGCACCTCCGAGCAGTTCGCGACCGCGTTCGCCGTACTGGCCCGGGCGCTGGGCATGCCGTCCCGGGTGGCCGTCGGCTTCACCGTCGGCGAGCCGCTCGACGGCACCGACCTGTACGTGGTGCGCGCCGGTGACGCGGTCGCCTGGCCCGAGGTGTACCTGGACGGCGCCGGCTGGGTGCCGTTCGACCCGACCCCACCGGCGTCCACAACGGACAATCTCGGACCGGCGCCGCTCGACCCGTTGCCCACGCTCCCCCAGGTCGAGCCGACCCCGTCGGGCTCGGCGGACGAGGAGGATCAACCCGCGGACGATACCGCCGCGGCCGCCCCACCGCGCGGAGCGCCGGCGCCGCCGATCCGCTGGCCCTGGTACGCGGTCGCCGCGATGCTCGGGCTCCTCGTCGCGGTACCCTCGCTGCGACTGTGGCGCGGCCACGCCCGCCTCCGCCGCGGCGGCCCGACCGGCCGCCTGCTCGGGGCGTGGGCCGAGGTCCGCGCCGGCCTGCGCCAGGCCGGCCACCGCCCCGCTCCGGCATCCACAGTGGACGACGTGGCGCGACTGGCTGGTGCGGCAGCGCCCGGCCCCGGCGTAGGCGCGCTCGCGGCCGCCGTCAACGGCGTGGCCTTCGGCGCCGCGCTCCCACCCGGCGCCAATGTGGACCGCCTGGTGTCCGAGGCCCGCGCCCACCGCAAGGCCCTGCGCCGCCACTCAGGACGCCTGCGCCGCCTGACCTGGTGGCTCGACCCCCGCCCGCTGTGGTGGCGCCCCTGACACACCTAGCCGCAGTGCTCGAACGGGCTGTTGTAGGTGACGCCACCCGCCGAACCGCCCCACGCGACGCAGACCCCAGGGGCTTTGGCCCGCACCGGGCCGGCGTAGTAGCCGAAGGAGCCCTTGTCGGTAACCCGGGACCCGCCCTGCACCTGCAGGTACGCCGAGACGGTCGTCTTGGTGCCGACCGAGGCGGTCTTGAGCATCACCGAGCAGTTGTATCCGTTGCCGGCGTTGTAGAGCAGGTACACCTTGCCGAACGAGCCGAGGGTCGCCGAGTCGATGACCTTGTATCCGCTGCCGCAGACCTGTGCCGCCGTATACGGGTTGGGCGTCGAGCCACCGCTCGGCGAAGGCTTCGGCGTCGGTTTCGGTGTCGGTGTCGGCTTGCTGGACCTCGTCGGCGCCGGTGCGCCGGGTTTGGCCGGTGCCGCCTCGGTGCGCGACGGGCTTGGCCGTGCCTGCTGGACGGGGGGCCTGCCGGTAGCCGGCACGACCCGCTCGGCGCCACCGTTGCCAGCGACTGAGGGGGAAGCCGCCACCGGCGTAGACGCGGACGGCTCTCCGGAAGGCCGCACGTCGGCAGGTCGCACATCCTCCGGCGCCCCCACCACGATCCGCGCCTCCTCCGGCGCGTCCGCGACCAGCCCACGGTAGGCCAGCGTCCCGATCAGAGCGGCGCTCAACCCGATGACCACCGCCGCCACCCCAACGGCCACCTTGGACACTCCACGTCGCAGATCCGGCGGGTCCGCGTCGTCCAGCGCCGACCCGCGTGGCGCCGACCCGGCGGCGGCCGAGCTGCGTACGGTCACCTCGGGCGTCGGCAAGGTGGGCACCGTGTGGCCGGTGGGCGCACTACCATGAGCGGGCACCTGGATGACCGGCGCGGGCTCCGATGTAGACGGTGCCGCGTCCGGGACGCGACGGTCGCGCAGTGCCGTCGCGAACGCGGCCGCGTCAGGGTACCGATCACCGGGCGCCTTGGCCATCGCGCGCCGCAGCACCTCCTGCAGCCACGGCGGCACATCCTCACGCGGCACCACAGGCACCTCACGACGCAGCGCGCTCTCGCGGTACTCGAACGGGTCCGGCGACGGCTGGTCCGGCGAAGCGAACGGCGGATGACCAGCGAGGAGTGTCCACACAGTAGACGCCAGACCGTACACATCGGACCGGCCGTCCTGCACCTCCCGCAGCAGCGCCTCGGGTGCCGCGTGGTGCGGGGTCAGCCGGTCAAGCGCCACCGTGCCACTCAACTCGTCCGGCATGGCGGCGATGCCGAAGTCGGTCAGCAACGGGCCATCCGCCCCACGCAGGATATTGGCCGGCGTCACATCGCGGTGCAGCAGGCCGACACCGTGCACGGCGTCGAGCGCCTCGGCCACGACACGCCCCACCCGGATGGCCTCCTCGACGGGGATGGGGCCGGAACTGGCGAGCAGGTCGGCGTACGAGCCTTCGGGGTGGTACTCCATCACCAGGAACGGAAAGCCAAGCACCGTCCGGCCCGTGCCCAGCACCCGCACCAGATTCGGATGGCGAGGCAGGCGCCGCACATTGGCCGCCTCCTCATCGATCGGATACTCCTCGGACAGCAGCACCTTCAACGCGACCTCAGTGCCGTCCTCGTCACGGACCGCACGATAAACAGCGGAGTCGGGCCCGCGGCGCAGCCGGCCCAGAACGCTGTATCCGGCCGCGATGGAGCGCAGCGCCTGCGGATCTGTCGTCACGTCTACCACCTTCTGGAGAAGGTCAGCTCGGCGTCGGGCTGGCAGCGAATCGCGTGGTGCACGACTCGTCCGACGTGGCGACCTCGTCGACCGAAAACGCGGCCACCAATCGGAAGCAGTAGTCCACCTCCGGGTTGACGCCGTTGACCCGCACCGACGTGGCGCCCCGGGCCGCGCTCGCCATCGTGCTCGGTGTCTTGCCCCGCGGACCACCCACCACGTACACGATCGCGTTGCCGTCACTCACATCGCGCCACGACAGCGTGACCGCGAACCGCTCGTCGGCCAGCCGCAGGTCTTCCGGCGCGCCCGGCACGGCCTTCGCCTGCTCCGGCGCATCCTCGTTAAGCCCGCGGTAGGCGAGCGTGCCGATCAGGGCGGCGCTCAACCCGATGACCACCGCCGCCACACCAACGACCACCTTGGACACTCCGCGCCGGCGATCCGGCGGGAGCACGCCGTCCGGTTCCGGCTCGTCGTCGAACCTCAACCCACCCACGTCGCCCACGGCGTAGTCGGGGGCCGCGTCCTCCGCGGCATAGCCAGCGATCTGGTACGCCGGCAGCGCCACCGCCTCGGTCTGGTATCCCGCATAGCCTGTCGCGGCGGTCTCAGCGCGCGCGGCGACGGTCGACTCGTCACGCGGCATGGCCTCGCCCCAGCCGCCCGGCAGTGATGGCTCCGCCCGCGTCCGCTGCGATGCGGGCCCCGCACTCGCCCCGGACACCGGCACCGGCCCGGCGCTGTCCTGAGTGGACGCCCGCGCGCCCGGCAGCGGGCTCGGCGCCACGGCCGGCGCGCCCTCCACCACCGCGGCCGTCTCATCCACCACGGCCCTCTCACCCTCCGCCGCGCGCTCACCCACCGCCCGGCGCTCTGTCGCCACCGCCCGCTCAGCCGCGGCAGCCCGCTCAGCCTCCGCCCGGCGTTCGATCGCCGCCGCCCGCTCAGCCGCCACCGCGCGCTCAGCCGCCACCGCGCGCTCAGGCACCGCCGCGCGCTCAGCTGCCGCCGGGCGCTCAGCCGCCAGGGCCGGCGGGTCCGCCGCCTGGGTGCGCGCCGCCTCGGCCTGCCTCTCCGGCGCAACGAGTCCCCCGCTGGCCGCGCCACGGCGCGCCGCGTCCATGCTCATGGCCGACCCGGCACGGCCGCCTGCCGCACCCGCCGACCCGCTCCGCGCGGTGCCGCCGCGCCCAGCGGCCCCTCGCTCGATGGCCCCACCCTCCGCAGCGGTCCGGCCACCGGCCGCGGCCGGCAGCCCATCAGCGTTCGATCCGCCACCCGCGGACCCACTCTCCGTAGCCGGCCGCGTGGCAGTCGCGGATCCGGTGTTCGCCGAAGCCCGCCCACCGACCTCGGCGGCGCCGGCGGGCTCGGGTCCGTCCGGCACCGCGCTCCCGCGCCCACCGCCCGCGCCGCCCGTGCCCTTCGCCGATCCGGCATTCGCCGGCTTCGGCCCGTCCGGCGCCGCGGCGCCGCCCTCCCCCGCGCCAGCGTCGCCCGCTCGCCCGGCGGGGTCACCCACCGCACCAGTCGCGTCACCGGCCGGCCGGACCCCAGCGGTCGCGCCCGCCCTCGCCGCGGAGCCAGCGGCACGACCACCGGCCCGCGCGGCACCGTCCGCAGCGCCCGACGCGACATCCGCACCCGACGCACGCGACGCAGCGCCCGCAGCACCTGACGCACGCGACGCGACATCCGCCGCGGAACCCGCCACGGCAGGCACGGAAGGCGACGCGGCAGGCACGGAAGGCGATGGGACAGGCGCGGCGGAGCCGGCTGAGCCGGGACCAGCGGTGCTTTTCGACACGGCTGACGAGCCGCGGCCACTCACCTCGGCGGGCCCCGGCGGGACGGGCATCGTGTGGCCGGTGGGCGCGCTGCCGGGAGCCGGCACCTGGATGACCGGAGTCGCGTCCGATGTGGACGGTTCCTCGTCCGGGGCGCGGCGATCGCGTAGTGCCGTCGCGAACGCGGCCGCGTCAGGGTACCGATCACCGGGCGCCTTGGCCATCGCCCGCCGCAGCACCTCTTGCAACCACGGCGGCACGTCTTCGCGGGGCACCGGCGGCAGCTCACGACGCAGCGCACTCTCGCGATACTCGAACGGATCCGGTGACGGCTGGTCGGGCGTGGCGAACGGCGGATGACCAGCGAGCAGTGTCCACACAGTAGACGCCAGACCATACACATCAGACCGACCGTCCTGCGCCTCCCGCAGCAACGCTTCAGGCGCCGCGTGATGCGGAGTCAGCCGGTCAAGCGCCACCGTGCCACTCAACTCGTCCGGCATCGCGGCGATACCGAAGTCGGTCAGCAACGGGCCATCCGCCCCACGCAGGATATTGGCCGGCGTCACATCGCGATGCACCAAGCCCACACTATGCACGACATCGAGCGCCTCGGCCACCGCGCGCCCCACCCGGATGGCCTCCTCGACCGGGATCGGCCCGGAACGGGCCAGCAGGTCGGCGTACGAGCCCCCGGAGTGGTACTCCATCGCGAAGAACGGGAAGCCGTGCACGGTGCGCCCCGAGCCGAGAACGCGCACCAGGTTCGGGTGGCGTGGCAGGCGCCGCAGGTTGGCGGCTTCCTCGTCGATCGGGTACGCCTCGGACAGCAGCACCTTCAGCACGACCTCGGTGCCGTCCTCGTCACGGACCGCGCGGTAGACCGCCGAGTCGGGACCGCGGCGCAGCCGGCCCAGAACGCGGTATCCGGCCGCGATGGCGCGCATCGACTGAGCGTCTGTCGTCACGTCAACCACCTTCTGCTGAGGCATCGTCACGACAGTCTCGCGAAGACAGCCTTGTCCAGCAAGGCGAACACGCCTCAGGTCAGCGCCGAAGAAGTCCGTCGAGCACGGCGCGCATGTGCCGCAGGGCGTCGTCGTGGCTCATCGCGCGGCCGGCCCTTCGCTGGTCACCGGCGGTGGTGAGCGTCGCGCTGACCTCGGTGACCTGCGCCCGCCACACCTCGACGTCGAGCATCCCGGCACCCTCGACGTATCCGAGAACGCGCGCCGCGTCCGGCAACCGGCCCACCGCCGCCATCATGGTGACGAACTCCACCGCCGCGACACACGTGCCCTGCATGTTTCCGGTGTCGAGCAGCTCGTCCACATGCGACCTGAGCAGGCCGAACGCACCCGCCCGATCGCCGCGTCGCAGCAGCGCCCGAGCGCGCACAGGCTTGTTCGGCGAGTGCGTGTGGTCCGGCACGCGCACAGCGACCGCCTCGTCGAAGAGCCGCTCGGCCCGCTCACGCTCGCCCTGGCACGCGGCTGAGTAGCCGAGCAGCATCAACGTCCAGTTCAGCAGGGTCGGCGGCCCGCCGGCACGGTACCGCTCGGCCAGCGCGCCAACGACGGCGTCATGCTCGACGAAACGCCCGGTGAACAGCAGCGCCGCGCCCGCGTCCACATCGGCCTGCTCGGCCAGAAGGCCGTCGCCGCGCCGTCGCCACTCGGCCGCCGCGGCCGGCGCGAGCTCCCCCAGCGTTCCATAGTCCTGGTACGCGGACCCGCGTCCGTGCCGCACCAGTGGTTGGTCGGGTTCGCCGTGCCGTTCGACCAGTCGCTCGTATCCGGCCGGGTGCTGGTTCATCCCGTACCGCTTCCCCGCCCACGCCAGCAGCGCCGGTGCCGCGGCACCGGCTCGGTCGAGGAGGCGCTCAGCCCAATCGCCCACCTCGCAACGCCCGCGCAGGCCGATCTCGGCGGCGACCGGGCGCAGCAACGCGTACGCGATGTCGTGGTCGCGCTCGCACGCCCAGGCGAACGCGGCCCGCAGGTGCGGCCACAGCTCGTCCAGCCTGGCGACGCCCTCGACCTCATCGGGTCCGGCGAGCCGTGCCTGTACCCGCCGCAGCTCGTCGCGACACCACCGGGCGTGCCGCGCGGCGAACCTGCCGGCCCGGCCCGCCGCCGCGAGCCGCTCTCCCGCGAACCGCCGGATCGTCGACAGGAGCCGGAAGCGCGGCCCAGCCTCGACCAGCACCATCGACCGGGCGACCAACTCGTCCAGCACGTCGACGTCGCCACCCGCGACGGCGGCCGCGGCGGCGCGGTCGAAGGGGGCGGGAAAGACCGACAGCGTCTCCAGATATCCGCGCTGGCGCGGCGTGAGCAGGGCGTACGACCACTCGATGGTGGCGCGCAGCGTGCGGTGCCGCGCGGCCGCCGTACGCGGGCCGCCGGCCAGCAGGTCGTCCAGAGTGGACAGCAGCTCGGCCGCGCTGAACGTGGCCGTCCGCGCCGCCGCCAGCTCGATGGCCAGGGGTACGCCGTCGAGGCGGGCGCAGACGCGCTCGGCGGTCTCCCGGTCGGCGGTACCGCACACGGCCGCCGCGCGCTCCTCGAAAAGTTGGACGGCGTCGGGCAGGTCCAGCGGCGCGACGGTGAGCAGCCGCTCGTGTCCGTGGCCGAGTCCCAGCCCTTCCCGCGATGTGGCCAGCACCTGGACGTCCGGGCATCCCTCGACGATCGCCTGGGCCAGCGGCGCGACGGCGGCGACGACGTGTTCGCAGTTGTCCAGTACCAGCAGCGCCCGCCGGGACCGCAGCGCCGCCACGATGGACTCCGCCAGTGACCGCCCGGCGGTCTCGGTGACGCCGAACGGGGCGGCCACCGCGCGCGGTACGTCCGCGGCCGCGCCGATCTGGCTCAGGTCGACCAGCCAGGCACCGTCCACCCCGTCGACGCGCAGGGCCGCCGCGATCGCGAGCCGGGTCTTGCCGATGCCACCGGGACCGACGAGCGTCACCACCGGGTACCCGGCGATCGCCTCCTCGACGGCCTTGAGCGCGCCGTCGCGACCGACCAGCCGCCCGGGCCGGCGCGGCAGGTTTCCTCGCTCGTTCTCGCCGCCCTCGGCGAGAATGCGAGCCTCCAGCGCCCGCAGGCGCGGACCCGGCTCCACACCCAGGCCGTCGACCAGGTGCCCGCGCGCGGTCCGGTAAGCGGCGAGCGCGTCCACTTGGCGCCCGCATCGGTACTGGGCGGTCATCAGCAGCGCCCACAGGCCCTCCCGGTGCGGGTAGCGTGCGGTCAGGTCGGTCAGCGGGCCGATCGCGGTCGAGGGCGTGGCGTCGACGCGCGCGCCCAGGTCGGCCTCGACGGCGGCCAGCCACCGTTCGACGAGCCCGTCGACGGCTGGCGCCAGGCCCGGCGCGGTCAGCCCCGCGAGGGGGTGGCCGGTCCACTCGGCGAGCGCCCCGGCCGCGTCGCCCGCGTCAAGACGGCGCTGGAAACGCAGCGCGTCGACCGCGTCGGCCGGCACGTCGAGAAGGTACGCCGCACCGGCCCGCCGGATCGAGCCCGGCCCCAGAGCCGTCCGCAGCCGCGTCAGGTACGACTGGAGCGTGCGGGCGGCGGTGCGTGGCGGGGCGTCGCCCCACACCAGGTCGACGAGGCGCCACTGCGGCACCGCGGTGCCCGCGGACAGCGCGAGCGCGGCGAGGACCGCCTGGCTCCTGGCCGGGCCGACGTCGACCGGCTCGCCGCCAGCCGTCGTCGCGCCGACCCCACCGAGCAGGCGTATCCGCACCATGCCCCACAGTCTCTCAACCGGCGCACAACAGCAGTACAACAGCGATGGTGCACGGTCGGCGCATGAAGCTGTTCAGCGCGCGTACAGCCGGACTCCTGTACCTCATCGTCCTCGCCTTCGGACTCGCCAGCGAGGCCGCTCTGCGTACCCGGATATTCGTCCCCGACGACGCGGCGGCGACCGCCGCGAACGCCGCCGAAGCACAGTGGTTGCTGCGCGCGGTCCTGGCGGCGAACCTCACCTACCTCGCGGGCGAGGTCGTGATGACGGCGATCCTGTACCTGCTCTTCCGCCGGGTGAGCGAGCCGGTGTCGCTGCTGGCGGCGGCGCTGCGGCTGGTGAGCCTGGCCGTGTTCACGGCGAACCTGTCGAACCTGCTCGCCGCGCGGACGGATCCCACGAACGCGCTGCGTCACCTGGAGGCGCACCAGCACGGGTACGCGGCCGGCCTGGTCATCTTCGGGCTGAACTGCCTCGCCATGGGCCACCTGTTGCGCCACTCAGGACGGACGGCCCTGGGGGTCCTCCTCGGTGTCGCGGGAGTCGGCTATCTCGTCAACAGTTACCTGTTCACGCTGGTCCCCGGCTACGGCGGCGAGGCGACACCGGTGCTGCTCGCGCCCGCGCTCATCGCGGAGACGTGGTTCTGTGTGGTGCTGCTGCGCGCTCGATCACCGCGCCTGTAGCTCACGTCTCGGTCAAGGCGGTCAGGCGCGGCAGCAGGCTTGCCGGGCTGGGCATGGCCCGCATCTCGGTCCGAACCTCGGCGACCGCCTCGCGCAGGGCCGTATCGTGAATCAGGCGGTGGAGTTGGGAGCCGTCGACGTCACCGGTTTCGGAGTAGATTCCCACGCCTCTGTCTCGCACCGCGGCCGCGTTGATGTAGCGGTCGGCACCGCTGGGCAGGACAAGTTGCGGCACTCCGGCGTCGAGCGCGGTCAGCGTCGTGCCCGCGCCACCATGATGGACGATCGCGGCGCAGGAGCGCAGGAGCGTGTTGAGCGGGATCCATCCGGCCACGCGCACGTGTGGAGCGAGGGTGCCGAGCGCGGAGGTGTCGACGTCGCCCAGGGCGAGCACGAGTTCGACGTCGAGTCGCGCCGCGGCGTCGATGATCCGCCGCACCATGTCGAGCCCACCGCGCTCGGGCTCGAGGGTGCCGAGGGTCACGACGACGCGGGGGCGATCGATGGCCGGCCGGCGTGACCACTCCGGCAGTACACCGCCTCCGTTGTAGGGCACGTAGCGCATCGACCAGCCGGAAACCGCGCTGTCGAGCATGCTCGGGGGTACCACGTCGATCGCGGCACCGCGTTGGGGAATCTCGGCCACCGCATGGCGCTCGAACGCCTCCGCCATGCGGTCGCGGTACAGCTCAGCCAACCCGTCGGTGCGCGCGAAGCCGAATCCATGTGTCACCAAAGGGATTCCGAGTTTGCCGGCAACGACCGTGCCAGCACCGTCCACTTGAGACTGCACCACCAGGTCGGGGCGCCAGGCGACGGCGACGTCGAGAGCACCGTCGACCAGGAGGTCAGACAGCACCGCGAGGTAGTCGATCGCCTGCCGCAGGTCCCACAGTTTCGCACCGCGCAGCGACCGCAGGCGCTCGACGAGTTCCGGCCGTTCCCGCAGGACCCGCGCGCGGGCAGCCGCGAACCCGGTCGCCCCGTCGACCACGGCCAACCCGGCCCGCTCGACGGCCAGCGCGGGGCCTGCGGTCACCACGAGCACATCGTGGCCGGCGGCCCGCAACGCCCAGGCGAGCGGAACCATCGGGAACACATGACCGATGCCGGGAGTGGAAACGAACAGTACCCGCACGCGATGACTCCCGACGTTGAGCCGACATTGAGGATCAAGTGTGTCCCTTGCGTGAAGGTGGTGTGCAGACGGGGTAAGGCGGCCCGTCAACGGGGATACCCTCCGTCCATGCAGACCCTGACCCGCGTGCGCGTCTGGCTCATGGTGTTCGTCATCGGCCTCGTCGTCAGCGGCGTCACCGCGTTTCCGCTCGAAAGCGAGACGCGCCTGCTGGCAAAGCTTGTGCACGCCGACTGGTCACCCGCTCCCGAGCACCTGCCCGCCCTCGTCGACTGGGTCGACCGCGTGCACCACGGCGTCGCACAGACCAATCAGGACTATCCGTTCCTGGCCTACGGCACCGACTGGCTGGCGTTCGCGCACCTTGTCATCGCCGTCGCGTTCTGGGGCCCGTTGCGCGATCCGGTGCGCAACATCTGGGTCGTCCACTTCGGAATGATCTCCTGCGCCGCCATCGTCCCGCTCGCCCTCATCGCCGGTCCGATCCGCGGAATCCCCTGGGGTTGGCAGCTTGTCGACATCTCCTTCGGCGTCGTCGGCGTCATCCCCCTGATCTTCGCCGAACGCGCCATCCGCCGCCTCGCCACCGAAGCGCCCCCGCCCACACCCGCCGCCGTCGCGACAAGCTCGATCTGATCGGGTGATCGAGCATTTTCCGGGATTGTGCTGGCTCAGAGCGGCTGGGATGCCGCGTTATCCCGGATAACGCGGCAACGCATCGCCGCGCGGCCAGATCTTGGCGCTCCACCGTCGCCCTGGCGGTTTCAAGATCTGGCTGCAACACCCACGTTTCTGCAGGTAGGAGTGGGTTGTGGCAGAGAGATTGTCCGCGTTGGAGCGGGAACGGAT
>NZ_BSDI01000026.1 GCF_027923225.1 Phytohabitans aurantiacus
TCGGGTTGCCGCTGCGGGTGCCGAATCCAGCGGTCGTCAACGGGATCCGGGTCGCGCTGCCCGAAAACGAGACCATGTCCGGGTTCAACCGCACGTACCACAGGTTCGGGTTGCCCCAGTACAGGTACGCCTGCCCGTCGTCGTCGATGAACGCCGCCGGATCGATCTCACCGTTGACCACCAGAGGGCGGCCGATCGCGTCCCGGAACGGCCCGGTGGGACTGTCGGAGACACCGACCCCGATCGCCATCGAGTTCGTCGCCCGGTTCTTCACCGGCACGTACCAGTAGAACTTGCCGTTGCGGTAGATGGTGTGACCCGCCCACGCGTCCGCGCTCGCCCAACTGAAGGTGCCCAGGTTCATCGGAGAGCCGTGGTCGGTCCAGTTCACCATGTCCGCGGACGACCACACCCGCCACTCACGCATCGTGAAATAGGTCGAGCCGTCCTCATCGTGCCCGGTGTAGAGATACACCCGACCGTTGTGCACCAAGGGAGCCGGATCGGCCGTGTAGATGGTCTGCACGATCGGGTTGTCGGCCCTGGCGATTCCCGGAGACAGGGCCAGCACGCAGAGCAGGACAGTCATCCAGGCGGGAAGCTTCGCGAATCTCATAGCCACTCCCCCGGTCATGCCCGCGCGCAGGTCAAAGCGGGAACGCTGTTGGTGCCGTTCCAGGAGCCGATGAAGCCGAACGTGGCTGACGCGCCGGCGCCGAGGTTGCCGTTCCAGGTCTCGTTGGAGACGTTCTGGGTGCTGCCGCTGGGCGCGTTGCGGCCGCCCCAGATCTGGGTGATGGCCTGGCCGTTGGCGAACGTCCAGCTGACCCGCCAACCGGTCAGCGCGCTCGCACCGGCGGTCACCTTCACCTCTGCCTGGAAGCCGCCCTGCCACTGGCTCGTGATCTGGTAGGTGGCGGCGCAGGCACCCGCGGGCTCGCTGGTCGGCGGCGTAGACGGCGGGGTGGTGGGAGGCGTGGTCGGCGGTGTGGTGGGCGGTGTCGTGGTGGGCGGGACGCCCTGGAACTGGGTGAAGAATCGCCACACCTCACCGGGAACCCACGTGCGCGAGCCGCTGTCGCCGCCAGCGCCGTCCTGCGGTGCGGCGATGTGACCGCCGTCGAAGGCCGCCCAGACCACCGGGTATCCGGCACGGCAACCCGAGTACGAGAAGACGGTGTGGGTCAGGCTGCCGGCCCTCGGCTCCGGTGGCGTTGCCGCCGCGCAGCCGTTGTTTCGCACGAACCGGTCGCGCAGTGACCGTCCACTCGCGACGCTGTCACCGATACCGTGCACGCCGAGGTACGCGATGGGCTGGGTGCCTCCGCTGCAACCGCTCAGCGTGCCGGGAGAGGATTGCACCGCGACCGCCCGGAAGACGTTGGGCCGGGCGCACGCCAGGGCGTAGCTCATGCCGCCGCCGTAGCTGAAGCCCACCGAGAAGCGCTGCGTGGTGTCGACGCAGAGGGCGTCTTCGATCCTGCGCAGCATGTCGTCGACGAAGACAACGTCCTCGCCGCCGGAGTTTGCCCAGCCGTTGCTGATGCCCTGCGGCGCGACGAAGATGGTGCTGTTGTTCGACAGGCGCAGCAGGCCGTAGTAGGCCCACACGTCGCGCTGCACGGTCTGCCCGGTGGCGACGTCCGTGGCGGTCCCGCCCCACCAGTGAAACCCGAAGACCAGCCGGTACTGGTGGTTGCGGTCGTAGCCGTCCGGCACCCGCAGGATGAAGCTGCGGTTCTTGCCGCCGCTCTGGATGGTGTGCGTGCCGCTCGCGATCGTCGGGGCCTTGCCGCAGCCGGCGGTCGCCGCCATGGTGCCGGCGTCCGCTGCCGACGCGGTGTGGAGACTGCCGCTCAGCATCGCGCCCGCCGCGGCCACCACGAGAGCCGCCGCCACCGCGACGGTTCCCAGGAAGGATCTGCGCCTCAACATCATGTGACTCCTCCGCAGCAGCGTGTTAGCGCTAACAACCCTGAGTAGCAGAATGTCTGTCATCGATATGTGGGAGCGCTCCCGATGGGTGCTTGTGAGATTGCCAGATTGTTTCGCATCCATCAAGAGGAAACTGTCGATGCGTCGATCGAATCAGAAAATCGCAAGTAGCAAAAACATTCGAGACTTTTGTTATGTCGACGGGTGTTGCTTGGTCACGGCCCGGGGACACGCGGCCGGAAAGCGGCGGGGCTCTTTTGTGCCGAACCCCGCCGCCGCGGATACATCCTTAACGCTGCAACGTAAGCAGGCCCGGCCGGTACGGCAGGAGGCCGTAGTCGCCGCCGGAGTTGGGGGCGCGGCCCTGATACAGCAGCCGCAGGTTGCACGGATCAACGGTCATCGTCTGGTCGGCGTTGCTGCGGATCAGCTCGCCGTGGCTGATGTCGTTGGTCCAGGTGGCGCCGCTGTTGGCCTTGCCGGCGAACGGGCTGCTCTCGGTCGCGGCCTGCGGCGTCCACGTACCGCCCAGGCTGGTGGCCGTGAACGAGCGGAAGTACCGGCCCTGCGCGCCGATCGCCTCCACGAGCATCAGGTACCGGTTCTGGCCCTGGAGCTTGTAGACCTGCACCGCCTCGAACAGGTTGTTCGTCGAGTCGGTCATGATCGTGGTGTACGCCGAACCGAAGTTGCCCGGGAAGTTCCCGATCGGCATGCTGGCCCGGTAGATCCGGCCGTTGTCCCCGGCGAAGAACAGGTACATGTTCGTGCCGTCACCGATCAGCGCCTGGTCGATCGGCCCCGTACCCGAGCCGGAGATGCTTCCCGTGAACAGCGTCTGATGCGCGGACCACGAGTTCACGTTCGTGGGATCGGTCGAGGTCCGGTATGAGAACGCCGGGCCGCCCCACTGGTAGGCCAATACCCAGATGTTCTTCGGCGCGAAGTAGAACAACGACGGCGCCACCGCGGAGAACGGCATCGGGTTCTGGCTGGCCGAAGCCATGTCGGAGAAGTTCGTGAACAGGCCGAAGTTCATCGAACCCCAGCGCGTTCCGAAGTCGTGCGTGGTCGCGTACACCAATTGCCGGCCGTTGTACGGCGCGTGCGTGAAGTCCTTCAGCGACACCCACCCCGAGCGCGGGGTAGCCAACGCACCCGTCGAGGACCACCGGTAGCTCGACGGAAGATTGCACGTGCTGGGTGGCGACGTGGTCGGCGGCGGCGTGGTTGGCGGCGGGGTGGTCGGGTTCGTGGTCGGCGGCGTCGTCACCGGGGTCGTCGGCACGGGGCCACCGGTACACGCGACGCCGTTCACGGCGAAGCTTGTCGGCACCGGGTTGCTGCCGGTCCACGAACCGTTGAAACCGAATGCCACCGTACCGTTCGTCGGAACCGAGCCGTTGTAGCTCACGTTCCTCGCCGTCACCGCCGAACCGCTCTGCGTCAACGACGTGTTCCACGCCTGCGTCACGGTTTGCCCGGCGCCGAATGACCACGTCAACGTCCAGCTGGTCAACGGATCACCCAGGTTGGTGATCGACACGTTGGCGCCGAACCCGCCCTGCCACTGTGACGACACGGCATAGTTGACCGAACAGCCGGCTGCCGCGGCACCGGCGGGCAGTGCGACGACGGCCGCTCCCGCCACCAGCAACGCGACGCCGGTCGAGGCCAAGGCGACGGTCGCCCTGAGTCTTGACATAAGCACCTTCCTTACGGGGATGTGATGGGCCCGGTCACGGTTTTCAGAGCGTGAACACGACCGTGGAGATGCTGCGTGCGGGGACGTTGATGGTGGCTTGTCCACCGTTGACCCCGACTGGCTGGCTGGCCGCGTTCGCGGTGACCGAGGTGAGGAAGTGCTCGGCCCGGGTGACGTTCTGCGGCGCCTGGACGATGGCGTTGTTGACGGCACTGTTCGACCGGTTGAGGATCACCAGCGTGACCTTGCCGCCACCCTGATACGCGGTCACCTCCAGCGGCGACGCCTTCGAACTCTTGGTCAGCGCGACCCGCTGATAGCCGGGGCGCACGTACTTGGAGTACTGCGAGAAGGCGTACCCGCGCTTGAGAGGTGCGCCGGCGGTGGTGCCATAGGCTGATTCACCATCGCCGATGAACGAGTAGTAGCGCTTGCCGTACCACCAGACGTAGGCGCTCCAGTTGCCCTCCATCGCCCGGTGCACGGTGCGCATGATGTCGTCGAGGGTCTCGTTCCAGACCGTCTGGTTGCCGGGATTGCCCCAGATGTTGGAGCCGTTGCCGTCGGCCGCGTGCAGGTTCCATTCGGTCATCCACACCGGCTTGCCGTGCTGGTCGGCCAGCGGGTACGACCTCAGCCGGCCGGATGCCTCGGTGCCGTACAGGTGACCGCCGATGTAGCCGATGTTGTTGCGGGCGGCCGCGTCGTTCAGCGTCGGGTCGGTGTAGCTGTAGTTCAGGTTGACCGCCTCGGCGACCATCAGCTTGGTGTTCTGCACCTTCGCGCCCTGGTCGCGGACGAAGTTGCGCAGCTCGGTGCCGCTCCAGTCCATCGAGTCGTAGTCGGGGTGCCAGTCCGGCTCGTTCTGCACCGAGGTGACGTCGATGGTCACGCCCTGGCCACGCATGTACTGGACGTAGCTGTTCAAGTGGTTGGCGTAGTCGTCGTAGTAGTCGGTGCGCAGCTTGCCGCCGTTGATCCGGCTGTTGTTCGTCTTCCACGCCGCCGGTGCCGTCCACGGCGAGCCGAGGATCTTCACGTTGGATCCGTACGACTTCGCCGTCTTCAACGCGTTCACATGCGTCGCCCACTCACTGGACACGGGCGAGATGCCGGTGCGCACAATGGACAGTCCAAGTTGGTTCGGGCCCATCCCGACCAGCGTCTGGGTCTCGGCCGTCGACCAGTTGCCGCCCCAGATCGCCGTCGCGGCGCCGTACCCGTCGATGGTCTGGTACCTGGTGCCGGTGTTCACCGTGATGTCCGCCGGCCCGGAGGGCGGCGGCGTGGTCGGTCCCGTCGTGGGCGGGGTGGTCGGCGGCGTGGTGGCCGGGGTGGTCGGCGCCGGACCACCGGTGCAGGCCACGCCGTTGACCGCGAAGCTGGTCGGTACGGGGTTGCTGCCGGTCCACGAACCGTTGAACCCGAACGAGACCGTGCCATTGGTCGGGACCGCCCCGTTGTAGCTGACATTCCTGGCCGTTACGGCGGCGCCGCTCTGGGACACCGTCGCGTTCCACGCCTGCGTGACAGTCTGGCCCGCGCTGTAGGACCAGGTCAGTGTCCAGCTCGTCAGCGGATCACCGAGGTTGGTGATGGTGACGTTCGCACCGAACCCACCCTGCCACTGCGACGAGACCGCGTAGTTCACCGAACAGCCCGCGGCCGCGGAGGCGGGCAGCGCCACGGCGACCGCCGCCGACGCCAGCAACACGACGCCGGCCGACAGTAAGGCGGCGGTGGTCGCTCTGGGTTTCCTCATCGAAACACTCCTGGAATAGGGATGACAGGCACGTCAGCTGGTGGCGCAGGACGCGCCGTTGAGGGTGAAGGACGGCGGCTTGGCCGTGTTGCCGGTGTGGTTCGCCTGGAAGCCGACGCTCACCGACGCGCCGGGCGCGATGGCGGCGTTGTAGGAGACATTCCTGGCTGTCACCTGTCCCGACGACGGCGAGTAGGTCGCGTTCCAGCCGGAGGTGATGGTCTGTCCACTGGGGAGGGTGAATAGAAGCGACCAGCCGTTGATCGCGGCGGTGCCGGTGTTGGTGATGGTGAGGTCCTCGGTCAGGCCGCTGTTCCAGGCGTTGACGGCCGCGGTGACGCGGCAGGCTCCGGTGCTCGGGGGCGGGCTGCTCGGGGGCGGGCTGCTCGGCGGCGGGCTGCTCGGCGGTGGGCTACTGGGAGGCGGGCTGCTCGGCGGTGTCGTGCCGCCGAACTGGGTGAAGAACCGCCAGGTTTCCCCCGGCAGGTAGGTCACGCGACCCTTGACTGCCGCCGGTGCGTCGCGGTTGGCCCCATCGGCCGGGCTGGCGTCGTGGCCGCCGTCGAACGCGATCCAGACCACCGGGTACCCGGCCCGGCAGCCCGAGTACGTGGTGGTGATGTGCGTCCGGCTGTCCCGGGCGGGCTCGGGCGCGTTCTGGGCCGCGCAGCCGTTGTTCCTGACGAACCTGTCGCGTAGCGACCGTCCACCGGAGATGCCGAGGACGCCGTCGCTGACGCCGTGCGCGGCCAGGTACGCGATGGGTTGCGAGCCGCCGCTGCAGCCGCTGATCTGGCCGCCCGAATAGACCGCGACCGCGCGGAAGACGGTGGCTCGCGCGCAGGCGAGCGCGTACGACATCCCGCCGCCCCAGCTGAAGCCCAAGGCGAACCGCTGCGACGTGTCGACGCACAGGTCCGCCTCGATCTGACGGATCATGTCGTCGGTAAACACCACGTCCTCGCCGCCGGCGTTGCCCCAGCCGTTGCCGAGCCCTTGCGGTGCCACGAAGATGGCGCTGTTGTTAGCCAGTTGGCGCAGGCCGTAGTACGACCAGACGTCCCGCAGCACGGTCTGTCCAGTGTCGACATCCACCGCGGTACCGCCCCGCCAGTGGAACCCGAAGATCAACCGGTACTGCCGGTTCCGGTCGTACCCGTCCGGGATCCGCAGGATGTAGCTGCGATTCTTGCCACTGCTCTGGATCGACCGCGTGCCGCTCGTAAGCGTGGGCGCCTTTCCACAGCCAGCGGAAGCCGCCAGCGTGCCGACGTCCGCCGCTGACGCGGTGTGGAGCCTGCCGCTGAGCGTCACACCCGCCGCGGCAACCACGAGTGCCGCCGCTATCGCGACGGCACTCAGGAAGGATCTGCGCCTCACCATCTGCAACTCCCAGCAATGTTGGAAAGCTCCCTATCGATATGTGGGAGCGCTCCCGATTAGTGCTTGAGAGATTGCCAGATTGTTTCGCATCCATCAAGAGGGAGTTGTCAATACGTAAGTGGCAAACAATTTTCGACGAACGACTTTCGACGACGCCAGCACATAACACTTTTTACTATCGACCAAAAACTGTTATGTCGAGGGGTGCCGTTTGGTCGCGGAGGTGGTCACGCTCGTGCCCAGCGTTGGTTGGTGCCGCCGTGGCAGCTCCACACGATGACCGCGGAGCCGTTGGTGGTGGCGGCGCCGTTGACGTCCAGGCATAGTCCGGTCTGGGCGCTGCTGATGGTGCCGTTGCCGTTGAACGTCCACTGCTGGTTGGCGCCGCCGTGGCAGTCCCAGATCTGTACCCGGGTGCCGCCGGTGGCGTTGGGTGGGACGTCGAGGCACTTGCCCAGTACCTGCAGGGCGGCGCCGTTCTGGGTGAACTGCTGGTTGGTGTTGGTGTGGCAGTCCCAGATCTGGGTCCCGGTGCCGTTGGCGGAGTTCGCGGAGCTGACGTCCAGGCAGCGTCCGGAGCCCTCGTTCCGCAGCCGGTTGCCGGCGGGGTTCGTGGGGTTCGGGCTCGTCGGGGTCGGTGTCACGCCGCCGTTGAGCCTGTCGAGGACCGCCGTGTAGGCCGGCTTCTTGTTGCCCGCGCAGTCGAACAGCAGCGCGTTGTCCGAACCACGCCACGAGTCGCAGTCCCGCACGCCCCACACCGTGATACCCGTGCACCGCGACACCGCCAAGCAGGCACGCGTCACCGTCGCGTAGATGTTCGCCTGGTTACCGCCCTGCATGACGTCAAGCTCGGTGATCTGCACATCAACGCCGAGGTCGGCGAAGCGCTGGATGTTCGCCTGGTAAGACGAGTCGATCGACGTGCCCAGATGAGACTGGAGCCCGACGCAGTCGATCGGCACCCCGCGAGCCTTGAAGTCCCGCACCATGTTGTAGATACCGGTCGACTTCGCGTTCACCCCATCGGTGTTGTAGTCGTTGTAGCAGAGCTTCGCGTTCGGGTCAGCCGCACGCGCGGCACGGAAAGCCGCCTCGATCCAGTCATTGCCGGTCCGCTGCAGGTTCGAGTCCCGACGACCACCGCTGCCACCGTCGGCGAACGCCTCGTTCACCACATCCCACGAGTGGATCTGACCACGAAAATGCGTCGCCACCTGAGTCACATGGTTGATCGCCGCGTTCCGCAGATCACCACCGGACAGCCCTTGCGCCCACCCCGGCTGCTGAGCGTGCCACAACAGCGTGTGCCCGCGCACCGACATGCCACGCGAGCGGGCGTGGCTGACGATCCGGTCACCTGCTCCGTAGTTGAACACTCCCCGCTGCGGCTCGGTCGCGTCCCACTTCATCTCGTTCTCGGCGACCACGCTGTTGAATTCACGGTTGAGAACCGTCATGTATGTGCTGTCGTTGAACTTGTACGTCCCGACCGCCGCGCCGTAGTAGCGGCCTTTCTCCGCCGCCGAGGCGCCCAACGTCGTACCCGCGTTGGCCGTGCCCGTGAACACCAGCGCCGCGCCCGCGGCGAGCAGCCCGGCCACCGCGAAGGAACCGATCGCGGTCCTCCGCCGCCGTCGCGCCGGAGCGCTCGAATGGAGCAGATTTCTCATTGTCAGTACCCTTCGAAATACACGCACGCACGAGCATCGATGAATGTGAGATTGCCAGAATGTTTCGAGGCCTTCAAGAGGCGAACATCGATGCATTGGTGGACTTTCGAGCCCGCCCGTTGGTAACACATTCCTGACCGTGATTGTTCGGTGTGAGCATCAGTGGAAAGGGCAGCAGCCGCTCGAGGGGAAGCAAACCATCGGCGGCGCGGGCGCAGAGAGCGCACGACCGGGTGTGCCGGGTGACGCGCTTGCGCCACAGTGGACTGGGCAGGCGGTCCCACCCCTCCACCAGAGCGGACAGCCGCCGGCACCGTGGACGCGCGTCCAGCGCGGCGACGAGCGACCGGCACAGGTCCAGCTGCTGACGCATGCGCTGGACGCGAACGCCGGTGTGCGCCCGGCTGGCCGACAGCGCCGCCGCGACCTCGGTGCGGGTCAACCGGCCGGCGGTCTCCAACCACCACAGGGGCAGCAGCTCCCGGTCGTCCGGATCGAGCCACCGACTGGCGCGTACCACCTGCCTGCGCTGGCCGGACAGCTCCGCGCACAGCACGGCCAGGTCCTCGGCGTCGACATCCGGCGACTCGGTCACCTCGTCGAGGGCCGCGGTGCGTTCGGCGTCGGCCTGCCGCCGGTGCAGGTGGGTGCTGACCTGCCGGGTCGCGATCGTCATCAGCCAGGGCCGGAAACTCTCCGGTGTGCGCAGCGTCCGCAGCTCGCGCAGGGCGCGGAGCATGGTCTCCTGCACGACGTCGTCGACATCGGGCAGCTCGCCCAGCGCCCGGCGCGCGATGAGGTACACGAGCGGCAGGTACTCGGTGACGAGCTGGTCGAGCGCCCGCCGGTCGCCGGCCCGTGCCGCGACGACCAGACTCGCCTCGTTGCCGGCCGGCATCACAGCCTCGAGGTCAGCCTCGGGCGGCCTGTGGCACCTCGGCGTTCACCGGCACCGGACGCACGTCCACCGGGTGCGGCTGGTGCGCGGCGCCGCCGCGGTCCGCGGTGACGACCAGCCGGCGGCCGGCATGCTCGGGACGCACGTGCGGTCCGCTGGGCGCGCTCGTCTTTCCATGACGCGCCGCGGCGATGACGGTTTCGTCGATCCGGACGCCCAGCCCCGGCAGGTCTCCGAGGACGAAGGCGCCGTCCGCCACGTGCAGGTCCAGCGCGACGCCGACCGGCGGCCGCAGGTCCTGCAGCTCGCTGGCGATATGGTTCGGCACCGACGTCGCGGCGTGCAGCAGGCCGACGGGCGTGGTGCCGACAGGGCTGACGGGCAGGTCGAAGGCGTGCGCCAGCGCCGCGACGCGCAGGAAATGGGTGACTCCCCAGACCGCGGCCGTCTGGACGATGTCCAGGCCACCCGCCGCGATCAGGGGGCGGAACTGTTCGAGCCCGGTCAGGTTCTCCCCGCTGGCGACCGCCGCTCGTACGCCGCGGCTGACGGTGGCCAGGCCGTCGGCGTCCCAGCGGCGGACCGGCTCCTCGATCCAGGCCAGGTCGAAGGTGCGCTCCAACTCGCTGACGTGGCGGACCGCCTGCTTGCGGCTCCACGACTCGTTCGCGTCGAGCATCAGCCCCGGCCGCATCCCGTGCGCCGCCTCGGTCAAGATTTCGCGCACCAGCGCCAGCCGGTGCCGGTCACGCTCGATGTCCAGGCCGCCCTTGAGCTTCGCCGCTCGGAGCCCGAGCTCCGCGTAGACCTGGTATGCCGCGACGAGTTCGTCGTCGGTCAGGCCGAAGTCGAGGCCGGAGGCGTAGGCGTGGACGGTGCGCTCGCGGCCGCCGAGCAGCCGCCACAGCGGCTCGCCGGCCGCCTGTGCCTTGATGTCCCACAACGCGGTGTCGAACGCGCCGATCGTGCCGAACACGACGCCGGTGTGGCCGGCTTTGAAGGTCTGCCGCAGCATCCGGTCGTACAACGCGGTCACCGCGCGGGGGTCCTGCCCGTCCAGCGCGGCGAAGACCGTCTCGGCTTCCACGTGGGGCCCGAGGCCGACTCCGGTGATCCCTTCATCGGTGTGGACGATGATGATCGGCACGGACATGACGCCGTCCGCGTAGACGCCGTTGGCGTCACCGACGGGTCGGCCCCACTCCTGCACCGTGGTCAGGGTCCGGTATCCGGTGATCCGCATGTCAGCCCTTCGTCGCGCCGGCGGTCACGCCGTCGGCGATCTGGCGCTGGAGGAACAGGTAGATCACCAGGACCGGCACGGCGGCGATCAGGACGCCGGCCGCGAAGGTGGGGATGTCGTCGGAGTACTGGCCACGCAGCGAGGTGACGCCCACCATGAGGGTGCGGTGATCGGCCGACGGCATCATCAGCAACGAGATGAGCACGTCGTTCCAACAGAACAGCGCGTTGAGGATGCCCACCGACAGCAGGGCGGGGGCGCCGATCGGCAGCATGATGCGCCGATAGACGCCGTACGAGGTGTTGCCGTCGATGCGGGCGGCGTCGATGATCTCGGGTGGCACCGCCCGGTAGTAGCTGGTCATCAGGAAGACGGTGAACGGCAGGAACTGCGCGACGTAGGCGAGGACCAGCCCTGGATAGGTGTCGATGAGACCGCCGTCGGCCATGATCCTCGCCAGCGGCACCATGATCACCTGGAACGGGATGAACAGCGCCGCCAGGCAGACCAGGAACAGCGCCGACGACCCGCGGAACCGCAGCTGGCCCAGCGCGAAGCCGGCCATGGATCCGATGAGCAGCAGCAGCGCCACGGCGCAGGTCACCACGATGAGCGAGTTGAGGAAGTAGCGCGCCATGCCGGCGCTGTTCCACGCGGTGGTGAGGTTCTCCCAGTGCAGGGTGCCCGTCAGGGAGAAGCGGTCGAGGATGTACTCCCGGCGCGTCTTCATCGCCACGTTGGCGGTGAACAGCAGCGGGTAGATCGTCGCCACGGCGAGGAGCGCCATGGGTACGGCGATCAGCCATCTGCTCAACCGCGTGCGGGACATCAGTCTTCTCGTCCCGCCCGGCGCAGCAGGCTGACCTGCAGCAAGCCGACGACCAGCATGATCAAGAACAACGCGGTGGACGCGGCCGACGCGAGCGCCGGGCGGTTCATCTGTCCCTGCTGGATCCAGATGTAGTACTCGGGCAGGTAGGTCGAGCCTTCCGGGCCGCCGCTGGTCATGATGTAGAGCAGCCCGAACATGGAGGTCAGCAGCCCGATCATCGTGGTGACGAAGACGAACTGGATGGTGCGGGACAGGCCGGGAACGATGACGTGCCAGATGGTCTGCGCGAGCGACGCGCCGTCGACCCGGGCGGCGTCCACGAGGGCGGAGTCCAGCGTGGCGAATCCGGCCAGGAACACGACCAGCCCCATCCCGAACGTCGCCCACACATGCACGCCGACGACGGCGAAGATGGCCACATCGGGGTCGCCGAGCCAGTCGATCGGCCCGATACCGAGCCCTCCAAGTACCGCGTTCGCCGGGCCGTCGAAGGCCAGCAGCAGGTTGAAGATCGCGCCGACGATCACCGGCGAGAGCACCGCCGGGAAGAAGTAGACGCCGCGGAAGAGGCGGTGCCCGGGTACCCGGAAGTAGATGAAGGTGGCCAGCAGCCCCGGTATCGCGACCGCGACCGGCAGCAGCAGGACCAGCAGTCCCACGTTTCGCAGCGCGGTGCGGAACAGCGGATCGTCGAGCAGCTCACGGTAGTTGTCCAGGCCGACCGCGATGCCGTTGCGCGCGCCGTCGCCGGTGAACGAGAAGTTGACGCCCAGCAGCAGCGGCCACAACCGCAGCACCACGATGATCAGGACGGCGGGTGCGACCAGTACGTACGGCGCGAGCCGTTCGGCGCGCCGCCCGCCCGGCATACCCCGCCCCGGCAACTGGATCAGCTCGCCTGGTCCGACTTGGCGAGCTCCTCGACCGCCTTGTCCACGGTGACCGATCCGCTCAGCAGCTGCTGCGACAACCGCCCCATCAGCTCCACCGTCTTGGACGAGAGCGCCACGTGCAGGGCCGGCTTGCCGTCCTTGGTCTCCGAGACGATCGTCGCCACGGCGGGGCCCGCGCTGGACACGTCGATCGTGGTGTCCGCGGCGATGGCTCCCGCGTCGGCGTAGAACGCCTTCAGGGCCTCGGTGGAGGTCAGCGACCGCACCAGGTCGGCGGCGACCTTGGGGTCCTTGGTCCACTTCGCCACGGCGTAGCCGATGCCACCGTCGTAGGGCAGGCTCGGGGTCGCCCCGGCCGTCACGACCGGCGACGTCATGACGCCCACGTTCTCGGCGTTGAGGAACTCGGCGAAGTCCTTCCAGTGCCCGATGTCCGACATCAAGCCGATGACGTGCGCGGCCTTGGCGGACTGGAACACCGCGAACGCGTCGTTGAACATCGCGGTCGAGTTCGCCCCGTCGTTGTTCAGGCCCTTGTCGTTGACCTCTTTCCAGAGGGCGAAGACGCGCTTGACGTTCGGCGAGGCCCAGTTCCGCTTGCCGGCGATCCAGTCGTCGTACTCCTGCGGCGTGAGCACGCCGGACCCCAGGCCGGACAGGAAGAACTGGATGCCGATGCCTTCCTTGTTGCCCTGTGCGAAGCACTTGGCGCCGGTCTTCGTGGCGATGGTCGCGCAGTTGGCGACGAACTCGTTCCAGTTGGCGGCCGGCCGCTCCGGGTCCAGCCCCGCCTTCTTGTACAGAGACTTGTTGTAGTAGATCGGGTGGCCCTGCAGCGTCACCGGGGCGGCGTAGGTCTTGCCGTCCTTGGTGAACGCGTCCCAGCCCGCGAGGCGTTGCTTGTCGTCGCCGACGTACTGGTCCAGTGGCAGGAGCGCGTCGACCCGGTCGCGGATCTGCCCGCCGCCGTTGAAGAGCATGACGTCCGGACCCTTGCCGGACTGGATGGCGGCACCGAGCAAGGTGTAGTACTGCTCGAACGGCTGCGCGACGAACTCCACCTTCACGCCGGGGTGCTTCTTGGCGAAGTCGGCCTTCGCCTTCTCGATATATGAGGCCGCGGTGGCGTCGCCGGACTTCCAGTCCCAGACGACGAGCTTGCCGTCCGAAGCGCCGGACGACGAGTTGGAATCCGAGGCGCTTCCACAGCCGGCCAACGCCAGCGCGGCGATCAGGGCGGCCGTCCACAGTGCACGCTGCTTCATTGCTGCTCCCTCGTCCGAGGCGGCCGGCGAATACACGGCAAGGTAACTCGTATGACGTATGACGTCAATACACTCGCGTATAGTGAGGGGCGCCCGCGGCGGCCCCGCGAGCCACGGAGGGTGAGATGACGGCACCAGCACAGCCGGCCACAGGCGTCGCCGGGTCCCCTGCCTGGACCAGACGACCGGCCAACCTCGCCACGGCGATCACCGCCGAACTGGTCGAGCGGATCGTCCGTGGAGTCCACCCCTCGGGAACCTCACTGCCTCCCGAGCCGGTGTTGTGCGAGACCTTCTCGGTCAGCCGCACCGTCATCCGCGAGGCGATGAAGGTTCTGCAGGAGAAGGGTTTGGTGCAGGTCCGCCAAGGCACAGGCACCACCGTCACGCCACCCGCGATGTGGAACATGCTCGACGAGCTCGTGCTCGGGGCGACCATCGCGCTGGATGACAGCCTCGCCATCCTCGACGACGTGGTCGTGACGCGCCGCGTGCTGGAGTCCGACATGGCGAACGTCGCGGCCAGGTTGGCCGACGACGAGACCGTCGACCGGCTACGTCGCCTGGTCGACGAGATGGACGGTTTCGTCGACGACCTGGATGCCTACCACGCCCACGACGCGACCTTCCACGACACCATCATGCGGGCGTCCGGAAATCGCATCGCCCGCGCCGTCGTACGCGCGCTGGAGAGCCAGGTCGTCAAGACCTCCCGCTATGTGGGCCGCACCGCGCGGGCCCTGTGCGTGGCGTCCAACCGCGGCCACCGGCGCATCTACGAACGGATCGCCGCACACGACCCCGAAGGCGCCGCCGAAGCGATGTTCACTCACATCACGGACGCGTGGGTGGTGCGCCGCAGCGGGCCGGACGAGCCGACCCGGCTGCGGCGATAGGTTCGCCAACCGGGGTGGCGGCGGGGCCCGCACCTCACTCGGGCCCCGCCGCCGGCTTCCGGCGCTCGCCTACAGCGGCGGGTAGGCGTTCTGCATCAGCTGTGTCAGCTGCGCCGGGAAGAACGCGCCGGAGATCGGGGCGTCCGGCAGCGCGCCGCTCATGTTGTTGCCGTTGAGGACGTTGCCGGTGTACGTCGGGTCGCACATCCGGTCGAAGCCCTTCCCGTCCGGGTTGTCGATCAGGCGGCTGGAGCCGTCCGACTCGCCCGGAGGCTTGACCCACACGTAGGCGTCGATGCCTTCGGGACCGGGGTTGGCCCGCGGCCGCTCACCGATACCGGCACCGCTCTGGTTGCACCAGTTGCCCTTGTGGATGCGTCGATCGATCTTCGATCCGTTGATCTGCTCGTCGAGCGTGCCCGTGGTACGCGGACCGGTCGGCCGAGCCGCGCCGCCCCAACCGTTGCGCGAAGTGTCGATCACCATCCCGATGGTCGACGGCATGCCCTGCGTGATGAGCTCCCGCCGGAGGGCCTGGACGTACGAGGTCTCGTCGTTGTACCGGTTCCAGTCGATCCACTTCGACGGCCGGGTCTGGTCGTTCACCGTGATGTACGGCTCCACCAGGGCCGAGTAGTTCGACGTGTTGCTGATGAAACCGTGCACGTTGGCGGTACTGCCCGACAGCCGCACGGTATCGGCGATCAGCTGGGCGGTGGGGCGGAAGTTGTCGTCCCAGCCGATCCAGCCGTGGTGGCCGGCGTCGATGTAGTTGTACACGTTGCCGATCGCGCCGAACTTCTGCAGCGCGTACGCGATGCCGGCCTGGTAGTTGCCGTTGGCCTTCATCGTGTCGCAGATCGGCTTGGCGGAGGCCCGGCCGGACACGTTGGTGATCAGGTTCGGGAGCGAGTCGATCTCCACGATGTTGATGATCCGCAGGTTCGCGAACCGCGGGTCCGCCTGGTACGCCGCGATCGGGTCGATGTACTCGGTCTTGTACCGGTTGATCTCCGTCGGGCCGAGCTCACCATTGGATGCCAGCGCCGAGCAGTCCCGGCCCGGCAGGTTGTAGATCACGAACTGGATGTACGACGCGCCCTGGCGCACCGCTTCGAGCAGGTGCTCTTCCACGCCCCAGGGTCCGTTGGACTGGCTGTTCGGCGAGCCCTCGATCGCAGCGATCCGGTCGATCCACACGGCCGTCGGGTTGCTGGAGATGCGGCTGCCGCCCGCCACCGCCTCGGCCTTGGCCTTCCACTCCGGGTTGTTGTACCCGCGGCCGCCGGCGTACGGGTTGTCCACCTTGGACCCCGGTGGCGGCGGGCTCACGGTCGGACTGACCGTGGGGCTCACCGTCGGGCTGACCGTCGGGCTCACGGTGGGGCTCACCGTCGGGCTCGTCGGCGGCGTGGTGACGACCGGACCGTTGCACGCCACTCCGTTGACCGAGAACGAGGTCGGCACGACGTTCGTGCCGCTGTGGGTGCCGATGAACCCGGGGTTGACGCTGCCGCCATTGGCGACACTGCCGTTCCACCCCTCGTTGGTGACCGTCACCTGCGAGCCGCTCTGCGCGAACCGGCCGTTCCAGCCCTGGCTCACGGACTGTCCATTGGCGAACGAGAAGCGCAAGGACCAGTTCGTCCAGGCGTCGCCGACGTTGCGAATGACGATGCTGCCCTGGAACCCGTTGTTCCACTGGCTGGCGACCGTGTACGTGACACTGCAACCGGTGGCGGCACTGGCGGGAAGTGCCTGGACCACCGAGAGGCCGCCCAATCCGAGCGCCGCGACGGCGGCTACCGCCAGGCGCTGTTTCGAAGTACGACTCGACACGAGTCTCACTGCTGTTCTCCTAGCTCGTCGTGGCGCGTGCGCGCCCTGACGTGTAGCTCGCCGGCCCGGAAGGCGAGCAGGATGAGAAGGTTCCGCATCACGTGGATCGGCTCCCTTGATGCGCTATCTATCGCAGTGCCCACTGCTGGTTTGTTCCTCCGTGGCAGGACCAGAGCTGGATCCTGGTCCCGTTGGCGGTGCCCGCGCCGCTGGCGTCCAGGCACAGTCCTGATTGGACGCCGGTGATGGTGCCGTTCGAATTGACGTTCCACTGCTGGTTCGCTTGGCCGTTGCAGTCCCAGATGATGACCGCCGTGCCGTTGCTGGTGCCTTGGCCGTTGGCGTCCAGGCACTTGGTGCCGTAGACGGTCAGTAGCCGGCTCGAGGTGTTGGTCCACTTCTGGTTCGTGGCGCCGGTGCAGTCCCACAGTTGGAGCTGGGTGCCGTTGGTGGTGCTGCTGTTCGGCACCGACAGGCACCGGCTGGACTGCGCGCCGACGACCGTCTTTCCCGGCTGGGTGGTGCCGCCCTGCGGTCCCGCCGACGCCATCACGGTCTGGGCACCCGACGGCCAGTTGCCGTTGGTGACCGTCACGTTGCCGTTGACGACGTTGCCCCGGTCGCCGTTGGTCACGTTGGTGCTTCCGTTGGTCGACCAGTTGTTGGTGACGGTCCAGTTCCCCATGTTCTCGCCACCCCAGTAGTTGGCGGTCGCCCAGGTGCCGGTGTTGGAGAACACGTTGTTGTTGACGGTGTAGTACTTCGAGCCCTCGTCGAAGTACACCCCGAAGTAGCCGTTGGTCCGCAGGCAGTAGTTGCCACTGATCAGCGCGTTCGGGTTCCACGACAGCGTGTAGATACAGCCACCGTCGTTCATCTGCTGCATGACGTCGTGTATGTAGTTGCCGATGAGCCGGTTGTTGGACGCCGTGGTGGGCGTCGTGTACCGCGGTTGGTAGTTGTACAGGCCGCGGTTGGCGTAGTTGTTGTTGCCGCCAGCGTCGTTGGACCCCCACCCGTACCCGAGCGACATGCCGGAGTACGGCATGTTGTAGACCTCGTTGTACGACACGGTGCCGTTGGTGACGTAGGTGTTCAGGACCGAGACGATGCCCCGGTACTCCGCCCCGAGGTCGTGGATGCGGTTCTGGCTGACGGTAATGTCGCGATTGACCATCCGCTGGTCGCTGGGGTGGTGCGCGTCGGCACGTACGCCGCCGACCACGATGCCGCCGGCGGAGCCGCGGGCGATCTCGGACCGGGTGATGGTGATGTTGCTGGCGCCCAGTCCCACGCCGCTGGCGTGCGCGTTGGCGTCGTTGCCGATGCCGATCGCCGTCTGGCCCAGGTTGACGAACTGCGAGTCGCTGAAGGTGACGGTGTTGGCGGCGGAGATCTGCACGGCGGCCGGCATCTGCAGCCAGTTCGGCCGGGTGGCCTCGAACTGCGTGCAGCCGTTGTGGCAGGAGGTGAAGCTTGGCCAGTTCCAGTTGCCGGTCATGTAGGCGCCGGTCTGCTGGTCCACGTAGCCCTGGTTGCCGCTGGGTCCGAGCCAGCTCGTGCCGGTGAACGTGATGCCGCTGAACGTGATGTGGTGTGCGGGCGCGTCGTAGGTGCCGCCGACGTTCACCAGGGACTGCAACGCCGGCAGCTCCACGCTGGCGCTGCTCATGTTCTGGCCGGCCAGCGGGATGTAGGACAGGACCCCGGTCGCCGGGTTGAGGTACCACTCGCCCGGCGCGTCCAGGAACTCGTACGCGTTGGCCAGGTACAGCGGGCCGGCGCGGTGCGGGCTGGTGAACGTGTCGTACCCGAAGTTGTTGTTGTTCCAGGCCGGCTGCTGCATCGTGATGAGGTTTCCGCTGATGCTCTGCACCGGCGAGTACCGGTCGGTGAACGAGTTGACGCTCTCCATCTCGACGCGGCTCTGGTTGGCCAGGTTGTTCAGGTAGCTCAGGGCGCCGTTGGTGAACCGCATGCCGGTGCTGGAGGCGGTGAAGTCGGCCCGGTTCACCTGCGTGCGCGCCCGGGTGGCGATGGCGCCGTCGACGTAGAGCTGCCGGGAGTCGGTTCCGGTGGGCACGGTGGCCCGCCAGATGTTCCGGCCGGCGTCGGCGAGCGACCATCCGGTGACCGCCCGGGCGCCGCTGATCACGGGGCGCGCCGACGGGGCCGCCTGCCACACGACGGTGCGGCCGTTGGAGCCGGAGTCCTCCGCGGTCAGCCGCAGGGGCGCGGCCAGCCGGTACACGCCGTCGGCCAGTTGCACCACGATGTCGTCGGACATCGCGTCGTTGAGCGACCGCACCGCGGCCTGGGCCGCGGTCAGCGAGCACGGCTGCGCGCTGGAGCAGGCGGTGCCGGTGCCGGTCGGTGACGCGTAGACGGTGGTGGGAGCCGCCGACGCTGGGGCGGCGAAGGCTACGACGGCGGCGGCGGCCAATGTCGTGGCGGCGGCCGCGGCCAGTAGGTGTCTACGCACCGGGGGTTCCTCCTGGACGTGGGGGCGGAGGCGGCTTGGGGCCGGTCGATGCCGACCGCCGGACGGTCGGCGAGCCGTCCGGCGGTCGGCACCAAGACCGGTCGAGATGGTGGGTTCTCTACCGGGCTAGCAGGCAATTCATATGACGTATGACGTCATCAGAGCGAACTTTAGGCGCGCCCTGTCCCGCGCGTCAAGTGAGGCCTGTCGATTCGCTCACGATCTTTCGGAGGTAGGACAACCCGTCGCGGGCCAGCGCGTCCTGCGACGGGGCGAGCGGGCGCCAGATCGAGGCGGCGGTGGCGATGGCCTCGTTCTGGGCGGTGAACGACTCGATGCAGACGGCGCCGCCGTAGCCGGTCTTCACCAGCGCGGCGAAGAAGCGCGGCCAGTCGAAGTGGTCGCCACCGGGAGCGCCGCGGTCGGTACCGCTGACCTGAACGTGCTTGATCCAAGGACCGGCGAACCTGAGGGCCGCGTACGGATCGGCCTCCTCGATGTTCATGTGGTACGTATCGATCATGAGGCCGACGTTCGGTGGCAGGCCGTCGACGAGCTCCACGGCCTGCTCGACCGTGTTGACGACGCTCGTCTCGTACCGGTTGAGCGCCTCCACGGCGATGCTCACGCCCCGCTCCCCCGCGTAGTCCGCGACCGGCCGCAGGGCGCGGCGGAAGTCGGCGTAGCAGGCGAGCCGGGCCGCCGGTGACATGCGCCAGGTCCGCCCCACCGCGGCGTAGACGGGCCCGCCGACGCAGGCGGCGCCGACGGCCGCGGCACTGTCCACACAGGTCCGCAGGTACGTCGCGGTGGCCTCCACAGTGGCCGGCGGGGCGTCCACGAGGTCACGTCCCGGCGGGGTGACCGCGCAGACGCCGGCCGCGGCCAGGCCGTGCGACGCCAGCAGGTCACGGGTACGCGCCGGGTCCCAGTCGCCGGGCTGCTCGATCGGCAACTCGACCGCGTCGAACCCGAACGCGGCGATCCGGGGGACCAGCTTCGCCAGGGCCGCGTCGTCGACCGGCGAGGCCCACACCCACGGGTTGACGCCGATGGCGTACACGGAACTACTTCCAGCGCTGCGGGTAGCCGGGCAGGTCGGTGCAGCCGCACATCGCGTAGTGCAGCGGCGGCATGTTCGCGTCGACGTACTCGGAAAGGTTGTCCTCGGTGATGGTCGGCTGCGGCAGCTTCCACGGGTTGGACACCGGCTCACCGGCCAGTACCTTCAGCGCGGCGATGATCGGCGTACGCCACTGATAGGTCGGATAGGTGGGCGCGATGGCGGTGAGCTTCTTGTCCTTCCACAGCTTGAGGAAGTCGAGCTGATCCTCGCCATTGATCGGTGGCACGGGCTTGCCCGCGTCCTGAAACGCCTCGACCGCCGCCACCGCGACCGCCCCCGCGTCCATCCAGACGCCGTCGATCGTGCCGTACCGCTGGATGTAGTCGTTCACGATCTTCTTCGTCTTCGCCGGGTCGCCGTCGGTGAACTCCACGCCGACCACGTCGACGCCGGCCTTGTCGAAGGCCACCTTCGCCGCGGACCAACGCGTCTCCAGTACGTCGACACCGGGCAGGATGCGCAGGGCGAGCACCTTGCCACCCGGCTTCATCTTCTGGCTGACGAACTCGGCGGCGACGTGGCCAAATCCGTACCCGCCGATCGGGTTGATGAACGTCACCGGACAGGTCGTGTCGACGCCGCGGTCGAAGACGATGACCGGAAGGCCCTTCTGGCACGCGGCCTCGACCGCCGGCGTGAGCGTCGCGGTCGTGTTGGGCGAGACGATGAGCGCGTCGCAGCCCCGGCCGAGCAGGTCGTTGATGTCCGCGATCTGCTTCTGGTCCTTGCCCTCGGCGTCGACATGGACGAAATCCTTGATCTGGCCGCGATGCGTCTCCACCTCGGCCTGCATGGTCTTGAAACCGACCTGCCGCCACGGGTTGTTGAGCCCGGCGTTGGAGAAGCAGATCCTGTACGGGCCAGGCTTGGAGAACTTCGCGGTCTGCGCCATCGTGGGGTTGAGCGCCTGCTCCCACGGCTTGCCGGCCGGCCCGGTCGGTGCGGCGCCGAGCAGCGCGAGCTCCTTGTCGTAGTCGGCCCGCACGAAGAACTTCGACTGCTCCCCCGTGCCCGAGCCGGCGGCGTCGGAGGCGGGGCTGGACGCGGACGGGGACGGTTCGTCGGTGGCGCAGCCGGCGAGCGCCAGCACGGCGGCGGTGGTCAGTGCGGTGATGACTCGTATCACGGAATCCCCTTACCTGGATGAGGAACGCACGGATGAGACCGCCACGGCGAGCAGGATGATCGCGCCCTGGACGGTCGACTTGAGGGCGCCGGAGACGCCGTAGAAGTTCATGAGCGCGAAGAGCGTCTCCAGGGTCAGCGCGCCGAGCATCGCGCCGACGACCGAGCCGCGGCCGCCGCCCAGCGCGACACCGCCGAGGACCACGGCGGTGATCGCGCCGAACTCCAGGCCCGCGCCCGCTTGAAAAGAGACGCCGCTGTACCCGCCGAGCAGTATCGCCGCGAGCGCAGCAGACACTCCACTGAGGACAAACGCGATGGTCTTCGCGCGCCAGACACGCACGCCGCTCAGGCCAGCGGTGCGCGGGTTGCCGCCGACCGCGACAAGGGTGCGCCCGAAGTCGGAACGGCTCAGCAGTACCGCCAGGGCGGCCGCCGCGAGCAGGATCAGCAACGCGTACGGTATGCGCCCCAGCGCGGGCACGTCCTCGAAGGCGCGCCGGCCGAACCGCCGGAACTCCTCGGAGAGGCCGCCCTTCGGTGCGCCGTCGGACCACAGGTACACGGCGCCGACGAGGATCAGGAACATGCCGAGGGTGGTGATGAACGACGGCACGCCCAGGCGGGTCGTCACCACGCCGTTGACGAGGCCGACGAGCGCGCCGAACGCGAGCAGTACCACCACGACCGGCCACGAGCGCGACGGCTCGCTGTCGATCAGCCGCGCGGCGACGACGACCTGCGCCGTGACGAGCGAGCCGACGGACAGGTCGAACTCGCCGGAGACGATGACGAAGTACTGGCCGGCGGCGAGCAGGACGATCGGCGCCGAGCGGCCGAGGAACGACATCAACGACGGCGGGGAGAGGAAGTCGGGTTGGCGCAAGGTGAGCAGGACCAGCAACACCACGAGGATGGCGACGATCGGTGCAAGGCCGCCGGGGCGGACCCGCGCAAATCGCGGCAGTACGCGAGACTCGGCGATCCGCATGGTCAGGATGCCGCCTTTCGCAGCGCCCGGCGGGCGTAGATGGCGACGGCCACGATGATGATCACTCCGCGGATCACCTGTTTGAAGAACGCGTCGACCTCGAGCTGGTTGAAGATGGCGTCGATGCTGGCGAGCAGCAGCACGCCGCCGACCGTGCCGGCGACGCCGCCGCGACCGCCCGCGAGAGCCGTGCCGCCGAGCACCACCGCGGCGATCGACTCCAGGTCGTACAGGCCCTCGGTGCCCACCCGCGGCGCGCCCGAGCCCAGCCGGCTCGCGAGGTAGACGCCGGCGAGGCCGGCGCAGAGCGAGCACAGCACGTGGGCGGTGACGAGGACCCGGTGGTTGCGCACGCCGGAGAGGCGGGCGACCTCAGGATCGCCGCCGACGGCGATCAGGTGGTGGCCGAAACGGGTACGCGCGAGCACCAGCCAGGCCGCGGCGGCGACGGCCAGCAGCAGCAGGAACGACACGGGCACCGGACCGACGCGCTGGTAGCCCAGGCCCTGCACGAGGGCCGGCGCGGTCTTACCGGCCGGGCCGTCGTAGCCGTTGTCGAGGTATCCCTTCAGCAGCAGCCCGACGCCGACGGTCGCGATGAACGCGTTGATCCGTGCCTTGGTGACGAGGAGCCCGTTGAGGAGGCCGATCGCGGCGCTGACCGCGAGCGCCAGGCCGATCGCCGGCAGCAGCGCGGCGTCGTCGCCGTTCATGGCCTCGGCCGCGACGAGGGTACTGAGGCTGATGACGTACGCCACCGACAGGTCGAGCGATCCGCCGATGACGACAAGGGTCTGGCCGACGGCGACGAGCCCCAGGCCCGCGGCGACGTGCAGCAGGCTCACGGTCGTCGGCAGGCTGAACAGCTGGCCGCCGTCGACCGTGACGACCAGCCAACCGATCGCCAGGGTGACGGCCAGGGCCACGAACACGCCCGGCGCGGTCCGGCGGGCCGGCAGAGTCAGTACGCCACTCATGTGGCCGCCTCCCGCGCGGCGCCGACCGCGAGCGCGACGACGTCCTCCTCACCCGCGCCGGCGGGCAACTCTCCGGCGATCCGGCCGTCGCGCATGACGATGATCCGGTCGCTCATGCCGAGCAGCTCGGGCAGCTCGGACGAGACCATGAGCACGGCCGCGCCGTCCCGGGCGAGCTGCCGGACCAGGTCGTGGATGGCCGACTTGGCACCCACGTCGATGCCGCGGGTGGGCTCGTCGAACAGCAGGATCCGGGGGCCGAGCGCCAGCCACTTCGCCAGTACCACCTTCTGCTGGTTGCCGCCGGACAGGTACCGGATCTCCTGGTCCTCTCCGGCGGCGCGCACGTCGACGGCCGCCAGCAGCTCCCGGACCCGCGCGGCCCGCGCGCCACGGCCGGCGCCCGGCAGGAGCGCGCGGCTGGCGAGCAGGGCGTTGTCGAGCACCGACTGCCCGGCGACGATGCCCTCGCCCTTGCGGTCCTCGGTGATGTAGGCGATGCCGGCCCGCATCGCGGCGCGTGGCGAGCGGAGCCGCACCGGCGCCCCGTCGAGCCTGACGTCGCCGGTGGCGAACGGTGCCGCGCCGAACAGGGCCCGTGCCAGCGCCGACCGTCCGGACCCCTGCAGTCCCCCGACGCCGAGCACCTCGCCGGCGCGCAGGCGCAGGTCGACGCCCCGCAGCTTCCGGTTGCCTCCATCGTGGACGGTGAGCCGAACCGGGCCCACCTCGTCCGGCCGCGCGCGGGCGGGATAGTAGCTGGACAGCTCGCGGCCGACCATGTGCCGCACGAGCCGATCGGCGTCGGTGCGGGCGGTGTCCACTGTGGTCACCAGGCGGCCGTCCTTGAGCACGGTGATGCGGCCGGACAGGTCGAAGACCTCCTTGAGGCGGTGCGAGACGTACAGCACGCCCATCCCCCGCTCCTGCAGCCGCCGGACGAGCGCGTAGAGCCGCTCGACCTCGTTGTCGGCGAGAGCCGCGGTGGGTTCGTCCATGATGAGCAGCCGCGCGTCGGTGGCGAGTGCCTTGACGATCTCGACGACCTGCTGCCGCGCCACCCCGAGTTGGCCCACGCGGGCCTGCGGCGGCAACGAACTCTCCCCGATCGAGTCGAGCAGCGCGGCGGTACGACTGAGCATCGCCTTGCGGTCGACGAGACCGCGGCGCACGGGCTCGCGGCCCAGATACACGTTCTCCGCGACGGTGCGTTCGGGCAGCAGGTTGAACTCCTGATGCACCATGCCGATGCCGGCCCGCTGGGCGTCGCGCGGGCCGCGGAAGCTCCGGACCGCGCCGGCGAAATCGATCGTCCCCTCGTCGGGCGCGTACACCCCGGACGCGATCTTCATGAGCGTGGACTTGCCGGCGCCGTTCTCGCCGACGACCGCGTGCACCTCGCCCGGCCGGACATCGAGGTCGACGCTGTCGAGCACTCGCACGCCGAGGAACGACTTGCCGATGCCACGGAGAGTAAGCAGCGGCGACGGCGGAGGGTCAGCCATGACAATCCCCCTACGTACGTAATCGTCGAGAGCAGACGCACAAACAGCGAATCGGTTCGGTCGCCGGGATGCCGAGAGTAGGTGGATCGACACGCTATTCGCAACGCCTGATTGATCTGAGGAAATGTGTTATCGAATCGATCCGAGCGCAGTCGTATTGACTTCTCGCGATGCCCGCCGCCATGCTGATCTGGCAGACCACGGGACACAGTGGCATCTGATATGACGCTGCGTAAGTCCCGGAGGGACCTGACTGACCGTCGCGGCGGACGGCATGACGATCTGACCGGCACGCACGCCTCTGGCCCGCCCGGGCACCACCTGGCGCATCGGAGGCGTGACTCACGCGTGCCCGTGGTCGCAGCCTCATACCGCCGAAATAGGAGACGGCATGCGTCGCAGCACATTGATCATTGGCGCGATCGCGGGCCTGCTACTGTCGCTCGCGATCGTCCCTCCGGCGTCAGCGGCCCCGGCCTTCCGCGCCCTGCTGTTCACCAAGACGACCGGCTACCGCCACGACTCGATCCCCGCCGGCGTCACGATGTTCCAGGAGCAGGCGGCGGCCAACAACTTCGAGCTGGTCCACTCCGAGGACTCGAACGTCTTCACCCCGGCCAACCTGGCCACCTTCGACGTGCTCATCATGTTTCAGACCTCGGGCATGGTGTGGACGACGGCGGCCCAGCGCCAGGCGGTGGAGGGATACCTCGCCAGCGGCAAGGGCATCGTCGCCGTACACAACGCCACCGACATGGGCATCGAGAACGAGTACCCGTGGTGGGACCAGACCATCAACGCGGGCGCCCACATGCCTGAGCACTCTCCCGGCGTGCTGCCCGGCACCGCCATCGTCGCCGACAAGAAACACCCGTCGACGGCCAGCCTGCCGGACCGCTGGAACCGCAGCGAGGAGTGGTACAACTTCGACCGTAACCCGCGCGGCAACGTGCACGTCCTGGTCACCGCCGACGAGCGCACCTACAACCCGGGCCCGCGCGCGATGGGCAACGACCACCCGATCTCCTGGTGCCGCAACACCGCCGGCGGCCGCGTGTGGGCCACCGCCATGGGCCACGCGATCGCGTCCTACAGCGAGACCAGCTTCCGCAACCACGTCCTCGGCGGCGTCAAGTGGGCCGCCGGCAACGAGCCCGGCGACTGCGGCGGCACGGTCTGGGGCAACTTCGAAAAGCGCACCCTCGACGACAACACCGCCGACCCGATGGCCCTCGCCGTCGCGCCGGACGGGCGCGTGCTCTACGTCCAGCGGGGAGGCCAGGTCAAAATCTTCAAGCCGGCCACGAACTCCACCGTCACGGCCGGCACGCTCAGCGTCTACACCGGCGGCGAAGACGGCCTCACCGGGCTCGCGCTGGACCCGAGCTTCGCCAGCAACGGCTACGTGTACCTGTACCACTCGCCGGCAAGCAGCAGCACCGACGTCAACCGGGTATCCCGGTACACGCTCACCGGCGACACCCTGAACATGTCGAGTGCCGTCACCATCATCGACATCCCGGCCTACCGGGACCGCACGTTCCCCGAGCCGGGGCACACCGGCGGATACATCGAGTTCGGACCCGACGGAAACCTGTACATCGGCACCGGCGACGACACCCCGCCGAACCTCGACCCGGCGTGGCAGGGATACGCGCCGCTGGACTGGCGGTCCGGCAAGTCGCACCTCGACGCGGCCCGGAGCGCCGGCAATACCAACGATCTGCGGGGCAAACTGCTGCGCATCCGCCCCTCGGCCGGCGGCGGATACACGATCCCGGCCGGCAATCTCTATCCACAAGGGACGGCGCAGACCAAGCCGGAGGTCTACGCGATGGGCTTCCGCAACCCGTTCCGCTTCTCGATCGACCCGGCCAACGGCTGGGTGTACCTCGCCGACTACGGACCCGACCGGGGCGGCCCCACCACGAACCGGGGGCCCGAGGGGCTCGTCGAGCTCAACGTCATCAAGACTCCGGGCAACTACGGCTGGCCGTTCTGCCACGGCGACAACCAGCCCTACGCGCCGTACAACCCGGACAACGGTTCTGTCGGTGCGAAGTTCAACTGCAACGCGCCGGTCAACAACTCACCGAACAACACCGGTCTGACGAGCCTGAAGCCGATCGTCGCGCCGAACATGTGGTACGGCTACGGCACCTCGCCGACCTTCCCCGAGCTCGGCGCCAACGGCGCGGGGCCGATGGGCGGTCCGGTCTACCGATACGACGCGGCGAACCCGTCCGCGACCAAGTTCCCGCCCTACTACGACGGCGTCCACTTCTTCTACGAGTGGACCCGCAACTACATCAAGGAGGTGCACTTCGACTCGGCGACGGCCGTCACCCGCACCAACCCCTTCCTGCCAGCGGGCAACTTCATCAAGCCGATGGACATGGAGTTCGGCGCTGACGGCTCGCTGTACCTGCTCGAATGGGGCTCCAACTTCGGCGGCGGCAACAACGACTCGGGCCTCTACCGCATCGACTACATCCACGGTGGACGGTCGCCGGTCGCGAAAGCCAGCGGAACGCCCACGAGCGGGACGGCGCCGCTGACCGTGCAGTTCAGCAGCGCGGGCACGACCGACCCCGATCCCGGCAACACGCTCACCTACCTGTGGACCTTCGCAGACGGCGCCACCTCCACGGCGGCGAACCCCTCGCACACCTACACCAGCAACGGCAACTACACCGCACAGCTCAAGGTCACCGACAACACGGGCAGGAGCGCCTTCGCCAACGTGCCCATCACGGTCGGCAACACCGCCCCCGTGGTCACCATCACCGTCCCCGCCAGCGGCGGCATGCTCAACTTCGGCGACCGCGTGCCGTACACGGTCAGCGTCTCGGACCCGGATGGCGGGTCCATCGACTGCACCAAGGTGCTCGTGAACCCCGGGCTGGGGCACGATGACCACGAGCACGAGACCACGGACTACCCGGGTTGCACGGGCACCATCTCCACCGAGCTGCTCGGCGGGCACCCGGACGGCGCCAACCTGTACTACGTCCTCAACGCCCGCTACACCGACGGTGGCGGCGCCGGCGGCGCTTCCCCGCTCACCGGCTACGCGAAGGCGGTGCTGCAGCCCAAGCACAAGCAGGCCGAGTACCACACCAGCCAGTCCGGTGTCCGGGTCATCGATCATGCCGGCGCGGAGAGCGGTAAGCGGGTCGGCGACATCTCCAACAACGACTGGATCGCGTTCAACCCGATGAGCCTGTCCGGCATCACCAACGTCAGCTACCGGCTGGCGTCGCCGAGTGGCGGCGGGACGATCGAGCTGCGCGCCGACTCACCGACGGGCACGCTGCTGGCCACGACACCGGTGCCGAGCACGGGCGGCTGGGACAACCACCAGTCGACGCCACCGGTGAACACCGCCGCCCTCGGCGGAAGCCACGCGCTGTACATGGTGTTCAAGGGCTCGTCGACCAACTGGTTCGACCTCGACTCGTTCACGTTCGGCGGCGACGGCGTCGGCACGCCCAACCCCAACCCTGGCGGCGTCGCGGGCCGGACCTGGACCGTGGCGGCGCAGCACAGCAACAAGCTCGTGGACGTCAGCGGAGTGTCCACAGCCGACGGCGCCCAGATCGTCCAGTGGGCGGCCACCGGCGGCAACAACCAGAAATGGCAGGCCGTCGACGCCGGAGGCGGCGCCGTCTACCTGAAGGCCGTGCACAGCAACAAGTGCCTCGACGTCACCGGCGGATCCACCGCTCAGGGCGCGTTCCTGCAGCAGTTCACCTGCAACAACAGCAACCAGCAGAAGTTCCTCGTCACGCAGACCGCCACCTCGGGCGTGTACACCGTCAAGAGCGTCCCCAGTGGACTCTGCGTGGACGTCAACGGCGGCTCCACGGCCGACGGCGCACGGCTCCTGCAATGGGGCTGCCACAGCGGCACGAACCAGCAGTGGCGCTTCACCCTCGCTTAGCCGAACTGGAGGGGATTGCCCCGGTGCGCGCCCACGCGCCGGGGCCTTTCCCGCTCCCCCGCCACACGTCCCGCTCCCCCGCCACACGTAAGGAAGGGCCATGGTCGTTCCCAAACTCGCACGTCGCCGGTACGGAAGGCTGTCCGTGCTCGGCGCCGCCCTCGTCCTCGCCGTCGCCGCCGGCACCACGGTCGTGGCGGCACCGATCCAAACGGGGCAGAGCGCCCCGGTCGTCGGCGTCCAGTCCGGACGCTGCCTGGAGGTGTCCGGCTCGAGCACCGCCAACGGCACGCCGGCCCAGCTGTGGGACTGCACCGGCGCCGCCAACCAGACCTGGACCTACACTGCGACAAGACAACTGACGGTGTATGGCAACAAGTGCCTGGACGCCTCCGGGCAGGGCACCAGCAACGGCACCGCGGTCATCATCTGGGACTGCAACGGCCAGGCCAACCAGCAGTGGAACGTGAACGCCAACGGCTCCATCACCGGCGTCCAATCAGGACTGTGCCTGGACGCCAACGCCGCCGGCACGGCCAACGGCACCAGAGTCATCCTCTGGAGCTGCCACGGCCAGAGCAACCAGCGGTGGGACTCGCCCACCACCACACCGCCGCCATCAACGCCACCGCCATCCACCCCGCCGCCATCCACCCCGCCGCCGTCCGGCGCCGGCACGTGCGACATCTACGCCTCCGGCGGCACGCCCTGCATCGCCGCGCACAGCACGGTGCGAGCGCTCTACGGCGCCTACAACGGCAACCTGTACCAGGTCCGGCGCTCGTCCGACAACACCACCCGGAACATCGCCGTCCTGAGCGCGGGCGGCGCCGCCAACGCGGCCGCCCAGGACTCGTTCTGCGCCGGCACCACCTGCGTCATCACCGTGGTCTACGACCAGTCCGGCCGCGGCAACGACCTGTGGTACCAGGGATCGAGCGTGGTGCCCGGGTCGACCCAGAGCCGGCCGGCGATCGCGACCTCCGAGGCGCTGACGATCGGCGGCAACAAGGCCTACTCGCTCTACATCAACCCCGGCAACAGCTACTGGCGCGACGGGCATCTGACCGGCGTGCCGACCGGCAGCGCCCCCGAAGGCATGTACATGGTGACCAGCGGCACCCATGTCAACGGCGGCTGCTGCTTCGACTACGGAAACAGCGAGACGACGCGATCGGCGGACGCGGCCGGCGCCATGGACGCCATCAACTTCAGCACCCAGTGCTGGTTCGGCGGCTGTTCCGGCACCGGTCCATGGGTACAGGCGGACCTCGAATGGGGGCTCTACCCCGGCGGCAGCCAGTCCTGGAACCCGAACCAGCGGGCGTTCCCCAGCAAGTTCGTCACCGCGACGCTGAAGAACAACGGCACCTCCCGCTTCGCCATCAAGGGCAGCAACGCCCAGTCCGGCAACCTCTTCACGCTCTGGGACGGCGCCCTGCCGCCCGGATACAGCCCGATGAAGAAGCAGGGGGCCATCATCCTCGGCAGCGGCGGCGACTGCTGCAAGCCGGGCGGCGGCGCCAACCTCAGCGCCGGCACGTTCTACGAAGGCGCGATGGTCGCCGGCTATCCGTCCGACGCGACCGAGAACGCGGTACAGGCCAACGTCGTCGCGGCCGGCTACCGCTGAACCCCCACACCCCCGAGAGAACGGAGCACACTCATGCGACAGGGCACCAGATCGCATCGATTGCGTAGGCTGATCGCCGTCGCCGGCACGGTCGCGCTGGCCGGTGCCGGTATCGCCGGCATCCGCCTGGCATCCGCGGCCGCCGACGTCGTCCCCCTCGCGGCGACGGCCGGATGTGGCAAGGCCCCCGGTCTGAACAGCGGTACCCACACGATCCAGAGCAGCGGCCAGAATCGCAGCTTCATCCTGCGGGTACCGGCCAACTACAACAACAACAATCCGTACCGCTTGATCTTCGCGTTCCACTGGCGCGGTGGCACCATGAACGACGTCTCCTCAGGCGGGAGCAGTGGAAGCGTCTGGTCCTACTACGGGATGCAGGAGCAGTCGAACAACAGTGCGATCCTCGTCGCGCCGCAGGGCATCGGCAACGGCTGGGCCAACTCCGGCGGTCAGGACATCACGTTCGTCGACGACATGGTGCGCCGGATCGACGATGCCCTCTGTGTCGACACGACGCAGCGCTTCGCCCTCGGGTTCAGCTACGGGGGTGGCATGAGCTACGCGATCGCGTGCGCCCGGGCCAACGTCTTCCGAGCGGTCGCGGTGTACTCCGGCGCCCAGCTGAGCGGGTGCAGCGGCGGCACCCAGCCGATCGCGTACTTCGGCCTCCACGGCATCAGCGACAACGTCCTGAACATCTCGCAGGGGCGGTCGCTGCGGGACACGTTCGTGCGCAACAACGGCTGCGCCGGCCAGAACCCGCGCGAACCGTCGCAGGGCAGCGGGCAACACGTCACCACCCTCTACTCGTGCCGGGCGGGGTACCCGGTGCAGTGGGCGGCGTACGACAGCGGCCACGGGCCAGCCCCGGTCGACGGCTGCTCCGGCTGTGAGGACGGCGCCCGGACCTGGACCAGGGCGGAGGTGTGGCGGTTCTTCGCGCAGTTCGCGGGCACCACTCCCACGCCAGGGCCGACCACCCCGACGCCGGGGCCGACCACGCCGACGCCCGGCCCTACCACGCCGGGCCCGACCGGGAACCGGCTGCGGAACGAGGGCTCCGGACGCTGCCTGGACGTCAGCTCCGCGAACTCCGCCAACGGCACCGGGACCCAGATCTGGGACTGCCACACCAACGCCAACCAGCAGTTCACCCAGAACGGCGCCGCCCTGCAGGTACTGGGCAAGTGCCTGGACGTCCCACCCAACGCCACCGGCGGCACCCGGGTACAGATCTGGGACTGCCACGGCGGCGCCAACCAGCAGTGGACACTCAACGGCAACGGCACCATCAGCAGCGCCCAGACCGGACTGTGCCTGGACGTCAACGGCGCCGCCACCACCAACGGCTCCGCGGTCATCGTGTGGAGCTGCCACGGCGGCACCAACCAACGCTGGGCACGCGCGTAGCGATGGGACAGTGAAGGCGGCCCCGCCGGGCGCGGGGCCGCCTTCTCGCGTCTCTCAGGAACTCTGCGCCTGCCACTTCTGGTTGTCGCCGCCCCAGCACGACCAGAGCTGGACCCGGGAGGTGCTGGCGTTCACGTCCAGGCAGAGGCCCGAGTGGACGCCGCGGATGGTGCCGTCGGCGCCGATCGTCCACCGCTGGTTGGCGCCGCCGTTGCACGCGTACGTGCCCACCACGGTGCCGTTCGTCGTCCCCGCGTTGTACGCGTCCAGGCACCTCTGGCCGCCGAGGGCGGTGAGCTGTCCCGCGGCCGTCGACGTCCACTGCTGGGCGGGTGTGCTGGCGCAGGCGGACACCTGCACCTGGACGTTGGCGGTCGTGCCGCCCGGGATGTCCAGGCAGCGTCCGGTGGCCACATTACGCAGCAGGCTGGCCGGGCCGGGACCAGGGCCGGGCCCACCGCCGTCCAGGCCCCAGCCGTACCTGAGGCGGTCGAGGCCGCTGGCGTTGGGCGTGCTGAGGGTCAGGTTGGTACCGCTGCCGTGCAGCTTCTGCATGGCGTACCAGTCGTCGCTCTGGCCGGCCCTGATCTTGCCGCCCAGGCCCGGCCAGTAGATGGAGCCGATCCGCAGCTCGCGCAGCACCGCCGTGGTGGCACGGAAGTACCGCACGAAGTTGTCGGCGCTCGCGGCATCGTGGTAGTTGAGTCCGGTGTCCATCGGCGCGCCGAACTCGTCGATGACGGTGCGCGCGGCGCAGGAGCCGATCGCGTCGCGCAGGAACGCCACCCACTGGTCGTAGTTCTTCGCGCCGCTGAAGAACGTGTAGTGGTGCAGCGACAGGAGCGTCCCGTCGAGGCGCCGGTCGGCACACATCGACTTGATGTCGGTGTTCAGGCCGGCGCCGCTGACGAAGATCCGGCTCCGCGGTATCGACGGGCGGCTGCTGATCCAGGTGCTGACCACGTTTGCCCAGTCGCTGGCGCTGTGGCCGCCCGGCTCGTTCATCGGCTCGAAGTACACCAGGTCGTTGCCGCCGTACTTGGCGACAACGGTGTTCCACATGGTGTTGAAGGCGGCCGTGTTGACGATCCTTCCGCCGCTGGCGGCCACCCCGTCGTCCCAGTAGGACAGGACGACCTTGAAACCCTTCGCGGTAGCGGCGTCGATGGCGCCGGTGTACGCGTTCCACCATGCCGTGCCGACGGTGTAGGTGTTGATGGGCAGGCGGACGGTGTTGGCGCCCAGGTTGTTCTCGAAGCCGGTGTAGACGGCGTTGGCCTTGGCCACCACCGTCGCGTAGCTGTCGGTGCTGCTCAAGCCGTGCAGCACCAGCGGTCCCTGATGGAAGTTGTCGCCCAGGCGGGCCCAGTTGACGCCGCGGAACTGGGTGGTGTCCGCGGCGGCCGGCGAGGCGACTCCGAGCACGGCGACCTGCGTCGCGCCGAGCGTGGCCAGAGCGCAGACCAGCGCTCTGGCCACGTGGCGTCTAGCGTGGGATTGGGGCACGATGGGAGGTCCTTTCAAAATCCCGGGTCAGCTGGCGGTACACGTGGGGGTCATGCCGGTGCCGCTGCCGTTGCCCTGGAACCCGAACTCCGTCACCTGGCCGGGGCTCAGCCGGCCGTTGTAGCTCACGTTGGTGAAACTGACCGTGCCGGTGTTGCCACTGGCTGACGCGCTCCAGGTGTTGGTGACGCTGGCGCCGCCAGGCAGGGTCATGCTGACGCTCCACCCGTTGGTACCGGCGGTGCCGGCGGTCACCCGCACGGTGGCCACGAACCCACCGGTCCACGAGTTCAGCGACACCGAAGCCGTGCACCCGGCGCCGCCCGGCGGAGGCGAGGAGGGCGGAGGGCTGGACGGCGGAGGCGACGACGGCGGAGGCGTGGTCGGCGGCGTGGTGTTCTGGAACTGCGCGAAGAACCTCCAGATCTCGCCCTTGGTCCAGGTCGTGACGCCGCTTTCGTTGTAGGTGCCGTCGACCGGCCCCGGCATGTGGCCGTTGTCGAACGCGGCCCACTGCACCGGATACCCGGCTCGGCACCCGGTGTAGGTCGTCGTGACGTGGGTGCGGCTGCCGCCCGCCGGCTCGCGTGGGCTCTGCGGGGTGCAGCCGTTGTTTCTGACGAACGTGTCACGCAGCGACCGCCCCTGCGAAATGTTCAGGACGTTGTCGGTGATGCCGTGCAGTCCGAAGTAGGCGATCGGCTGGGTGCCGCCGCTGCATCCGCTGATCTGCGCGCCGGCGATGACGGCGACAGCCCGGAACACCGTCGGCCGGGCGCAGGCGAGCGCGTAACTCATGCCGCCGCCCCAGCTGAAGCCCGTCGCGAAGCGCTGTGTCGTGTCGATACACAGGTCCGCGTCGAGCCTCCGGATGATGTCGTCGACGAAGGTGACGTCTTCACCGCCGGAGTTGGCCCAGCCGTTTCCGAAACCCTGCGGCGCGACCAGGATGGCCGTGTTGTTCGACTGTTCGAGCTGGCCGTAGTAGGACCAGGCGCTGCCGCTGGTGCCACCCGAGTCGATCTCGTTGGCGGTGCCGCCCCGCCAGTGGAACCCGAAGATCAACCGGTACGGGTTGCTGTTGTTGTAGTTGTTGGGGATCCGCAGGATGAACGTCCGGCTCTTGCCGTTGCTCTGGATGGTCTGTGTGCCGTTCCGCAACGTTGGTGCCTTGCCGCATCCGGCGGTCGCCGCCGCGACACCGACGTCCGCGGCGGACGCGGTGCCGCCGAGGCCGCCGGGCAGTGTCGTGCTGACCACTGCCGCGGCGAGCAGCGCCACGACGGCGGTGAGCCCGAAGACCGCTCTACGCCTTGACATCAAGCAACTCCTTCTGTCGTTTGCCGGAACCTGTTACGCGGTGGGCAACTGCCACTTCTGATTGGCGCCGCCGTGGCAGCTCCACAGGTGCACGACCGCACCGTCCGAAGAGCTGTTGCCCGACACGTCCAGGCACTTGCCCGACTGCACGCCGCGCAGCGAGCCGTCGGGATTCGCCTGCCAGTTCTGGTTCGCGCCGCCATTACAGGACCACAGCTGCACCTTCGCGCCGTTCGCCGTGCTGGCACCGCTGACGTCCAGGCACTTGCCCAAGGCGCGCAGCGTCGAACCGGACACCGTCCACTGTTGACTCGCGGCACCGGAACACGACCAGATCTGCACCTGCGTGCCATCGGCAGTACTGCCGTTACGCACGTCCAGGCACTTGCCCGCGATCCCCACGATCGGCCCCGTGCCAGGCGTCGGCGTCGGGCCGCCCAGCTCCTTGATCCGGATGTTGCGGAACGAGACGTCGTCGCCCGTGCCGTGGTTCTGGATGCCGATATGACCAGCCAGCGATCGAGCCGGGTCGGTGTTGGTGAAGTCGTTGATTTTCACGCCGTTGAGGAAGACCTGGAGCCGTTCGCCCTCGACCAGCGCCTCGAAGGTGTTCCACTCGCCGGGTGGGTTGAGCGCGGCGTCCCGGGCAGCGGTGTCGGGGGCCTTGACGGCGTAGATCGAGCCGGTGGTGCGGTCGGCCGCGTCGGTGGCGTCGATCTGCACCTCGTAGCCGGCCGTCATCGCCGAGTTGGGATCGCTCGACGGTGGGAAGCCGACGAAGACACCGGAGTTGTCGTCGCCGAGCAACTTCCAGTCAAGCTTCAACGAGTAGTTGGTAAACTGTTTGGCGCTGTACCAGTACAGGCCGAGGCCGCCGGTCGAGCTGAGCGTGGCGTCGGCATTGGTGAAGCCGCCCGGTCCCGCCTGCGACCAGCCGGTCGTCAATCCATTGTAGAGGGTCGTGTAGGCGGTCTCGGGCCGGCAGTCGGCCTTGGTGCGACCAGCCGCGTACCGGATGCCGCCGAGCAGGTGCGCGCGGAACGCCGGCTCGGCGTACGACGCCTGGGTGTGGCCCCCGCCGGTGTAGAAGGACCGGCCGCCAGAATAGGTCTTGCACCAGGCGTGCGGGTGGTCGGCGCCCATCGAGCCACCCGAGTACGACGACTCGTCGAGCGTCGCCAGCACGCGCGCGCTCGCGCGGGGGTTGGTCCGGAAGTTGTACCACTCGTCGGTGCGGGTCCAGGTCTGCGGCGCGTGGGCGGTCGCCGCGTGCGCCCGGTTCTCGACCTTCACGTTGGCCTGCTGGATGGCCGGGTGCGAGGCGAAGTACGCGCCGACGAGCTCGCCGTAGAAGGGCCAGTTGTATTCGGTGTCGGCAGCCGAGTGGACGCCGACGTAGCCTCCGCCGGAGCCGATGTACGACTGGAAAGCCGACTGTTGGATGTCGTTGAGCACGTCGCCGGTCGTGTTGAGGAAAATCACCACCTCGTAGCGGCTCAGGTTGGCGGTGGTGAACTGGTTGCCGTCTTCGGTGGCGGTGACGGTGAAGTTGTTTGCCATGCCGAGGTCGCGGATGGCCTGGGTGCCGACCGCGATCGAGTCGTGCCGGAAGCCGGCCGTCTTGGAAAACACCAGGACGTCGTACGGGGCGTCCGCGGCCGCCGCGGGAGTGGCGGGCACGGTACAGGCGAGGGCCGCGAACGTCGCGGCGGCGCCGCCGAGCAGGGTACGGGCATGTCGGCGCATGTCGTCGCTCTCTTTCTCGTCGGCCTTACCCACCGCGTCACCACGACCAACCCGGACAGTCGCACGGGTGTGTGCCCGTGAATCGCGGACGGTGAGGCCGCGGGAGCAGCGGCACGGACCACGGCGGACGCCGCGGCAGCACAAAGCTCGATCCTGATTTCGGTCAGTTGCGTAGGCTCCATTGTTGGTTCGCGCCGCCGTTGCACGACCAGAGGATGACTCTCGTGCCGTTTGCGCTGGCCGCGCCGTTCGCGTCGACGCACAGTCCGGATTGGACGCTCGTGATCGTGCCGTTGGCGTTGACATTCCACTGCTGGTTGAGGCCGTTGTGGCAGTCCCAAATGGCGACCGCCGTGCCGTTGCTGGTGCCCGCGCCATACGCGTCCAAACACTTGTTGCCGTAGACGGTCAGCTGCTTGCTGGCGGTGTGGGTCCACCGCTGGTTCGTGCCGCCGGAGCAGTCCCACAGCTGTACCTGGGTGCCGTTCGTGGTCGTCGAGTTGGGCACGGTGACACAGCGGCCGGACTGCCCGCCGACGATCTGGCCGCTCTGCTGGCTGCCGCCGCCGCTCTGCTGCCTGACGATCGACTTGGACTCGGCTGACCGGTTGCCTTGCGCGTCGACGACGTAGAGCCGGTATTCGCCCTGCGCAGCCGGAACGGCGATGGACGTGGCGGTGCCGCCAGCGCTGGTCATCGTCGGTCCAGCGGCGAAGGTCGTGGTGCCGGAGGGCGCCAACCAGATCGTCCTGGTCGCGTCGCCGGTGCTCCGTACCGGAACAGACGCGCTCTGGCTGCCGACGAAGGTGCTTGCCGGTAGCGCGTAGTCGGGCAGGGAGAGATTGCTCTGCGGGATGATGTCCCGATAGGAATCCTCGAGTCCCGAGTTCACCGCGATGCCGTACGCCGCGGCGGGCCAGACATAGTCGGCGGAGACGAGGATGTCGTGGATGGTGCTGTTCGGCAGGTTCTTGTTGGAGACCTTGTTGATGGGGCCGTAGATCTGCGTGATGCTCAGATCGTGCTTGCGCCCGAAGTCGTCGGAGTTGATGAGCCAGGTGACGTTCTTGTCCACGCTCAGGACGTTGTCGCGGAAGGTCATGTACGCCGACCCTTCGTCCGGGTGGAGCCCGTACTTGTGGCCGGCCGGCACGCCTTGCAGGTAGTTGTCGTGGATGGTGGTGCCGGGCTGGCTGCCCAGGGTGTAGATCGGTGCCGTGTCGCTGAGCCGCTGCACCGTGTCGATGATGTGGTTGTAGCTGATGTCGTTGTTTCTCGCCGTCGTGGTCGGCCTGTTCGGCGCGATCGAGCCCGATGACCCGTCGAAGTTCCACCATCCCCAGCCGAGGGTTATCCCGGACCACGGAGTCTTCTCGATCCGGTTTCGCTGGATCGTGAGCGTGTCGGCGAAGTACGCCGAGATGGGGCTGTGTCCGTTGAACAGTACGGCGCTGTCGTAGATGTAGTTGTTTTTGATTTCGATGTTCTTCGGCAGCCCCTCGACCTGCGGGGAGTACTTCTCCCGGTTGCCCGACGTGTGGTCGCCGATGTAGACGTGCTGCGGATGGCCGACGGTGACAGCGGATCCGGCGATGTCGTTGGTGAAGTTGCCGATCAGCTGGGTGCCCTGCACATCGTTGACCATGTTGATCCCGTCGGCGCCAGAATGCTGTATTCGGTTCCGCCGTAGGATCAGCCCATCGGCGTTCTCGATCTGGATCATGCCGGGAGTGACGTCGACGTTGCGGTAGTAGTAGACGTGGAAGTTGCCCTTGGCGTATGCCTGCGCGCCGAGGTTGCCCTGCTGGGCCTGCTTGAACGCGGAGCCGGCCACGGTGAACAGGTTCCAGTCGGAGTGCTGCGCCGTGATTCCGGTGACCGTGATGTTGCGGGCATGGGCGTTGGTCGAGGTGCCCGCGATCCGCAGCAGGGTCGGCACGTTGTTCGGCGCGAAGACGGTCGCGGTGGCCATGTTCTCCGAAGCGGCCTTGTAGTAGTACAGGGTCCGGCTTGTCTTGTCGAAGTGGAACTCGCCCGGCGCGTCCAGGAACTCGTAGGCGTTCATGACCTTGTGGCTGCCGCCGACCTGAGCGTTGCCGTTGTACGCGCCCTGTGCGATGGCGGCGCCCGGTTGCTGGAACAGCGCGACGCGGTTCGCACCATCGGCTGTCGTGGTCACCTGGCGTACCCCCACGATGGCCGTGGTCCAGGTGGTCCCCGTCTCGATCTCGATGTCGTCCTGGTTGCGGGCGATGGCGGGAAAGTCCGACAGGCTGTACCTGGCGCCCTCGCACTGCGAGCCCGACTCCCACGCCCAGGCGGCCTGGCCCGCGGTGATGTTGTATGTGCCGTGGCAGCCCGCCGAGTTGATCGTCTTCGAGGCCATGAACGCCCGCTTGCCGTTGACGTAGAGCGCACGCAGCTTGTTGGCGCGGTCGAGTGGGGCTTTCCAGATGTTGCCGCTGTGCTGGGTCCACCCGGTCACCTGGACGCCACCTTCGAGAACTGGCGTTTCGTTGGCGTGCGCGGCGTAGACGACCCGGTAGCCGTTCGTGCCGGAGTCACTCGACCCGAACTCGATGGTGCTGGTCACCGGGTAGGTTCCGCCGCGGAGGTAGACGTAGATGTCGCCCGTCATGCTCGCGTTTATCGTGCGAACGACGTCACGCGCGCGCTGCACGGTCCTGAATGGCGAGGTGAGCGTGCCGGGGTTGGCGTCGTTGCCGTCGGGGGCGACGTAGTAGGTGGCCTGGGTCGCGGCCGAAGCCGGCAGGTGAGTGGTGACGGTGACTGTCAACGCGGCGGCGGCGAACACCGCGGCGGCGAGCAGCGACCTTCCGGTGGTGGAGACGGCTGACTTCACGTACGTGTTCCTCTCACTCCGCTGCTCGGCTCAGCGCCGGATGCTCCACTGCTGGTTGGTGCCGCCGTGGCAGGCCCAGAGTTGGACCTTGCTGCCGTTGGCGGTCGCGGCGCCGGCCACGTCCAGGCACAGTCCGGATTGGACGCCGGTGATGGTGCCGTTGGCGTTCACGTTCCACTGCTGGTTCGGCTGCCCGCTGCAGTCCCAGATGATGGCGGCGGTGCCGTTGGTGGTCCCTCGTCCGCTGGCGTCCAGACACTTGCTGCCGTAGACCCGCAACTCCCGGCTCGCCGTGTGGGTCCAGCGCTGGTTGGTGCCGCCGTGGCAGTCCCACAGCTGAGCCTGAGTGCCGTTCGTGGTGGCGGAGCCGGGCACGTCGACGCAGCGCCCCGACGGCGCCCCGACGAGTTGCACGTTGGTGCGGTTGTCGCCGCTGCCCGGCGAGCCGATGCTGCCCGGCACCGACAGCAACGCGTTGTGCCAGACCGCGGCCATCTTGCCGTATCCGGCGGCGGTCGGATGGATGCCGTCGATGAGGTCGGCGGTGGTGAGCGCCGTGTGCATGTCGACAAGGTGGACACGCTTGCCGGCGCTGACCTTGCTCTGCACGATGCCGGGGATCTGCGCGTTGAAGGCGCGTACCGCCGCCTCCTGGCCGCTGTTGGCCAGCGGCGTGATCTGCGCGACGAACACGTCGGCGCTCGGGGCGTTGTTGGTGATGCGGTCGATCAATGTGGACAGCCGATTGGGCGCCGTGCTGACGTTGTAGTTCTGCAGCACGTCGTTGGTGCCGATGTGCAGCAGCACGGAACGCGGCTGGTACGTGGTGAGCCAGCCGACGATGTTCGCGTCGATCTGATCGATGCGCCAGCCGGGATGACCCTCGTGGTCGTGATCGCCGAGGCTGGACGGGCCGTTGAACTGGGATCCCACATAGTCCACTGTGTAACCACCGTTGGTCAGGCGCTGCCAGAGGCCGATCCGGTAGCCGCCCGGCACCTGGGTGCCCTCGGTGATGGAGTCACCCAGCGGCATGACCCTGGTCCCGCCGTTCGACTCGGCACTGGCCGCTCCCGCGCCCAGCACCGTGGCGGCGACCGCCAGACCGCACACGGCGAACGCGGCAAACCACTTCGTGTTCATCCGGATCATGTGCTCGCCTCCCGTGCCGACCAGAAACGTAATTCGTATGATGTCTGAATGTCAAGCATGGAAGTCTCTCGATAAGGCGAGCTCAGCGGAGGGCGCGGCGGCGGGCGCCCACGGCCAGGGCGATGGCCGCGCCCAGCAGCAGGGCGGCACCGGCCACCCACCACCGCCACCCGTTCCCGCCCTCGCTCGGCTCGGTGCGCGGGTTGGCCGCGGGTTGCGCCGTCTGGGCGACGCGAGCCTCGACCGTGGCCTCCGCCCTGCCGGGGTTGGGCTCGGCTGAGGTCACCACGATGGTCCACCTGCCTGGGGTGAGCACCGATCCGCTGGTGTAGAAGCCGTGGCCTTCGGTGGCCGGGGCGAGTTGGATCGGGCCGACTGTCCGGCCGCCCTCGCCGGTGGCGTTGAGCACCAGGCGCAGTACCTGGTTGTCGACCGGGTGACCGTCCTTTTTGTACGTCGCGCGGACCGTCACGCCGGTCGCGCCGTCGCCCGCCGCGTCGAGTACCACGGGACCGCCGTGCGCTGCGGCTGGCGCGGCCCAGACCGCCAGCAACGGTATGACGACGAGGGCCGCCAGGAGCTTGCGGAGCATTGCATCCTCCATCCAACAGGTGGGGCCGACGAACCGGCCGGCCCCACCCACACGGTGCGGTCAGAGCGTGCCGCCCTCCGGAACCTGAGACGGGTCACCGTCGAGGCGGCCGGCGCCCTCCAGCGACTTCCCGCCGTTGGCTCGCTGGCCGGCCGCCGTCGCCTCGCCGCCCAGCCGGACGATCATGGCTTCGGCGTCGCGGACGAGCACTCCTCGCACGTCGGCGTCGGCGACCAGCGCGGTGTCCGACGCGAGTGCGACGAACGCCCGCAACTGCTGGATGGCCCGCTTGTCGTTGCCGCTGGCCTCGGAGAGCCGCGCGGCCTCCAGCTTGTTGGTCAGCTGCCGGTGTGCCTTTGCGGAGAGCTGGCCGGTCGCCTTGAACCGGTCGGTCAGGTTCTGCATGTCTCGGAACGAGGTGGTGACGAAGAACCGGACGTTCGCCGTCGTCGCGTTGCCGGCCTTGTCGGTGGCGGTCACGACCAGCTCGTGGAAGCCGAGCGTCAGGTCGTACATGGCCTGCACGGTCCCGGACTGGTACGGCTGGCCGTCGAGCGTCCCCACCACCGACCGGATGCCGGAGGTCGGGTCGACCGCTTGGAACGTGACCCGCACGTCCTGGCTGTCGCCGTAGAGCTGGCCGTCGGCGACACCCGTCACCTGTACTGGCGATGGCGCGGTGGCGTCGATCCGCACCGGAACCGACTTTGCCGCCTCCACGTTGCGGGCCTCGTCGACGGAGCGGAACCGCACCTCGTGCGTGCCGTCCCCGGCCACCGAAATCGGCTCGGTGTAGGCGGTCCAGGTCGTGGCGGCGTCGAGCTGGTACTCGGTGCGAGCCACCGCGCTGCCGCCCTCGTCCGTGGCGGCCAGCGTGACCGTCGCGGGACCGGTGTACCAGCCTCCGACCGCCGTACCGTCCACAGTGGCCACCGTCACCGGCGGAGTCTCGTCCACGTCGTCCGCGCTCAGCCGGAAGTAGTCGAACGAGACCGTCTTGCGGGCGGTCTGCGGCCCGCCGAGCGAGAACAGGCCCACCTTGGGTGTCGAGCCCACCGCCGCGTTGGTCAGCGGCTCGAGCTCGGTCCATGCCTGCCCGTCCGCCGAGTACGAGGCGGTGTAGACGTTGCCCTCCTTAGCCAGTCGCAGGTGCCACACGGCCGCCGTCAAGCCGGTGGGACCGGGCTGCGGGTTCTGAATCACGCTGGCGATCTCGCTGCGGAACTCGATCCGGCGCGACACCGTCGATCCGGGCGAGTTGTCCACGACGAAGTCGAACTTCAAATAGTTGTCGTCGTCGCCGTACACGATGAGGCCACCCTGCTGGTACTGCTCGTTCAGCAGGCTGCCGTCCACCTTCGTCTCCATGGTCCAGTCGCCGGACGGCGCCTCCTGGAGTATGAAGTTCGTCGGGGCGGTGTTGGGTGTGGTGTAGATGTCGCCGTTCGGGACGTCGACGTGCAGCGACCCGCCCTGCACCCGGTACGCGGCCGGGTCCTCGTGGAGGATCGCGTTCCAGCGGCACTTGTCCAGGCTGGTGCCGTTGAACTCGTCGGACGGGGTCACCGGTCCGGCGGGCTCGTCGGGCGAGATCTGGAACCAGTCGAACGTCGCGTCGACGACCGGAGCGGTCGTGCCGCCCTTCAACGCGAACAGGCCCACCTTCGGGTTGGTGATGCCGGCCAGCTCGGCCGCCCGGCCCACCGGGGTGAAGGTCTGGCCGTCGGCGGACATCGCCGCGGTCAGGTTGGTGCCGTCACTCGCGAGCCGCAGGTAGATCGTGTCTCCGGCGGGTGCGGCGGTGCTGTCGGCGCCCTCGTTGCGCGGCGTGCCGGCCGTCTCCCGGATGAACTCGACCCGCCGGCCGCCGTTGTAGAGCAGGTCGACCTTGGCGTAGTTGTCGTCGTCGCCATACACGATGAGCCCGGCCTGCTGGTAGTTGCCGGTAACGGGGACCGTCACCTTCGTCGTGGCCTGCCAGGCACCGCCCGGAGCCGGCTGGAGCACGATATTGGTGGCGTCGTTCCCGCCGCCGTACAGGTCGCCGGCCGCGGTGGGCAGGACCAGCGCTCCACCTTGGACGGAGTACAGCTGATTCTCGCGAACCACAGTGGACCAGCGGGTCTTGTCCAGAGTGGTGCCCGGGAAGTCGTCCGAGCGCGCCCCGAAGCAGGACGTGTTCGGCGCGCTCACCTTGACCGTGGCGGTGGCGTACCCCTTGGCGCCCTTGCTGTCGGTCACCGTCAACGTCGCGGTGAACGTACCCGGCGTCTCGTAGGTGTGCGTGGCGCTCAGCGTGTCAGCCGTGCCACCGTCGCCGAAGTCCCACGCGTACGTGAGCGGCGTGTTGCCTTCCGCGTCCGTGGCGGTACCGGTGAACCGCACCGCGAGCGGCAGCGTGCCCGTGGTCGGGGCCGCCTGGACGCTCACCACGGGGGGCGCGTTGTCGGTCACGCCGCGGCCGAGGAAGTCGACCCAGTTCACGTTGAACAGGCCGCCGCCGCCCGTGTCACCCGGGTTGTCGCGGGCGACGAAGTAGAGCGGTCCGCTGGCCGGCTGCGACGCGGGAAGGTCGGCGGAGACGTCGGTGTACGTCTGCCACGCTCCGGTCGCCGGCACCGTGGCCGTGACCAGCAGCGGGCCGTCGACCGCGCCGGCGCGCACCTGGATCGTGCCGCCGTTCGCGCCGGACGCGACGCGGAAGCGCAGGGTGTCGATACCGGCGAGATTGGCGGGTGCGAACGACCACCAGTCGCCGTCCTCAATGGACCCGATGTTCTGGAAGCCGCCGGCGCTGTCGGCGGTGGGTTCCTTCTGCACGCCCGGAGCGCCGGTACCCACGCCGTCCGGAGCCTTGCCGGTGGCGGAGAAGTACTCGGCCTGCTTCCGCTTCGGCTGGAGCTGCTCGACCGCGCGGCCGGTCAGCGGGTTGGACCCGCCGGAACCACCCTCGTCCGTGTAGGTCGCCTCGAGGATCGTGAACACGTTGGCTTCCGCGCCGTGCGAGGCGGCCAGCGCCGTCTGCACGGTGCCCTCGCAGCCGGTGTACGACTGCATCGGGTGGTTGTGCTCGTCATGGCCCAGGTAGACCTGCAGTGTCACCTTGCCGCAGTCGATCGTGCCGTCTTCGGGGTCGGTCACCTTCACCGTGTACGCGACCTGGTCACCCCAGTCGAAGAAGCCGCCGTCGGGCGGGAACTCGATGGTCACGGTCGGCACGGTGTTGCCGACGGTCACCGGCACGTTGGCCACGGCCGTGCGGCCCTTGGGGTTGGTGACGGTCAACTGGGCGGTGTAGTCGCCAGCCACCGTGTACTGGTGTGACGGGTTCGGCTGGTCGGAGGTGCCGCCGTCACCGAACGTCCACGCATACGTGAGCGCGCCGCCGTCCGGGTCACGGGAGCCCTCGCTGGAGAACTGGACGGTAAGCGGCGGCTGGCCCGAGGTGGGTTCGGCGGTGGCCACCGCGATCGGCGCCCGGTCGGCCGCGATGTAGTCGATCCGGTAGACGCCGGAGTTGTCGTTGTTGCCGCCGAATCCGGTGCCCCACTCGATCATGTAGAGCGCGCCGTCCGGGCCGAACTCGAAGTCCATCGGCCGCAGGAACGTCATCCCGGTCAGGATCCGGTTGATGTCCACAAGGGACTTCGCGGCCTCGTCGAGCTGGAAGGTGTACATCCTGTTCTGGTTCCACTCGCCGAACATCGCCTTGCCGTCGTAGTACGCCGGCCACTTGCGGTCCGAGGCGAGGGCCTCGTCGTACCGGTAGACCGGGCCGCCCATCGGCGCGCCGCCGCCCCCGATCTCCGGGAAGAGCGGGTTGCCGCTGTAGTCGTAGTCGACGGTCGCGGAGATCGCTGGCGGCAGGTTGGTGAGGCCGGTGTTGTTCGGCGAGTTGTTGACCGGTGCGGCGCAGTTGAACTTCGCGCCACTCGGACCGGACGGGAAGGTGTAGTCGTTGTACGCGTAGTTCGCGCCGTGGCAGTACGGCCATCCGTAGTTGCCGGGCGTGACGACGTTCCACTCCACCGTGCCCTCGGGGCCGCGGTCCGGGTTGGCCGCGTTGGCGTCCGGGCCGTAGTCCGCCACGTACAGCGTGCCGGTCCGCTTGTCGATGCCGATCCGGAACGGGTTCCGCAGGCCCATCGCGTAGATCTCCGGCCGGGTCCGCGCGGTGCCTTCCGGGAACAGGTTGCCCTCCGGGATCGTGTACGTCCCGTCGTCCTCCGGATGGATCCGCAGCACCTTGCCGCGCAGGTCGTTGGTGTTGCCGGCGGTGCGCTGCGCGTCGTAGTCCTGGCGGCCCGGGCGCTCGTCGATCGGGGTGAACGAGCTCGACTCGAACGGGTTGGTGTTGTCGCCGGTGGACAGGTAGAGGTTGCCGGCGCTGTCGAAGACCATGCTGCCGCCCGCGTGGCAGCAGGTGTTGCGCTGAGTGGCCACCTCCAGCACGACCTTCTCGGTGCCGAGCGCGATCGAGTCGCCCTGCACGGTGAAGCGGGCCACCCGGTTGCGGGCGACGCCGTCGTTGGGCGCGTAGTAGAGGTACACCCAGCCGTTGGCCGCGAAGTCCGGGTCGAGCCGGATGCCGAGCAGCCCGTCCTCATTGCCGGTGAAGACGTCGAGGTCGACCGCGGTGACCGTGGTGCGGGTGTCCGGCTTCACGATCTGGACCCGGCCGTCGCGCTCGACGTAGAAGACCCGGCCGTCCGGCGCGATGTCGAGCTCCATCGGGTTGCTGGTGTTGCTGTCCAGCGTGACCTTCTCGAAGCTGGAGGTCTGCGACGCGGCGCAGTCGGCGTCGACCGCGCCGGCAGCGGTCCGGATGCCGCCGAGCAGGTGGGTCAGGAAGTTCGGCTCGGAGTACGACTCGATGGTGTGACCGGCGCCCGTGTACCAGGAACGGCCGCCGTCGAAGTCGTGGCACCAGGCGATCGGGTGGTCGGCGCCCATCGCGCCGGCGCCCGCCGTGTAGCTGCGCTCGTCCAGGCTGGCCAGCACGTGCACGTCCGCGCGCGGGTTGCTCTGGAAGTTGTACCACTCGTCGAAGCGGCTCCACTTCGCGGGCAGCGGCGCGGTGGAGGGGTGCGCCGGGTCCTCGACCTTGATGGTCGCCGTCTGGTTGGCCGGGTGCGAGGCGAAGTACGCCCCGACCAGGTCCCCGTACCAGGCCCAGTTGTACTCGGTGTCCGAGGCGGCGTGGATGCCCGCGTAGCCGCCGCCACCCTTGACGTACCGCTCGAACGCGGCCTGCTGGGCGGCGTCGAGCACGTCGCCGGTGGTCGAGAGCCAGACCACCGCCGCGTACTTGTCGAGGTTGGCGTCGGTGAACGCGCCCGCGTCTTCGGTCGCGTCGACGGTGAAGCCGTTGTCCGCGCCGAGCTGCTGGATGGCGGCGATGCCCGCCGGGATCGAGTCGTGGCGGAAGCCCGCCGTCTTGGAGAAGACCAGGATGGTGAACGGCTCGGCCGCCTGGCTGGACGCTGGTGCGGCCTGAGCCGGGGCCACCCCGCCGACCAGGGCGGATGCGGTGGCTAGAAGGATGGCGGCGGCGAACAGGAGGGTACGTCGTGCGCCGCGTACACGGCGACCTCGGCGAGTTGCTGGCACGAAAACTCCTTAGCTGGAGCAGACAGCTGGGAATCTCGCATCGGCTCGCCGAAGACCGGTGCGCGGTGGTGAAACACGTGGTTTAGCTAATCAACGTAAGGAAACCGCGCATCACTTCCCCTCCGGTGCGCCGTCCGCGGCCAGCGCCCCCTGCCCCGGTGCCGCGGGCAGAAACACGTGGACATGGCCATTACCGGCGTCGACATTGAGCACGTCGAGCTGCGTGGCGGCGCTGGACCAGGTGGCTACCGCGGTGTCTCGCTGCCGGCCGGCGAGCGCGAACAGGCTGGCGTGGGCGGCCGGCGGCTGGGCGAGCGCGGCGGCATACGTGTCCACCGCGCCGTCGAGCGCGCGTACCGCGGCGGCCAAGCCGGAACGCGCGACGTTGACGCCGGTGCCGCCGGAAGGTGGGTCGGCGAAGTCGTCGACCGCCTTACCCGTCACCACCTGCCACTGCTCCACAGTGGACATGCTGGTCGCGGGGCCGGGCGCCTTGCCTACCGGTACCGCGGCGGCCAGCCCGTCGAGTACCGGCAGGAGGCTTTCCTGGACCCGCCGGGCGTGCGCGGTCAGCTCGACCACCTGCGCGACGTCACGCTTCGCCTCCTCGGCGCGCAGCGCGGAGACCCGCTCGCCCGCCGGGTCGCCGGCGCCGGCCGACACCACCCCCACCGGCCCGGCGAGCAGCGCACCGACCGCGAACGCGACGACGATCGGCACGATCCGCCGGGCGGTGGGCGCTGGCGGCGGGCCCTGACGGAGCCTCTTCCGGTTGCTCATACCCGATGCCTCCCAGGATGTGCGAGCCTCAGCCGCGCAGACCCCACTGCTGGTTGGCGCCACCGTGGCAGGCCCAGAGGTGAAGTTGCGTCCCGTTGGCCGTGCCGGATCCGACGGCGTCGAGGCACAGTCCTGATTGGACCGCGGTGACGGTGCCGTTGGAGTTGAGGTTCCACTGCTGGTTCGCGCCGCCGTGGCAGTCCCAGGTGATCACAGCGGTGCCGTTACCACCGCCCGCGCCGCTGGCGTCCAGGCACTTGTTGCCGTAGACGGTCAGCGTGCGGCTCGCGGTGTACGTCCAGCGCTGGTTGGTGCCGCCGTGACAGTCCCACAGCTGCACCCGCGCACCGTTGCTGGTGCTGGAGTTGGGGACGTCGAGGCAACGGCCGGACTGGCTGCCCGCGATCATCACGTTCTGCTGGCCGGGCGGCGGGCTGCTCGACGGCGGCGGGCTGCTCGGCGGAGGAGTGGTGGGCGGGGTGGACCCGAACTGGGTGAAGAACCGCCACACCTCCGGCTTGACCCAGCTCCGCGCGCCGCTCTCACAGCCGGCGCACCCGTCCACCGGGCCCTGCTGGTGGCCACCGTCGAACGCGGCCCAGACCACCGGGTACCCAGCCTGGCACGCGTAGGTGGTGGTGATGTGTGTCCGGCTGCCCGCCGCGGGCTCCGGGGCGTTCTGCGCGGCACATCCGTTGTTCCTGACGAACCTGTCGCGCAGCGATCGTCCACTCTCGATATTGTCGCTGATGCCGTGGATCCCCATGTACGCCACCGGCTGGGTGCCGCCGCCGCATCCGCTGATCGCCCCGGGGGCCGCGATCGCCGCGACCGCACGGAACACGGTGGGCCGGGAACACGCCAGCGAGTAGCTCATCGCGCCGCCGTAGCTGAACCCGACCGAGAAACGTTGTGTGGTGTCGACGCAGAGCGCGTTGTCGATGACGCGGATCATGTCGTCGGTGAAGGTGACGTCTTCACCGTTGGTATTGGCCCAGCCGTTGCTGATGCCCTGTGGCGCAACGAAGATCGTCGTGTTGTTCGACTGCGAGAGCATGCCGTAGTAGGCCCAGGCGTATCCGTCGGTGCCACCCGACGCGACGTCGTTCGCCGTGCCGCCCCACCAGTGGAACCCGAAGGCGAGCCGGTGGGCGTAGGTGTTGTTGTAGCTGTCCGGGAGCCGAAGGATGAAGCTGCGGCTCTTGCCACCGCTCTGGATGGTGTGGGTGCCGCTGTTGAGCCCGGGGGCCTTGCCGCAGCCGGCCGTGGTGGCCGCGGCCGCTGGCGTGACCGAGGTGGCGACATACGCCCCGACCGCGATGAGGAGCATGGCGGCCATGAACGCCCCTATCCAAGGCGCGGACAGTCTTCGAGGTTGCACAGCCCTGTCTCCTCACGCGATCGACATAGACTAGCATCATCGTATGACGTATGACGTCGCGCAAGCCCACTAGGCCGTTCTTCTACGCCAGGACCACGAACTGGTGCCCGGTGCCGACGCGGCGGGGCGGCACCGTATCGGTGCCGCCCCGCCGGTTTTACCTCAGCTGGCTGTACAGCTCAGTGTTGGTGCGGTGTTCGTGCCGTTCCAGGCTCCGTTGAACCCGAAACTCGTACTCTGGCCGGCGTTCAACCGGCCGTTGTAGCTCGCGTTGGCCGCCGTCACGGCAGAGCCGCTCGACGTCACCGTCGCGTTCCAGGAACTGGTGATGCTCTGGCCGTTGGCCCAGGTCCACCGCACCGTCCATCCGCTGATCGCGCTGCTGCCCGCGGTGACGGAAACGTTGGCGCCGAAGCCGCCGGTCCACTCGCTGGTCTTGCTGTACGTCGCGGTGCAGCCACCGTTGCCCGGCGGTGGCGTCGTGACCGGCGGCGTGACGGGCGGCGTCGTCACCGGCGGGGTCACCGGCGGCGTGGTGACCGGCGGGGTGCTGCCGCCGCCGAAGATGACGTCGCTGCACAGGTAGTACGGCTGGTCGAGGTGGCTCGCCTGCCAGATCGTGTAGATGACGTGCCGCCCGGTGCGGTTGCCCGCGTTCACCTGGGCCTGGTACAGCCCGGTGGTGGGGTAGCTGCCGGTGCGCTGGATCAGCTCCAGGCTCCCCCACGTGAGCGGCTGCGTGGTCGGGTCGAAGCCCTGCTTGGTGATGTAGATCAGCAGGTAGTCGGCACCGTGCCGCGCCCCGTCCGTGATCGTCAGGGTGAAGTTGTTCGGGATCGGCTTGGCGACCCACGCGCCGATCGCGTCGAGCGACGCGTACAGCCCGCCCTGGGTGCGGCCGCCGCTGCACAGCTGGCCGTCCGGCACCGCGGCCTGGTGGTTGCCGCCCACGTTCTCCCGGAACAGTCCGTTCCAGTTCCACATGGTGTTCGGGTTGGCCTGCCACGCCTGGGCGCACATCGGATCGGTCTGGGCCATGTTGGGGTTCAGGTGATCGTCACCCCAACGATCCCAGCATCCGTAGTTGCGCGACGGCGGGTCGGTGACCGAACCGTGCGCCGAAGCCGGGGTGATCTGGGTGATGACGACCATCGTGAAACCGGCCACCACCGCCGCGACCACACTGATGACGAGCCGTCTAGCCCGCTTGGAAACTTGCATGATTACTCCAGCACGTTCGTGATTGGGCATACGCGCAGGCGAGGACTGCGCATCGACTTTGCGGCTCCCGCGCCGTGGATGCTACCCGATTCAATCACGTACGTGAATGCGTTACACGATCTACTCGCCGAGCAGTAGTGCGGCGACCGCCTCCGGGGCCTCGTGCATCGCGTCATGGCCGGTTGGGAGGTTGTGGACCCGCCACTCCGGATCGGCTTGGAGCCGGGTGCGGAGTTCAGCGAACGGCGTCCGGTCTTCCCATCCCGAGCAGTAGACGAACTCCCGACGGGGGACCTGGGCCACCCTGCCTGTGAGCCGGATCGTTTGCAAGAACGATGCGAGGGGATGGGGACGGCGGCGGGGATCGCCGCCGTCCGGCGGGCTGACCGCATAGCCGGTGGCCGCGGCGCCGGCGGCGAAGACCTCCCGGAAGTGCTGGTTCGTTGACGACCAGCACGACTCGCCGTCGCGCGGCACGTAGGCGTCGAGATGCACCAGTCGCGAGATCCGGCCGTCAGCACGATCGGCGGCGGCGGAGATCACCATCCCGGCGTAGCTGTGGCCGACCAGCGTCGCGCTGGTGATGTGGGCGCGATCGAGGACCCGCAATACGTCGTTGGCGTGCGTGTCGAGGTTGGCGGTCGCCGCCGTCGCGTTGTCGTCGTCTGGCCGCAGGCCGGTCAGGGTCAGGGCGTGAACGGCATGACCGGCACGCTCCAGCAGCGGAACCACCGCCTCATACGACCAGGAGCCCTTCCAAGCGCCGGGCACAAGGACGAACGTCGCCATGCGTCTCTCCTTCTCTCTCAAGCCACGTCATCGAGAAGGCAATGTCACCAGATCACGGTGTGGCTCACTACCGATAGGATGCCAACCGATGCCTGTTCGCCGCCAACCTCGCCTGATCGCCGGTGTGACGTCACATATCTGGCCGTCCGGCGGGCGTCACCTCTGGCCATCCGGCGAAACAAGCGCGGTGCAGTCGCACGCACGGGGACACCTGGTTTACGCGGCCAGCGGCATCTTGGCGGTTCACACCGAGCGCGGCACGTCGATCGTTCCCGCCAACCGGGTCGCCTGGACCCCCGCCGGGTTCACGCACTACCACCGCGCCCATGGCGACACCGACATACGGATCGTCTTTCTCGCGCCGTCCCTCGCCCGGCTCATACCAGACCATCCCGCCGTGTTCCTGGCCTCCGACCTCGCCCGCGAGGTCCTGCTCGCCCTGACCGGCCCGCGCAACTACGACGACACAGCGCCTCACTACAGCCGCTCCGCGCGCTCTCGCCTCCTTCGAGTCCTCGTCGATGAGCTCCGCGAGGCACACGAACAGCCACTGCACCTGCCGGAGCCACGGGACGACCGACTGCAAGCCATCGCCCGGATGCTGTACGAGACGCCGGGAGACAACACCTCGCTGGCCGAACTCGGGAAGACGATCGGAGCCAGCACCCGTACCCTCAGCCGGCTGTTCCGCGACGAACTCGGCATGAACTTCTATCAGTGGCGCACGCAGCTACGCGTCTACCACGCGCTCGTGCTCCTCGCCGACGGCCACGACACCACCCAAACCGCCTACGCCTGCGGATGGGCCAACCCCAGCGGTTTCATCGCGGCGTTCACCAACATCATCGGAACGACCCCGGGCCGCTATCGCACCAGTCGCCAGACCACCACCTCGGGTCGATCTGCTAAAAGTAAGGTATGACAAGGGAGCACGACCGTTACAAGATCCGGGCCGGCAGAGCCTCCGACGTGCGCGAACTCGCTCACCTGCACGCGTCGGTGCAGCTTCAGGCGGTGACAGGCGGGCAGCCGCACCCGGGCATCGCCGCCTGGGTCGAAGACCTCCTGGACGGTCACCCCTCGGTCGTACCCGACGACTTCCTGGTCGCCGAGGACACCACCACCGGCCGGCCGGCTGCCAGCCTCGTCGGGCTACGGCAGGACTGGAGCCTGGCCGGCATCCCGCTGCCGGTGGCTCAGATCGAGCTGGTCGGCACCGCGCCGGAGCATCGCGGAAACAGGCTCACCGAACGGCTGTTCGCCCAACTGCACCAGCGATACGCGGACGACGGGGTGCCGCTCCAGGTCATCGAGGGAATCCCGTACTTCTACCGGCGGCTCGGCTACGACTACGCGCTGGCCAACGACGGCGCTCCGACGGTGCCCTCCGCCATGCTGCCGATCGCCGGCCACGGTCAGCCGGACAGCTCCGGCGGCACCCTGACGATGCGGCCGGCCACCGTCGCCGACGCGCCCGGCCTCGCCGGCATCGACGAGCGGCTCACCGGCGGCGACGCCCTGGTCTGCTCCCGGGACGCCGAGGCATGGCGGTACGAGATCGCCGGACGCCGCCTCGCGGACATCGCCCGGCGCGCGGTGGCCGTACTCGTGGACGGCGCGGACGTTCGCGGATACCTGGTACACATCCCGCGGCTGTCCGGCACCGGCGAGCTGACCGTGGTCGCCGCGGCCTGCGATCGACCGGCTGACTGGCCGCGGGCCGCCGACGCCATGCACACGTACCTCGGTGACGCCGGCCGGCAGTACGAGGCCGCCGCGAAACAGCCGTTCACCGCGGCGCGCTTCCTGCTCGACCCGGACCACCCACTGGCGCGGTACGGGCCGCCCGGCGTACCCAGGCGCCCCAGAGGCTGGTACGCCCGCACCGGCGACCCGGTCGGCCTGCTCGCCCGGCTGCGACCGCTGCTGCGGCGCCGCTGGCAAGCGGCCGGCCTGCGATGGCCCGAGCCAACGCTGACCGTCGACATGTACGGCCACGCCGCCCGGCTGGAGTTCACCGGCGGTGAGCTGACGGCGGTCACGGCCACGCGCGGCACCGTCAGCCCATCCACCGACCCACAGACCCACGCCGCCATCCCGCCCGGCGCTCTGCTCCACCTCGCCCTGGGCTACCGCACCCTGCCAGAGGTGCTCGACGCCTGGCCGGACTGCCTGCTTCGCGACCGCCGCACCGAGCAGTTCCTCAGCACGGCGTTCCCCCGCGTACCGGTCCGGGTCTGGTCCCGCAACTGACCGGCGAACTGGTTGTGTGGCCGCGGAGGGCGAGGCCGCGGGAGCAGCGGTCTCGCCCACGACGGGCATCGCGGTAGCTCAAAGTCTGATCCTGAAAGGCTCTTTAGAGCCGTTGACCGGCCTTCGCCGCGATCGCCCGCAGCCGGTCCGGATCGTCCTGGTCGGTCTGGAGCACCTCGACCCGGTCCTGGACCCGTATCACCGCCAGGAGCTCGACGCCGACGCTCTGGTTGCCGGGCAGGAGTTCGCCGGTGCGCGCGTCGACGCCGCGCGTCACGCGCCGGACCAGCAGTGACTGGTCGCCGGCGAAGTCCTGGTCCACGATGGTGGAGGTGTGCACGACCTTGCCCGGTCGCTCCTCGGTGGAGCCTTCACCGCCGTCGTAGCTGTATTCGCGGCAGGCCGTCACGACCTCGCGTGCGTCGGACACCACCTGTTTCGCGGCCGTCACCCCGGCGTAGCTCCTGAGCTCGGCGTGGACGTCGCCCTTCGTGGCGGTGTCCGCTCTCCGGGCAACGGTGTTGTGCCGCATCCAGGTGTAGCCGAGGAAGGCCCGCACCCCCAACCCGGCGTACGCCGCACACTGCTCCACCGCGAAAGGCCAGGCCGGGTACTCGCCGGGAGCGTAGGCATTCTCGTTGCCCAGTTCGTAGCCGGGGCCGACGTCCTGCGGCTGCAGGAGGATCTCCGGTCCGAACCAGCCAGCCGGCAGGCTCGCGGCCGGCCTGGAAGGCGAGTTGGGAGGCGAGCTGGCGGATGGCCCGTTTCCGCCAACCGGGTCCTCAGCCAGGCCACCACCCTGACCCGGCCCGGCCAGCAGCCACACCGACGCCACGACCAGCAGCGCGGCGACCGGCGCCGCCACGACGTTGCGAATGGTGCGCCGCCGAGCCCTGCCGCGGATCTGGCCGGGTGCCAGCCAGTCCACCGCCGCGAGGTCGCGGGCCATCAGGTCGGGAAGCTTCGCGGGATCACGCATCAGCGGCCTCCTCGAGGTCGACGGTGAGCAGGCCGGCGAGCGCGCCGCGGCCGCGGGACAGGCGAGCCTTGACGGTGCCGACCGGCACCCCGGTCTCCCGGGCGACATCCGCGACCGGGAGACCCACCAGGTAGTAGAGAGCGAGGGCGACGCGCTGCTCCTCCGGCAGCCGGCGCATGGCCGCGACGATCTCGACCGTGTCGGTGCTCGGAGCGGGCACCGGGTCAGCCGCGCCGTGCCGCAGGTAGGCCCGCGCCCGGCCGCGCAGGCTCCGCCACCGGCTCACCGCGATGCGGGAGGCGACCACCCGTACCCAGGACTCGGGGTCGTCGTAACGACCGACCGTCGACCAGCGCTGCCACGCACGGACGAACGCCTCCTGCACCGCGTCCTGCGCCTCGCCCAGGTCTCCGGTCAGCACGTACACGAACCCGAGCAGCCGTTGCCGGCTGCCTCGGTAGAACTCGTCGAACCCGTCGACGTCACTCATCGGCGCCTCCGCGAATGGGAACGGAGTACATACGCCTGGGCCAGCGGGTCCGGTTGCCTCCGACCACCAACCTTTTTACGGAGGTTGTGGGGCCAGTCCGTGCTGGTAGGCGTAGGTGACGGCCTGGGCACGGTCGCGGGCATCGATCTTGGCGAATAGATGGTTGATGTGGCTCTTGACGGTGCCTTCGCTGATGAACAGGTGTGTGGCGATCTCGGCGTTGGACAGGCCGGTGGCTATGAGTGACAACACGTCGGCCTCGCGGGCGGTGAGCCCGTCCGGAAACCGCGCGGGCGGCGCCGCGGGGGTAGTGGTGAGGGCATCCACCAGGTGGTGTTGCACGGCCGGGTCGATGGCGGCCTGGTCGTCGGCCACGCGCCGCAACGCCTGCCGGATGTCGTCGCCGCTGGCGTCCTTGGTCAGGTAGCCGCGGGCGCCGGCGCGCAGGGCGTCGAGCACCGACCGGTCGTCGGAGTACGTGGTCAGGACGATCACCTTGCTGGCGGGCACCCGAGTGCCCAGTTGGCGGGTGGCCTCGACGCCGTCGCACCGGGGCATCCGCAGGTCCATCAGCACGATGTCCGGGCGCAGGTCTTCGGCCAGAGCGACCGCCTCCTCACCGTTGGCGGCGGTGCCGACGACCTCGACGCCGGCCAGCAGACCGAGTACCAGCGTCAACCCTTCCCGGACGACCCGCTGGTCGTCTGCGATCAGTACCCGGATCGGGGCGCTCATCGGGGCAGGTCCAGCGCGACCCGGAAGCCCGCGGACGTCGGGCCCGCCGCCAGCGTGCCGCCGAGAAGCTCAGCGCGCTCGCGCATGCCGGTCAGCCCGTACCCTCCCGTGGCGGCCGGTGGTGCCGTCGTGGGGCCGTCGCCCACCGCGAAGTCCTCGATCACCAGGCGGACGCGGGACGGCTCGTACGCCACACGCAGCTCGACCCGGTCGGGGTGGGCGTGCCTGCCGATGTTGGTCAGCGCCTCCTGAGCCACCCGGTACAGCGCCAAGCGGGCCTCGGAACCGAGCGGGTACGCGGTGCCGGCGACCGTCAACTCGCAGGGAATACGCCGATCCCGCTCGAACTGCGCCGCCAGCCCGGCGAGCCGCTCGGGGCCGGGCAGTTCGTCGTCGCGCAGCGTACCGATGGCCCGGCGCGCCTCGATCAGACCGGTCCGGCCCAACTGGTGTGCCCGGTCGACGGCCTGCCGCAACCGCGGGTCACCCGGGTCGGCGGCGGCCAGCATGCGGGCGGCCTCCAGCTGCAGCATGAGCCCGGACAGGGCGTGCGCGAGTACGTCGTGCATCTCCCGCGCGAGCCGCTGCCGTTCCGCCAACCCCGCCGCCCTCGCCTGCGCCGCCCGGCTCTCGGTCAGCTCGACGAGGAGCCGCTCAGCCATCCGGTTGGCCTCGCTGAACCGGACGGCGAGGACCATCATCCCGTAGAAGGCGCCGAGCGTGATCGCGCTGAGCGCGGCCGTGGTGACCGGTCCGCCGCCGGCGGCCGCCACCACGAACGCCAGGATCACCACCGTCACGACGATCGCCAGGGCCGGCACATGTCCCCGGGACCGCGGCGCCAACAGCGACAGGCCCAGGAACACGCCGGCGATGGCCACCCCGTCGGGCTGGAGCCAGGCCAGCGCCGTCGACACGGCGAGCAGACCGGCCACGGCGGCGAGGTGACCGCGACCGAGGCGACGCATCGTGGCCAGCGCGCCGAGCCCGGCCAGGACGAACCCCGCGAGCGCGAGCGAGACGGCCAGGCTCCGACCGCTCAGACCGGGACGCGGATGGCCCCGCAACACCGCCCACACCACAACGACCATGACCAGCGGTATCAGCGGACGCAGCCAGCGCACCATCGCTTCCCGCTGCGCCCGTGATGCGGCGAGGGCGGCGAGCATCGGCACGCTCGCCGATTCGGTGCTCATGTCATGAACACTACGGCCGCGACCGCGCTGGCGGACCTGACCGTGGGTGGATGCCATACCACCCCAGGGTGGAGACCCAGGTTCCATCCCCGCGCCGATGCTCGCCGTGCGCCGGCGGGCGCACGATTTCAGACGGCGCCGCTGCGAGAGTCTGCCCATTCGAGAGTGAGGACGCCATGGACACCCTGACACCGAACCACTTTCACCGCGTGAAGGTGCTCCTCGGCTGGTACCTCGGCATCAGCCTGGCCACCCTCGCGGCGATCGTCGCGCTCCGCCACGACGCGGCGGCGGTCAACACCGCGGTATGGGTACGCGGCACGATCGTCGCGGCCAGCGCCCTGCTCATGACCGTCGTCGCGAGCCGGGCGGGCAAGGGCTCGCGCTCGGCGTACCGGCGACTGCGTATCCTCTCCGCCGTCATGGTGGCCGCCATCGCCGCCGTTCTCGCGCTGCCCGGCACCTTCCCCCTGTGGCTCAAGGCCGAGCAGGTCGTCTGCGGCCTGCTCCTGGTAGCCGTCATCGCGACCGTCAACAGCAAGCGACTGCGGTCGGCGTTCCGGTGACCGGGTCGACTGATCCGAGCTGACGGGCCGGGCGTGCGTGGCACGCCCGGCCCCTACCCAGTGGTCCGGTTCAGCTGGCTGTGCAGGACAACGAGGGAACGCTGTTGGTGCCGTTCCACGACGCCAGGAACCCGAAGGTCGTACTGCCACCCGCGCCGAGAGAACCGTTGTAGGTGACGTTGCGGGCGGTCACCGTCGAGCCACTGGAGGTCACGGTCGCGCTCCACGACTGCGTGACCTGCTGGCCGTTGGCGAACGTCCACGTCACCGTCCAACCTCCGATCGCGGAACTACCGGCCGTCACCCGCACCTCGGCCTGGAAACCGCCCTGCCACTGACCGGTCACCGCGTACGACGCCGAGCAGGACCGCCCGCCCGGTGGTGGCGTGGTCGTCGCCGGCGGCGTGCTCGGCGGGGTGGTGGTCGGCGGCGGCGTGGTGACCGGCGGGGTGGGCGGTGTGCTGCCACCGACGCCGCTCATGATGGCGTCGATGATGCCCTGCTGGGTCACCGTGACAGCGCTCCGGTTGAACAGCCCGAACCCGTACTGCCCGTTGTAGCCGTTGTCCCAGTACGCGGTGGCCGCTCCGTATTTCTTGGCGGACGCCACCAGGGTGCGGGCGAAGTCCGCGCGATACCTGTTGTTCGTGGAGTCGAACGGCGTCTTGTCGATCGAGCCGTACTCACCGACGAATGCTGGATACCCTTGCACGACGAATCTGTCGTAGACCTTCTTCAGCTGCGCGTCCATGAAGTCCTGCTGTCCCCAGGTCGACTTCCGTGACGGGTTGGTCGCGGCCGGGCCCCACTGGGTGATGGTGGAGTTTTCCTCCCCGGTGAAGTCCCACGGGTCGTAGTAGTGAACGGAGATCATGATCCGCCGTTCGTTGCTCGGGATGGAGGAGGACCGGTACTGGTCGGTTGGCATCACGAAGCCGTAGTTGCCGGTGGTGTAGTCGATGTTGGTGTTCCAACCGGGGATGAGCAGCCATCTTGAGCTGTTGTTTCCGCCGGCTCTTCTTACCGTGTCGATGAAGATCTGGTTGTATGAATTGATGTTCGAGTAGCACGGCTGGGTCGGGTTGCCGTATTGGCCGTCGAATTCCTCGTTCATTGATTCGAGGATCAGGTGGTCGTTGTAGGTTTGGAACCTGGTCGCGACCTGTTGCCAGACCTTCTGATACTTGTCTCGGATGGTCGTCTGATTGGCTGAATCGCAGATCAGCCAGGAGCCGGTGACGCTCTTGTAGCCGTCGCCATGCATGTTGAGGACCACATACATGCCCCGGTTGTACGCGTAGTTGACGACCTCCTGGATCCTGTTCAGCCAGGAGGAACTGACCGTGTAGTTCGGCCCGGCCCCTATGTGCGACAGGTAGGAGACCGGGATGCGGATCGTTCTGAAACCCGCCGCTCTCACTCTGTCGACAAAGGCTTGGGTGACCACCGGGTTGCCCCATGCCGTCTCGCTGGGGACTCCGTTGACGTTGGCTTCCAGCGAGTTGCCCAGGTTCCAGCCCGCCCCCATGTCGGCGACGAGCTGCGAGGCGTTCGCCTGGACCACCACATCGGCCGAGGCTCGCATCGTCACAGCGGACACAAACCCGGCGGATGCCAACACGACACCGACGAAAGCGGATCCAACCTTCTTGACCCGGGAACGCATAGGTATCCCCTCTCTTTCAAACTGATCGTCACGCTGAGTCGTTCGAAGCGTTTCGACGATGGGCCCCTGGGCGCTTCTTGGTGACGAGATTTGGGGTGGCTGAAGTATAGACACCTATACATGCAGCAACAAGACTGTCCTGGTGACGATGACGACGATGGCGTTGCCCGTCCTGCGGTCGGTGCTGCCGGTTCTCCTGTCGGCCACGGTCATCGTGGCGTCCGGTGCCGCTCCGGCCGCCGCCTCCCCCGCCCCTGACCCTGTTCTGGCCACGCTGATGCCGGTGCCGGCCGGGCAGCTCACCGTCACCGCTGTCGACGCCGCGCCGCTGGGTGTAATCGCGGGAACGGCATCGGTGCAGGTCACGAACCCGGACGGGACCGTATCGACGGTCAGCACCCCGCAGCGTTGGGCGCGCGTCCCGCGGCTGGGGTGGGTCCGCCAGCCGCTCGCGCTGCCGGACGGCGCGACCTCCGGTGTCGTAGACGGGCTCACCAACGCCATCGAGGCGGCCGGCCGGGTCACAGTGGACGGTGTCTCGCGCGCCGTGCGCTGGTCGGCCAGTGGTTTGTCCTCGACGCTGATCGGTGACGCCGCCACGGGCGTGACCGCCGTCGGTCCGCACGGGCCGTGGGGCGTGGCGACCGACACCGCACAGTTGCCCGCGTCCGGGTACGCCGAATTGGTGACCCGCGACGGCACCCGCACGCTGCTCGCGGGTACACCCGAACTCGACGCGGGCTACCGGCGCACCGTCGGCTCCATCGGCGGGCCGGCGACCGCGCTGGTGTGGGTCACCGACGGCGTGGGCATGGGCACCACCGCGCGGCCGGTCCTGTGGGTCAGCGGCGCCACGCAGCGCCTGCCCGTCGTCAGCTCCTACTTCCTCAGGTCGGCGTGCGTCTCACCGGTACTCGCCGACGGCAGCGTCGTCTCCAGCGGGTACACCATCGACGGCGGCACGGTCGCTCTTGTCATGGTGCGGCACGTGGGCGGGGTGCCGGGCACCAACGTCGAACTGTCGCGGGCCACCGCCGCTGGGCAACCGGTTGCTGGCCTCGCGTGCACCTCCGGGTTCAAGCCCGACAATCTCGCGGCCGACGGTGGCATCGCCGGGTTCGTGACCGACGCTGAGGGCACCCGCGCGGCGTACTGGAACGCCGCCAACGAACGCACTCTGGTCCCACTCGCGGCGGGCGAGCGCTCGGCGAAGGGCGTGGCGGTCGCCAACGGCGGCCGGATGGTGATTCAGGCCGAGGCCGAGGACGGCAGCGTCCGGCTTTCCTTGTGGCACAACGGTCTGCTCAGGTCACTCACCACACCCGACGGCTGGTCGGTCAGCTCGGTAGTCGAACTGACCGACCACCGCCTGCTCGTGGCGAACGTCCGGGACGCGTCCGGCGCCGTCCGGCCCGCCGTATGGGAACTGTGAGCCACTCGCCGTCATGAGGACCCCGGTCCAGAGGTCGTGCGCGCCTCGTGCCAGGTCCGCCGCGCCTCGACCCGTACCGCGTCGACGGCCACGAGCTGCCCCGAGCTTGCGGTGAGGCGCGCGGCGGCGTCCTGCGGCAGGTGGACGGAGGACTCCGTCGACAGGGGCAGCACGTGGAGGGTGAGCGTGGAACCAGGCCGGTAGCCGGCGTCACGGAGGCTGACGGTCCACTGTGAACCGTCCCAGTACCGGTCGGTGACGGTGCGGCCGTCGACCCGCAGCCGCGCCACGTCGCCGGCCCAGTCGACGCGCAGCAGGGCGTCCTGGTCCGGCTCGCCGGCCCACTCGGGCGGGCGCAGCTCGTAGACCGCGGCCAGCTCGTCGAAGACGGCGGCTGCGGGCGCGGACTGCCGGTTCTCCCGCGTGCCGTAGCTCGGGGGTACGGCGGCGTGCGGCGGCCGCTGGGGCGTCACGCGCACATCGGCGACGGCGGCGGCGCGCGCGTCACCCTGGAGAGGGAGCGGGGCGAAGCCGCGCTTGGCCGGTTCGTAGACCCGCACGTCCGGCGCGGGTCGGATCGTACGCGCGACGACCCGCCCGTCCGCGCCCCAGGCGAGGTCGTCGTGCGACAGCAGCAGCCGGCGCTCGGGGCGCCCTTCTTCCACCCATACCGCGCCGGCGTCCGCCGCCGGCAGGACGAGCAGATCGAGTACGCCTGAGTCACCGCTCAGCCGGACGGGCTCCCGGCTCGGTTGGACGAGCGTGGTCGTGCCGCCGATGGCCACCTCTACGGGGATTCCGGGGTCGGCGCAGAGCACGAGGGTCGGCACCGGGCCGGGCAGCAGGGTCAGCGCGGAGGCGGTGGCCCAGTCGAGGCGTACCCCTTGCACGTCCAGGCCGATGGGCCAGCGGGCGAGGGTGCCGGCGGGGATGTCGACCGGCGCCGACGGAAGCACGAGCGGCTCGGATTCGAGCGTCACCTCGAACCGGGCGCCCTCGTACGTCGCCAGCGGGACGTGCGGCTGGTGCCAGGCCACGAACAGGAATCCGCCGCGGTCGTCGCTACGCAGTGCCCAGCGCAGCGTCGTGGTGTCCGCCACGCCGTCGGGCCGTATCTCCGGCAGGCTGCTGGGCAGCTGCGCCAGGCGGTCTCCGAACGCGCCGAGGAACGCGTGCTGGCGGCGTAGCTCGGCGTGGGTCGCGGAGAGGGTGCCGGCTTCGCCGATCGGGGCATGGAAGTCGTACCCGAGCTCCGGCACGTCGTTCGGATAGCCGGTGTCGTGGGACTCCTGCTTCGAGCCCGCCGGGTTGGTGCCGCCGGCGTACATGTAGTAGCCCTGCCACGCCGAACCGTTGCCAATCTTGCAGTGCGCCACGGCCGCGATGTCCAATGCGGACGGTCGTGGCCGGCGGTGGTACGCGGTAGCCATCCCACCGCCGAGCTCGCAGGTGGCCGGCGGGAACAGCTCCGACGCCTCCGCCTGCGCGCCGCGGTCGTCGGCGCGCAGGTCGGCGCCGATCCCCGGGTCGTCCCAGGTGTGCGAGAAGAAGAAGTGCTCCCGGAACGAGGAGTCCCAGGGCGCGCCGGCGTCGACCCAGAACCCGTCGCCGTAGCCGCCGTAGACCGGCATGACCTCCTCCGTGGGCAGTTCGGCGCCGCCCCACGCGGTGGCCGTCCACAGTGGAGCCGACATGCCGGCCTCGCGGGCCAGGCGCTTGAGGGTCGACAGGTGGCCCGGCTGGTCGTACAGCTCGTTCTCCAACTGGATCGCGAGCACGTTTTCCGGCGTACACCGCCCGGCCAGCGCCGCACCGATCTGGCCGAACCACTCCCGCACCAGACGCAGGTACGCGGGATCATCGCGGCGGTGAGCCACCGGCGCCCGCTGCACCCAGTCCGGGAAGCCGCCGTTGCGCATCTCGCCGTGGATCCACGGACCGATGCGCAGCACCACCTCCAGACCGGTCGCGCGGCACAGGTCGACGAACGCGGCCACGTCGAGGTTGCCGTCGAACCTCGGCGCGCCCCGGCGCTCCACGTGATGCAGCCAGGGCACGTAGCTGGAGACCACGGTGACGCCGCCGGAGCGCATGAACCGTAGCCGCTGCTCCCACCGGTCCCGGGGCACCCGGCTGTAGTGCATCTCCCCCGAGACCGGGATCCACGGCCGCCCGTCGCGGCGCAGGAACCGGTTGGTCAGCGTCAGTCCGGGCCGTACGTCTTCGTCGTTCCCCATCCGCGGGACGGCAAGGGGAGCGATGTCGGCCTGCGCGGCCACGAGCAAGAGCACCCACACACCCTAGGGCGTGAGCGCGCGCACAGCTCGTCGCCGGAATACATGAATGGTCATGCGGTTGAGACGAGTATGCGGTCAACCGTGGTGGTCATCGGCGGCGGGCAGGCGGGCCTGTCCGCCGCCTACCACCTGAAGCGGCGCGGCTTCGCCAGCGCCCTGTCGCACCCGGACGCCGAGCGGACCTTCGTGGTGCTCGACGCGGAGCCGGCGGCGGGCGGCGCCTGGCGGCACCGCTGGGAGTCGCTGCGGATGGCCACCGTCAACGGCATCTTCGACCTGCCCGGGTTCCCCAAGCCCCCGATCGACCCCGACGAGCCCAGCCGCACGGCCGTGCCGCGCTACTTCGCCGGCTTCGAGCACCACGCCGGCCTGCCCATCCTGCGCCCGGTGACCGTCACCGCCGTACGCCGGGCCGATGCCGACCCCGACGGTGACCTGCTCGTCGAATCGAGCCACGGCACCTGGCGCACCCGGGCGGTCATCAACGCCACCGGCACCTGGACCAACCCGGTCCGCCCGCACTACCCCGGACAGGACACCTTCGCCGGACTCCAGGCCCACACCCGCGACTACGTCTCCGCCGACCAGTTCGCCGGCCAGCGGGTCGCAGTGGTCGGCGGCGGCATCTCCGCACTCCAGCAACTCGAAGAGATCAGCCGGGTCGCCACCACATTCTGGTACACCCGCCGCGAACCGTTCTTCCGCGACGGCGGCTTCAACCCCGAGGTCGAAGGGCGCGAGATCATCGCCAAGGTGACCGCCGACGTCGAAGCCGGCCGCCCCACCGGCAGCGTCGTCTCCTACACCGGACTGGCCTGGACCCCCTACGCCCTCGCCGCCAGGGACCGCGGCGCACTCCAACGCCGCCCGATGTTCACCGCGATCGAGCCCGGCGGCATCCGCGAGGCCGACGGCACATTCACCCCGGTCGACGCGATCCTGTGGGCAACCGGCTTCAAGGCCGCCCTCACCCACCTGGACGCCCTCGGACTCCGCAACGACCAAGGCGGCATCCGCACGACCGGCACCCAGGTCGCCGGCGAGCCGCGCGTGCACCTGATCGGCTTCGGACCCTCGCAGTCGACGGTCGGCGCCAACCGAGCCGGCCGCGCCGCCGTCACCACCCTCGTCCGCTACCTCAACGCGACAACATCCACAGTGGACAGCAACAACGCCGGACACACCCCATACTCCCGCGACACCTTCCAACCAGCGCAAGAAGCAAGCGCCACGGCCACCCCTTGAGCGCCGATCAAGGGCAAGCGCACGCCGCGGCCGGGACCAACCGCCGGGTTCGAGCGATTGGCGCCGGCACGTCGCCGCACGGTGTGCACGGTGCGCGGTGCGCAGGGCGCGCCGCGCAGGGCGCCCTGCGCGGCGATCAAGGCCATTCGCATCGATCAAGGGCAAACGCACGCGGAAATGCGATCCAACCACGTGCATACGCCCTTGATCGGCGGAAGCGGCGCGGTGCGCGGTGCGCGGTGCGCGGTGCGCGGTGCGCGGTGCGCGGCGATCAAGGCCATTCGCATGGATCAAGGGCAAATACACGCGGAAAAGAGATCCAACCACGTGCATACGCCCTTGATCGGCGGAAGCGGCGTGGCGACACGCCGTCACGGGCTGGCCTGGGGACGGACGTGCGCGGAGAAGAGATCCAAGCGCGTGCGTTTGCCCTTGATCGGCGGGCAGGACAGGGCGGTTCCGAGCTGCCGCGGCGTTCGTCGTGGGCTAGGCCGTTGCTCCCGCGGCCGCACCCTCCGCGCTTCACAGGCACCCCCGGGGGTGGCTTGTGGGAACGCGGAGAGTGCGGCCGCGGGAGCAGCGCGCCTGGAGCGCGGCGGACATCGCGGCAGCTCAAAACCGGTTCTGAACCTGACCCGCGGCTGTCTAGGCTCGCGGGATGCGGATGCACGCGGACCAGCTGACCGTGTCGCTGGAGACCGTTCGGGGGCTGGTGCATGACCAGTTTCCGCGGTGGCGCGGCCTCGCGATCCGGGGCGTCGCCTCGGAGGGGACGGTCAACGCCATTTTCCGCCTCGGTGACGGGCTCGCGGCGCGGCTGCCGCTTCAGCCCGGCGAGGTCGAGGCCACGCGGCGGTGGCTGCGGGCCGAGGCGGAGGCGGCGGGCGAGTTGGCCGGCCGCACCCGGTTTCCGACGCCCGAGCCGGTCGCGCTCGGCGAGCCCGGGTCGGGCTATCCGCTGCCGTGGTCGGTGCAGACCTGGGTGCCGGGGACCCCGGCCACCGCGGACGACCCGGCGGAATCGACGGCGTTCGCCCACGACCTGGCCGAGTTTATCGCGGACGTGCGCGCGATCGACACCCGCGGCCGGACGTTCCGCGGCGGTGGCAGGGGCGGCGAGCTGCGGTCGCACGAGGCTTGGGTAGAAACGTGCCTGCGAAATAGCGAAGGGCTCCTCGACGTCGACACTCTCCGTCGATTGTGGACGGACATGCGAAATCTGCCACGCGGGGACTCCCCTGATGTGATGGCCCACCGCGATCTGATACCCGGAAACGTCCTGGTGTCGGGCGGACGCCTGGCGGGGGTCCTCGATGTCGGCGGCTTCGGGCCGGCGGATCCGGCGCTCGACCTCGTCGGCGCCTGGCACCTGCTGGACAGCGGGCCTCGGCGGGCGCTGCGCGCCGCCCTCGGCTGCGACGACGGCGAATGGCTGCGCGGGCGGGCGTGGGCTTTCGTGCAGGCGATCGGCGTGGTCTGGTACTACGAGCGCAGCAACCCGACGATGAGCCGGATGGGCCGGCGCACCCTGGCTCGCGTCGCCGCGGACGCCTGTGTTGGCCGGCACTTGTGAAATGTTTCAATCTGCGCGTACGATTCGCTGCACTTCCGCCGCTGGGCCCTAGAGCGCACGTGGCGTAAGAGTTCTGGTCAGCCCGAGCCACGCAGCCCGGTTGCGGCTTCGACGCCGGTGCCTCCGTGTGCTGTCACGTTTTAAGCGCGGACCGAGGAGCGAGGGCATGGTATTGATGGCCGCTGGAGGCGCCACGCGGCCGGCGAGCGTAAAGGACGTCGCCGCCGCGGCGGGCGTGTCGGTGGGCACCGTATCCAATGTCCTGAATCGTCCCGAACGGGTCAGCGGGCGCACCAGGGCGAGGGTCCAGCAGGCGATGCGCGAGCTCGGCTTCGTGCGCAACGAGTCCGCCCGCCAGTTGCGCGCCGGTCACAGCCGGGTGCTCGCGTACGTGATGCTCGACGCGACCAACCCGTTCTTCACCGACGTGGCGCGCGGAATCGAAGACGTCGCTGAGCTGGCCGACCTCGCGGTGTTCATCTGCAACAGCGACCAGCGTGCCGAGCGCGAGCGGTCGTACCTGACCCGGCTCAAGGAGCAGCGCGTCCAAGGCGTACTGATAACGCCGGTGGACGCTGACGATCCCGCCTTGGGCGACCTCGCCCAGCACGGCACCCCGGTGGTCTTCGTCGATCGCACCGTCGCCGGCGGCAGGTGCTGCTCGGTGGCGGTCGACGACGTGCTCGGCGGGCGCCTGGCGGCCGACCACCTGCTCGATCTCGGGCACGAGCGGATCGCGTACATCGGCGGTCCGGAGCGGATCGGGCAGGTGCGCGACCGGCGCGAGGGTGCCGGGCACGCGCTGGTGGCCGCGGGCCGCTCGCGCGACGACCTGGTGGTGGTGGAGACCGAGGCGCTGACCGTCGCGGAGGGCCGCGGCGCGGGTGCGCGGATCGCCGGCATGGCCCGCAGGACGCGGCCGACGGCGGCGGTGTGCGCGAACGACCTGCTGGCGCTCGGCCTGCTGCAGGAGTGCGTCAGCCTGGGGATCAGCGTGCCCGACGACCTGGCCATCGTCGGTTACGACGACATCGACTTCGCCGCTGCCGCCGCTGTACCCCTCACGTCGGTGCGGCAGCCCCGGCGGCAGCTCGGACGCACCGCCGCCGAGCTGCTGATCGACGAGGCGACAAACCCCTACCACCGGCATCAGCAGGTGCTTTTCACGCCGGAGCTGGTCGCGCGGGCCACCACCCGGCAACGATGAGGAGTCCCCGGAGCATGACGTACCACAACCCGCTCGCCTCACCGGACGACCTCGCCGGGTTCCGGCTGGAGGGCGACGGCGCGATGTCGTTTCCGAGGGGGCGGCTGAGGCTGGAGAGCCTGCGCCCGCCCGAAGACGGCCAGGACGCGAACGTCGTGCTGTGGTGCCCGCGCGACTTCGGCCCGAACGTCAGGGTGGAATGGGACTTCTGGCCGATACACGAGCCGGGCCTGTGCATCTTCTTCTTCCACGCGCGAGGTCGTGAGGGCGAGGACCTGTTCGACCTCGCACCGCGCACAGGGCGTTACGAGCAGTACCACCACGGTGACCTGGACGCCTACCACGTGTCGTACTTCCGCCGGATGTGGCCCTCGGAGCGGAAGTTACACACCTGCAATCTGCGCAAGAGCTACGGCTTCCATCTGGTCGCGCAAGGGCCGGACCCGCTGCCGGCGGTGCTCGACGCGCAGGGCCCGTACCCGGTGCGCCTCACTGTCCACAGTGGTGATATCACGTTCGAGATCGCGGATCTGGTGTCGTTTCAGTGGCGCGACGACTCTCCGCTGCCCGGCGGCAAGGTCGGATTCCGGCAGATGGCACCCATGATCGGCGAGTACGCGAACCTCCGTGTCACGGAGCTTGAGACCCGCTAGGGAAGCCCTTTCCGGGCGTTGACATTGAGACGATTCAGGGCTACGTTCGCACCACATTTCGATCCCGTTAACCGCTCGTCTCAAGGCAGGCCCCGGTGCAGCGACGAGTTTCACCCCCCATCTTCGCCCCACCTGGTGCGAAGACCTCGCCCAACTGGGCGATCAGGCTTTACGAGGCGGCCGACGAGGTGGCCTGGGCGGCCAAGCTCAACGTGTTCTGGATCCTCTTCACGCTGGCCGGTGGCGTGCTGTTCGGCGTCGGCCCGGCCACGGTCGCGGCGTACACGCTGGCTCGCCGTCGGGCCATGGGTGAATCGTTTCGTTCTTGGCCGGAGTTCGTCTCCGCGTACCGCCGGGAGTTCGTGCGCGGCAGCGTCCTGGTCCTCCCGCTGGCCGCGGTGATCGGCCTGCTGGTCACCAACTACCACGCCTTCCCGGCCTTGCGGCTCCCCATCGCCGTGGCGCTCGGGTTCCTGGTCGTGATCGCGGCGTACGCGCTGCCGATGGCCGTCCACTACGACCTGCGGACCCCGCGGTTGTTCCCCAAGGCTTCCCTGTTCGCCCTCACCCGTCCGGCCTCGTCCGTACTGCTGCTGTTCGTCTTCACAGCGGTCGTGTTCGTGTCCACGACGTTCCCGTTCCTCGTGCTGGTGCTCGCCGTTGGCGGCTGGATCCAGCTCGACACCTGGCTTTGCCTGCGCTTCTTTGCCGAGAACGAGGCGAAACTTCACGCGAAAGGAATCTCATGAAAATACCGAAGGGACGGCGGCTCGCCGCTGCCACGCTTGCCGTGAGCACAGCCATGACCCTCGCCGCCTGCGGTGAGGATGAGCCGAAGGCGGCCTCCTTCGACACCATCACGGTGATGACCCGCCTGTTCGGCACCGCGCCGGACCCGAATGGCGAGATGCAGCAGGCCATCCAGAAGGTGGTCGGCAAGAAGCTCGACATCACCTGGGTACCCAACGCGGACTACGGCGAGAAGCTCAACGTCACGCTCGCGTCGAACAACATCCCCGACCTGCTGGTCGCCGACGAGAAGGCCCCGGCCTTCGTCCAGGCCGCCACGGCCGGCGCCTTCTGGGACCTGACGGACAAGCTCGACAAGTACCCGAACCTCAAGCCGGCGAGCGAGCGGGTCGGGCTCAACTCCTCGATCAACGGCAAGATCTTCGGCATCTACCGGGTGCGGCCGGAGCTCCGGTCGGCCGTGATGATCCGCAAGGACTGGCTGGCGAAGGTCGGCCTGCAGGAACCGCAGTCGGTCGACGACCTGTACAACGTCGCGAAGGCGTTCACCGAGCAGGACCCGGACGGCAACGGCAAGAAGGACACGTACGGCCTGATCATCCCGAAGTGGCCCGGCTTCTACGCCAGCTCCAGCCCGTACGACACGATGGAGACCTGGTTCGGCGCCCCCAACGGCTGGGGTGAGCGGGGCGGCAAGCTGGTGCCCGGCTTCGACACCGAAGAGTTCATCCAGGCCAACCGCTTCCTGAAGAAGTGGATCGACGAGGGCCTTGTCAACAAGGACTTCGCCACGCTCGACAGCGCCAACTGGAACGACCCGTTCGTCCAGGGCAAGGGCGGCATCATCATCGACGTCAACGTCCGCGGCACCGACCTCTCGGTCCGCATGAAGGACAAGAACCCCAAGGACTTCGACAAGGTGACGATGGTCGGCAACCTGAAGAGGTCCGACGGCCAGAAGTTCTCGCTGCCCTTCACCGGCTACAACAACGTCGTCGCCATCTCGAAGCAGCGGATCCGCACCGAGGACCAGCTGGATGACGTCCTCTCGGCGCTGGACAAGATGCAGGGCAAGGAGGGCTCCGCCCTGCTGAGCAACGGCATCGAGGGCCGCAACTACAAGCTCGAAGACGGCAAGGCCGTGCTGATCAACCAGGACGACCCCGCGGTCAAGATCGTCCAGAACGACGTGGACAAGGCGTTCATCCAGCTCGGCACCCGGGCCAGCGTCGGCCTCGGCCAGTACCCGTTCAAGTACCCGGACGAGCCCACGCAGAAGCTGTTCGACCTGCGCGACACGCTGATGAAGGAAGACCTGAAGACCGCGGTCTACAACCCGGCGCTCCCGGTCATCGCGCCGACCCAGGTCCAGAAGGGACAGACGCTCAACCTGATCGTCCCGGACGCGCGCATCAAGTTCCTGTCCGGCGCGATCACCGAAGAGCAGCTGCGCGCCGAGATCAAGCGCTGGTACAGCAGCGGTGGCACCGAGGTGGCCCAGGAGACCAACGACCTGGTGTCCAAGCTTCCCAAGTAACGATGTCGAAGGGGCCCGGTCGACAGAGCCGGGCCCCTTCCCTCTCCTCGATGGGAGGCCGCTGTGGCCACCGATCTGGTTCCCGGCGTGGCGCCGGACACGCCGAAAACCCAGCCACGGGTCCCGCGCGTCACCCGCAAGAGTCCCGCCCGCCGCCTGGCGCTGCTACTGCGGCACCGCTGGCTGTACCTGATGCTCCTGCCGGGCGTGGTGTACTTCCTGGTCTTCAAGTACTGGCCGATGTACGGCCTCCACATCGCCTTCAAGGACTACATCCCGTTCCTCGGCTACTCGGGTAGCCCGTGGGTAGGGCTGAAGCACTTCGAGGAGCTGTTCACCGGCGGCGACTTCAGCCGCCTCATGACGAACACCCTGATCCTGGCGCTGCTCACCATCGTGTTCGTCTTCCCGGCGCCGATCGTGGTGGCCCTGCTGCTCAACGAGTTGCGCGTCAACATCGTCAAGCGTTCGGTGCAGTCGCTGATCTACATCCCGCACTTCCTGTCCTGGACGATCGTGGCTTCGCTGACGTACCTGCTGTTCTCCGCGGACTTCGGGGTGCTCGCCGGCTACATCAACGACATCTTCGGCGGGCAGCGCACGGACTACGTGGCCCAGGAGGAGTGGTTCCGGCCGCTCATCATCCTGCAGCTGCTGTGGAAGCAGACCGGCTGGGGCACCATCATCTACCTGGCGGCACTGGCCAGTGTGGACACTCAGCTGTACGAGGCGGCCCGGGTCGACGGCGCGGGCCGGTGGCGCCAGCTGTGGCACATCACGCTGCCGGCGATCCGGCCGGCGATCGTGGTGATGGCCATCCTGACCTCCGGCAACATCATGGACACCGGGTTCGAGCAGATCTGGCTCATGACATCGTCGCTGAACCGCTCGGTGGCGGAGGTCTTCGACACCTACGTGTACTACGTCGGCATCAGCCAGGGCGCCTTCAGCTACGGCACCGCGGTGGGGCTGTTCAAGGGCGTGGTCGGTGTGTTCCTGATCGTCGGCTCGAACTGGCTGGCCAAGCGCCTCGGCCAGCGCGGGCTCTACTGAGGAGGCTCGTGCCATGGCAGTCATGAAGGCCACCACGGGCCGCCGCAAAAGCTCCGTCCGCCACTACGACTCGGTCAGCAGCCGGGTGTTCGACGTCGTCAACGTGCTCATCCTGCTGTCGCTCGCGGCCATCACGCTGCTGCCGCTGCTCTACGTGCTCGCGGGCTCGTTCGCGTCCGAGGGCGAGATCGACTCGCGGCCGTTTTTCCTGTGGCCGGAGAATTTCGTCACCAACGCGTACGACTACATGTTCGCCGGTGACACGTTCATCCGCGCGCTGCTCACCACCATCATTGTCACGCTCGTCGGCACGGTGATCCAGGTGGCGCTGACGCTCACGATGGCGTACCCGCTGTCGAAGCGGCACCTGCCGGGCCGGGTCTTCGTCATCAACCTGGTCCTGTTCACGCTGGTGTTCAGCGGCGGCATGATCCCGACCTACCTGGTGGTGCGCGAGCTCGGACTGCTCGACAGCTACTGGGCGCTGATCCTGCCGCTGGCCATCAACCCCTTCTACCTGCTGATCGTCAAGGCGTTCTTCCAGGAGATGCCGGAGGCCCTCGAAGAGGCGGCGCGGATCGACGGCTGCAACGAGATCGGCGTGTTCTGGCGCATCGTGCTGCCGCTGTCCAAGCCCGTCATCGCGACGTTCTCGCTGTTCTACGCGGTCGCCATCTGGAACGACTACATGTCGCCGCTGCTCTACATCAACGATGAGGAGAAGTGGACACTCCAGGTGCTGGTGCGCCAGATCACCGCGCCGAACGCCGACACGGCGAACATGCTGGGCACGCAGTCCGACGCCTTCTTCCCTGAGCAGGGGCTGAAGTTCGCCGTCATCGTGCTCGCGACGGTGCCCATCCTGCTGGTGTATCCGTTCCTGCAGAAGCACTTCGCGAAGGGCGTCCTGATCGGGTCGGTCAAGGAGTGACGGTTCGCTGGCTCGAAGGCCCCGCCTCGCAGGGCACGACCTGGGGACAGCCGTGGCCGCGCGGCACGGTCGCACGGGATACGCCGTTCGCGCTCGCGGACGGCACTCCCCTGCAGAGCTGGGTCACCGCCACCTGGCCGGACGGCTCGGTCAAGTGGTCGGCGCACGCGATCGGCCAGCGGGACGAGCCGCGCGACACCTACGAGGTGGTCCCCGGGCGTTCACCGGAAGCACCGTCCACACCGGTCACGGTGACACCGTCCGGCGACGGCTTCGAGGTCCGCACCGGGCCGGTGACATGGACGCTGCGGCGCCCGCACCTCGTTTCGTCCATTGAGTACGGTCAGACGACGGTCGTGCGTGACGTGCGCCCGGTCAGCATCCGCGACGGCCAGCACACCACCGCGGAGGTCGAACGGATAACCGTCGAGCAGGACGGTCCCGTGCGTGCCGTCGTACGCCTCGAAGGGCGGCACGGCGACTGGTTGCCGTTCAGCGTCCGGCTGTACTTCTACGCCGGCGCCACCGACGTCCGGGTCGTCCACACCTTCGTCTGGGACGGCGACCCCGACCGCGACTTCCTGGCCGGCCTCGGGCTGAGCGCCGACGTGGTGATGCGGGACCTCCCGCACGACCGGCACATCCGCCTGGCGGGACCGGAGGGCTTCCTGACCGAGGCGGTACGCGGCCTGACCGGGTTGCGCCGCGACCCGGGCCAGCAGGCTCGCGCCGACCAGGTGGGCGGCCGCCCCGTCGGCGACATCCCCAATCCCGAGGTGTCCGGCCGGCTCCACCTGATTCCACAGTGGAACGACTACACGCTCGACCAGAACAGCGCCGACGGGTTCCTGCTGCGCAAGCGCACGGCGCCCGGCCACGCCTGGGTCACCATCCCTTCCGGCACGCGCTCGCCGGGCTACGGGTACGTCGGCGGCGCGACCGGTGGCGGCCTCGGGTTCGGCCTGCGTGACTTCTGGAGGCTGCATCCGACCCGGCTCGACATCCGGGGCGCCGCAACGGATGTCGCGACCGCGACGGTGTGGCTGTGGTCGCCGAGCGCCCCGGCGATGGACCTGCGGTTCTGGCACGACGGCATGGGCCAGGACACCTTCGCCGAGCAGCTCGAAGGCCTCGAAATCACGTACGAGGACTACGAACCAGGCTTCGGCACGCCGTACGGGATCGCCCGCACCCACGAGCTCACCCTGCGCGTGCACGACGCGACGCCCTCGCACGACGCGCTCGCCGAGCACGCGCGGCTGCTCGACTCCCCCGGCCTGCTCGCCGCGGCACCGGAAACCCTGCTGGCGGCGAAGGTCTTCGGCACCTGGGGCCTGCCCGACCCGCGGCACCGCGACATCGAGGAGCGCCTCAACTTCCTCGTCGACTACTACCTGCGCCAGCGCGAGCAGCGCCGGTGGTACGGCTTCTGGGACTACGGCGACGTCATGCACACGTACGACCCGGACCGGCACACGTGGCGGTACGACGTCGGCGGGTACGCGTGGGACAACTCGGAGCTCTCCCCCGACCTGTGGCTGTGGTATCAGTACCTGCGCACCGGCCGTGCCGACGTCTTCCGGCTCGCGGAGGCGATGACCCGCCACACCGGCGAGGTCGACGTCTATCACCTCGGCCGGTGGAAGGGCCTCGGCAGCCGCCACAACGTGCAGCACTGGGGGTGCAGTTGCAAGCAGCTGCGCATCTCCAACGCGATCTACCGGCGGTTCCACTACTACCTGACCGCTGACGAGCGCACCGGCGACCTGCTCGACGAGCTGTCCGTGCCCGAGGAGACGTTCGTCGCCATCGACCCGCTGCGCAAGGTGCGCACCGACGTGTACGTGCCCGACCCGCACGCCCTGTCGGTCAGCCTCGGCACCGACTGGGGCTCCCTCGCCGCCGCCTGGCTGACCCGCTGGGAGCGGCACGGCGACGAGCGTGCCCGCGATCGCCTGCTCGGCACGATGGCGGACATCGGCGCGCTGCCGCACGGGTTCCTCACCGGCGAGGCGCGGCTCGACCTCCGCACCGGCCGCTTCGATACCCAACTGGACACGATCAGCGTCTCGCACCTGTCCGCCGTCTTCGGCCTGCCGGAAGTGATCGCCGAGCTCCTCGATCTCGACCTGGGCCTGCCGGAGTTCGAACGCGCCTGGCTCGACTACTGCCGCCTCTACCTCGCCCCGCCCGAACGGCAGGAGGCCGAGGTCGGGCAGGCGCTGCGGGGCATCTCGCTCGTCCAGGCGCACAGCCGCCTCGCCGCGTACGCCGCCGCCCGCACCGGCGACGCCGAGCTGGCCGACCTGGCGTGGCGCAAGTTCCGCCTCGACGAGGGCGACCAGCTCAACAGCAACCCGTTGCAGCGAGAGCCACAGTGGACACTCACTCGGGTCGGGGGCGCGGGCGTGCTCATGCCCGTCGACGAGGCGCCGTTCGTGAGCACCAACGACGCCTCGCAGTACGGGCTCGCGGCGATCCAGCTCCTCGCCCTTGTCCCGCGGTGACTACTGGGGAAGCTCGCCCGACCGGTCCACGATCGCGGTCCGCACGCGGGCCGAGCCTTCCGCGGCGGCGGTACGGTCACCGAGGTAGGCGTAGGTCTTCGGATCGAAGATCAGGCTGAAGCCGTCCCTCTCCACGGCCACACCCGCACGGCCGGCCGCGTCCGTCACGCCCTCGGCCACGGCGATCCCCGGTATCCGGGACATGGCCTCGAAGAGGGCGGCCCGGGACGCGGGCGTCACGTACGACCGCCGGACCGTCCAGAACGCGATGGTGAACTCGTCCGCGACCGGATCGGCGGCCGCCCGCGTGACCAGGTGCTGCCACATCGCCTCCGGATCGGTGGGCAGGGTGGTCTTGATACCCGGGTACCGCGTGCAGCTGTCCGTCGCGCACCCCTCGACGGGCTCCTCCGTCTTCGCGCCCGCCTTCGGCTCCCACCGCACGAGCCCGTCGCGCGTGCCGTCGACGGAGCGCCACATCCGTTCCGTGCCGGTGAATTTCGGCGTCAGTCCCTTTTGGACAGTCTCGATGTACACGAACTGGTCCGGCCTGGCCGCCAGCTCCGGCTCCTGTCGTGCCGCCACCGCGGCCGAGCGCAGTATCCAGGCGGCGTCCCGGACAGCGCTGCCGGTCGGCGGCTCGCCTTCCGATGATCCGCCCGCCACGGCGAAGGCGACTCCGGCGGCCAGTACCAGAGACAGCCCGCCCGCGATGGCCAGCCGCCAGCCGAACCGAGGCCGAGGCCGCGCGGCCCGGGTCATCGCGGCGGAACCGCCGCGCGCCTCGTCCATGAGCCGCAACCGCGCCCGCGCGAGGGCGTCGGCGTCTGCCGGCTGGTCGCCGCGCATGCGGCGCAGCAGTTCGATCTCACTCATGCTGGATCCGTTTCTGTGTCGAAGTCGGGAAGGAGGGCCGGGCGAGGTCCGCGAGTGCCGACCGCAGGCGCTTGCGCGCGCTGTTGAGCCGGGAACGGACCGTGCCGATCGGGATGCCGAGGGCCACGGCGATCTCGCCGTACCCGAGGTCCTGCCAGGCGAACAGCAGCAGCGTGTCCCGCTCGCCGGTCGACAACCGGGCGAGCGCGGCGGCCAGTCGCCGGCCAGCCTGGCCGGCGGCCACCCGGTCCAGTACGCCGTCGGCGTCGTGCTGCGCGATCGGGTCGGCCTCACCCTTGGCCAAGGCACGAAAGCGCCGGACCTCGGTGCGGTGGTGCCCGCGCAGCATGTTGGTCGCGATGCCGTAGAGCCACGGGCGCGCGTCGGGGCGGCTCGCGTCGTACCGCGCCCGCTCGCGGAAGGCGACCAGGAACGTCTCGGCGGTCAGGTCATCGGCGGTCGAAGCGCCGACCCGCCGCGACAGGTAGCGGTAGATCTCGGCCGCGTGGCGGTCGAAGACGGCGGCGAACGCCTCGGAAATCGTTCATCTACCTCTTCTTGGCCGGACGCGCGGATCCGGTTCGAGCCATCTTCGCCGGCTACGGTTCCACGGTGAGACCGCGATGGCGGGAGGCGCCGCTGCCCGCGGCGCTGGCCGTGCTACAGGCGCTGTGGTGGCCGCTGGTCCCCGGCTGGCTCGGCGAGCCCGCCGACGGCACCGCGATCGCGCTGGCCGCCGCCGGGACGGCGGTCGCGTGCGCGGCCCTGCTGTGGCGCCGGATCGCGCCCGGACCGGCCCTGGTCGCGACGCTCGCCGCGGCGGTGCCGCTCGGAGCCGGCCTCGGCGAGCGGGCGCCGTTCGGGTTCGTGGCCGCGGCGTTCGCGTTTCTCGCGCTGGCCACGCACCGCACGGCCGGCGTCGCCGCGCTCGGCGGCCTCGGTACGGTGGTCGCCCTCACCGCGACGGTCGCGCTGCGTGGCGGGTCACCGCGCGCGCTCATCGGGTACGCCTTGATCGCGGTCGCCGGGGCTGCCGCCGGATGGGTGTGGGGGCGCTCGCGACGCCGCCGTCGCACCGACGCGGCGGCGGTGGCGGTATTCGACGCGGAGGCGCCGGCCATCGCGCTGTACGCCGCCGCGGGCGAGCGGCGCCGGCTGGCCGCCGAGCTGCACGACGTGGCGGCGCACCGGCTCACCGGGATCGTCGTGTCGGCCGCCGCGGCGCACCGGCTCGGCGACCCCGAACTCGTTGCGGAAGCGGGCCGGCACGCGATCGAGGCGGGACGGCAGGCCCTCGCCGAGCTGGACCGGCTGGCCGATCTCGACGAGGACGTGCCGGCGGGAGGGCTGGACGACGTCGACACGCTTGTCGCGGAGCGCCCCGAGGTCACCTACACCCGCACCGGCGGCGCGGGGCCGGTCGAGGCCGGCGCGCTGGCGTACCGGGTCGTGCGGGAGGCGCTGACGAACACCGCACGGTACGCCGGTGGCGCTCCGGTGAGCGTCCGGATCGCGGCGGACGCGGAACGGCTCGCCGTGACGGTGGCGGACAGCGGCGGTACCCCCGCGGCGGCCGGCGTGGGCAGCGGCGGCGGCCTGGCGGGACTGCGTGAGGCGGTACGCGCGGCGGGCGGGACATTCGACGCCGGCCCGGAAGGCACCGGCTGGACGGTGCGCGCCGTACTGCCGGCGACCGCCCCGGCACCCGGGCGCCGCCCGGCCTGGCGGGGACCGGCCGCGCTGGACTGGGCGCTGACCGTACTGGCGATCGCGCTGCCGCTGGGCGCCGGCCTCCTGCCCGGAAGCTCGCCGGACCCGCTGTCGCACCCCGACCCGGGTACCGCCCTGCTCATGCTTCTCCTGGTGCTCTTCGCGGCGCCCCTGCGCTGGCGGCGGCTCGCGCCGATGCGAGCGGTACTGGCCAACCTGGCGGCGCTGCTGGCCTGGCTGGGCGCCGAGGTCGCCGGCTGGACCCCCGCCGAGGGCACCGACCTGCTGGGCTGGACGCTGTGGGCGCAGCTCGTGCTCGCGTACTCGGTGGGCGCCTACCGGACGCGGCGTGGCTGGCCGGCGCCGCTCGCGATCGCCGCCGTCGACGGGTTCGTGTTCGTCAGCGGGCTGACCGGCGATGTCGTCGCCGGCTGGGTGATCTTCTCGACGGTGCTGGCCGGTCCGGCGCTCCTGGCATGGGCCATTGGGATCCTGGTCCGTGCCAGGCGGCGGCGCATCGCGGCCCGGCGCGCCACGGTCGAGGCGGACGCCGTCGCGGCGGTCGAGACGGAGCGGCGGCGCATCGCGGCCGGCCTGCGGGTCACCGCCCGCCGCCACGCCGAGGCGGTGGTCGACGCGGCGGAGGCCGGCCGGCTGTCCGATGTGCTCACCGAGGCGCGTGCCGGGCTCGCCGCCATGCGCGAGCTGCTGACGGAGCTGCGCGCCGGCGGGATCGACGCCGGCCACGAGCCACCGCCGACGATCGCGGGCGTCGCGGTACTGGCGGCCCGGCGGCGCGCCACGGTCCGGTACTCGGGTAGCCGGCGGGCGATCGCGCCGGAGATGGAGGTCGCCGCGTACCGGTTGGCCGACCTGATGCTGCGAGCCGACGGCACGCTGACCGTCACGTACCTTGTGGACGGTGTGCGGCTCACCGCGCCCCGGCCGGACGGTGTGGAGGTCCGGCGGCTGCGCGCGCTCGCCGACGCCGCCGGTGGCGCGGTGACGGCGGCGGCCGCCGATTCGACCAGCGTGTGGCTACCGGGATGATGGTCACATGATCCGTGTCATGGTGGCCGACGACCAGGCGGTCGTGCGAGCCGGTATCGCCGCCGTGCTCGCGGCCGAGGCCGACATCGAGGTGGTCGGGCAGAGCGCCGACGGGGAGGCCGCCGTCGCGCAGGCCCTCGCGCTGCGGCCAGACGTGGCCGTGCTCGACATCCGCATGCCGGGCGTCGACGGGCTCACCGCCACCGCGCGCATCACCGCCGAGGTACCGGCCACGCGGGTGGTCGTGCTGACCACCTTCGGCCTCGACGAGTACGTGTTCGCCGCGCTGCGCGCCGGGGCCGCCGGGTTCCTGCTCAAGGACGCCGAGCCCGAGCGCGTGGTCGACGCGGTACGCGTGGTGGCGGCCGGCGACGCGCTCCTCGACCCGGGCGTGACCAGGCGCCTGATCGACCGGTTCGCGGCGGGCCCCGGCCCCGACGACGCCGGCCGCCTCGCCACGCTGACCCCGCGCGAAACCGACGTCCTCCGGCAGGTCGCACGTGGACTGTCCAACATGGAGGCGGCTGCGGCGCTCGGCATCAGTCCCGCAACGGTCAAGGACCACGTTGCCGTGATCCTGAGCAAACTCGGCGTCCGCGACCGCGTCCAGGCCACGATAGCCGCATACGAAACCGGCCTAATCCGCCCCGGCCTCTAACCCCCGCCCGCCGGACCGCCCGCGCGGCCGCGCGCTCACCCGGCCACGCCGCCGCGCCGCCACGCCCGGGCCGCCGTACCCCGCCGCGCCGCCGCACCCGTGCCCGCCGCGCGCACTCCCCGCCACCCCCGCCGCGCGCCCTCCCGCCGCGCCCGCCGCGCCGCGCCGCCGCACGCTCTGCCCGCCGCGCCGCGCCGCCGCGCGCTCTGCCCGCCGATCAAGGGCGAACGCACGTGCTTTGATCTCAAAACCACGTGCGTTCGCCCTTGATCGATGCAATCGCCCTTGATCGGCGGGCCGGCGCGGCCCGCCCCGCCGCACGACCCGACCCCCGCCGCGCGGCGGGGGTGCCGCCCCGCTGGGAGGCCGCTTCGGACGGGCGGAGAACCGTTCCACAGCACGACGGAAAGTCCGTTTCGCCCGCATAGCGTCATCGCCATGGTACGCACACTGCTTCGCCGCGCCGCCGGCGTCACGCTCCTACTCCTTGCGATCGTGCTGGCCCTCACCGCCGGCGCCCTCGCCTTCCTCGGCACCGCCGCCGTCACCGCCACGATCCCCGTCCTCGCCGCCGCCGGCCTCGCCGCCCTGGCCTCGGTCGCGTTCCTGCTCGCCTGGCCGGCCTTCGCGCTGCTGCGCAGCACCCGCCGGCGTACCGCCGCGGCGGCCCTCGCCGGCATACTCGCCGTCGCCACCGCCGGCCTCGCGATCCTGACCGTCTTCCGTCCACTGCCGACAGTCACCGCCGCGTCGGAGCCCACCGGCCTGCGGTACTGGGACCTGCCGACCGGATCCCGGCTGGCGTACAGCAAGGCGCCCGCCCGCGGCACGCCCCGCCCCACGCCGGTGGTGTTCCTCCACGGTGGACCCGGCACGCCCGGCGACGGCATCGACGACACCGGCCGCGCGCTCACCGCCGACGGTTTCGACGTCTACGAGTACGACCAGCTCGGCAGCGGGCGCTCCACGCGACTGTCCGATGTGAACGGATACACGGTCGCCCGCCACGTCGCGGACCTGGAGGCCATCCGGCAGGCCATCGGGGCGGACAAGATGGTCCTGTTTGGCCAGTCCTGGGGCGCGACGCTCGCGGCCCACTACCTGGCGGCGTACCCGCAGCACGTCGCCAAGGTGGCCTTCACCTCGCCCGGGGCCCTGTGGGACGGCGCATTCCCGGACGGCGACACCGGTGACATCTGGGACCGCCTCACGCCGGCGCAGGAGGCCGAGATCGACGCGCTATCGTACCGGCCGCGGTTCGTGGCAGCCTCGCTGCTGCAGGGCATCAACCCTGACGCGGCGCACGCGTTGATGGGCGACGCCGAGGCCGACCTGCTGTTCCGGGAGGTCCTGCTCGCCGCCGCGCCGGCCGCCCAGTACCCGGGCGCACCGCCCCTGCGGGCGCCGGACAACATGCCGGGCTTCTACGCCAACCAGCTCACCAGCCTGGACGCCGAGCGCGTCGCCGACCCGCGGCCCGCCCTCCGGCAGGTACACGTGCCAGCGCTCGTGATGCGCGCGGAGGGTGACTACAAGAAATGGGCCGTCACCTACGACTACAAGCGGACCCTGCCCGAAGCGACCCTGGTGTACGTCGAGGACGCCGGCCACGCGATCGCCAGCGACCAGCCGGCGGTGTACCTCGATTTGCTCCGCGCGTTCCTGCTCGGCAAGCCGCTGCCCGCGTACACATCGGAACAGCCGCCCCGCTGAGCCGCGAGACAGGTAACGTCGCATCGTGCCGCAGTCAACAGCAGACGACCTGGCCACGATCCGCCGGCTCGCCGCGAGGGTCGACACCACCGCGCTGTGCGACGTGGCCAAGGACACCAGGGCGATGTCGCCAGCCCTGCGATGCCGGTCGAGCAACCCGATCCTGTGTGGACCGGCCGTGACCGTGCGCTGCCGCCACGACTTCCTCGGCGTCGTCCAGGCCATCGAGTACGCCGGACCGGGCGACGTCGTGGTGGTCGACGGCGGCGGCCACGAGACCGCCCTTGCCGGCGAACTGTTCGCCCGCGCCGCGCTCGCCAAGGGGCTGGCCGGCATTGTCGTCGACGGCGGCTACCGCGACCTGCGCTTCGTCGCGTCCTGCGACCTGCCGGTCTACAGCCGCCACGTCACCCCGATGGCGGGCACGACCACGCGCCTCGCCACGGTCGGCGAGACGGTCAGCTGCGGTGGTGTCCGGGTCGGCGCCGGCGACATCGTCATCGCCGACCACGACGGCATCGTGGTGCTCGACCCCGCCACCGCGATCGGGTCCCTCACCGCCGCCGCCAAGCTCATGGCGACCGAGGCGCGGGTCGCAGACTGGCTGGCTCAGGGCGCCGCTCTCGGCGACTGCGTCAACCTGGCCGACCACACCGAGCGGCTGGCACGCGGCGAGCAGTCGAGTCTCCGTTTCACCATCTGACACCCGATCTCGCTATCGGAAAACTTCCGGGAGATGACGTTGACACCCCGGAAGAGGGTGGCCGACACTTGACGTACTCAATATTCGTGATCATCGATCACGCCGCGGCTTCTCACCCGGAAGGAGAGCCCTAGTGTTCATCGGCTCGGGCCGCCCTAAGATCCGCAAAACGATCATCGCGCTGGCGGTGACGGCACTCGCCGCCACCGGCGCGGTGACCGTGGTCTTTAAAACCACGAATGCCATGGCCGCCGCGCTCGTCGAAGACGAGGGTGCCGACTGTCCGGTACCCGGAAACGTCTCGCTGACCTCCAACTCCCGGCTTCCGGACCCGTTCCGGAAAGTAGACGGCACCCGCATCTCCACGAAGGCCGACTGGCGCTGCCGGCGGGCGGAGATCAGGGAGCTGTCGGAGAGGTACGTCTACGGCGACAAGCCTGCCAAGCCCGCCAGCGTCACCGGCACGGTCTCCGGTTCCAGCATCACTGTCAACGTGTCGCACAACGGCCGGAGCTCCAGCTTCTCGGCCAGCGTGCAGCTGCCCAGCGGCACCGGCCCGTTCCCGGCTGTCGTGGTCTACGGCGGGTTCGGCGCCGACACGGCGACCATCCGCGCCTCCGGCGCCGCCGTGATCAGCTACGACCCCTTCACGGTCGGCCGGGAGGGCACGGCGCGCAACAACAAGCAGGGCGCGTTCTACACCATCTACGGCAACACCAGCAGCACCGGCCTACTGATGGCCTGGGCCTGGGGCGTCAGCCGAATCATCGACGTGATCGAGCAGTCCGGCGGCAACATCCTGCGCGCCGACGCGACCGGCGTCACGGGGTGCTCCCGGTACGGCAAGGGCGCCTTCGTCGCCGGCGTGTTCGACCAGCGCATCGGCCTGACCATGCCCATCGAGTCGGGCAGCGGCGGCGCGCCCATCTTCCGCGGCATTCCCGGCGAATCGGGTTCACAGCCGCTGAGCAGCGCCTACGGTGAGCAGCCGTGGCTCGGCGACGCGTTCAGCGCCTTCACCGGCAACCCGAACACGCTGCCCATCGACACGCACTCGGCGGTGGCCATGGTCGCGCCGCGCGGGCTGTTCATCATGGAGAACCCGCACATCGACTGGCTCGCCGCGCGGTCCGGCAGCAACGCGGCTCTCGCCGGTGCCGAGGTCTACAAGGCGCTCGGCGCGGGCGACAACATCACGTACTGGTCAGACGTCGCCGACGGCACCCACTGCGCCAGCCGGCCAGAATGGCGTACGCCGCTGCAGCAGACCATCCAGAAGTTCCTGCTGAAGACGGGCAACGCGGCCGGCACGTTCCGCATCTCCAGCCGCAAGCCGGGCAACCTGGCCGAGTGGCGCGACTGGACGACGCCGGTCCTCGGTGACGGCCCGGCGACCACGCCTCCGACGACACCGCCCACGACCCCTCCGACCACGCCGCCCACCACTCCCCCCACCACCCCGCCGACCACGCCACCCACCACACCGCCGACGAGCCCGCCGACCGGCAGCGGCTGCGCGGCATCGGTATCGCTCAACCAGTGGACCGGCGGCTTCGTCGCGACGGTACGGGTCACCGCCGGCTCCTCGTCGATCTCCGGCTGGACGGTTTCAATGACGCTGCCGTCGGGCGCCAGCGTCACCAATGCCTGGAACGTCAACCGCAGCGGTAACAGCGGGGCGGTCCAGTTCACCAACGTCGCCTACAACGGCAACGTCGCCGCCGGCCAGTCCACCGAGTTCGGCTTCCAGGGCTCGGGTACCGGCACCGGCATGACCCCAACCTGTACCCCCCGCTAACTCGCCCCTCGCACAAGTCCCACCGATCAAGGGCGGACGCACGTGGCTCGATCGTGGATCCGCGTGCGTCCGCCCTTGATCGATGGACATCTCCTGATCGACGCCGCCGCAGCCAGCCGCCCCAGCCCCGCGCCGGCGGGCGGCGGGCAGCGGGCAGCGCCACTGCAACCGGCAGCCGGCAGCGGACGGCGCTCCAGCCGGCGGGCGCCGGCCGACGGCAGTGGACGGCGGCGGGCGGCGGCGCCTGCACCCGGCGCCCCCGGCTGCGAACGGCCCGCCGATCAAGGAACATCGCATCGATCATGGCCAAATGCACGCGGAAAAGAGATCCAAGCGCGTGCGTTCGCCCTTGATCGGCGCGGAGAAGGCGCCGAACGGCGCCACCCGCTCGAAGACCCACCCACTTCCGCGAGGAACGCGCGATCAAGGGCATTTGCATGGATCAAGGGCAAACGCACGCGGAAAAGAGATCCAACCACGTGCGTTCGCCCTTGATCGGCGCAACCGGCGTGGCGACACGCCGCACCGCGCTCGCCGCGCGGCCCCCGCGCGCAGATCAGAGATCCAACCACGTGCATTCGCCCTTGATCGGCGCGGAGAGCGCGGGCAACCACGCGCAGAGCGCGGAACCACGCGGAGAGCGCGGGCAACCACGCGGAGAGCGCAGGCAACCACGCGGAGAGCGCAGCGAGCCATGCGCAGAGAGCGCGACAGCCCACCCGAGAAACGCGGAGGCAGATCTTGGGGTGCGGCGCTTGTCACAGTGATCCGCGAGCTAGCGGTTTGCCGGCGGCTCCACACCCCTGACAGGCTGGGAAGGAGCGCGTTTTCGCAGGTCAGGCACCATCCGGCAAGGGTTGTCGCGCATAGTACTCGCCAAGCCGCGTAGATGCACCCGCATTACATGCGCCGACATTCTGTGCATGGACATCTGATGCACGTGCATCTAATGTTCCCGACGTGTCTATCACCGAAGCCTCCACCGGTCCGGCGCGCGCCGCGACCGCGACCATCCCGTCGACCGCGCACGAGCCAGCCGCACAGCGCTGGACGCCTCGGCTCTGGGGTGTGCTCGCGGTGCTGTGCACCGTGCTGTTCCTCGATGGTCTCGATGTTTCCATGGTTGGTGTGGCGCTGCCGTCCATCGGCACCGACCTGGGCATGTCGACCACCTCGCTGCAGTGGATCGTCAATGGCTACGTGCTGGGCTACGGGGGCCTGCTGCTACTGGGGGGCCGCACCGCGGACCTCCTCGGGCGGCGCAAGATCTTCCTGATCGCCCTCGCGGTCTTCGCCGTCGCCTCGCTCGTCGGCGGACTTGTCGACGACGGCACGCTGCTCATCGTGACCCGGTTCGTGAAGGGTCTCGCCGCCGCGTTCACGGCGCCGACCGCCATGTCGATCCTCACTACGACGTTCCCCGAGGGCCCCGCCCGCAACCGCGCACTGTCGATTTTCACGGTCTTCGGCGCGAGCGGTTACTCCTCCGGCCTCATTCTCGGTGGCCTGCTCACCAGCCTGGGGTGGCGGTGGACGTTCCTCATCCCCGTACCGCTGGCGCTGATCGCCCTGGCCGCCGGCCTCGCGTTGATCCCGCGTGACCGGCCGGCCGCTGGTGGCGGTCACGACCTGGTCGGCGCGGCCACGCTGACGGGCGGCATGCTGCTGGCCGTGTACACGGTCGTCTCCGCACCCGACCGCGGCTGGCTCGACCCGGTCACGCTCGGATCGGCACTGGTCGCGGTGGCCCTGCTGGTCGCCTTCGTGGTCACCGAGAACCGGATCGCGCACCCGCTGATCCGCCTCGGCATCCTGCGGGTGGGTTCGATCGTCCGGGCCAACCTGAGCATCGTCGCCCTCATGGGCTCGTACCTGAGTTTCCAGTTCATGATGACGCTGTACCTGCAGAACACCCAGGGTTGGTCGCCGCTGAAGGTGGCGCTGGCCCTGCTGCCCGCCGGGCTCCTGGTCGCGTTCACCTCGCCCTTGATGGGTGGGCTCATCAACCGGTACGGGACGCAGCGGCTCATCAACACCGCGATGGCGTCGCTGACCCTCGGGTACGTGTGGTTCCTGCTGACCTCGGGCACGGTGCCGCACTACCTGGTGACGGTCCTGCCGACCATGCTGCTGCTCGGTGGCGGGTTCGCGTTCGGGTTCAGCTCGATCATGTCGCAGGCCACCGAGGGCATCGACGACTCGGAGCAGGGGCTGGCCGCCGGTCTCGTGCAGACCTCCGGCCAGGTCGGCGCCGCGCTGGTGCTGGCCGTGGTCACCGCCCTGGTCACGGTGACCGGGCCGGCCGCGGCGACGGCTGACTTCGGCCAGTACCACCCGGGGATCAACCTGGTCACGGGCGTCGCGCTGGCCGGCCTGCTGTTGAACGTCGTGCCTCTTCTGAACCGCAAGCGGCGCCTCGCCGCCGCTTAACCAGAAGCCGCCGCCTGATCCACCAAGAAGGCCGCCGGGTCGTCAGACCCGGTGGCCTTCCGCGTGTACAAGGCCCTCCGTCTGCACAAGGGTCGCCACGTAGTACGGGGCGTCGGTGGCGTCGAGCGCGGCCAGCTCCCAGCCGGTGCCGGCGAGCAGCTCCGACAGCTCGTCGACCGAGCAGACCAGGTAGTCGAACCAGTCCGTGGCCAGGTCGCGGTAGCGCAGCCGCAGCCGCAACTGCCCGCCGAACCGGCCGCGCTCGCGGTTGCGCTTGTGGTAGCCGACCTGGACCGGGTCGGTGGTGCCGTACGGGTCGGTGCCCTGCGCGATCACCCGCGCCCCCGGACTGGCCATCCGGGCGAGCGCGGCGAGGAACGCCGGCGCCCGCTCGCGCCCTTCCAGCAGCCCGAGGTTGTTGCCCATCAGCAGGAACGTGTCGTATAGCTGGCCAGAAGCGGCGTGCTCCTCGACGGTGGCGTGTGCCAGGTCGCGGACCCCCCGCGCGCGGGACACGGCGATCGCGCCGGGCGAGATGTCCAGACCGGTCACGGGCACGCCGCGCTCCTGCAACGCCAGCGCCGCCCGCCCGGCACCCACGCCGATGTCCAGCACCCTTCCGTGTACCAGATCCAGCGCCCGCCGGTCGTGTGCCGGCCACAGGTCCGGCTCGGCCAGGTAGCCGTCCGCCATCACCCCGGTGATCAGCCCGTCGTCGCGCTCGACGATCTCGATCACCGGCCGCGGCAGCCGGCCGCCGGCGAGCGGGCGCACGCCCACGCCCCTCGCCACCGCGAAGGCATCGCGCACCACGGCGCCGAACACGTCTCCGACCAGCGGGCCTGTCACCACGTGCCAACGCTATACGAAAACGTTGCTATCGATATCTATCTATGCAAGACTGGCGGGTCATGAGGCGTTTCACGCTCGCCGTGACCGCGGCGCTAACGACCACTTTCGTCGCATTCGCGGCCGCCGGCGCGCACGCCGCCCCGCGGACGTCCCGGGTCACCAACCCCTATCTGGGCGCCCGGGTCTACGTCAATCCAGAGTGGAGCGCCAAGGCGCTCGCCGAGCCCGGCGGCGACCGGGTCGCACACCAGCCGACCGCGGTGTGGCTCGACAGCATCGCCGACGTCCAGGGGCTGGCGGCACACCTCGACCGGGCGGTCGCCCAGACGGCCAGGCGCCCGACGGTCGTGCAGCTCGTGCTCTACAACCTGCCCGGGCGCGACTGCGGGCGGTTGGCGTCCGGCGGCGAGCTCGGCCCGGGCGACCTGCCGCGGTACAAGGCGGAGTTCATCGACCCGATCGCCGGGCTCCTCGCCCGGCCCGCCTACGCCAACCTGCGGATCGTCACGGTCATCGAGCCCAACTCGCTGCCCAGCCTTGTCACCAGTACGGGCACGCGGTGGAACGCGACCGTCCTCTGTAACGCGATGGCGGCCAACGGCGGCTACGTGCAAGGGATCGGGTACGCGCTCGCCAAGCTCGGCGCGCTGTCCAATGTGTACAACTACGTCGACGTGACGCACCACGGCGTGATCGGGTGGCCCGACAACCGGGCGCCCACCATCGCCTTGTTGCGGCAGGCCGCCAGCGCGTCCGGCAGCATGCCCGCCTACGTGCGCGGCTTCGCCACCAACACGGCCAACTACTCGGCACTGCGGGAGCCGTTCGTCGCCGTCGACGACCGGACCCGGACCACGCGCTGGATCGACTGGAACCACTTCAACGACGAGCTGACCTTCGCACAGGCGCTGCGCGGCGAGCTCGTCGCGGCCGGCTTCTCCCCCGATATCGGCTTCCTGGTCGACACCTCGCGCAACGGGTGGGGCGGCTCCGCCCGGCCAACCGCGCCCAGCACCTCGCTGGACCTCAACAGGTTCGTCGACGAGTCCCGGATCGACCGGCGCTTCATCAAGTCGAACTACTGCAACCAGGCGGGCGCCGGCCTCGGCGAGCGCCCCGCCGCCGCGCCCGCCGTGGGTGTCCACGCGTACGCCTGGATCAAGCCGCCGGGCGAGTCCGACGGCGCCAGCACCAACATCCTCGACACGCCCTTCGACCGCATGTGCGACCCGACGTACACCGGTCCGCCGCGCGGCAGCAGCATCCACACCGGCGCCCTGCCCGCCGCGCCGGCCGAGGGTGCCTGGTTCCCGGCTCAGTTCCAGCAGCTCATGCAGAACGCGTACCCGCCGCTGTGACGATCTCGGCGAGTACCGCCGGGGCGATGTTGCGGCCGGAGACCACGGCGACGGCGCGTCCACGGGTGGCGACGCGCCCGGCGAGGACGGCGGCGACGGGTGCCGCGGCCGCACCTTCGGCGATGACGCCGCACCGCGTCGCGAGGAAGCGGATCGCGTCCCGGATCTCGTCTTCGGTCACGGTGAGCAGCTCGTCGACGTACCGGGAGACGAGGTCGATGGTGACCGAGCCGGGCTCGATGTTCCCGGCGGCTCCGTCCGCGAGCGTGGCGCCGACCTCGATCGGCACCTGGTGTCCCGCCGCGACCGCCGCCGCCATCGCCGCCGAGGCCGCCGGCTCCACGCCGACCACCCGTACGTCCGGCCGGGTCGAGGCCCACAGGCCCAGCCCGGCGGACAGCCCGCCCCCGCCCACTCCACAGACGACGGTCAGCGGGCCAGGGAGCTGCTCGGCGAGCTCGACCCCGATCGTCGCCTGCCCGGCGATCACGTCCGGGTCGTTGTACGGGGAGACGAAGTGGGCGCCCCGCGCGGCCAGTTCGAGGGCGTGCCGCTCGGCGTCGTCGTAGCGGGTGCCGACCTGTACGAGGTCGACGTCGAAGCGGCGGATGGCGGCGACCTTGACGGGCGAGGCGGTCGCCGAGGTCACCACGGTGGCGCGCCGGCCGAGCACGTGGGCCGCGAAGGCGACGCCCAGCGCGTGGTTGCCGGCCGACGCGGTCACCACCGGCACGTCCGCGTCCACCGTGGACAGTGCGGCCAGCGCGCCGCGCACCTTGAACGAGCCGGTCGGTTGCAGCCCTTCGAGCTTCAGAGCCAGCTCCGGCATGCCGGCCGCGACCGGCGTCCGCTCCAGGTGCTGCGCGACCGCACGGGCGGCACGGTCGATGTCGGCGAGGGTGGGCGTGCGGACCGCTCGGATCGTCATGGTCATGCGCTGAGCGTGGCAGCTACCCGAGCCCCGAAGAAGCCGTCGCTTACTGCGCTGAGCGTAAGCTCGCCTTATGCTCGACCCTCGCAAGCTGCGGATTCTCGTCGCGGTCGCCACCAGCGGTTCGATAGCCGGCGCCGCGTCCGTCGCGGGTTGCAGTGCGGCGGCCGCCTCGCAGCAGCTGTCGGCTCTGGAGCGCCAGACCGGTGCCCAACTGCTCGAACGCTCGGCCCGCAGCGTGCGGCTGACCGCCGCCGGTGAGCTGCTCGTCGAGCACGCCACGCGGATACTGGCCGACCTGGAAGCGGCCGAGCAGGCGGTGACGGCCACCGCCACGCTTCAGGGCGGGCGGCTGCGGATGGCCTCGTTCGGCACGGCGGCGGCCCGGCTGTGCATGCCCGCGCTGGCAGCGTTCGCCCGGCGGTACCCGAAGGTGGCGGTCACCTTTCACGAGGTGGAGCCCGAGCAGTCCGTGCCCGCTGTCCGGGCCGGCGAGTTCGACCTCGCGGTCACCCACCAGTACGCGAGATTTCCGGAACCCGACCTGCGTGGCCTCGCGCAGACCCACCTGCTGACCGATCCGCTGCTGCTCGCGGTGCCCGCCCGGCTGCGCCCCGCGGACGCCTCGCCGGTGTCGCTGCGCGACTTCGCGGGCGCTGAGTGGATCGCGACCTCGCCCACCGAGGGGTTCCAGGCGATCGCCGAGATGGTCGGCCGCGCCGCCGGGTTCGAGCCGAGGGTGACCTGCCGGGCCGACGACTACAACGTCATCCTGGACCTGGTCGCGGCCGGCCTCGGCGTCGCCCTGGTTCCCGAGCTTGCCGTCGCTCCCCGCGCCGGCGTCACCGTACTGCCGATCGCCAACCCGCCACGCCTCGCGCGGACCATCCACGTGACGACCCGCTCCGCCGACACCTCACCCGCAGTGGCCGAGATGGCCCGGCTGTTGATCAGACGGCGTCACCGGGACGCGGCTCCGTAACGAGCGCACGCAGCAGATCGCGCAGGGACTCCTGCTGGCCGCCGTCCAACGCGGTCAACGGTGACTGCCTGCCGAGTCGCTCGACGGCGGCGGCGCGAACCCGCTGCCCGTCTGACGTGAGCACGATCCGCTTCGCGCGCCGGTCGGTCGGATGCCGCTGACGCTCGATGAGCCCTTGCTGCTCCAGCCGGTCGAGCACGAACGTCGCGTTCGAGGGCTCGCACGCCATCCGCACCGCGAGCTCCCGCGCGGTGATCGGTTCGGAGAGCTCGCGCAGGGCGATCACCTGCGACGGCGTCAGGCTCAGGTCTTCGGCCACTCGTCGCACGTGCACGTCGAGCCGCTGGACGAACTTGTGTATCAGCTTGCACACGTCCCGATCGAGCTGCGCATCCGTCGCCACATCCGCCTGGCCTGCCACGCCAGCGAGTCTAGCGCCTTACTTCGAACTGTGATAGTTCTAGTTCACATCATTCAAGCTCGAACTACCTGGGGGTTCTGGGCGATGCCTTTGCCCATTTTCTCGCTCATGCTCATGGTCTTCGGCCTCACGACCGGTGAGTTCGTCATCGCGGGCATCCTGCCTGACGTCGCCGCGGACCTGTCTGTCTCGGTCGCGGCGACCGGCCTGCTCGTGACCGCCTACGCGGTCGGCATGATCGTCGGCGGTCCCTCGATCACCGTCCTGACCGCACGCGTAGCGCGGAAGCCGCTGATCGTCGCCCTCATCGCGGTATCCGTCATCGGCAACCTCGGTTCGGCGATCGCGCCGAACTACCCTGTCCTGCTGGCTTCGAGGTTCGCCGCCGGCTCCGTCGTGGCCACCTTCTTCGCCGTGGCGATCGCGACCGCGATCTCGATGTCTCCGCCCGACAAGCACGCCTCCACGGTGGCCAAGGTGGCGCTGGGCATGAACCTCGGCATCGTCCTCGGCACACCGATCGGCACCGTCATCGGCCACAACGTGGGCTGGCGGGCGACGTTCCTGACGGTCGCGGCGGTCAGTGTCGCGGCGCTGCTGCTGGTGCTGCGCTTCGTACCCGACCAACCCGCCGCCACCTCGGGGCCGGTACTGAGCGAACTACGGGTGTTCGGCGATCGCCGGGTCCAGTGGGCGCTCGCCCTCACCGCACTGGGCAACCTCGGCGTCATCACCGTCTTCACATACATCGCGCCGCTGCTGACCGGCGTCAGCGGATTCACCGCCGACGCCGTCGCGGTGCTGCTGCTCGTGTACGGGGTCGGCGCGGTCGCCGGTAACTTCCTCGGCGGTTGGCTGGCCGACAAGGCGCTGATGCCGTCGCTGATCGGCTTGCTCGCCGCCCTCGCCGGTGTCCTGGCCCTGTTCTGGCTCGTCGGCGACAGCAAGGCGACCGCGACGATCATGGTCTTCGCCACCGGCGTACTGGCCTTCGCCATCATCCCGGGCATGCAGGCACGCGTCCTCACGACCGCCCGTTCGGCGCCGACCTTGGCGATCGCCGTCAACGCCTCCGGATTCCAGCTCGCCGCGGCTTTCGCCGGCTGGCTGGGCGGCCGAGTCATCGACAGCGGCCTCGGCATGCGCTCGCTCTACCTCGTCGGTGCCGCGCTGACGGTTACCGGTGTGGCCGTCGCGGTCCACATCCTGCGCCGGGACCGAGCGGCGCTCCGGTACGGCGAAGGCACCGCGCGGGATCGCACGGTGCCTTCGCGGTTCGCCAGTAGGCGGATCAGACCAGTTCGAAGCGGTCGAGGTTGGCGACCTTGACCCACGCGGCGACGAAGTCACGCACGAACTTCTCCTTCGCGTCGTCGCTCGCGTAGACCTCCGCAAGCGCCCGCAGGACCGAGTTCGAGCCGAAGACCAGGTCGACGCGGGTGGCGGTCCACTTCACCTCGCCCGTGGCGGTGTCGCGGCCCTCGAACGTCTCCTCCTCGTCCGAGGTCGCTTCCCACGTGGTACCGAAGTCGAGCAGGTTGACGAAGAAGTCGTTGCTCAACGTCTCCAGCCGCTCGGTGAACACGCCGTGCTTGGACTGCTGGGTGTTGGCGTTCAGCACCCGCAGGCCACCGACCAGCACGGTCATCTCCGGGGCGCTCAGCGTCAACAGCTGGGCCCGGTTGACCAGCAGCTGCTCGGTCGGGCGTACCTGGCCCTTGCCGAGGTAGTTGCGGAAACCGTCGGCGGTGGGCTCCAGTACCGCGAACGACTCCACGTCGGTCTGCTCCTGCGTGGCGTCGGTGCGCCCCGGCGTGAACGGAACCTCGACGTCGACCCCGGCGTTCTTGGCGGCCCGCTCCACGGCGGCGGCACCGCCGAGCACGATCAGGTCGGCGAGCGAGACCTGCTTGGCGCCAGCGGTCGCGTTGAACCGCTGCTGGATCGTCTCCAGGGTCCGCAGGACCTTCGCCAGCTGGGCCGGGTCGTTGACCTCCCACTCGTTCTGCGGCGCGAGGCGGACGCGGGCGCCGTTGGCCCCACCGCGCTTGTCGGTGCCGCGGAACGTCGACGCCGACGCCCACGCGGTGGCGACCAGCTCGGCGATGGACAGGCCCGAGCCGAGGATCGTCTCCTTGAGAGCGGCGATGTCATCCGCGCCGACCAGCTCGTGCGTCACCGGCGGGACCGGGTCCTGCCAGATCTGCGGCTCAGCGGGGACCTCGGGGCCCAGGTACCGGGCGATCGGGCCCATGTCGCGGTGGGTGAGCTTGAACCACGCCTTGGCGAAGGCGTCGGCGAACTCCTGCGGGTTCTCGTAGAAGCGGCGCGCGATCGGCTCGTAGATCGGGTCCACGCGCAGGGCGAGGTCGGTCGTGAGCATCATCGGCGCGTGGCGCTTCGACGCGTCGTGTGCGTCCGGTACCAGATCGCCCGCGGCCGGATCGGTCGGCTTCCACTGCTTCGCGCCGGCGGGGCTCTCGGTCTGCTCCCACTCGAAGCTGAACAGCGTCTCGAAGAAGCTGTTGTCCCACGCGGTCGGCGTGGGCGTCCACGCGCCTTCGAGTCCGCTGGTGATGGTGTCGCCACCCTTGCCGGTGCCGTGGGCGTTCTTCCAGCCCAGGCCCATCTCCTGGATCGGAGCGGCCTCCGGCTCCGGACCGACGTTCCGGTCGGGGTTGGCGGCGCCGTGCGCCTTGCCGAACGTGTGACCGCCGGCGATGAGCGCCACGGTCTCCTCGTCGTTCATCGCCATCCGGCCGAACGTCTCCCGGATGTCGCGGGCGGCCGCGAGCGCGTTCGGGTTGCCGTTGGGGCCCTCGGGGTTGACGTAGATCAGGCCCATCTGCACCGCGCCGTACGGCTTGGCGAGCTCGCGGTCGCCGCTGTAGCGCTTGTCGCCGAGCCAGGTGTCCTCGGTACCCCAGTTGACCTCCTCCGGCTCCCAGACGTCGGCGCGGCCGCCGGCGAAGCCGAAGGTCTTGAAGCCCATCGACTCCAGCGCGACGTTGCCCGCGAGGATCATCAGGTCGGCCCACGAGATCTTCTTGCCGTACTTCTTCTTGACCGGCCACAGCAGGCGCCGCGCCTTGTCGAGGCTCGCGTTGTCCGGCCAGCTGTTCAGCGGCGCGAAGCGCTGGTCGCCGGAGCCGCCACCGCCACGGCCGTCGCTCGTGCGGTACGTGCCGGCGCTGTGCCACGCCATCCGGATGAACAGCGGCCCGTAGTGGCCGTAGTCGGCCGGCCACCAGTCCTGCGAGGTGGTCATGACCTCGTGGATGTCCGCCTTCACCGCGGCGAGGTCAAGGGTCTTGAACTCGGCGGCGTAGTCGAAGTCGCCCATCGGGTCACCGGCGGGCGGGTTCTGGTGCAGGACGCTCACGTCCAGCTGGTTGGGCCACCAGTCACGGTTGGACCTCGCCTTCGGCGGGCGCACGGGGGCCTCGCCCGAGATGAGGCCATTGTTCTCACTTGCCACGTTGCTCTCCTTAGGCGGTAAATCAGATGCTTGCTGAGCTGGTACAAGCCGGGCACCGGCCCCAGTACACAACCTCGGCCTCGTCGATCACGTAACCGCGATCGTCGGACGGGGTCAGGCAGGGCGGCTCACCGACGGCGCAGTCGACATCGGCGATCGCCCCGCAGGACCGGCACACGACGTGATGATGGTTGTCACCGACCCGCGACTCGTAGCGGGCCACGGAACCGGCCGGCTGGATGCGCCGCACCAGACCCGCGGCGGTCAACGCCCGCAGGACGTCATAGATCGCCTGCGTGGACACCTCACCAAGATCCTTACGAACTATGCCGACAATGCTGTCCGTGTCTGCGTGGGGATGCTCGTGCACCGCTGTCAGCACCGCGACCCTGGGTCGGGTCACGCGCAGAGCAGCCTCCCGCAGCAGGGGCTCAGCATCGAGCGTAGATCGCACCGGACGAGTATGGATCACTTTTCTGGAATCAGTCAAGAAAATCTTCTGGAGTCACTCAAGAAAATTCCCCGCCGATTGCGGAGGCGTGGGAAGCTTGTCGATATGACGGCGCAATCGACGGCGCGGGCATCCGCTCCCGGTCCGGCCGGGCATCCGTTTCTGGGCATGGCGCCCGCCTTCAAGCGCGACATGCTGGGCACGCTGATGGCCGGCTTCCGCGACCACGGCGACGTCGTCGCGTACCAGTTCGGGCCGCGCTGGGGGCGGCCACCGCTGAGCGTCGAGGTGATCATGGCCCACCACCCCGACGCCGTCCACGAGGTGCTCACCACCGGCCGGACCTTCAGCCGCCGCACGACCGGGTTCCAGGTGCTCACCGAGCTCATCGGCACCGGCCTGCTGACCAGCGACGGCGACGTGTGGCTGCGCCAGCGCCGCACGCTGCAGCCGCTGTTCACGCCGCGCCGCGTGGCCGGATACACCGAGCTGATGACCGCCGAGGCGGCGCGCATCGCGTCCGAGCCCGGCGTCGAGTCGGGCTCCACTGTGGACCTGCACCAGCTCATGCAGCTGTACACGCTGCGGGTGGTCAGCCGGGCGCTGTTCGGCGACGACGTCGACGAGGCGGTGCCCGAGCTGCAACGGCTCGTGCCGGTGCTGGGCGACCTCGCGCTGGCACGCGCCCTGCAGGTGGTGCGGCCGTCGCTGCGCTGGCCCACGCCCCGGGCCCGCCGGATCGTGCGAGCGCGCGCGGAGCAGTACGCGATCGTCGACCGGATCATCGCCAAGCACGCCAGCCGCGGCGCCGGCGAAGACGGCGACAACATGCTCAGCCGGCTGGTCGCCGCCCGCGACCCCGAAACCGGCCAGCCGCTGTCCGCGGCGGAGATCCGCGACCAGGTGCTGGTGTTCCTGCTCGCGGGTCATGAGACCACCGCGGGGGCGCTGACCTTCACGCTGTACCTGCTCGGCAGGGACCCGGCGGCGCAGGAGCGCGTCGCGGCGGGCGACCCGGGCCTGATCCGCGCGGCCCTGATGGAGGGCATGCGGCTGTACCCGCCGGCGTACAGCACCGAGCGCCTCGCCGACGTCGACACCACGCTCTCCGGCTACCACGTGCCGGCCGGCACCAGGGTGATGCTCTCCTCGTACGTCACGCACCGGCACCCGGAGTTCTGGCCCGACCCGGATCGCTTCGACCCCGACCGGTTCACCGGCGGGCACGACCGGCCCCGGTACGCGTACTTCCCGTTCGGCGGCGGGCCGCGCAGCTGCATCGGCGAGCACTTCGCGCTGCTGGAGGCGGCTGTACTGCTGCGCACGGTGCTCGCCCGGTACCGGATCGAGGCGCTAGACGAACGCCTCCCCCTCACACCGATGATCACCCTCCGCCCCGCCGAACCAGTCCGCGCCGTCCTACACCCGCGCTGACCCCTGTTGCCGGTTGTTGGCACGATCGTGGGCATGGATCCCGTGTCGGCAGCGAGCCACCTCATGACCGCGCGGGGCCGCCAGGACCCGTACCCGCTCTACGCGGCCCTGCGCGCACACGGGCCCGTACTGCACCTGGGCAGCCAGCTGATCGTCACCTCGTACGAGCAGGCCAGCGCGGTGCTGCGAGACCCGCGGATGCTGGTGGCCGACCGCGACATGCTGCGGCGCCAGCTCGGTCCGGCGTACGCGGCCCGGCCGTCGCAGGCGCTGCTCACCGACTCGGTGCTCAACACCAACCCGCCCGACCACCGGCGGATGCGTCAACTGGTCAGCGGCGCGTTCACGCCCCGGCGGGTGGCCGGGCTGCGCGCCGCGATCGACGCGCAGGCCGCGCGGCTGGCCGACCGGCTCGACAGCGGCGGGCCGGTCGACCTGATCGAGGAGTTCGCGGTGCCGCTGCCGCTCGCGGTCATCTGCGAGCTGCTCGGCGTGCCGGAGTCGGACCGCGCCTGGTTCCGGCCGGTGGCGGTCGACTTCGCCGGTGCCGTCGAGTACGCGGCCAGCGCCGAAACCGCCAAGCGCGCCGACGATGCCGCCGCCCAGCTGCGCGACTACCTGATCGGCCTGGTCGCCGACCGCCGGCGCAGCCCCACCGACGACCTGACCAGCCAGCTCGCCACCGCGGCGGCGTCGGACAGCGCTGCCCTGTCGGGCACTGAGCTGCTCGGCAACCTGGCGCTGCTACTGCTCGCCGGGCACGAGACGACGACCAACCTCATCGGCAACGGCGTGGCCGTACTCTTCGATCATCCCGCCGCGATGGCGCGGCTGCGCGCGGCGCCCGACCTGGCACCGGCCTATGTGGAGGAGTTCCTGCGCTTCGACGCCCCGGTGCAGGTCACCAGCCGGGTGCCCGCGACGGCCATGACCGTCGGCGACGCCGCGGTCGACGGGAGTGTCGAGGTCACGGTGCTGCTCGGCGCGGCCAACCGCGACCCCGAGAGGTTCGCGGCGGCCGACACGTTCGACCCGGCGCGTTCGGACAACGCGCCCCTGTCGTTCGGCGCGGGCGCGCATTTCTGCCTGGGTGCAGCTCTTGCCCGGCTCGAAGCGCAGATCGCGTTTCCGCTGCTGCTGACCCGCTTCCCCAAGCTCCGCCCGGACGGCGCCCCGGTGCGCCGCGACCGCCTCGTGCTCCGCGGCTACGCGCACCTTCCGGTGCGTGCCGGCTGAGTCAGGCGTTCTGGACGACCTCGAACTCCAGCAAGGAAGCGCCGGAGGCGACCGGCTTGGCGCGGGCGCCCGCGTGCGCCTCCTTGGCCGGGCCGTTGGTCCACGCCTGGAACGCCTCCTCGCTCTCCCACTTCGTGTAGACGAAGTAGCGGCTCTCCCCCGCGACCGGGCGCAGCAGCTCGAAGCTCAGGAAGCCGGGCTGGTTCTCCACTGCGTGCAGCCGCGCGGCGAACCGCTTCTCCAGCTCCGGGCCGGCGCCCTCGGGGACCTCGATCGCGTTGATCTTCACAACCGCCATGGCTTTACCGTAGCTTGGCCGCCCCGACGTACGCCGCGAGGTGCTTGCCGGTAAGGGTCGAGCGGTCCTTGACGAGCTCGGCCGGGGTGCCCTCGAAGACGATCCGCCCGCCGTCGTGACCGGCTCCCGGACCCAGGTCGATGATCCAGTCGGCGTGCGCCATGACCGCCTGGTGGTGCTCGATGACGATGACGGACTTGCCGGAGTCGACGAGCCGGTCGAGCAGGCCCAGCAGTTGCTCGACGTCGGCGAGGTGCAGGCCGGTGGTCGGCTCGTCGAGGACGTAGACGCCGCCCTTTTCCGCCATGTGGGTGGCCAGCTTGAGCCGCTGCCGCTCGCCGCCGGACAGCGTGGTGAGTGGCTGGCCGAGGCTGAGGTATCCGAGGCCGACGTCGGCGAGCCGGTCGAGGATGGCGTGGGCGGCCGGGGTGCGGGCCTCCCCGGTGCCGAAGAACTCCTCGGCCTCGGTCACCGACATCGCGAGCACCTCGGCGATGTCGCGGCCGCCCAGCGTGTACTCCAGCACCGCCGCCTGGAACCGCTTGCCCTCGCAGTCCTCGCAGGTGGACTCGACGGTGGCCATGACGCCCAGGTCGGTGTAGATGACGCCGGCGCCGTTGCAGGTGGGGCAGGCGCCCTCGGAGTTGGCGCTGAACAGTGCCGGTTTCACGCCGTTGACCTTCGCGAACGCTTTGCGGATCGGTTCGAGCAGGCTGGTGTACGTCGCCGGGTTGCTGCGCCGCGAGCCGCGGATCGCGGCCTGGTCGATCACGACCACGCCCTCGCGGCCGGCGACCGAGCCGTGGATCAGCGAGCTCTTGCCGGAACCGGCGACGCCCGTGACCACGCACAGCACGCCGAGCGGGATGTCGACGCTCACGTCCTGGAGGTTGTGGGTCGACGCCTTGCGGACCTCCAGCGCGCCGGAGGCCGGACGCACCTCCTCCTTGAGCTTCGCGCGGTCGTCAAGGTGGCGGCCGGTGATGGTGTCGGAGCCCCGCAGGCCCTTCACGGTGCCCTCGAAGCAGACGGTGCCGCCCGCCGTGCCGGCGCCGGGACCGAGGTCGACGACGTGGTCGGCGATCGCGATCGCCTCCGGCTTGTGCTCGACGACGAGGACCGTGTTGCCCTTGTCGCGCAACTGGAGCAGCAGCTCGTTCATCCGCTGGATGTCGTGCGGGTGCAGGCCGATCGTCGGCTCGTCGAAGACGTACGTGACGTCGGTGAGCGACGAACCGAGGTGGCGGATCATCTTGGTGCGCTGCGCCTCGCCGCCCGACAGCGTGCCCGACGGCCGGTCGAGGCTGAGGTAGCCGAGCCCGATCTCCGTGAAGGACTCCAGGCTGTGCAGGAGCTTGCCGAGCAGCGGCGCCACGGACGGCTCGTCGAGGCCGCGGACCCACTCGGCCAGGTCGCTGATCTGCATCACGCACACGTCGGCGATGTTCTTGCCCTTGATCTTCGAGGCCCGGGCCTCCGCGGCGAGCCGGGTGCCATCGCAGTCGGGGCAGGTCTGAAACGTCACCGCCCGCTCCACGAACGCGCGGATGTGCGGTTGCATCGCGTCGACGTCCTTGGACAGGTACGACTTCTGGATCTGCGGGATCAGGCCCGAGTACGTCAGGTTGATGCCCTCGACCTTGATCTTCGTCGGCTCGCGGTAGAGCAGGTCGTGCAGCTCCTTCTTGGTGTACCTGCGGATTGGCTTGTCCGGGTCGAAGTACCCACAGCCCCGCAGGAGCCGGCCGGTCCAGCCCTCCATGCTGTACCCGGGGATCGTCAACGCGCCCTCGTTGAGCGACTTGCTGTCGTCGTACAGGGCGGACAGGTCGAAGTCGTTGACCGAGCCCATCCCCTCGCAGCGCGGGCACATGCCGCCGAGCCGGGTGAACGTCGCCTTCTCGGCCTTCGTCTTGCCGCCGCGCTCGACGGTGATCGCGCCGCTGGCCTTCACCGAGGGGACGTTGAACGAGTACGCGTTGGGCGGGCCGGCGTGCGGCTTGCCGAGCCGGCTGAACAGGATGCGCAGCATGGCGTTGGCGTCGGTCACCGTGCCCACCGTGGAGCGTGCGTTGGCACCCATCCGCTCCTGGTCGACGATGATCGCGGTGGTCAGCCCTTCGAGCACGTCGACCTCGGGCCGGGCGAGCGTCGGCATGAAGCCCTGCACGAAGGCGCTGTAGGTCTCGTTGATCATCCGCTGCGACTCGGCGGCGATCGTGCCGAACACCAGCGAGCTCTTGCCCGAGCCGGACACGCCGGTGAACACCGTCAGCCGGCGCTTCGGTATCTCGACGCTGACGTCCTTCAGGTTGTTGACGCGCGCGCCCTGCACGCGGATCAGGTCGTGGCTGTCGGCACGGTGCGGCATCGTCACTCCATCTATCCGTACGGGTTCAGCGCATCACGCTAACCGCGGCGCGGTGACCAGCGCTTCTCGATTCCTGATCGGTCTGGGCACCTGTTTCGCCACCCCCGCGATGCTGCCACACGTCTCGATCTACCGGGCCCGGCCCGGTCGCTGTCACCGGCGCGCGGTCGCCAGGTACGCCGATGTTTGCAGGGCGGCTGCCGCGACGCCGGCGGTGACCGCGTTGCGCGGCACCGGACTGGCCTCGATCCGCACGCTGGACGGCCAGCGCCGGCGCGCGAGTTCCTCGCGGGCGGCCGGCAGCAGCCAGCGGCCCAGCCCGCCGACGACCCAGCCGTTGAGCGCGACCGCGTCCGGGTCGATGACGCTCACCAGCCTCGCGATCCCGATGCCCAGGTGACGGCCGGTGGCGTCGATCACCGCGGCCGCCGCGGGATCGCCGTCTCGAATGGCGCGGCCGAGTTCCCGGACCGTCGCCTCCGGAGTGTCGCGGGCGAGCCGGCTACCGGGGGCCAGTTCGCGGACGGTCTGGAGGATTCCGGGCGCGCCGAGGTACGACTCCACGCAACCGCGCCGGCCGCACGAGCAGGGCCGGCCGTCGAGTACCACGGTGGTGTGACCCCAGCCGCCGGTCGTGGCCAGCGGCGCGCCACCGACCAGCACGGTGGCGCCGGCGCTGTCGGCCAGCGTGACACTGACCAGGTTGGCGGCGTGGCGGCTGGGTCCGAGCCACAGCTCACCCACCGCCGCGGCGGTCGCGGGCTCGGCCACGTGCACGGGTGCCGGCAGGACCGCCGGGTCCAGCCAGGCGCGGTGCGGCCCAGCGGGTGCGGCGATGCCCACGCCGGCGAGCCGGCCGGCGTCGATCCCCGCCTGAGCGAGCGCGGCGGACACCACCCGCGCGAGGTCGCGCCGGCTTGTCGCGGGAACGATCCGCTGGGTACGCGGCTCCAGCGCCAGGTCGTACACGTCGATGTGGATGCTGCTCGCGCGGACCTCGACCCCGACGAGCGCGCCGCGGCGGGCGTCGACGGTGATGCGGCCGCGCGGGCGCCCGCCATCCGACTCCTCGTACGAGGTCTCCCGCACCACCCCGGCTCGTATCAGCTCCGCGACGATGTTGGACGCGGTGGCCACGCTGACGTCCGCGCGGGCCGCGAGGTCGCGCCGCGTGGCCGCCCCGGCCGCGTAGATCTCACGCAGGACGGCCAGGCGGTGGGCCTTCCGGATGTTCCGCATGCCGCCGGCGGCGCCCGCGGCACGGGGGCGGAGCTGATGCGCCATTGCAAGCCTCCGTTACCGTTAACGTGAACGGTAACGGAGGATCTCCTCACGCGCTACTCCTGCCTGACGGCGCTGGGCGGGCGTCCCGTGTGCCGCCTGTACTGCCGGCTGAAATACGCGACGTCGATGTACCCGAGGGTCGCGGCGATCTGCGTGACCGTCATGTTCGTCTCGGTCAGCAGTTCGTGAGCGCGGGCGAGCCGGACGTTGATCAGATATCGGGCCGGGGTCAACCCGGTGTAGGCGATGAACCGGCGGGTGAACTGCGCGCGGGACAGCGCCGCCAGCCGGGCGAGCTCCGTCACCGTCCAGCGCCGGCTCGGGTCCTGCCGCATCGCCTCGGTGATCCGGTCCAGCTCGGCGTCGACCGGGCCGAGCGGTTCGTCGGTGGCCTCCTCGTGCAGCAGGCACAGCAGCTGTTCCAGGCAGAGCTGGCTGTGCCGGGCGCCCAGCGGCCCGCCGCGGCGGAAGCTGCGGTCGCACCGGCGCGCCAGCGCACCGAGCAGCGTCATGTCCTGCACCCGTACCGGCCCAGGGGGCGGCAGCTCACCAGCCTCGATGTCGAAGTGCATGCCGAACACCAGCAGCCGCCGGTGCGGGTCGTGCCTGGCGATCGGGGCGTCTCCGGGGCGGAACACCGCGCAGCTGCCCGGCCCGAGCTGCTCCTGGCGGCCGTCCAGCGTCAGCTCGCCGACGCCGTCCATGACGCACCACAGCAGATGGTCGTGCAACGGGCGGGAGTGCCAGAACCAGCCGGGCTCGCACCGCCAGTACGTGGGCGGCGAGTTGAAGCTCAGCTGCGTCAAAAGTGCAACTCCTTGCGTGTCGAAGCACCAGCCATCAAGGCCCTGCAGCTCCGATGCTTTCGTTCATGAGCGATTCTTTCAAGGACACCTTCGACCGGGACGGCTACGTGGTGGCCCGCGGGCTGTTCGGCACGGCGGAGGTGGACCAGCTGCGGGAGCACTACATGACGCTGCGTAGGCGCGGCTCCTACGAAAGGGATCTCGTCGGCGTCGATCCGACCAGCCGGGACCCGCTGCGCCGGTACCCCCGGATGGCGCAGATGCACCGCTGGGACGACACCTCGCTGCGCTGGCTGCTCGACGCCCGGCTGCGCGACGCGCTGGTCGCGCTGGTCGGCTCGGACCCGTACGCGGTGCAGACGATGCTGTACTTCAAACCGGCCGGCGCCCGCGGCCAGGCCCTGCACCAGGACAACTACTACCTACGGGCCGATCCCGGCACCTGTGTGGCCGCGTGGATGGCGCTCGACCGCGCCGACGAGGCCAACGGCTGCATGCTCGTCGTGCCCGGCAGTCACCGCTGGCCGATCCTGTGCGTCGAGAAGGCCGACACCTCGGTCAGCTTCACCGACGTGACCGTGCCGCTGCCGCCCGGACAGCCCGTCGAGCCCGTGGTGATGGAGGCCGGTGACGTGCTGTTCTTCAACGGCTCACTGGTGCACGGCAGCGCGCCGAACTCCACCACCGACCGGTTCCGGCGCGCCCTGATCGGCCACTACATCCAGGGCGACGCGCAACAGGTCGCCACCTACTACCACCCCGCCCTGCGCATGGACGGCACGCCGCTGGAGCTCGAGGTCAGTCCGGGTGGCGGCGCCTGCGGCGTGTGGACCGACGGCGAGATCGCGCTGACCGGCCACCAGACGATCGGACGCAAGCACGAGTAGCCCTAGCGTGGGCGCCTCTTCTGCTGGTCGCGCTCCGGGCGTACCGTCGCCTTCCTGCCCCTGATCGCGCTGTGCCGCAGTGCCGCGACCACCTCGCGCACAGCGCCCTCCGGCACCTCCACCAGGGAGAACCGGTCGGTGATCTCGATCGCGCCGATGTCTCGCCCGCTCAGGCTCGACTCGCCGGTGATGGCGCCGACCAGGTCTTGCGGGCGGACACCGGCGCTGCGACCGATGCCGAAGAACACCTTCGCCATCCGGCGGTCCGCGGTGCGACCGTGGCCGGGGCGGCGATCGCCGTCGCGGCGTTCCGGCCGCCCCTCGAAGGCCCGTTGCGAGACGTGCGGGATCTCCACCTCGTCGTCGTCGGTGCCGCCCTCCGCCTCGTGGGCCAGCTTCACCGCGGCGAGCGCCACGTCGACGATGTCGAACTCGTCCGTGAGCGTGTCGATCACGACGCGGAAGCGCTCCAGGTCTTCGCCGAGCAGGCTCTCCCGCAGGGCGGCCCGGGTCAGCTCCAGGCGCCGTGCCCGCAGGTCGGCGACGGTGGGAATCTTCTCCACGACGATCCGCTGGCCGGTCGCCCGCTCGATCGCCTTCAGCATCCGGTGCTCGCGCGGCTCGGCCAGGGTGATCGCGACGCCCTCCCGCCCGGCGCGCCCGACCCGCCCGATGCGGTGCACGTACGCCTCCGGCGCCGACGGGACGTTGTAGTTGACGACGTGGGTGAGGTGCTCGACGTCCAGCCCGCGTGCGGCCACGTCGGTGGCGATGAGCAGGTCGGCGGTACCCGCGCGCACCCGCCCCATGACGCGGTCGCGCTGCTCCTGGCCCATCCCGCCGTGCAGCGCCTCGGCACGGTAGCCGCGCCCGTTCATCGTCTCGGTGAGCTCGTCGACCTCTTCCCGGGTGCGGCAGAACACGATGGCCGCCGAGGGCGCCTCGACGTCCAGGATCCGCCCCAGGGCGGCCGGCTTGTGGGCACGGGCGACCACGTAGGCGCTCTGCCGCACCAGCGGTGCCTCACCCTGGGCCACCGGCTCGCGGCCCATCTCGATGCGGACCGGGTCGCGCAGGTGCCGCCGGGCGATCGCGTCGATCCGGGAGGGCATCGTGGCCGAGAACAGTACGGTCTGCCGGGCCTCGGGCGTCTCGTCCAGGATCGCCTCGATGTCTTCGGCGAAGCCCATGTCGAGCATCTCGTCGGCCTCGTCGAGCACCACGGTCGCGACCGCCCGGAGGCTGAGCGTGCCGCGGCCGATGTGGTCAAGCGCCCGCCCCGGCGTGGCCACCACGACGTCGACGCCGCGCTCCAGCGCCTGCAACTGCCGGCCGATCGGCTGCCCGCCGTAGATCGGGAGCACCCGCACGCCCAGGTCCCGGCCGTACCGGTGGAACGCCTGCGACACCTGCACGGCCAGCTCACGCGTGGGCACCAGGACAAGCCCCACCGGATCGGTACCCTGCTCGCCGGCGGCCAGCCGCTGCAGCACCGGCAACGCGAACGCGGCCGTCTTTCCCGTGCCCGTCGCCGCCTGCCCGAGCAGGTCACGCCCCTCTAGCAGCGGCGGGATCGCCTCACCCTGGATCGGCGTGGGCTCCTCGTACCCCAGGCTGGACAGCGCCCGCAGCAGCTCTTCCCGAAGCCCCAAATCAGCGAAGCTCGCCGAATCCATCTCCCACCTTCGTTCCCGGTTCTTCGTTACGCGGTTCTGGGCAGCTCTCGGTCCCGCTACTCGAACGGGGACGGATCGCCGGCTCCCCGTCGCAGGACCACCGGCTCGGATTGTGACAGGTCGACGACGGTGGTCGGTTCGATACCGCACTCGCCGGCGTCGAGGATCACGTCGAGGGCGTGGTCGAGGTGCTCCCTGATGTCGTCGCCCCGGGTCATCGGCTCGTTCTCCTCGGGCAGGATCAGGGTGCTCGACATGAGCGGCTCGCCGAGCTCGGCCACCAGCGCCTGTGCGACGGTGTGCCGCGGGATGCGTACGCCCACGGTGCGTTTCCGGGGATGCATCAGCTTGCGCGGCACCTCCGGCGTGGCCGGCAGGATGAACGTGTAGCTGCCCGGCGTACACGCCTTGACCATGCGAAACACCGAGTTGCTGATGTGCACGAACTGGCCCAGCTGGGCAAAGTCGTGGCACACCAGCGTGAAGTGGTGCCGCTCGTCCAGCTGACGGATCTTCCTGATCCGGTCCAGGCCGGCGCGGTTGCCCAGCTGGCAGCCGAGCGCGAAGCACGAATCCGTCGGGTACGCGATCAGCCCACCGTCGCGGACGAGGTCGACGACCTGCCGGATCGTCCGGGGCTGCGGGTTGTCCGGATGCACCTCGAAGTATCGCGCCACGGCCTGAGCGTAGTGGCGCTTTCCTCCGGTCCACGCGACGCGCCAGGCAGGATGGTCATGTGGTGGATGCGGTGATCTTCGACCTTGACGGCGTACTCGTCGACTCCGAGCCGGTGTGGGAAGAGGTCCGGCGGCGGTACGTCGCGGACAACGGTGGGCAGTGGCAGCCCGACACCCAGCGCCGCCTCATGGGTATGAGCACCGGCGAATGGGCCCGCTATCTCAGCGGCGAGCTCGGCGTGCGCCGGACCGCGGAGCAGGTCGCCGCCGAGGTGGTCGAGCAGATGGTCGACCGGTACGCGACCCGGGTGCCCCTGGTGCCGGGCGCGGACGGCGTCGTGCGCGAGCTGGCCGCGCGCTGGCCGCTCGGCCTGGCCAGTTCGTCGCCGCCGCGGCTCATCTCGGCCGCGTTGGACGCCGCCGGGCTCGCCGAGACGTTCGCGGTGACGCTGTCGACCGAGAACGTGCCGCGCGGCAAGCCCGCGCCGGACGTGTACCTGGCCGTCGCGGACCAGCTGGGCGCCGACCCCGCCAGCAGCGTCGCGGTCGAGGACTCCTCCAACGGGATCCGGTCGGCCGCCGCCGCGGGCATGCGGGTGATCGCGGTACCGCACCAGCAGTACCCGCTGGACGACGACGCGCGCGGACGGGCGGCGCTCGTGATCGCGGCGATCGGCGAGCTGACCCCTGAGGCGGTTCTGGGGTGATTCAGGGGGTGAACCCGGATATCCACGACCGCTCGACGGCGAAATCATCGAGGTAGTGCGATCCGGCGACAGGGGAGGCATCGATGATGCGCACGACGGGGGTTGGCCGGCGACTCGTGGTGGGAGTCGCGATCCTGGCGATGGCCGGGGCCGGGGCGGCGTGCGCCGCCGACGACACCGAGCCCGCCGCTCCGGCGGAGTCGAGCGGCTCACCACACGCCGGGCACGGCAAGCTCTCACCGCCGGTGGAGAAGCCGCTGCGGACCGGTGAACGCTTCGTCGAGCTGGCGATGCCGCGGCCGTACACACCGGTCGCGCCGAACGGGGGCACCGATGAGTACCGTTGCTTCCTCGTGGATCCGGGACTGTCCACAAAGGCATACTTGACCGGCAGCCAGTTCCTGCCGCAGAACGCCGACATCGTGCATCACGCCATCTTCTTCCGGCTCTCGCCGGTGGGTGTGAAGGAGGCCCGGCAGCTCGACGAGCGCAGTCCCGGCGAGGGCTGGCAGTGCTTCGGCGACTCCGGCGTCGACAGCGAAGGCGAGGGCGCGTGGGTGGCCCACTGGGCGCCCGGCGCCAACGAGGTGCTGCTGGGCGAGGGTCTCGGATACGAGATGCCGCCCGGCTCGCAGATGGTCATGCAGGTGCACTACAACCTGCTGGCCACGGACGGCAAGGCGGGCGGCACCGATCAGTCCCGCATCAGGTTGCGCCTCGCCGACGACAGCACCCGCATGACCCCGCTGAACACATTCCTGGCGTCCGCACCGATCGAGCTGCCCTGCACCCCGCAGGAGAGCGGCCCACTCTGCGACCGCGAGACCGCGATCAAAGACGTGACCAAGCGATTCGGCGAGGACGTCGGCTCCACCGCCGGAGCACTGGTCGAATGGTGCAGCAAGGGAAAGCCCGCACCCGGGCCCACCCAGCACTGCGACATCCCGGCGGAGGAAGCGGCCACCATCTACGCCACGGCTGGGCACATGCACCTGCTGGGCCGCTCCATCAAGGTCGAGCTCAACCCGGGTACGGCCGGCGCGACCACGCTGCTGGACGTGCCGCAGTACAACTTCGACGACCAGGCCATCCGTCCGCTGGCCGCGCCCGTGAAAGTCAAGCAAGGCGACACCATCCGGGTAACCTGCACCCACGACGCCGGCCTGCGCCGGATGCTCCCGCAGCTTCAGAAACTGCCACCCCGGTACGTCGTGTGGGGCGACGGCACCAGCGACGAGATGTGCCTCGGGTTGCTGATCGGCACCCGCTCGTAGGGGCCGCCGCTAGGTGCCTATGTCTTGGGTGCCGGGCTTGACCAGGCTGCTCTCGTACGCGAACACGACTATCTGGGTGCGGTCGCGCAGGCCGAGCTTGGTCAGGATGCTGGAGACGTGTGACTTGACCGTGGCGGGTCCGATGTAGAGCTGCTGGGCGATCTCGGTGTTCGTGTCGCCGCGCGCCACTGCCGCGACGATGTCGCGTTCGCGGTCGGTGAGGCGGTGCAGGCGTTCGGCGACGGCGGTGTTGACGGTCGGTCCCTCGGCGAAACGGCTGATCAGGCGGCGGGTGATCGAGGGGGCGATGAGAGCGCCGCCGTCGGCGATCGTCCGCACCGCCGTGGCGAGTTCGTGGGGCGGGATGTCCTTCAGGACGAAGCCGCTCGCACCCGCGCGCAGCGCCTGATAGACGTACTCGTCGGGGTCGAACGTGGTGAGGATCAGGATCCGGACCGGCCAGTCGGCCTCCTGAACGATCCGCGAGGTTGCTTCGAGACCATCGAGCTCGGGCATGCGGATGTCCATGAGGATGACGTCCGGGCGGTGCCGCTGGGCCGCTTCGATCGCTTCGAGCCCGGTGCCCGCCTCGGCCACTACCTCGATGTCGGGATGGGTACGCAGGATCATGGTGAAGCCGCCGCGGACCAGCGCCTGGTCGTCGACGACGAGCACGCTGATGCTCATGCTGACTCCCCGGTCAGTGGCAGGCGGGCGACGACGCGAAAGCCGCCCTCGGGACGCGGGCCGGTTTCGAGGCTGCCGCCGAGCAGGGTCGCCCGTTCGCGCATACCGACGATGCCGTGGCCGGCCGCCTGCGGGCGGGTCAACCCCGGCGGGGCGTGGTCGACGACCTCGATGGTGATGTCCGTCCCGTCCTCGCGCAGGTGTACCTCGGTGCGGGTGCCCGGTCCGCCATGCTTGAGCACGTTGGTGAGCGCCTCCTGGATGATCCGGTACGCCGACAGCTGCACCCGGGTCGGGAGCGCCGTCCGCAAGCCGTCGGTGATCCGCACGTCCAGCCCCGCCGCGCGTACCTGCGCGATGAGCCGGGGCAGGTCGGCCAGCCCGGGTTGGGGGCCGAGGCCGCCGCGTTCGGTCTCGGGGCGCAGCACGCCCAGCAGGTGCCGCAGCTCGTCCAGGGCCTGGCGGCCGGCCAGCTCGACGGCGGCCATCGCCTGGCGGGCGCCTTCCGGATCGGCGGCCACCACCGCCTGAGCCGCTCCGGCCTGTACCGTCATCATGCTCACCTGGTGGGCGACCACATCGTGCAGCTCGCGCGCGATGTGGGTGCGTTCCTCGGCGACGATCCGGCGCGCCTCGGCCTCCTGCTGGCGCCGGGTCTCGACCGCGTGCTCCTCGCGCAGCCGCAGCCGCCGCCCGACGTACCAGACGACGAACATGAGGACGGCGCCGAAACTGACCTCCGCCCACAGCGAGCCTCGCACGCCGTCGTCGACGACGAGCACGGCGATGGCCGCGGCGAGGCCGGCCAGGCCGTGGCGGCTGCTGGCGGCGTAGCGGCCGGCGCTGTACAGCGCGAACATCGTGACCAGGCCAACAAGATCGGCGGGGTCGGCCGGCAGCAGGAGTGCCCAGCCGGCGACCGCCACGCCGAGCACCAGGATCGGCCGGCGGCGGCGCAGGTAGAACACGGCCCCGGTGACGGCGAAGATGACGAGGACGAAAACGGGCACGTCGGTGATCGGGCGGAGGAGCAACGAGTCGCCGGGCCCGTCGGTGAGGAACACGGTCGTCAGGAACAGCACGGCGGCGAGGGTCGCGTCAGACGCACGCGGCCACCGCGCGAACGGGCCACGAAAGCCCCGGGACGACACCACCCTCACAAGGGCTCACGGTAGGCCAGTACAGGAAATGCTGTCATCCGCCTGGGCGACGGGGCCGTCCTCCCCCGCTGGGCGGAGGCCGCGCCCGGATCCTGCCCGTCTCCCGCCGGGAGACGGCGGACGGTGGCGACGCCCACGATGGCGGCCATGAGTGCTTTCACCCGCCGCCTGGGCGCGGCCAGCGCCCGCAGGCCATGGACGACGATCGCCGCGTGGGCGGTCGCCACAGCCGTCATCATCGCGCTGGCCGGCATGGCTGGCGGCGCGTTCGCCGAAGACTTCGTCGCGCCCGGCAGCCAGAGCGAACGGGCGCGGCAACTGCTCGAGGAGCGGTTTCCCGAGGCGGCCAACGGCGCCGCGCTCGCCGTGTTCGCCGCGCCGGACGGGCAACGGTTGGAACAGCACCGGGCCGCCGTCGACGCCGCGGTGACGCGGATCGCGACGGCCGAGGGCGTCAGCACGGTGGCGAACCCGTTCGCCGCGGGCACCGTCTCACCCGACGGCCGCGTCGCATACGCCGAAATCGCCTTCGCCGCGCCGGCGACAAGGCTCGGTCCCGAACCCTTCAAAGCCGTCGGCAGCGCGCTGGAACCGGCCCGTCAGGCCGGTTTGACCGCGGAACTCGGCGGCGACGCGGCGTTCATCAACTCCGAGACACAGACCTCCGGCGCGGAGGCGGTCGGGCTGCTGGCGGCGTTGGTGATTCTGCTGGTGGCTTTCGGTACGGTCGTCGCCGCGCTGGTGCCGATCGTGCTCGCGCTCATCGTCGTCGCCGCCGGACTCGCCGGCATCCTGTTGCTCGCCAACGCGATGGACGTGTCGACCGCCGCGCCGACGATCGCCGCGATGATAGGACTGGGCGTCGGAATCGACTACGCCCTGTTCATCACGGCCCGCTACCGCGAAAACCGCGCCGGCGGCGCGGACAACAGCACCGCACTGGTCGATGCCATGGGACGCGCCGGCTCCGCGGTCGTTTTCGCCGGCGGTACCGTCATCATCGCGATGGCCGCTCTCTTGCTGACCGGCATGGGCTTTCTGGTATCGGTAGGGCTCAGCACCGCACTGGTGGTTTTCGGTGCCGGCACCGCCGCGTTGACGCTTCTTCCCGCCTTCCTCACACTCCTCGGCGACCGCCTCGACCGCGGGCGGCTCCCGTCGCGGCGGCGGCGGCGCGCGCAAGGTACCGGCTGGTGGCGGCTCGCACACCACATCGCGAGAAGGCCGTGGCCGTACCTCGTCGTTTCGGTCGCGCTCCTGCTCACCCTCGCCGCCCCGGCGCTGGCGATGCGGACCGCCTTTCCCGACGCCGGAGACGAGTCGACGAGCACCACCGAACGGCGCGCCTACGACCTGCTGGCCGACGGCTTCGGCCCGGGCGTCAACGGTCCCCTGCTCCTGGTCGTCGACCTGCGCGGCACTGGCGCCGGCGACATCCGGGAGCTGGCGCGACGCGTCGCCGCGGATCCCGGCATCGCCTCGGTCGGCGAACCGGTGACGTCTCCCGCCAACGACACCGTGATACTGCGCCTGACCGCCACCACCGCACCCGCCGACGCCGCGACGTCGCGAACCCTGGAACGCGTACGCGGGATGCTGCCCGACAACGCCTATGTCGCCGGCCTCACCGCCATGACCGCCGACCTCACCCACCACCTCTCGACCACGCTGCCCATCTTCGTGGGCGCCATCCTGGCCGCGTCGTTCCTGTTGCTGATGCTCGTGTTCCGCTCCATCCTGGTACCGCTCAAGGCCGTCCTGATGAACCTGCTGTCGATCGGCGGGGCCTACGGCGTGGTGGTCGTGGTGTTCCAATGGGGATGGTTCACAGAGGACACCGTCACGATCGCCTCACCGCTTCCCATGATCTTCTTCGCCGTCCTCTTCGGACTGTCCATGGACTATGAGGTGTTTCTGCTGTCGCGCGTGCGCGAGGAGTACAACGCCAGCGGCGACACCACGGAATCGATCGCACGGGGCCTGGCCGGCACCGGCCGGGTGATCACCTCGGCCGCGCTCATCATGACCGCCGTCTTCCTGTCCTTCGCCGCCAGCCCTTCCCCGTTCACCAAGATGATCGGTATCGGACTGGCCACCGCCGTACTGCTCGACGCCACGATCGTCCGGCTGTTCCTCCTGCCCGCCGCCATGACGCTGCTCGGCCCCGCCAACTGGTGGCTCCCCCGCTGGCTACGCCGCCGCATCCCCCGCGCCGCGGCACGGGGCGGGCGCGGCGGGAAAGGGGGAAGGGTGGGTGGAGAAGTGGGGGTGGGCGTAGGTTGAAGGTGGGTAAGTGCGACAAATCGCCACGGAGGCCGCCATGACCGTCAAGCTCATCGCCCAGCTCCATGTCCAGGACTTCGACGCCTTCAAGGCCGTCTTCGACTCGGTGAGCCAGCTGCGGAAGGAGCACGGCGCCACCGGGCACCGGCTTCACCGTGGTCTGGACGACCGCAACAAGGTCGTCGTTGTCACCGAGTACCGGGATGCCGACGAGGCGCGCGGGTTCGCGCAGAGCACCGAGCTGAAGGAGGCTCAGGAGCGGGCCGGCGTCGAAGCCCGCGACTTCACCCTGTACGAAGAGGTCGAGGACGTCACGTACTGACCCGACTCGCCGCGGCGCGTGCCTCGATCATCAGCATCGCCAACAGCACCACGATCAGCATGACGAGCTGGCCGACGCCGATCAGTAGTCCCAGCGGGATCGTCGCCAGCGCGAGCACCGCCCCGCCCGCACGGAAGCGCGTGCTGCCGATGCGTAGCACGCGCCGGAACGCCGCGTCTCCGAGCAGGTACAGGGCGACGCCCAGCGCGAGCGTGACCGCTTCGGCCAGCTTCAGCTCGTCGCCGGCGTGCCCGATCACCTTCTTCACGCCGGCGGCCGCCACCACGATGCCCAGCAGCAGTACATAGTGTGCGTAACCGTAGGCGCGCACCGCCACCGTCGCCCGCCGTTCCCGCGGGACCGCGCTGAGCGCGTGCTCAGCCGCCGCGTCGCCCTCTCCAAAGTAGACCCACCACATCAGGTACGACAAAGTCAGTCCCAGGGCGGCCACGGTGACGAGCGTCAGGTCGACGTCGAGACCGGCGGCACCGACACCAATGGCCACAATGGACTCGCCCAACGCGATGATCACCACGAGCCCGTGCCGCTCGACGAAGTGGCCCGGCGAGATGGTGAAGCCGCCGAGCTGCCGCACGTACGGCGCCGCCGCGATGAGCAGGATCGCCAGCGCCCACGCGCCGTATCGCCACTCGTCAGGCAGGAAGCCGCCCACCAGCACCAGAAGCGCAATGGCCAGGTTGATCGGTGCGAGCCGCCGCATCGCCTGCGCCGAGCCGGGGCCGCCCGCGATCACGAATAGTCGACGAGGACAAGGGTGCGTCGCAGGCGGTTGTTGGGGACGACGGCGTTGGTGAGCCACGCGAAACCGTCGTACATCCACATGATGATGCCCAGCATCAGCGCGACGTGGACCGCGACGCGGGCGCTGAGGTCGTCGGCGAGCAGCCCGGTGAGCTGGGTCAGCGTGAAGACGAAAACGAGGTCGAAGAAGAGTTCCAGCGTGCTGACCCGCACGGCCGGCTCGGCGGCACCTCTCCGCTGCTGCGTCTCGGACACACGGTCAGTTTAGGTACGCGTCAAGCCCGATCCAGGCACGCGCTTTCCCCGAAAGTTTCGCCAACCGCGCCCCGAACGGCGGCCATCACGCCGACTCAGGTCGATATTGACACGCCTCCTTCCGCTGCATACGTTGGCCTGAATCTCTCCGTAAACTTTCCGGTATCCGGAGGTCAGCGTGGCACACAGTGCGATGTCCCGACGGAGTTTCCTCAACCTCGCGGCCGGCACCGGCGCGGGGGTGGCGCTCGCCGCCTGCGGCAGCTCGGGCCCGGGCCAGGGCGAGGGTGGCAGCGAGGCCACTTACTGGTACCTGACGGGTGCGCCGGGCGAGCAGATCCGCACGAACACCGTCAACCGCTTCAACAAGGCGAACTCCGACAGTCAAATCAAACCCACCGCGTTCGAGAACGACGCGTACAAGACGAAGATCAGGACCGCGATCGGCGCCGGCCAGGCGCCGACCATCATCTGGGGCTGGGGTGGCGGCGGCCTGAAGAGTTGGGTCGACGCCGGCCAGGTCGACGACCTGACGGACTGGTTCGCCCAGAACCCCGCGGTCAAGGACCGGCTGTTCCCGTCGTCGTTCGGCGCCGCGACGGTCAACGGCAAGATCTACGCGATGCCGTGCGAGACGGTCGAGCCGATCGTGCTGTTCTACGACAAGCGGGCGTTCGACAAGATCAAGGCCGAGCCGCCGCAGTCGTGGGGCGAGATCATGTCGCTGGTGCCGAGGTTCAACGCGGCCGGCATCGCGCCGTTCTCGCTCGCCGGGCAGTCTCGCTGGACCAACATGATGTGGCTGGAGTTCCTCTTCGACCGTATCGGCGGCCCCGAGGTGTTCCAGGCCGTCTTCGACGGTGAGAAGGGTGCCTGGTCCAACCCGGCGTCGCTCGACGCGCTCACCAAGATCCAGGATTTGATCAAGGCCAACGGCTTCGTCAAGGGCTTCTCGTCCGTCGTCGCCGACGCCAACGCCGACCAGGCCCTGCTCTACACCGGCAAGGCCGCGATGATGGTGCACGGCACGTGGACGTACGGGTCCATGGCGGAGGAAGGCGGCAACTTCGTCTCCGGCGGCAACCTCGGCTTCATGAACTTCCCGCCGGTCGAGGGCGGCAAGGGCGACCCGAGCGACACCGTCGGCAACCCCGGCCAGTACCTGGCGATCTCCTCGAAGGCGTCCGCCGAGCAGAAGGAGACGGCGAAGAAGTTCTTCAGCACCGCGGTACTCGACGACACCGAGATCGGCGAGTGGCTCGACACCGGCGGCGTGCCCATCGTCAAGGGCAGCGAAAGCAAGATCGCCAGCTCCAAGGCGCCGGAGTTCCTCACGTTCGTCAACGAGACCGCGAGCAAGGCCAAGGTCTTCGCGCAGTCCTGGGACCAGGCGCTGAGCCCGACCGCCGCCGAGAAGCTGCTGGACAACATCGCCAAACTCTTCCAGCTGTCGATCACACCCCAGCAGTACGTTGACAACATGAACCAGGTCATCGGCCAATGACAGGCCTCGCTCCGCCCGCCGTCCGGGTTCGGCCAGCGACCGGCTCTGCCGGCGGGCGTAGCGGGTCGATCGCGTGGATGGCCCTGCCCGCGCTCGCGATCTTCGTCGCGTTCGGCGTCATACCGCTCGTCGGCGTACTGCTGCTCAGCTTCACCCGCTGGAACGGGATCGGCGCGATCCACCCGGCCGGCCTCGACAGCTGGCGCACCGTGCTCACCGACCCTGGCCTGCCGCACGCGCTGTGGGTGACGTTTCTGGTGATGGCGCTGTCGTGGGCCTTCCAGACGCCGATGAGCCTGCTCATGGGCGTGTTCCTCGCCGGGCATCAGCGATACCGCGAGATCCTGGCCATCGTGTACGTCGTGCCGCTGCTGCTGAGCTCGGCGGCGCTCGCCATCACGTACAAGGCGTTGCTGGACCCCAACTTCGGCCTCGGCGCCGGCCTGGGCATCCCCCTGCTGGCGCAGGACTGGCTGGGCCGCAGCACCCTCGCGCTCTGCGTCGTCGTCTTCGTGGTGTCGTGGCAGTTCATACCGTTTCACGCGCTGATCTACCAGGGCGGGGTGCGGCAGATCCCGGTGACCCTTTACGAGGCGGCGCAGATCGACGGGGCAGGGCGGATCCGGCAGTTCTTCAGCATCACGCTCCCCCAGCTCAAGTACACGATCATCACCTCGTCGACGCTGATGGTCGTCGGGTCCTTGACCTTCTTCGACCTGATCTTCGTGCTCACCGAGGGCGGCCCCGGCGACGCGACCCGCGTGCTCGCCCTCGACATGTACAAGCGGGGCTTCCAGGCCAACCTGATGGGGCCCGCCAGCGCGATCGCGGTCATCCTCGTTCTCGTCGGCCTGGCGCTGGCGCTGCTGCTGCGCCGGCTCGGCGGTCGCGACGCCAGCGCGAGCCAGCAGGAAGGAATGTGACATGGCGACGCTGACGACCGATACCGGCAGGGCAGCCGGCGCGCCACCCGGGCAGGGGCCACGGGGCCGTGCCCGGAGCGGTGGCCTCGGGCGCTTCAACGTCCTGGGCGGGCTGGCCGGCTGGGTGTGGCTGGTGATCGTCGTGGTGCCGCTCTACTGGATCGTCATCACCAGCCTCAAGGAACGCTCGAGCTACTACGCACAGAACCCGCTCGCCCCGCCGTCCGACCCGACGCTTGCGAACTACCGGCTTGTCATCGAGTCGGAGTTCGTCCGCTACCTGACCAACAGCGTCATCGTGACGGTCGGCTCGGTCGTGCCCGCCGTCCTGGTCTCGTTCATGGCCGCCTACGCCATCATTCGCGGCTCGGCCGGCAGCCGGTTTCTGCGCTGGACCAACGTGCTGTTCCTCATGGGACTGGCCATTCCCTTGCAGGCCACCATCATTCCGGTTTACCTGATCATCATCCGGCTGCAGATGTACGACACCCTGCTCGCCATCATCCTGCCGTCGATCGCGTTCGCCGTGCCGCTGTCGGTGCTGGTACTGGCCACCTTCATCCGCGACGTGCCGAAGGAGCTCTTCGAGTCGATGCGGATGGACGGCGCCTCCGAGTGGGGCACGCTGTGGCATCTGGCGTTTCCGTTGACCAGACCCGCGTTGGTGACCGTATCGATCTACAATGGACTGAGTATCTGGAACGGCTTCCTGCTGCCCCTGATCCTCACCCAGAGCCCCGCGCAGCGCACCCTGCCGCTCGCGCTGTGGACCTTCCAGGGCGAGTACGGCGTCAACGTACCCGCCGTGCTCGCCTCTGTCGTCCTGGCGACGCTGCCGATCCTCGTCCTGTACGCCCTCGGCCGCCGCCAGCTCCTCAGTGGACTGACACTCGGCTTCGGCAAGTAGAACACAGGTGGGCGCCGTCAGAGCGCGGCGAGGTGCGCGCGCACCTCGCCGGCCTCGGGCAGTTCGAATTCGTCGTACGTGGACAGTGCCGCCGCCAGGTGCTCGCGGGCGCGTTCCCGGTCACCCAGGTCGCGGTGGGCCAGCCCCAGCCCGGTATGCGCCCGCGCCTGCTGGTCACGCAGATCCGAGCCGCCCGCCGCGGCGATCGCGCCGGTGTGGTGGTCGAGCGCCTCCGCCGCACGCCCGTCGGCGCGCGCGGCTTCCCCCAGACCGTTGAGGGCCCACGGTACGCCGTCCCGGTAGCCGAGTTCCTGGAACAGCTCCAGCGCCGCCCGGTACCGCGCCGCCGCCTTGCCCGGCCAGCCGAGACGCAGTTCGAGAGCGCCCTGGCCGTCCAGTACCCATGCCTCGCCGGCCCGGTTGCCGACCTCGCGGAAGGCGACGAGCGCCGCCTGGTGATACGCGGCGGCGCTGTCGAGCCGCCCGCGGCGCGTCTCGACGACGCCGAGGTTGTAGAGCGCGAACCCCTCGGCCTCGCGGTCGCCGGCCCCGCGCAGTATGCCCAGCGCCGCCCCGATGTGCTCAGCGGCACTGTCGAACCGTCCCAGCCGCTGTTCGAGGTTGCCGATGCTGGTCAGCCCCCGGCCCGTCGCCAGGGCGTCTCCGGCGCGCCGGAAGACCTCCAGCGCCTCCTCCTGGTATCCGAGGGCCACCCGGAGGCGGTCGCGCGTGGCCTCGACGTGACCGAGGTTGCTGAGCGCCCGCGCCTCTCCGATCGCGTCGCCGGCGCGATGGAACAGGACCCGTGCGCGCTGGAGATGCTCAGCCGCCTCGTCGTGCCGGCCCAGCCGCGCCTGGATGAAGCCGAGGCTGTTCAGCGCCCCGGCGGCACCCGCGTCGTCGCCGCTCGCGACCGCCGCGGCGAGCGCGTACCCGTGCAACGCGAGCCCGACGTCGTAGTGTCCCCCGGCGAGGTACCGGTACAGCGTGCCGGACAGGCGCACGGCGTGCGACGGGCTGTGCCGGGCGACGGCGGTCAGGCACGCCAACTCGCTGTCCAGCCACCTGCGAGCCGTCCCGGGGTCGGTCAGATCCGGGCTGGGCGTCGCCGGCCGGGCGATCCGTGGCCGCCGGAACGCCTCCGCCGGGTGCAGCGTGTCCATCGCCGTCGCGGCGGTCGCCAGGTAGTGGTCGAACAGCCTGCCGAGCGCGGCCTCGTCCTCGCCCAGCAGACCTCGCGCGTACGCCCGCAACAGGTCGTGCATCCCGTACCGGCCGCCGCCGCGCGCCTGCACCAGGTGCTGCCGCGCCAGCAGCTCCACGGTGGAACGCGCGGTGGCCACGTCGAAGCCGGACAGCGCGGCGACCGCGTGCGCCTCGAAGTCGGTGTGCGGGTGCAGGCCCAGCAGGCCGAATACCCGGGCGGCCGCGGGCGGCAGGTGCCGCACCGACCAGGAGAACACCGCCCGCACATCGGCACGCGGATCGCCGCCGTCGCCGAACAGGTGCTCGTCGCCCAACTCCGCGACCAGTTCCGCCAGCGGAGTGTCGGCTCGGGCGACGGCAAGCTCAGCGGCCACCCGTAGGGCCAAAGGCAGCCGGGCGCACCGCTGGACCAGTAGCCGCGCCGCATCCGGCTCGGCATCCACCCGCGCGCCGATCAGGCCGGCCAGCAGCTCGTACGCGTCCGTCTCCGGCAGCAGGTCCAGGTCGAGCCGGCGGGCACCGTGCCGCACCACCAGGCCGGCCAACGAATCCCGGCTGGTGACCAGCACGTGGCACGACGGTGTGCCGGGCAGCAGTGGCCGCACCTGCTCGACGGAGGCCGCGTTGTCCAGCACGATCAGCAACTGCCGGTCGGCGGTCTCGCTGCGCCACCGGGCGGCGCGCTCGTCGATACCCGAGGGCAGATCCGCGCCGGTGACACCGAGCGCTTCCAGCAGCCCGGCGAGGGCGTCCTGCGCCGCCAAGGGTGCGGCCGGGTCGTAGCCGCGCAGGTCCACATAGACCTGACCGTCCGGAAACCGGCCACGCCACCGGTGCGCCCAGTGCACCACCAGCGCGGTCTTGCCCACCCCGGCCGTGCCGGCCACCGACGAGATGACGACGGCGGTCCGCTTATTCGGTGGCGTGGCGGCCAGCGCGTCCAGTTCAGCCAACTCGCCATTTCGTCCGGTGAAGCCCGCCACGTCGGCCGGCAGCTGCCGCGGTACGACACCCTGAACCTGTGGCGGCGGCGCGCCGCCTCGCCGCAGTTCCTCGACCTGGTCGCGGGCCGTGGCCAGGGCCCGCTGCTCGGCCGGCGTCGCACCGAGCAGCCGGATCAGCACGTCGAACCGGTCCGCGGGAGCCAGGCTCGTGCCCGACAGATATCCGCCGACGATCGCGTGCGACCAGCCCGCCAGCTTCGCCAGCGCCCGGTAGCTGACCCGGTCGGCACCCGCCACCCGCGCCTGCCGCTGGCGGAGCCTGCGCAGCAGGGACGCCAGATCGGCCAAGCTCCGCACCTCCGCCGCGCCCACCGATAGTTCGTCCACTGTGCCCCTTCCCGGACCCGCCTCTATCAAAGCAAGTCCGGGAAAGGAGCCTCTCGGTCAGGCGGCGTCGAGCCGCTCGACCGCGCCGTCGAGCAGCTTCGTGGCCTCCTTCTCGGTCAGGTCCCCGCCGTACCGGTAGATGGCCGTCTTGTTCGCCAGCAGGTGCACGCAGTACTCGCCCTTGGCGGCGCCGAGCCGGATCTGGTTGTCGGTGACCTTCGTGTATGAGGTGCCCTTGTCGAACATCCCGCCGCCGCCAATCGGCTCGTCGCACTGGTCGGCGAGGCGCAGCTGCGCCCAGACGCTCAGCACCTCGCGGTCGGTGTCCGCCGCCGAGGCCGCCTCCACCCACCGGCACTCGAAGCTATGGATGCCCCGTTCGCCAAGCGGTGTGTCCTCCTCGGGCCCCTCGCTGACCAGCGTGCGGAGTCCGACGGCATCCCTGACCTCCTCCTGGGTGAGCAGGTCGCAGGTGTCGGCCGCGGCCACCTTCCCCTTCGGGTCGAGCTCCTCGTCCTCGACCCGGCCCATCGCCTGCTCGGCGAGCTCCGCACAGGTACCGTCTTCCCATCTGCCCCCGTCGCTCAGGTGACGGCATTGGATGGCGAGGCTGCGGCCCTCGTTCGCGAGCACGACGGTCTGCCCGTCGCCCGCGAGACTGGACCTCTCCTCCAGTTCCAGTCTGTCGATCACGATCGGCTCGGCGCGCGCCTCCAACTCGCCATACGCCGCGAACAGGTCCAGCGTCCGCACGGTCTGGATCTCCACCATCGTTTCATCGGTCTCCCCCGAGCCGTTCCACTGGCAGATCGTGACGCCCTCGGCGGTGATCCCCTCCGCGCGGACGGCGTCACCGGCGATCGTGTTCTCCACCACCGGTACGCCGAACGCCTCCCGCACCTCCTTCTCGGTGAGCAGGTTGCACGGCCACCCGATGTCCTGCTTCTCCTCCCCGCCACACGCGGCCAGCGTGCTCACCAGACCGAGCAGGCAGGCCGCCACGACCACCCGTTTCACCATCCGTCCCTCCCAGATCCGCCACCGCGATCCCGGAATGATGGCCGGTCCTTTCCCTCAGAGACGCACGGCTGGACAAAGTCAGACGAGATTGGACACCACGCACGCCACCCACGCCGCGCCGGCCGCGCAGGCCGCGCCTGGCGCGGCGCGGTCGCGCCGCCCGCTCTCTCCCGTCGATCAAGGGCAAATGCGCGCGGTTCGATCTGGCGGTTTCAGGGGGTCAGTGCAACGAGGTGCTGGTTGAGCTTCTGGGCTGGAGTATGCCAGTTCAGGGTTTGTCGTGGCCGTCGGTTGA
>NZ_BSDI01000027.1 GCF_027923225.1 Phytohabitans aurantiacus
AGATGGCGGTGACGGCAGTGCCCAGGAAAGTTCAGGCCGACTTCGGGACCACGTATGTTGGTGACGAACGTATTGACCTGCCGCTGGCGGTTGATGAACCAGGCGAACAGTCCCACCCGGGCTAGTGCGCGGAAAACCGGGCCCAGAAGCGCGTTCGATGCGGCCCGGGGCGCCTCCTTGCGGTGACGGGTGATGCCGGTGATGGTCTTCAAGCGTTCGGACGAGTCGTCGGCGATCGGCAAACTGACCGGGATGACGCCGACCTCGTTGCCCAGCCTTGTCGCATCGGCCGTGCGGCGCGCCGAGGCGGGAACCGATACGACCAGCCGGTCGACGATTTCGCCACGGTCGCGCAGCAGCGACCTCAGAGCGCCACTGACCGCAGCGAGCAGGACATCGTTGACGGTCGCACCGTGCACGTGCGCGACGGTCCGGGCAGCGGCGAGGTCGACGCGGGCGATAGCCAGCATCCTGCGCTCCCCGGTCGGCTGGTTCAGCGAGCATGCGGGAGCCGGAGCGGTGCCGATTGGTCGCAGTTCGGCGGCTGCTGCGTGGAGCCGCCGCAGCGTCCCGGGAAAAGCGGCGATCGCTCGCAGCCAGACTTGGGCGGCGTTGGCGAGCAGCCGCCGCCGCGACGGTGGCGGCCTGGGCGGGCGGCGATGCGGTACCGGCGCCGCGCCGTCAACCAGGCTGGTCAGGACAGCCAATCCGGCGAGGCCGTCCGCCACGACGTGGTGCATCACGACGACCAGTCCGGCCCGGCCATCCGTTAACCCGGTGACCAGCGTCATCGACCACAGTGGCCGATCGGCCGGCAGGCGACGGGTCGCGGCTGCGGTGGCGACCGTGAGCAGGGCTTGCTCATCGCCCGGCGCCGGGCAGTGGACACAATGGACGTGCTGGTGGATGTCGAAGCGCGGGTCGTCGACCCAGATCGGAGATCCGTAACCCAGCGCGGTACGGGCGAGGCGCTGGCGCAGGCGCGGTACGGCGTTGATTCTGCCGGTGATCGCCTTCACCACGGTGGACAGTGCCAACTCGTCTGCGGCATCCAGGATGAGGATGCCGGCGACCTGCATTGGCGCCGGCCCGACATCGCATGCCAGCTGCATGAGATCCTGAGGGCTGAGTCGCTCCACTGTGGCCGGTTCGTCGGCGTTCATGGCCAGTGCAGCCCTTCTGCCGACATCCTCATCCAGAGGGGGCAGCCGAAGCCCGATCCGAGCGCGCCGCAAGCGGGCGCCCGGGCGCAGCACCGGGAAGATTGCGGACCACGGCGACAGGGCAATGCGCGTGATACAACAATTGCTGGCTCACCGAGCCCAGCAGCAACCCGCGGAAGCTTCCGCGTCCACGCGAGCCGACCACGACCAGCCGTGCACCCTGGCTGGCCTCGATCAATGCCTTTCCGGCAGGCCCCACGACGACCTGTGCGCTGGCTTGGAGCTGGGGATACCGGTCCTGCCATCGCGACGTGACCTCGTTGAGATCGGCCTGCTGGACGGCGATCCGCTCCTGCGGGTCGACGCCGGGTGACTCCCAGCGCGCTGGTGGCTTCCAGGCCTGCACCAACCGCAGACTCGCGCCCTGCCCGGCCGCTTGCGCGATGGCGAACTCCACTGCGAGCTCGGCGCGGTCCGAGCCGTCGTAACCCACGACGATCGGGCCGCCGGCCGGTAGCCTGTCTGCTCGCACAACGACGACCGGACAGTGGGCGTGCGCCGAGACAGCGCTGCTGATCGACCCGACCAGTAGATCGGCGAGGCCGCCCTGGCACCATTCGCTCAACACGACCAAGCGCGCCCGCCGAGACTTCTCGACCAGGACGGCGGCGGCGTCACCGCACACGACCTCGCCCGACACCGCTACTTGTGGGTGCGTCTTACCTGCCCGCGCGAGGGCGGCCGCAATCACATTCTGGGCGGCTTCCCGCACGCTGTCGTCAGGCCAGAGCGTCGGAGCCATGGTGATCGAGCCGGTGACTGTCCGCCAGACGAAGGCGTACACCAATGTCACCGGCGCATGGGTACGCGCGCCCTCCTCCAACGCCCATTGGAGGCCCGCCTCGGCGCCCGCAGACCGGTCATAGCCAATGACGATGCCTTGTTTGGTCATGATTGCTCCAAGGTCTCCAGATCGACACCTTCACCATGCGACCGGCGAGCGCGGTGCCGACAGGGTGCTCAGGCCCCTACCGTCGGGACCTTCGTCGTGCTCCGTAGGGATGTGCCCTTCCCGGGAGGCCCTTCGCATTGGCATTTGGATTCCGGACTTCTGGCCCTACAGGCTCTGCGTGACATGGCGCAGGCTCGAACCGGGGTGGTTCCCATGAGGCAGGCGATGAAAGCACTCGTGGTTTACGAGTCGATGTACGGCAACACCCATGCGGTTGCCGATGCCATCGGAGAAGGGCTGGCCTCCCGGTACCAAGTAGAGGTTGTGCCGGTGGCTCGGGCGGCCGGTTCATCGCTGGACCAGGCCGACCTGCTGGTGGTGGGTGGCCCGACACACGCGAGCGGGATGAGTCGTGTCGGCACGCGCGAGGACGCCGTGGCCGGGGCGCACCAGCCGGGCAGCACACTCGTCATGGATCCAGACGCCGGCGGGCCAGGCCTGCGGGACTGGCTGGCCAGCCTGCCGCCGACGTTGCATGCGAGGGCAGCGGCCTTCGACACCCGCATCGACATGCCAGTTCGGCTGACCGGGCGGGCTTCGAAGGGGATCGCAGCGGAGCTGCGCAAGCGCCACATCGAACTGATTGCCGAGCCGGAGAGCTTCTTGGTGACACCACAGATCGCCCTGGCGGCGAGCGAGACGGCGCGGGCACAGCAGTGGGGTCGTACGTTGGCTGCCGCGGCGTGACCTCAGTCGAGAGCCTACAGCCGTAGGTTGTTTTTGGGCGCCGGCCAGCGCGGCAAACAGGTGCGCGTAGCGGATCAGGTGGACATCGCCGAGGAAGTGGGTTCGCACGTGACGGTGGGCGGCATCGCCCATCTGTTGGGCCAATTGCGGCTGGTCGAGCAGTGACCGTACGGCAGCGCCGAATGTGTTCAGGTCGGCAGCGTCCGATAGCAGTACCCCGGTGCCGTCGGCTATCTGGTCGCGAATTCCACCCACGGCGGAGCCGACCACAGCCCGTGCCTTCCACATGCCTTCGGCAACGGTGAGCCCGAACCCTTCGGCCAGGCTCTTCTGCGCGATCACGGTGGCATGCCGCTGGAGGGCGTTGACCATCGCGGCGTTCTCGTCCACGTCGTGTAGGGGAAGCGTCACCAGCGCGACGCGGGCGCGAACGGCGGCCGGCGGGCTCTGCCGCCGGGCCAGGCACCCCGCGTAAACGGTGGCCCTCTCGGGGTTCGGCGATCGCCGACAAGGGCGGCAAGAGCTCCTTCTACGCGGTCGACTACGCCGCTCGTACGGCCAGCGAGCTGGGCGCGGACATGGTGAAGGTGAACTTCCCCAACCCCGCCAAGCGTGCCGACGCCGTACGACGCCGCGTTCTCCAGCCAGGAGGCCATCAACGCGGTCGTCCGTTCCGCGAACCGCAGCCTGCTGCTCGTCTCCGGCGGTGAGAAGGCCGGCGACGAGGCGATGCTGGAGAAGGCACGGCAGTCCATGGAGGCCGGCGCGACCGGGTTGATCTTCGGACGCAACGGGGCCGAAGGTCCCGCCTGCGGCGTGCGATTCGGCCCTGTCCAGGTACCCGCCGGCTGCGCGAGCTTGGGATCGAGAGGTAAGGAGGCGCTCATGAAGGCATTGGTGTACGGCGGCCCGGGTGAGAAATCCTGGACCCAGGTCCCCGACCCGACGATCATCGACCCGCGCGACGCCATCATCCAGGTGGACACGGTTACCATCTGCGGCACCGACCTGCATATCCTGGCCGGCGACGTTCCGGCGGTCCAGGCCGGGCGGGTGCTTGGCCACGAGGCGGTGGGCACCGTCGTCGACGTCGGCTCCGGCGTGAGCGGGGTGAGCCGCGGCGACCGGGTGCTGGCCTCATGCATCTCCGCGTGCGGAGTGTGCCGCTACTGCCGGACCGGTAGCTACGGGCAATGCCGCAGCGGCGGCGGGTGGGTGCTCGGCCACCTCGTCGACGGGGTGCAGGCGCAGTACGCCCGGCTGCCATTCGCGGATCTGTCCACGTACCGGCTGCCGGCCAACGTCACGGACGAGGCCGCGGTCATGCTGGCCGACATCCTGCCCACCTCCTACGAGGTGGGGGTACTCAACGGCCAGGTGCGCCCGGGTGACACGGTGGTCGTGGTCGGAGTCGGGCCGATCGGCCTGGCGGCGATCCTCACCGCCCGGCTGTACTCGCCCTCGCACATCATCGCGATCGACAAGGCGGAGAGCCGGCTGCAGGCCGCCAAGCACTTCGGCGCCGACGTCGCGGTGAAGCCGGACGACGACCCCATGGAGGTGATCTCGGCGCTCACGGACGGGCTCGGTGCCGACGTCGTCATGGAGGCGGTCGGCACGCCGGCGGCCTTCGAACTGTGCACCACGCTGGTACGCCCCGGTGGCCACGTGGCGAACATCGGAGTACACGGCAAGCCCGCCACACTGCACCTGGAAGACCTCTGGATCCGCAACGTCACGATCACGACCGGCCTGGTCGACACGTACTCGACGCCCAACCTGCTCAAGATGCTAGGCGCGGGCCAGTTCGACGTCGGCCACATGATCACACACCGGTTCGGTCTCGACGAGTTCATGGCGGCGTACGACGTGTTCGCCAAGCCGGCGGAGACCGGTGCGTTGAAGGTGGTCCTGTCTCGGCAGTAGAGGTACAGGGCTGGGCTGGGCGGTCACGCCGCACGCGCGGCGTGACCGCCGTCGTACAGGGCATCCCTCGATCACCGATTGGGGTTATGCTGAGGCGACTTGACGCGTGTGTTCGAGGTGTGCCGGGAAGTCTGGTCGGCAGAAGGAGCACAGTGCCGCGCTGAACGCGGTCACGCCTGTCACCACATTGTTGCTTCGCATCGTGCCGTGATGCGCGATGCCCGCTGTCTGGACCTTCTCACCTTCCCTCGCGCTCAGAGGAGTCTTACGTGCACGCTGACAATGGGGCGGCGATCGAGATCGCTGGCCTGACCAAGTCGTACGGCCGGGCCAAGGCGCTGGACGGGCTCGACCTGACCGTGACATCCGGTCAGGTGCACGGCTTCCTGGGCCCGAACGGGAGCGGCAAGACCACGACGATCCGGGTCTTGCTGGGGCTGCTGCGTGCCGACGCCGGCGCCGTGCGGATGCTCGGCGGCGATCCATGGCGCGACGCCGTCGCCCTGCACCGGCGGCTGGCGTACGTGCCCGGTGACGTCAACCTCTGGCCAAACATCACCGGCGGCGAGGTGATCGACCTGCTCGGCCGGATGCGTGGCGGCCTGGACCGTCGCCGCCGCGACGAGTTGCTGGAGCGGTTCGACCTCGACCCTCGCAAGAAGTCACGCACCTACTCCAAGGGCAACCGGCAGAAGGTCGCCTTGGTCGCCGCGCTGGCCTCGGACGCGGAACTTCTGCTGCTGGACGAGCCGACCTCGGGCCTGGACCCGTTGATGGAGGCGCAGTTTCAGCAGTGCGTCCAGCAGGTCAAGCGGGAGGGGCGCACGGTGCTGCTGTCCAGCCACATTCTGGCCGAGGTGGAGGCGCTGTGCGACCGGGTCAGCATCATCCGGTTGGGCCGCACGGTGGAAAGCGGCACGCTCACCGAGCTTCGCCACCTGACCCGCACATCCATCGCGGTCGAGACCGCCCAACGCCTGGACGGCATGGACGGGCTGCCGGGGGTGCACGACCTGGTCCTGGAGGATCACCACGCCCGATTCGATGTGGAGACCGCCCAACTGGACGCCGTGATGCGCCGGCTGGCGCCGCTCGGTGTGCGGAGCCTGACCAGTACGCCGCCGACGCTGGAGGAGCTGTTCCTGCGGCACTACGGCGACGAGCAGGCGGTGGCGCGATGAACGGTGCGGGTCACCTGCTGCGGTTCATGCTGCGCCGCGAGCGGTTCGGGCTGCCGTGGTGGCTGCTGGGCGCCACGGTGCTGGTGCTGGTGCAGTCGACGCAGAGCCAGAACCTGTACGACACGCCCGAAGATCTCGCGAAGCTGCGCGAGAGCCTAGGCGGCAACACCGCTGTCGTGGCGATGAGCGGGCCGACCCGCCTGCTGGAGAGCATCGGCGGCGAGGTGCTGTTCGAGATCTTCGCGTTCGTGTCCATTGTGGTCGCGTTGATGAACATGTTCCTGGTCGGCCGGCACACCCGCGCCGACGAGGAGTCCGGCCGCGCGGAGCTGGTGCGCTCGGCCCGGGTCGGTCGCCGCGCCACGCTCACCGCCGCCCTGACTCTGGCCGGGCTGGCGAACCTGGCCGTCGGTGTACTGGTGTTCGCGGTGACGGTCGGGACAGGCCTTCCGGTTGCCGGATCAGTCCTGTTTGGAGCGGCGCTCGCGGGCGTCGGTTGCGTGTTCGCCGCGGCTACCGCGGTGGCGGTGCAGGTGTTCGAGAACGCCCGCGCCGCATACGGAGCGGTGGCGCTCGTCCTCGGCGCGGCATACGTGCTGCGCGCCGCCGGCGACGTCGGGGACGGCACGCTGTCCTGGCTGTCGCCTATCGGTTGGGGGCAGCGCACCTTCGCCTACGTCGACAACCGGTGGTGGCCGCTGCTGGTCATGGCAGCCGCGATCGGCGCCGCGGTCGCTGTGGCGATGGCGATGCTGGGCCGCCGCGACTTCGGTGCCGGACTGGTACGGCCGCGGCTGGGCCGGGCGACCGCGTCCGCCGCGCTGGGTTCGCCTTTGGGCCTGGCCTGGCGGCTTCAGCGGGGGTCGTTGATCGGGTGGGCAGCCGGGCTGTTCCTGCTCGGCGCCGCCTACGGCTCGATCGGCGACAGCATCGAGCAGTATGTGGCCGACAATCCCGAGGTCGCCGAGTTCCTGCCCGGTGGCGCCGCGGACATTGTCGACGGCTACCTGGGGCTCACCGCGATGACGCTGGCCTTGATTGGTACCGCGTTCGGGGTCATCGCCGCCCTGCGGGCCCGTGGGGAGGAGACGTCCGGGCGGGCCGAGCCGGTCCTGGCCACCGCGACCAGCCGCGCGGCGTGGCTGGCCAGCCACCTGGTCGTGGCGGCCGCCGGCAGCGCGCTGGTACTTGCCGCCGCCGGGTTCGGCGAGGGACTGGCGTACGGGCTCACGGTCTCCGACGCCGGCCAGGCGCCTCGCATGGTCGGTGTCGCACTCGGCTACCTGCCGTCCGTGCTGCTGGTGACCGCGGTCGCCGTCCTGGCCATCGGCTGGCTGCCCCGCGCCGCCACCGCGTTGGCCTGGACGATGGTCGGGTACTGCGCCGTGGTCGCGTTGTTCGCCGACTCGTTCGAGATACCCGGTTGGCTGCAGCGCGGCTCACCCTTCGCGCACACCCCGCAAGCGCCGCTGGAGGCCCTGACCGCGACGCCGCTGGTCATTCTCGCCGTCCTCGCCGCGGCGCTGGCAGCGGGCGGATACGCCGGTCTGCGGCGTCGAGACCTGGGCTACTGAATCGCTTGGATGAGACCCCGACGACAGGCCCGTCGGCCATATTTGGTCATCGTCAACGGACCGAGCCCAGATACGGAGGCGTGTGGCGCGAGATGCGCCTGGACGCGGACGACCTCTACGAGTCGGTGGAGCGCATCATCAGCGCCGCCGACTTCATCGAGAAGACAGAAGGCGCCCAACTGCTGTTCATCTGACCTCGACGGTCACATCTACGACGGCGTCAGCCGGTGGTGGTACACGTCGGGGATGCCATCGTGGTCAGCGTCGAGGCTCTCAGCGGCGTGGACGCGCCGATACACGCGGTTGCGTATCCGCAGCACGACACTGGCCAGCAGAGCGGCGATCAGAGACCCGGTCAGTACCGCGACCTTGACGTGTTCCTCGCGGGGATTGCCGGTGCCGAAGGCCAACTCACCGATGAGCAGCGAGACGGTGAATCCGACGCCGCCGAGCATCGCCAGCCCGATGACGTCGGCCCAGCCTAGGCCCTCATCAAGCGTGGCACGGGTAAACCGTGCCACCAGCCAGGTCGCCGTGGTGATGCCGATCATCTTCCCGACGATCAGACCGGCCATGATGCCGACCGCCACCGGATCGGTCAACGATGCCCCGAGCCCGCCGAGCCCGCCGAGAGTCACCCCGGCGGACAGTAGCGCGAACACCGGTACCGCGAACCCAGCAGACAAGGGCCGAAACCGGTGCTCGAAGTGCTCCGCCAACCCACGGCCTGCCTCCGGTCCGCCGGCCTTCTCGCTGCGTACCACCGGCACGGTAAAGGCCAACAGCACACCCGCGACGGTGGCGTGCACCCCCGACTCGTGCATCAGCACCCATGTCGCCGCCGCCAACGGCAGCAACAACCACCAGGAGCGGACCCTGCGCTGCACCAGCACACCAAACACCGCCAGCGGAACCAGCGCCCCCAACAGCGGCAGCACCGACAGTTCAGCGGTATAGAACACGGCGATTATCGCAATGGCAAGCAGGTCGTCGACGACGGCCAGAGTGAGTAGGAAGGTGCGCAGCGCCGCGGGCAGATGCCGGCCGACGACCGCCAGCACCGCCAAGGCGAACGCGATGTCGGTCGCGGTCGGGATCGCCCAGCCGCGCAGGGCGCCGTCGCCAGTGTCCAGATTGACCAAGGTGTAGATCAGCGCCGGAACGACGACGCCGCCCACCGCCGCGGCCACCGGAACCGCGGCGCGGCGCGGGTCGCGCAGATCCCCGGCGACGAACTCTCGCTTGAGTTCCAAGCCGGCGACGAAGAAGAAAATAGCCAGCAGGCCGTCGGCGGCCCACATCCCTATGCTCAGATCGAGGTGCCAGGCCGCCGGTCCGATCCTCCAGTCGCGGAGCGCCTCGTACGCCGGCGCCCACGGCGAGTTCGCCCACAACAACGCTACCGTCGCCGCGGCCAGCAGCAGCACCCCGCCGATGGTCTCCTTCCGCAACACTTCCGCGATGCGACGCGTCTCCAGCCACGAACCACGCGAGAACAGCGACGTTCGGGAACCTTTGATCACTACGGCGCTCACTTTCGGGGTCGGGCCAGCCGCTGCCGACCAGACTTCCCGGCGCACCTGACCTAACCCTAGCCCAGGACGATGTTTTCCCTGCTTACCCACATGCAGCGCTTGTTGCGAGCCTTTGCAGCACATGGACCCAGCCAACACCCTGGGCGTGCCGTCGATGTCTCAAACCGTCCCGCCCGACTTGGCAGTGATCCACACTCCCGGCCACACCCCGAGCACACCATCTGCCGGAGCTGCTGCGCGGGGTCTACTACGACGGCTGGCAGCCGCATCGTGTCCCGGTCAAGTACGGCCTGGAGGGTTATGTGGCCCGCTTCGCGCGGGAGGCGCGCATCCCGGCGGACGAGGTACTCCCGGCGGCCGCCATCGTCACGAAAGTACACGCCGAACGCCTTTCGCCGGGACAACTCGCGCGCGGCCGGCGCCGCAGGACCTGGGCCCATGAACGTTGCGCTCGCGCTTTGATGATCGCGCGGACGGTCAGGGGCCAACGGCCATAGGGCACGGGACTGAATGCCCTGAACTCGGGCCCTCCTCCAGGCGTGCAATAGGACTTGGAACCCAGACGGCGCGAGGAGGGTCAAGTGCGACACGTGGAGGCGCTCGCGAGAGCCCATCACTACCAGGAACTGGCGTGGCGAAGCCCGGAAGACGTTCACTTTTGGCTCGCCCGTTCTCTCTACTATGGACGGATGGCGCGCGGCCGCGTCACCGCACTGTCGCTGTCGCCCGCGGTGAATGGCCGGCGAGACGAGCTGTTCGCTCAGCCCGACTCTTGATGCCGAGCAGCATCCTGCGTTCCATGAGCAGGCTGCCGGGCTCCACGACCAGCAGGTTCATCACCCGGCGGGGCGGCGACGCGCCCGGCGTGGCGATCAGGTTGCGGCTGATCAGCCGGGTGGTGCCGTCGCCCGCCGGGTACAGGGCGAACGTCCACACCCAGTCGACGTTGTCCGCCCGCAGGCACAGCACATGCTCGGGTTCCAGGATCGCCACCATCATGGCGGGCCCGTTCGCCCCGACCGGCAGCACGTCGCCGGCCTTGAGGTCCTGGAACTCTGGCAGGATCTCGTCTGCGCTGTGCATGTTCAGCCCGAGCAGGTTCTCGATCCAGTCGTACGTGTAGGCGCCGCCCCGGCCACTGCCCATCTGCACCAGCCACGGCCAGATGGCATCCGGTGGGGCATCGATCGTGATGGCGCGCGTGGAGACCAGCTCCGGCCCGCGGAGCAGGTCGTCGCCTGGCAGCGAGCGCGCGGCCTCCTCCGGTGTCGCTCCCCAGCGCAGGCAGCGCCGGCGCAGCAGCAACGGGTACGCGGCCGCGAGCGCGACCGCACTCCCAGCGACGGCCAACGGGTAGGTGATCCGGCGGTTCATGGCGGGCTTCCTCCTGTCTGGAGCACCTCCGCCAATGGTCGGCGGGGTGTGGCGGGGACCGGCCCGCCGTAGCCCATCCGGAGGATGGTTTGGGCGTACCGGCCGGCGCTCTGGTCGGTAACCAGGCGACGCAGACCGGGGATCTCCAGCGCCTGGTTCAGCGGTGAGGCGTCCAGCCGGCGGGCGGTCGCGGTCAGCAGCACGCGCTGCAAGGCCTCGCCGGCGCGCAACCAGTGGTATGGGGTGTCGCCGCGGGTGGCCAGGATCATGAGGGCGGGATGCCGTTCGAACGTCGCCTGATGGACGGGTGGACAGAACTCGCGCAGCGGCAGCCTGTACGCCAGGTCGGTCGGCCCGCACACGTCCGCCGGTACCCCGTCGCGCCGGTCGGGCGCGGTGCTGGTCCACGCCGCCAGCTCCGCCTGGTAGTCGGTGCGCGCCCGGAACCGGTCGTCGGCGGTTCTGGTGACGGCGAGGATGGCGTCCCGGACGACCGGCTCGGCGTGGTTCAACGTCGCGCCTTCCGCGGTAGCCGCCCCGATGAGCTCATCGAGGACCGGCCACGGGATGGCGGCGGGTTGGAACGGGAACCGGTTGGTGTGCCGGTGCGGGATGGCGGCCGCGAGGATCTGGGCGGTGCTGGCCGCGACTGTCGTGGGCCCGGCCGAGACCCGAGCGACCAGATCGGGGCGTGCCGGGTCGGGCAGCAGCCGCTGCACCGGCATGCGTCCGTGGACGAACAGGGCCAGGCGAAGGTTGAAAACCGCCGCGCCGACGCTCATCAGCAGCTGGCGACCGGAGGGATCCAACACGGATAGTTGGCGACTGCGGTCGGCGTACACGTCGATGTCTCGACCATGTGCTTCGAACCGCCACGGCTGGGTGTTGTGGATCGACGGCGCCTGGACGGCGGCGTGCACGCATTCGGCGATGACGTCGACCGACGGCGCGGTGATCGTGTGAGTGCGGGCGCGCATGGTCAAGCGTCCAGGCTCACGCGTTCGTGGGTCGCCTCCTCCAGGTCGCCCGAGGCGGCGACCAGCAGGCGGTGGCCAAGGTCGGACAACGCCCGCGCGACCGCGATCTCGTCGCCGATCTCAGGGATGTTCGGGGTGTCCAGGCGGGCCCGGGTCTGGCCGGTCCCGATCAGGTTGTCGCGGATCTCGTCGTAGAGCTGGGCCTCCGCATAGGTGCGGCGGTCGACCTCGCCAATGAGAATCTCCACGTTCCAGCGCTTCATGGCGGGCATCGCGGACCTCCCTCGCTTTCTACCAGCGTGGCCGGCTACGGGTAGGTCGGCTCGGCGAACGTGACGACGACGAAGATGTCGGGGTCCTCGACCGGGAATCCGGCGTACCGGTCCGTGTAGACGCGCTTGGCATCGGACCAGCCGGGCTGGCCAAGGACGACGGTTCGACCGTGTCCGCGGTGCCAGCCGCGGTGCAGCAGGACATCGATCGGGTACCCGTGCTTCAACACGCGCCACCATTGGGTGGCGCCGCCAGCGGTCACCAGCGCGACGATCTCGTTGCCGGCCCAGGCGTAGATGACGGGGACGCTGACCCGGCGGCCGGTGGCGGGGTCGGGGAAACGCAGCTCACACACTCTTGCGTCGATCGCGGCGTGCAGTAGCGGTGTCCGCAGGAGCATGTGGATCAGCGGTCCGAAGTGGTGCAGCTCGCGGGGATGGCGTAGCCGCTGCCGTGGTGCCCTCGTGCGTGTGGCGGCCAACTCGTAGCTGGGCAGTGACATCTGTCTCTTCTCCTTCCGGCCCGCCGGATCACCGGGCACCGTGCCGCACGACGGCGATCGGGCACGCGGCCCGCGCCAGCACGGCCCGGGTCACCGGACCCAGCAGATGCGGGGTGTGCGCGCCATGCTGGTTGGCGGCCAGCACGATCAGGTCCGCGTGCTGGCTCGCCGCCAGCAGCGTTTCGGCGGGGTTGACGTCGTAGAGCGGGGTTCGCATGACTGAGACAGCCGGATACTTCTCGACCCAGCCGCCGAGCGTCTCGGCCAGCAGCCGGTCGGCGGTGGCGTGCGCCTCAGTCAGGTGGTATTCGAATGGGTCGACGTCGCCTATCGCGGTCTGGGGGATGCCCGACCAGACGTGAATGGCGTCCAGGGGTATGCCGCGCAGCTCCGCCTCCTCGAACGCGAAGGCGATCGCCGGCTCGTCGTACGGGGTGACCGCCACGCCGAGCAGCACCCGGCCGCACGGTTCGCCGGCCGGCTGGACCGGGACCACTATCGTCGGGCACCAGGCGTGCGCCGCCACCTGCTCGTACCGTCCGGCGTCCGGGGCGGGAGGCCGACCGACCACCACCAAACGGGCGGAGCGGGATTCCTCCAGGATGATCTCGCCCAGGTCGGCGCGTGTCGTCAGGCCCATCAGCACCAGCCCTGGAAGGGTCCGCCGGACCTTAGCCGCGACTTCGGGCAGCGGCCCGCCGACGGCACCGACCAGCAGCAACGGGCACCCGCGCGTCTTGGCTTCGCGCGCCGCGAACGGCACGGCGGCCGACGCTTCGTCGAGTCCATCCAGGCCCACGACGACACGGTGCCGGGGCATCTGCGTCATGGCGCACCTCCTCACCCGTAGCGTCCGTCCGACCGCTGCGTACCGGCAGTGCCAGACGCCCCGCGTCGCCGGGCCGGAGTGCCCTGTGCGCCGCCGCCCAAGCGCTACACGGTGGGAGGTATGACGTCGGTCGCCGCGGTGGAGCCGGAGACGACGGCCGTGCCGGTGCAGGCGGTACCGGCCGCTGACGTGTACGTGGTGCTGGCGTCCGCCCCGGCCGGTCTGAGCGCCGGGCAAGTGGCGGCCCGCCGGACGACCGCCGGTTTCAACGAGCTGCCCGCCCCGGGGCGGCGGCGGCTCTGGCGGCGCCTCGCGCGCCAGTTCACCGACCTGTTCGCGATCGTGCTGATCGTCGCCGCTGGCATCACGTTCCTCGCGTACCTGCTGCAGAGTCCGCGCGAGGTCGGCACGCTCCAACTGGCGGTGGCCATCATCTGCGTGGTTCTGCTCAACGCGGTCATCGGCTTCGCGCAGGAGTACTCAGCGGAGCGCACCGCGCAGGCGCTGCAGGCGATGGTGCCGCACACCTGCCGGGTGATGCGCGACGGCGAGCGTCAGGAGGTTCCGGTCCGCGATCTGGTGCCAGGTGACGTGGTGGTGCTGGAGGCGGGTGACGCGGTACCGGCGGACCTGCGGCTGGTGGAGGCGCGCGACTTCGCCGTCGACAACGCGGCCCTGACCGGTGAGAGCGAACCGGTACACCGGTCCAGCGAGCCGGCGCCCGCGAGCATACCCGCGCTGCAGGCCCGCAACCGGATCTTCATGGGCACATCCGTTGCGTCCGGCGTTGGCCGGGGCTTGGTCGTCGCGACCGGTGTGGAAACCGAGTTCGGGCGGATTTTCCGTCTGGCGGCGGCCGCGCCCCAGCCAACGACACCGTTGCAGCGGCAGATCGCCGCGATGGCGCGCTGGGTGTCCCTGGTCGCCCTGACCGTCGGCGCGGCCATGTTCCTGATGAGGCTGCCCACCGGCCAGCCTTTCGTGGCGTCGTTCGTCTTCGCGCTGGGTGTGATGGTGGCTCTGGTGCCGGAAGGGCTGCCCGCCACGCTGTCGGTCTCGCTGGCCATCGGGGTGCGCCGGATGGCGCGCCGGCACGCGCTGGTCAAGCGGCTGCTCGCGGTGGAGGCGCTGGGCTCGACAACAGTGATCTGCACGGACAAGACCGGCACGCTCACGAAGGCGGAGATGACCGTCACCCAGGTCTGGGCGGCGGGCCGCGCGCATCCGGTCTCCGGTGTCGGGTACGGGCCGGAGGGCGAGGTGACTGATCCGGTACCGGTGCGGGCGCTGCTGTCGGCGGCGGCGCTGTGCGGCAACGCGCGCCTGGTGGCGGCGGCCGGCGGAGGCCGGCGCGTGCTGGGTGACGCCACCGAGGGCGCCCTGCTGGTGGTGGCCGGCAAGGCCGGCGTGGACCTGGCGGCGGAGGAGGCGGCCGCGCCGCGGGTGGCCGAGTTCCCGTTCGACCCGACACGCAAGCTGATGACGACCGTGCACCGGGCCGGAGGCCACACCGCCTGTTACGTCAAGGGCGCTCCCGGCGCGGTGCTGCGCGGCTGCGTGGACGTGGATTGGGACGGACGGTCCCGTCCGCTCGACGCGGGCCTGCGCGCCGAGGTCATCGCCGCCGGTGACGCCCTCGCCGCTGGTGGGCTGCGGGTCCTCGCCGTCGCGCGGCGCGTCGTGGCGGGCGCCCGTCCGTCCCAGGAGGAGGCCGAGTCGGGGTTGACGCTGCTCGGGTTCGTCGGCATGGCCGATCCGCCGCGGCCGGAGGTGGCCGAGGCGGTCCGGATGTGCCGACGCGCCGGCATCCGCATCATCATGGTCAGCGGGGATCACCCGTTGACCGCCGAGGCGGTGGCCCGGCGAGTGGGCATCGTGAGGCGGGGCAACCCGGTTGTCGTCACCGGCGACCGGCTCGACGACACCGACGACCCCGGCCTGGAGGTCCTGCTGTCCACATCGGACGAGTTGCTCTTCTGCCGGGTCAGCCCGGAGCACAAGATGCGCGTGGTCGCCGCCCTGCAGCGCCGCGGCGAGATCGTCGCCGTGACCGGCGACGGCGCCAACGACGCACCCGCGCTCAAGCACGCCGACATCGGCGTGGCGATGGGTGCCTCCGGCACCGACGTGGCCCGCGAGGCGTCGGTCATGGTGCTGCTGGACGACTCGTTCGCCTCGATCGCCGCCGCCGTCAAGCTGGGGCGGTCCGTTTACCACAACATCCGCAAGTTCCTCGTGTACGTGTTCAGCAGCAACGTCGGTGAGCTGGTGCCGCTGCTTGCCGCCACGTTCGCCGGCTTTCCGCTGGTGCCGCTGCTCGCCGTGCAGGTACTCGCCATCGACCTGGGCTCCGACGTGCTGCCCGCGCTCGCGCTCGGCGCCGAGCCGCCGGAGCCGGACGTCATGGACCGCCCGCCCCGGCCGCGCCGGGAACGCCTGATGTCGCTGGCGGTCGCCCGCCGCATCCTCTTTCTCGGCGGCATCCAGGCGGCCGGCGTCACCGCGGCGTTCTTCTGGCATGTGCACAGTTCGGGCATCGCGTACGCCGACCTGACCGCTGACCATCCCGTGTACCGCGAAGCCCTCACCATCACCCAGGCGGGCATCGTGGTCAGCCAGTTCTTCGTGTCGCTCGCGATGCGGACTGACCGGCAAAGCCTGTTCACCGTTGGTCTGTTCGGCAACCCGGCGCTGCTCGCCGCCGGCGCTCTGGGGCTGGCGTTCATGGCCGGCGTCAGCTACCTGGAGCCGCTCCAGGACATCTTCCACACTGCCCCGCTGGACGCCGCCGACTGGGCTGTCGCCGCCGGATGTGGCGTACTGCTGCTCGCCATGGAGGAGGGCCGCAAGTGGGTGCTGCGACACCGCCGTCCGGAGAGGAGGACGTCATGAAGGTCATCATCGTGGGCTGCGGGCGGGTCGGTTCCACCCTCGCGGCCCAGCTGTGCGCCGGCGGCCACGAGGTCTGCGTCGTCGACCGCGAGCCGCGGTCCCGCCGCTTGATCCCCGCCGGCTTCACCGGCCAGTTCCACGCCGGCAACGGGTACAGCCGCGATGTGCTTGCCGCCGCCGGCATCATGCATGCCGACGCCTTCGTCGCGGTCACCTCCGGCGACAACAGCAACATCGTGGCCGCCCGGGTCGCCCGGGAGTTCTACCGGGTACCGGCGGTCATCGCGCGGATCTACGACCCGCGGCGGGCGGAAATCTACCGCGACCTCGGTATCCCCACGGTGGCCAGCGTGCGGTGGACGGTGGAGCGCATCCACCAGATGCTGGCGCATCGCGACCTCGCCGCCGAGCAGACCTTCGGCAGTGGCGAGACGTTGCTGGTGCGAGGCGTCCCGCCGACGTGGCTGACCGGCCGGCCGCTGGCCGAGTTGGAGGTCGACGGGGAGGTGCGCGTCGTCGAGGTGACCCGCGGCGGCCGGTCCCGCATCCCGACGCTGGCGACGCCGGCCCAATCGGGCGACCTGGTCACCTTCGCCGTCGCCAGCCGGGCACTGAGCCGGTTGCGAGCGGTCCTGGACAGGGAGTTGGGGACATGAAGGCGCTCATCGCCGGCGCTGGCCGGCTCGGTACGCAGATCGCCGCGGCGCTCGCCGCCAGCGGCTACGAGGTCGTGCTCGTAGAGCAGGACGATGAGCAACTCGCCGCGCTGGCCGCCCGCCCAGTAGGGCGTGTGATGCCGGGCGACGCGTGCGAGCCGACGATTCTGGAGCAGGCCGGGGTCCGCACCGCGGACCTGTTGGTCGCCGCTACCGGCGACGACGAGGACAACCTGGTGATCAGCCTGCTCGCCAAGCGGCAGTTCGCCGTGCCGCGGGTGGCCGCCCGCGTCAACGACCCGGACAACGGATGGCTGTTCGACCAGTGGTGGGGGGTCGACATCGCGGTACCGGCGGCGGCGCCGCTCATCTCACTGATCGAGGAGGCCGGTGGCGTAACGGACACGGTGTCGCTGCTGACGCTCGGCAAGGCGAAGGTGACGCTGATCGAAACCGCTATCACGGAACGCTCGCGCACGGCGGGACACCGCCTCGCGGACGTCGAGCTGCCGCCGGGCACCGTCGTGGCAACGGTCGTCCGCGACGGTACGCCGATGGTGCCGGCCGCGGACACGGCGCTTCAGGCGGGCGACGAGCTGCTCGTGGTGTCCACCGCCGCCGACGAGAACGACATCCACGGGCTGTTCCAATGAACCGCGTGGCTATGACGGGTGTGCGGTCTTCAGGATCACGTGCAGCGTGCCGCCGTCCTGCCAGGTGGAGACCTGGAAAGGCACCTTCGTGCGGATACCGACCGCGAACGTCGTGTGCGCCTCGAAGGTGCCCGCGAACTTCACCTGCCGCAGGCTCTGCCACTGGTTCGACTCGAACAGCACCTGCCCGACCCGCCATGGCTCGCGCCACGGGTGGTGCTCGGAGGTGGAGTAGTCGGGCGCACGGATGGTCACCTGCAGCGCGGCGCCGCCGTTGACCGGTACCGGCTTGTCAGAGGCGTCCGCCCGCACCACCGGGACGTACCGGACGACGTAGCCGACCGGACCGTACCCGTTGATGTCAAACGTGAGCTGGTCAAAGCACTGGTCGTCGTGCCGGCCGGCGCGCACGTTGTAGAGCGGGTCCTGGATCGGCGCGTCGGGCCCGCCACTACGCGTGCCGGTGCCCCACTGGCGTGCGGCGAGGCAGCGGTCCGGCGTGGTCGTGCGGGGCGCCGCCGAGGCGGTCGGCGCGGCCGGCCCAGTCGTGGCCCGGCCACCGCTCGCGGTGACAATCGGGGTCGGTGCCTTGCTCGGGGCACCTGGCGTCCCGCCAGTGCCGTTCGGGCCGCAGGCCGTCGCGGTGAGCGCCGCGAGCAGCGCCACCGAGGCGACCCGCCGGGATGTGGCGCGCATCGTTACTCACCCCGACCCGGTGTCAGGTTCGAACGCGGGCGCCAGCAGCCCGATCGCGTTGCCCTCGGGGTCCGCGAACAGCGCGAATGCCCCGACGCCGGGGACAGGTGTCGGGGCGACGAGCTGCGCATGATCACACCGCCGACGCCTTCGCCGGTGCTGATGGGACTGTACTTGGGATCGCGCCGGTCGATCTCCCAGTGGATCACTGGATGTGCCATGGCTCCTCCTCCCCCCGTATAGCCGGAAGGTAACTCGCCGCGACGATCGCCGGTTAGGGCCGTACGCCCTGCTGGCCGGGGAACTCCTCCTCTGCTCCCGCGCTCACCGCGGCCGTAGCGTCGGCCCGAGGAGGTGCCGACGATGGCCGTGCGCATGGATGTGACGCCGGCACTGCGGTGCCGGGGGCTACGCCGCCGGTACGGCGACCTGATCGCTGTGGACGGCGTCTCTTTCGAGATCGCGCTGGGGGAGACCTACGGCCTGCTCGGCCCGAACGGTGCTGGAAAGACCACGGTCATCTCGATGGTGGCGGGTGTGCTACGCGCCGACGCGGGCGAGGTTTCGGTGGCCGGCCAGCCGATGACCCCGCGCACCCCGGCGGTCAAGGCGCGGATCGGGTATGTGCCGCAGGACGTGGCGCTCTACCCGGATCTGAGCGGTCGGGAAAACCTGCGTTTCTTCGCGCGCCTCTACGGCCTGAGCCGCGCCGAGGCGCGCTCCAGGGTCGCCGAGGTGCTGGAGACCATCGGCCTGGCCGAGCGGGCACGCGACCCGGTCGGTGAGTACTCCGGCGGGATGAAGCGGCGTCTGAACATCGGTGTTGGCCTGTTGCACCAGCCACGGCTTCTGATTCTCGACGAACCCACCGTGGGCGTCGACCCGCAGAGTCGCAACGCGATCCTGGCCAGCGTCGAGGCGCTCGCCACCGGTGGCATGGCCGTGCTCTACACCACCCACTACATGGAGGAGGCGCAGCGACTCTGCGACCGGGTCGGCGTCATCGACAACGGACGGTTGGTCGCCGAGGGCACGGTACGCGAGCTGACCGCCCTGGTCGGCGAGCACGACCGGGTGGTGCTCGCCGCCGACGGCGACCTGCCAGCTGCGGCGGAGAAGCTGCGAACCGTGGCCGGTGTCCGCGAGGTTTCGGTGGGCGCCGGGCGGCTGGAGTTGCTGTGCGGCGACGGCCGGGCCGCGCTGCCGGAGATTCTCGCTTGCCTCGCCTCGGCCGGCGTGGCGGTGCGCTCGGTGGAATTGCGCGAACCGGACCTTGAGGCGGTCTTCCTGCACCTGACCGGCAAGAGCTTGCGAGACTGACATGGGCGCGGCACTCCGGATCGCCGGCAAGGACCTGCGGGAGCGGGTGCGGGATCGGTCCGCGCTGCTGATGGCCATAGTGCTGCCGCTGGTCCTGGCGTTCATCTACGACCTCATCTTCGGCTCGGCCGCCATCCCTCGCCCGTTCGACTACGCGGTAGTGGACCTGGACGGCGGTGAAGTGGCGCGGGTCTTCGTGACCGACGTGCTGGGCGAGGCCGAGAAGCAGGGCTACGTGACGGTGCGTACCGCGAGTGGCGTCACGGCCGGCGAGGAACTGGCCGCGGACGGCGCGGTCGACGCGGTGTTCGTGCTGCCGGCCGGGTTCACCGCCGCGGTGCGGAGCGCGGCCCCGGCAGAGGTTGAGGTGATCGGCAATGTCGACTCGCCGACCGGTGTGGACGTGGCGCGCTCGATCGCGCGATCGTACGCGGCGGAGATCGACGCGAGCCGGCTGGCCGTCGCCGCCGTGCTCGCCGGCCGCGATCACGCGGACGTACCGGAGCGGGAGCTGGCCGCGATCGCCCAGAAAGCGGCGGCGGCGACCCGTCCGCTGGTACTGGAGGACGTGTCCGCCCGGGAGAAGATCCTCGACACCCAGACGTACTTCGCCGCTGGTATGGCGGTCTTCTTCCTCTTCTTCACCGTCCAGTTCGGAGTGTCATCCCTACTGGATGAGCGCGCCCAGGGCACGCTCGCGCGGCTGCTCGCCGCGCCGATCCCGCGTGTCTCGGTACTGGCCGGCAAGCTGATTGCCAGCCTGGCGCTGGGCCTGCTGAGCATGACCGTGCTCGTGGTCGCCACCACGGTGTTGATGGGTGCGGCGTGGGGGAACCCGATCGGCGTGGCGCTGCTCGTGCTGGGCGGAGTACTGGCCGCGACCGGTGTCACCGCGCTGGTGGCCTCGCTGGCACGGACCGCCGATCAGGCCGGCGGCTGGCAGGCGGTCATCGCGGTGGTGCTGGGCCTGCTCGGCGGGGCCTTCATCCCGATCTCGCAGGTGGGCGGCTTCGTCGCGACGCTGAGCCTCGTGACGCCGCACGCCTGGTTCATGCGCGGTCTCGCCGAGCTGGCCGGCGGTGGTGGGCCTGGCGCGGCACTGCCGGCCACCGCCGCGATGGTCGGGTTCTCGGTGGTCACGGGTGCGGTGGCGGTGATCCGGCTGGGGAAGGTGGTGCGGCCGTGAAAGCCCTCGCGATAGCGGCTGTCAACGTGCGCCGGACACTGCGCGAGCGGACCAGCCTGTTCTTCATCGTGCTGTTTCCGATGCTGCTGATCCTCGTGTTGGGCATGGCGTTCGGCGGGACCTTCGAGCCACGCGTGGGTATAGCCGCGCCGGCGCGGGAGCCGTTGGCTCAGGAGCTCGTCGAGCGGTTGCGGGCCGCGGACGGCATCGACGTACGTGTGCACGAACGCGAGGATGAGGTCGTCGCGGCGGTCGAACGGGGCGACCTGGAGGCCGGCCTGGTGGTGCCGGGCGGGTACGACGCCGCGGTTACCGGCCAGGGTCGCGCGATTGTGCGTTACGTGGTCCGGCCGGGCATCCAGGGACAGCAGGTCGGCTCGGTCGTGACGGCGGTGGTCGACGAGGAGGCCGGCCGCCTGCGGGCGGCCCGGGTGGCCAGCGCCGAGACGGGCCTGCCGTTCGACGTGGCGCTGGGCAGGGTGGACGGCGTGGCGGCGAGCGCCCCGACGGTCACGGTCGCCGTGCGCACAGCGGGAGAGGCCGACTTTCCGGAGAACCTCGGCCGGTTCGACCTGATGGCAAGCTCCCAACTGCTGCTGTTCATCTTCCTGACCTCGCTCACCGGAGCATCCGCCCTGATCGAGACTCGCCGGCTGGGCGTGACCCGGCGGATGCTGGCCACGCCCGTACGCGCCGGCACGGTGGTCCTGGGCGAGGCGCTCGGGCGCTTCGCCGTGGCCGTCCTACAGGGCGTGATCATCATGAGTGGGGCCGCGTTGGTCTTCGGCGTGGACTGGGGCGCGCCGCTGCCGGCGGTACTGCTCATGGTCGCGTTCGCGCTGCTGGCCAGCGGTGCCGGGCTGCTGATGGGCGCGGTCGCCCGCACAAGTGAACAGGCGGTCGCGGTCGGCGTGCTGCTGGGCATGGCTTTCGGTGCGCTGGGCGGTGCGATGATGCCGCTGGAGCTGTTCTCGCGCACCATGCGCGCGGTCGCGCATCTCACGCCGCACGCCTGGGCGGTGGACGGGTACGCCGAACTGGTCCGGCGCGGTGGTGGCCTGCTGGATGTCCTGCCGCAGATCGGCGTCCTCATCGCGGGCGCGGCGGCACTGCTGGCGCTGGCGTCCTGGCGCCTGCACCGCGTATTGGCGAACTAGGCCCGCATCAAAGGCCGAAGGTCCCGAAGCGAGACGGCATTGGGCCCGCGACGTCGCGTCTCGTGGCCCTGGTGCCTCGCAGCCGCCCAGGCGCAGGCTGAGGTCGGATCGTTTATCGACGAGGAGGCGGCCATGGAACCCAGGACCCAACCCCGGGCGCGGCGAGTGGCGACCCTGACTCTGGAGCGACCCGTGGCCACCGAGCGGCCCGCGGCGCCGGAACTGGCTCCGGCGTGCCGGCCGGCCAACCGCGCAGCCCGTCGTGCCGCACGCCGCCTGACGTGGCGTCTCGGCTGCGGACGCAGGAGCTGATCACGATGATGTACTGGGGCCACGACGGGATCGGCGGCTGGGGATTCATCGTGATGATCCTCAACATGGCCCTCTTCTGGGGCCTGCTGATCGGTGCCGGGATTCTCGTCTACCGGGCTGTGCAGGGTGGCGGCGGTGCATCGGAAGCCGAGTCCGCCCGGCGCCTGATCGGGGAGCGGTTCGCCCGCGGTGAGATCGACGACGAGGAGTATCGGCGGCGGCTGGAGACGCTGAGGCACGGGGCCCGATGATGACGTCGGCGGCCGTGCGTGGCGGACTGCGGATCGCCCTACACGGTGTCGTGCAGGGCGTCGGATTCAGGCCTTTCGTCTACCGGACTGCGGTGTCCTGCGGCCTTACCGGAGACGTACGCAACACCAGCGGGCACGTGGAGATCCACGCCTTCGGGTCGGAGCCGGCGTTGGCGGCCTTCCTGGATCGCCTGGCTCGCGAGGCACCGGCCGAGGCGCGGATCGATCGGGTGGAGACCTCCCCGCTCGACGCGGCGCCGCCCGCCGGCTTTGGCGTACGAACAAGCTCCGATGTGGACGGTGGCGGCCGGGAGTCGCCGCCGGACCTGGCGACCTGCGACGCCTGCCTGCGGGAGCTTTTCGACCCGCTGGACCGGCGGTACCGGTACCCCTTCATCAACTGCACCGACTGCGGCCCGCGGGCGACCATCGTCGCGGATCTGCCCTACGACCGGTCCCGCACCACGATGTCCGGCTTTCCGATGTGCCCCGCCTGCGCCGCTGAGTACCGCGACCCAGCCGACCGTCGCTTCCACGCCGAGCCGATCGCCTGCCCGGCCTGCGGACCCCGCCTGTGCTGGCGTACCGTCGGCGGCGGGCCGATCGCCTACGGTGAGGACGCGCTCGCGGAGGCGGTCGCGATCGTCGACACCGGCGGCGTGATCGCCGTCAAGGGCATCGGCGGGTACCAGATCGTCTGCGACGCCCAGAACGAGGCGGCCGTGGCACGGGTGCGGGCCGGGAAGTGCCGGCCACGCAAGCCGTTGGCCGTCATGGTGCCCGATGTGGACGATGCCGCCCGGTTGGGGTTCCTCGGCGCGACCGAGGTCACGCTGTTGACCGGCACCGCCAGGCCGATCGTGCTCGTCTGGCGCTGGGCGAACGCGCCCCTTGCGGACGGCGTGGCGCCGGCCCTCCCCGAGGTGGGTGTCTTCCTGCCCTACAGCCCGCTGCACCACCTGCTGCTGCGGGAGCTGGGCCGTCCGCTGGTGGTGACCAGCGGCAACCGCGGCGGCGAGCCGATCGCGATCGACCCCGACACGGCCCGCGCCGTGCTCGGCCCGCTGACCGACGGCATCCTCGACCACGACCGGCCGGTCCTGTCCCGGTACGACGACTCGGTGGCCCGCGTCGTCGCGGGCGCCCCTCGACTACTGCGCCGTGCCCGGGGCTACGCTCCGGCCTCCCTTGCGCTGCCCGCACCCGCTCCTGAGCCGGTACTGGCCGTGGGCGCCCACCTCAAGCACACGGCGGCCCTCGCCGTCGGCGACCGGGCGGTGCTCGGCCCGCACACCGGCGACCTGGAGAGCGCCGAGACGTTCGCCGCCTTCGAGCAGGTCGTGACCCGCCTGGGCCGGTTGTGGGCGGTGCGGCCCCGGATCGCCGCCCACGACCCGCACCCCGGCTATCTGTCCACTCAGTACGCGACGGCGCGTTTCCCGAGGGGAGAGCGGGTGCCGGTGCAGCACCATCACGCGCACGTGGTGGCCACGGCGGCCGAGCACGGGGTGCGCGAGCCGTTTCTCGGCATCGCGTACGACGGGCTGGGGTACGGCGACGACGGGACGCTGTGGGGCGGCGAGATCCTGCTGGCCACCTACACCGGATTCCGGCGGGTGGGCCGCTTCGGGCGTGCGCCGTTGCCCGGCGGCGCGGCGGCGGTCCGCCATCCGGCCAGGATGGCGCTGGGCTACCTGTACGGCGCGGAGGACCTGGGCGGCCAGGCGATCCCCGACGCCCTCGCCGCTGGGTTGCTGGGCCGGCTGGACGCTCGCGAGGTCGACGTGGTGCGCCGCATGGTGCGGCGCGGGCTCAACGCGCCACTCGTGTCTAGCGCGGGGCGGCTGTTCGACGCGGTCGCCAGCCTGCTGGGCGTCGCCGACGACGCCGGGTACGAGGGCGAGGCGGCGATCCTGTTGGAGGCGGCGGCCGCGGGGCACGAAACGGTGGACGCGCTGCGCTGGCGGCTGGTCCACCGTGACGGTCTGTGGGTGTACGACCCGGCACCGACCATCGTGGACGCTCTGGAGCGGGCGGCCGGCGAGCCTGTGGGGATGGTCGCCGCCCGGTTCCACGCGGCGCTGGCCGAGGTGACCGTGGCGTTCGCCGAATCTGTCCAGTGTCCAACGAGGACGGTGTGTCTCGGCGGCGGCGTGTTCCAGAACCGGCGCCTGGCCGAGGCCGTGCTGGCGGGCCTGCGGGCGGCGGGGTTCGACGCGTACCTGGGCGAGCGCGTTCCGGTGAACGACGGCGGTATCAGCTACGGGCAGGCGGCGGTGGCCGCGGCCCGGCTGGCGGGGAAGGGGTGAGACGCGATGTGCCTGGGTATCCCTGGCCGGATCGTGTCGGTGCAGGCACCTGACGAGCGGCCCGACCTGCGCACCGGGGTTGTGGACTTTGACGGCGTACGCCGAGAGGTGTGCCTGATCTATGCGCCCGAGGCGGGTGTCGGCGACTACGTGGTGGTGCACGTCGGTTTCGCGATCAGCCAGATCGATGAGCAGGAGGCGGCGCGCACCCTGGCCGTCATCCGTGCTAGCCCGGACGCGCTCGCGACCGAGCTGGGTACGCCATGAAATACCTCGACGAGTACCGCGATCCGGCGCTGGCCCGCCGGCTGCTGGACGAGCTACACGCGGTCGCCACCGCGCCGTGGACCATCATGGAGGTCTGCGGCGGGCAGACCCACACGATCGTGCGTCAGGGGATCGACGAGCTACTGCCAGCCGGCATCCGCATGATCCACGGCCCTGGCTGCCCGGTGTGCGTGACCCCGCTGGCCATGGTCGACAAGGCAGTGGCCATCGCGGCCCAGCCGGGCGTCATCTTCACCAGCTACGGCGACATGCTGCGAGTGCCGGGCTCCACAGGCGACCTGGTAGGCGTGAAGGCCCGCGGCGGCGACGTGCGGGTGGTGTACTCGCCGCTGGACGCGGTGCGCCTGGCGCGGGCCAACCCGGATCGGCAGGTGGTCTTCTTCGCGGTCGGCTTCGAGACCACGGCGCCGGCCAACGCGATGGCGGTGCTGCACGCCGCCACGACCGGCGTACCCAACTTCAGCGTGCTGGTCAGCCACGTGCTGGTGCCACCGGCGATCACCGCGATCCTGGACGCGCCGGACAACGAGGTGCGCGGCTTCCTCGCCGCTGGGCACGTGTGCGCGGTGATGGGTTTCACCGAGTACGAGCCGATCGCCGCGAAGTACCGGGTGCCGATCGTCGTGACCGGCTTCGAGCCGCTCGACCTGATCGAGGGGATCCTGATGACGGTCCGGCAGTTGGAAGAGGGGCGCGCCGAGGTGGAGAACCAGTACGCCCGCGCGGTGCGCCGCTCCGGCAACGGCACCGCGCAGGCCGCGATCCGGCGGGTTTTTACGATCTCCGCGCGCACCTGGCGGGGGATCGGCGAGATCCCCGCCAGCGGCCTGGCCCTGGCCCCCGAGTTCGCGGCCTTCGACGCCGAGCGGCGCTTCGCCGTGGCCGAGCTGAATGCCAGCGAGCATCCGGCCTGCATCGCTGGCCAGATCCTGCGCGGCACCCGGCTGCCGACCGACTGCGCCGCCTACGGCACCGCCTGTACGCCTCGCACACCGCTGGGGGCGCCGATGGTGTCCGCCGAAGGCACGTGCGCCGCCTTCTACGGCGCGGGCCGTCGCGCGCCGCTGCCGGTATTGGAGGAGCGATGATGGACATCACCTGCCCGATGCCGCGGGTCGAGACCGAGCGGGTGCTGCTGGGTCACGGCTCCGGCGGCCAGCTCATGGCCGAACTGCTCGGCAAGGTCATCACACCGGGTCTGGTCGCGCCGGGCCCGGCAGAGGACGCGGCCGTGGTGCCGTTCGAGGGTGGCGGTCAGGCGGTGCTGTCCACCGACGGCTTCGTGGTCACCCCGCGGTTCTTCCCCGGTGGCGACATTGGTTCGCTCGCCGTGCACGGCACGGTCAACGACCTCGCGATGCGGGGAGCGGCGCCGGTCGCGCTGTGCCTCGCGTACGTGCTGGAGGAGGGCTTGCCGATCGAGGAGCTGGCCCGGATCACCGCGTCCGTCGCGGCCGCGGCAGTCGCGGTCGGCGTACCGGTGGTATGCGGCGACACCAAGGTCGTTGGTCGAGGCGCCGCCGACGGCCTGTACGTGACCACGACCGGGCTGGGCGTGCTGCTACCTGGCGCCACCGTCTCGGCCGCCCGGGGCCGGCCGGGTGACGTGGTGCTTCTGTCCGGGCCGATCGGGTTGCACGGCACCGCGATCCTGTCCGCCCGCGAAGACCTCGGCTTCGAGGCGGAGATCGCCTCCGACAGCCAGCCGCTGCACCGTCTCGTGGCGCGGATGATCGCCGCGGGCGGGTCGGGTGTGCACGCGCTGCGCGACCCGACGCGCGGCGGGCTGGCCAGTGCGCTCAACGAGCTCGCCGCCGCCAGCGGCATCGCCATCGAGATCAGCGAACCGGCATTGCCGGTCCCGCAGCCGGTGGCAGCGGCCTGCGAGCTGCTCGGCCTGGACCCCCTGCACGTAGCCAACGAGGGATGCCTGGTGGCCCTCGTCGCCCCGGAGGCCGCCGACGCCGTGCTGGCCGCGATGCGGGCGGGCCCCGAAGGCGCCGGGGCGCGGCAGATCGGCACGGTGGCAGCCGACCCCGCCGGCCGGGTTACCGCGCGGACCCTGGTCGGGTCCACGCGGATCGTCGACATGCTTGTCGGCGAGCAGTTGCCCCGGATCTGCTGACCCATCACTGGCCCCGTCCCCGCGACGACTACGCGGAGCTGGCCGTGACCACCAGTTCGGTGACGCGGGCGTTGTCGGGAAACCCGCCTCTCAGCGTCGGGCGGACGCGTACCACCACACACGGCCGAGTGACCCATCTGTCTAGGTCGATAGCCTTGTGAGGCGAAAGGTCCTGCGAAGCCAGGTCATGCGGCCCTCGTCGAGGTGTGCCTCCGCCACCATCCTGAGGGTGGAGACGTGGTATCGGAGGAGTCATGAAGGCCGTCTACATCGCACCACGGCAGCCGCTGATCAGCAGTGCGGAAGGGCTCGCGAGGCGCCCAGTCAACGAGATCATGAGCCAGCCGGTGGCCTGCGTATCCACCGGCACACCGCTCGGTGAGGCATTGCGGGCGATGGTGCGCCTTCGCCACCGCCACCTCGTGGTCGTCGACGATGACGAGCGCTGTGTCGGTGTGCTGAGCGACCGCGCCATCGCGGCGGCCTGGGCTCACGATCCGACCTCGCTGGACCGCGAGAAGGCCGGCGGGATGTTGCCGGTGGTCTCGCCGACCGTCGGGCAGCACGCCCGGGTGCTGGACGCCGCGCGGATGATGCGTGACACCGGCACCGACGCGGTTGTAATCGCGGACGAGGCCGGTGCGCCGATCGGCATCGTGACGGGGACCGACCTGGTGGGCCTGCTGGCCCGTTGAAAGGGCGCCCACTGCGGCGGGCGCCCTTTGGCCCGCTGGCGCCGGATGGGCGGCGCCAGCGGGCGTCATCTCTCACGCGGGCGGTGAGGGCAGTTCCCGCACGACGATGACGGGGCAGTGCGCGTGGTGGATCAACTGGCCGCCAACTGAGCCGAGCAAGAGGCCACGGAAGCCACCCCTGCCGCGCGAGCCAACCGCGACCAGGGCGGCGCCCCGGGTGGCCTCGACCATGACGTGGCCTGGCGTGTCCGCGACCACCTCCAGGTTCACGGGTACCGTCGGGTACTTGTCCCGCCAGCCGGCCAGCATCTCGTCCAGCGCGCTGTGCTCGGCGACCGTGATCTCCTCCGGGTCGAATCCTTCCGGCGGCCGCCACCGCGGCGTGGGCAGGGTGTAGGCGTGCACTACGCGCAGCGGGACGCCGCGAGCCGCAGCTTGGGCGAAGGCGTACTCGACAGCTAGCAGCGAACAGTCTGAGCCGTCGGTACCCACGACGACAGGAGCCACGGGATCCATCGCCACGTCACCGCGTATCACCGCGACCGGGCAGTGCGCGTGCGCCGCCACCGTGACGCTGGTCGACCCGATGAGCAGCCCGAGGAAGCCACCGTGCCCGCGGTTGCCGAGCACCACCAGCCGGGCGTGCCGCGACCGCTGTTCAAGCATCGCCGCCGCGGACCCGACCTCCACCGTGCCGGTAACCGACGCTTCGGGCCGTGCCGAGAGGATCTCGGCCACCGCCGTGTCCACCATGCGCTTGGCGTCCTCCCGGGCCGCCCGGTCGGGCCAACTCCCCGGTCCGGGCGCGATCGGGCCGGCCACCGCCTGCCACTCGAACGCGTACAGCAGCTCGAGCGGCGCGCCGCTGCGGGCCGCCTCGTCCGCGGCCCAGCGCAGTGCCGCCGTGGCGCCTTCGGAACCGTCAAAGCCGACGAGGATGGGATAGCTGCTCATCATCTCTCCAATGTGGTCAATGCGCCGCGATGTCCCGGCGCTCGAAGATCGGCCGCGCGGCCGCGACGCAGGCAGCGGCGCCGGCCGGTCGCCGCGCCGGCAAGCGAGCGCCAGCCAGCCGTACTCCAGGCTCAGTAGCACCATGGCCAGGCAGGCGCCCGCGACGTCGCCAGCTTGCAGTCCTGGCCAGCGCGAACGTCCTGATGACGGCCTTCATGCCCGCAACGTAACGCGCGAGGCGCCGGACGGGCAGGGCCGATGGTCACTGGTGAGCCGGACCTTCGCCGCCTTGGGACCTAGGTCCCTACAGCACGTACCGTGCGGCTCTGCTCCGCGCTCCGGCGCCTGCCTAACGTCGACCGTGTAATGACGGGAAGGGCCAAGGAGGCCGCCATGCGTCGTGAACAACCAGGCCGGGTTATCGTCGGGATCGACGGTTCCGTGGTGGGCCTCCGGGCGCTGCGGCTGGCCGTCGCCGAGGCGCGGCGCCGCGGGGCTTCCCTGCACGCGGTGCGCGGGTTGAACATCGACACCAAGTGGTACGCGGGATATGGCAGCCCGCACGAGGAGTGCAAGCGAGAGGGTGCTGAGACGATCCGGGCGACCTTCACCGCCACGCTCGGCGGCGTGCCGGAGGATATCGAGGTCGTCTGCGAGACCATCGTCGCGCCACCCTGGCGGGCCCTGGTCGACTACGCCAACCGCGACGCGGACGTGCTGTTCGTGGGCACACGACAGCGCGGTTGGCTGCGGCGGATGTTCCGCCGCTCGGTCGCGCGCTACTGCGTCGCGCACGCCTATTGCCCCGTTGTCGTGGTGCCGCCAAACACCTTTGCCCGGACGGCATCAAGCCGTGATCTCGTCCGCGCGCTCCGCCGGGACCTGGCCGGACTGGGTGGGTGAGGGCGATGCGTACCCTGACCGGAGACCTGACCGTGAGCTACGCGGTCCGGGGCAAGACGACCGTTGCGACGGTCGGCGGAACTGTGGACGACGAGGGACGCCGGCTGCTCACCGAGGGGCTGGAAGCCGCCCTCGGGCTGCGCGGGCGGGGGCCGATCGTCGTTGACGTCAGCGCGGTGCTGGTACTTGAGCCCGCTACGATGCTGTGCATCGCGGCGGTGGCGCGAGAAGCCGCCAAAGCCGGCCGCGACGTCAGCGTCCGGATCTGAGCGATCCCGCTCACGCGGTTGGCTACGATCCAGCCCCGCCCTGCCTTGATCTCCTTGGCAACGCGGCGTGCCCAGGCGCGGACCCGGCCGGGATCGCGGAAGTCGCCGCCCTGGCCTTCCCCAGCGAGCCGGCGCCCCAGGTCCACGTGCCAGCCGGTCGCGTACACGGCGCCGCCGAGGACCAAAGCCTCGTACCCTGTCACGTCATCGTCGACGTCGGCGACGGGCCATCTCCCCGCCGCCTGTGGTCGCTTGCGGGCCGATCCGCGGCGTCAGCCGCCGAACAGCGCGGCGCCATATTTCAGCACCACGGCCAGGGTCACGACCAGCAGCCAGATGGTGACGGCGATGGCGTCGAGGTCGGCGGCGATGGCGGATTTCAGTGCCGCACTGACCCGCGGGGGCAGGAACAGGTTGCTGTCGCGGATGTTCACGCGGGTCAGCGTTGCGAACACCAGTGTCGTCGAGACGGTGACCAACAGGCACCACGGGCACAGCGCGCCGATGTTGAACATGGCCTGGTAGAACAGCCAGTACGCGAAGGCGACGCCCAGCGTGTAAGCGACCTGCGCGCTGAACATGAACCAGCGGGGGAAACGGACGCCGCCCAAGCTCGCCACCGCGATGGTGATGACGACGGGCTCGGCGACCAGCCCCAGGAAGGCGTTCGGGAAGCCGAACAGCTCGGCCTGCCAGGTACTGCCGACGGCGCCGCAACTGATGACCGCGTTGATGTCGCAGGACAGATCGGCGTCAGGATCCTGCGCCAGGCGCAGCGCGTCGACCGAGAGGACGAACGACGCGAGCAGGCTCAGGCAAGCGGAGAACAGCATCGTTCCGAAGATCCACTTGTCGGAGTGGCGGATTCGCCGGGCCCGGGCGGCCAGCTGGGTCACGGCTGGCCCTTCGCCGCCGTCACGGCCTGGGTCAGCGGACCGGCCGTGTAGAGGTAGCCCCGGAACACCGCACCGTTGATCTTCACGGTGGGTGTGCCTGTTACACCGGTGTCGAATACGGCGCCGGTCGATGCCGTGACCCAGGGCTCGAAGGTCAGCTCCGGGAACCGCGCGACCACCTCAGGTGGGACACCCGCGTCGCTGGCGAGCTTGGCGATCTCGTCATCGGACAGGCCATCCGTACCCTCCGCGGGCTGGTCGGCGAAGAGCGCGGCGCTGAAGGCCAGGACCTTGTCCGGGGCTCCATCGGCGACCGTGGCAACCGCGTTCGCGGCACGGGTCGAGTACCTGGTGCCTTGCGACATCTTGTCCAGGAAGGACAACGTTATACAGTTCGATGTGGACAGTGCCGTCGGCGACCATCCGATCGATCTCAGCGCGGTTCGCGTTTTCGAATCGCCCGCAGAACGGGCACATGTAGTCAAGGTAGATTTCGAGCCTTACGGACGCCGTGGCCTTGCCAAGGGCGAGGGCGCCGCAGGCGGTGGCGATCGCCGGCGTGACCAGTGGTTTCCCCGTGGACGCGCTCTCCTTGTGGTTGCTCCCGGCGGCGTTGAGGAGAGCGACCACGATCGCGATAACCAGGCCGATGATTACGAGCCCACCGGCGGAGCCAATGATCCGGTTACGCCTTCTCGTCCGTCGCTGGACGGCTTCCCGAGCGATGCGTCGCTCGCGGGCCGTCTCTCGTGCCTGCTTTCCCACCGTCACGTCTCCTCGCAAGCCGCCATGCCCGTGGAGCCTGGGGCGCCACCTCGCGGTGGCGCCCCATTTCGACCACAAGTGATCGGTTGGTTGGATGCTCAGTGGAGCCAGGTCTCGCGCTTGACGATGGGTAGCTTGGTCCAGTACTTGCCGAGGCCGAGGGTGTTGCCGGCGCCGACCAGGGCCAGTCCGGCCAGGACGCCGGCGAAGATGAGGTGTTCGTCCATGAAGGGGTTGTTCTCCGGGGGCAGGACGACGGTCCACATCATCACGTACAGGATGGCGCCGGCGACGGCGGCGATGCGCACGCCGATACCGAGCAGCAGTGCGATACCGATGCCGGCCAGGCCGATCATGAACAGCCAGTCTGCCCAGGCGTCGCCTGCGATGTTGTGGTAGAAGTCCTGGAACGGGCCGGCGGCCGCGTTGCCGAGGAATCCCTTGGTGGGCGACCCGCCGTCGATCCAGGCGTTCTGCTCGGGGGTCGCGTAGCCGAGACCGAAGGTCTTGTCCAGGAACGCCCACAGGAAGGTCCAGCCCAGGGCGATGCGCACGCCGGCCCAGACGTACCGGGCGGCCTTCTGCGCGGTGGTCTCGGCCGTGACCGCCGGAGCGGTCTTCGGGGTCGTGGGCCGCTCAGCCATCGCGGTCATGGTGTCACATCCTTTCTCGGTGTCCCGCTCGTTCGGCGGGCCTACCTACATTCCACGCCCTGGCCCTGCGAAGAGGCAGGGGCGGCGGTCCCCAGCGAGCGGGACCAAAGGCCCCACCGGCGCGGGACCTACTGTGGACGGTTGATGACCTCGATGGCGTCGTCCGGGGTTCGGCGCGGCGCGGGCGGCAGGTCGCCGGTGTCCGGGCCGATGCCGACACGAACGACCAGGTACGGTTCGCCGACGCCGCCGAGCAGATCCCGCATGAGCGTGCGTGGCCAGGCCAGCTCGATCGTGTCCGAAAGCGGTGCAGCGGACAGCCCTTCCAGTACTGCGGTGAGCAGCAGCGCGGACAGCGCCTCGCCAGCGCGTAGCCAGGAGATCGGCGTGTCGTCAGGGCCGAACAGCACCGCGTAGGCGGCACCGCGGTCGTTGCCGGTACCGGGATCCAAGCCGGTGTCGTCGCCGGGTGCGTGGTCACGTACGGGCACGCGCCGCGGTGCGGGCCGTACGGCCGTCGCCGGCGGCACGCCGTCGCCTGACCACTGTGGACGGTGGGTCCAGCGGTGCAACTCGGCTCGGTACGCCGGGTCGTCCAACTCGTCTTCGGCGGCGCGAGCGGTCGCCACGGCCAGCATCGGCATCTGGCCTGGACGGACCTCGTGCAGGAACGCGCCCTCGGCCTCGACCGCTGCGCGCAGGGATCGGATCGAGGACTCTCTGACCGGTTCCTCGGCGAACCCGCGCCGGTCCGTCCGCCGGAATGGGATGGCCCCGTTGAGTGCGATCTGGCCCGGGTCGGGCTGCTGCTCGCCGGTGATCCGGACGCGGGCGAGAAGGTTTGGGTTGTCCACATCGGGGAAGCGGGTGACCGCCGTGCGGTAGCCGGCCGCTGCCAGCGCAACCCTGGCGTGGTGCAGCGCGGCCCCGCAACTGAGGGTCAGCAACCGGCCGTCCGGATCTGACGCGGCGAGCTGCCGCTCACGGTCGGCGTACAGGTCGAGCGCGTCGGCGGAGACCCGCCAGCGCCACGGCTGGGTGTTGAAGACCGAAGGGGCGCGCAGCGCCCGCTGCGCCGCCTCGGCAAGCGGCTCGATGAGGGTGTGCGTGGTCATGAGGCCAACCCTGCGCCGCGTGCGTGGCGCGGGGGCAGGGCCATAGGTCCTCAGTACCCAGGCACCTGGCCATCAACGGCGACCGGCACCCGGCGGCTGATCGGTGGCGTGGGCCGCACCTTGGCCGAAATCTCCAGCACCCCGCTGCGGTACCGGGCCGTCACGCTGCTGTCGTCGGTACGGGCAGGCAGTGCGACCGTGCGGGTGAAGGCGCCGTACCGGAACTCCGAGCCGTCGCGCGGATGCAGGTTGAACCGTTCTACGTCGATCTTCAAGGTGCCGTCGTAGACGGACACGCTGACCTGCTTGATCGGGTCGACACCCGGCAACTCCGCGCGCACGACGTACCGGCCGCCGTCGGCGTACTCCTCGATCGAGATGTCGTGCCCGCGCACGGCTCGGAGGGTGTCTTCCAGCGGCAGTAGCCGGTGCCGCATCCGGTCCAGGAGGTGCGTCATACCCCGATGGCACCGCGCCGGCGGCGCCCAAGCCAGGGTCGCCTGCCCGGCGGGTGCGGGACCTGTGGCCCTGCCCTCGCCTGCCGTTCGGGGTTTGTGATGGATCCAGGAGATTGGGAAGGAGTACCTGCGATGAGGAAGCTGACGGTGAGCGACGTCATGACGGTGAACGTCGCGACAGTCCGGGAGGACACCGACTATCGGAGCATCGTCGACATGCTCGCCGACCGAGGGATCAGCGCGGTGCCCGTGCTGGACAGGGACGGGCGGGTGGCCGGCGTCGTCTCCGAAGCCGACCTGCTTTACAAGATCGAGTTTGCGGGAGCCCGCGAGCAGCGCCGGATCTTCCCTGGCCGGCACCGTACGGCCCGGGACAAGGGCGATGGACGGGTGGCGCGGGACTTCATGAGCGCGCCCGCGGTCACCACGGACCGCGCGACCACGGTGGCGGCTGCCGCCCGGCTGATGGCCGAACGAAGGGTCAAGCGCCTGCCCGTGGTCGACGCCGACGGCCGGCTCATTGGCATCGTGTCCCGTGCAGACCTGCTGAAGGTGCACCTGCGCCCGGATGAGCAGTTGCGGCAGGACGTCATCGAGAACGTGCTCGCTCGTACGCTCTGGATCGAACCGGGGCGGGTGCTGGTGGAGGTCAAGGACGGCGTCGTCACCCTGAGGGGTCGCCTGGACCGCCGGACACTTGTGGAGATGGCGGTGCGGCTGACGGCGGCGGTGCCAGGAGTGGTCGAGGTCGCCGACGGGCTCACCTACGAGATGGACGACTCCGACATAGCCCTGTCCAACTGGTACCGGTCGCACCCGTTCAGCGCGACGTGACCTTCGGCCCTGGACACCCGGACGCAGGTCCCTGTGCCGGACCAGCCAGGCAGGGTACAAAGAAGGAGTGATTAAGGTCTTTCTCCTCGACGACCACGAGGTGGTACGTCGCGGGCTGCGCGAGTTGCTGGAGCGTGAGGGCGACATCGAGGTGGTGGGGGAGTCGGGGTCGGCGCCGGAGGCCGCCCGGCGTATCCCCGCGCTGCGGCCGGATGTGGCGATCCTCGACGGGCGGCTGCCAGACGGCAGCGGCATCGACGTGTGTCGCGACGTGCGGGCCGTCGACCCGTCGATCAAGGGCCTGATCCTGACCTCATACGAGGACGACGAGGCACTGTTCGCGGCGATCATGGCTGGCGCGGCGGGGTACGTGCTGAAGCAGATCCGCGGCACCGACCTGGTCGACGCGGTGCGGCGGGTCGCGGCGGGCCAGTCGCTGCTGGACCCGGCGGTCACGCAGCGGGTGCTGGAGCGGATCCGGCACGGCGTGGACGAGCCGCACGAGCTGAAGTCGCTGACCGAGCAGGAGCGGCGGATCCTGGAGTACGTGGCCGAGGGGCTGACCAACCGTGAGATCGCCGGGAAGATGTTCCTGGCCGAGAAGACGGTGAAGAACTACGTGTCGAGCCTGCTGGCCAAGCTCGGTTTGGAGCGCCGCACCCAGGCGGCCGTGCTCGCCACCCGCCTGCTGGGCGAACACCGCAGTTAGATGGGCGCGGACCAGCTGATGTCGGTGCCGGTTGGCTCGGCGCGGGACACCCGGAACGCGCCGCCGTACCTGGCAGCTCGTTCGCGCAGGTTGACCAGACCACCACGAGCCTGATCGCCGTCGGTGCCGACGCCGTCGTCGATGATGTGCACGGAGAGTTGCCCCTCACCGACTTCGACGGTGACTCGCACGCAGGTCGCCTGGGCGTGACGGGCCGCGTTGGACAGCGCCTCGCGGATCACCGCCGCCAGATCCGGACGCATATTGTCCGGTACCGCGCTGTCGATTGGTCCTACCAGCCGCAGCTCCGGTCGGAAGCCGAGCGGGCCGGCGGCCTCGGCCACGAGGTCGCGGATCTCGGAGCGCAGGGCGGCGCTCGCCGGCGTGCGCAGCTCGAAGATCGCGGCCCGGATGTCGCGGATGGTGGTGTCGAGGTCGTCGACCGCTCCCGCGATCCGCTGGCTTATCTCGGGCTTGACCGCGAGCTGTGCGGCAGTCTGTAGATGCAGGCCGGTGGCGAACAGCCGCTGGATCACCACGTCGTGCAGGTCGCGGGCGATCCGTTCGCGGTCTTCGAGCACGACCAGCTGCTCGCGTTCGTCCTGGGCGCGGGCGCGCTCCAGCGCCAGAGCGGCCTGGCCGGCGAAGGTGCGCAGCATCGCGAGGTCGTCCGGCTGTGCGGCCTGGCCGGCGGGCTGCGCCACCACCAGCAGGCCGTGCAGGACGTCGTCGGCCTCCAGCGGGGTGACCACTGCCGGCCCGGTGGCCACCGGTACCGGCCAGGCGGCGGCCTTGCCGAGGTCGGCGAACTCGACATGCCCCGCGCCCGAGAGCGCCGCCGCGAAAGCGGTCTCGCCCACCGGCAGCACGGTGCCAGCGAGAGTGGGCTGCCCGTCGGCGGCGTCACACACCTCGACCGTGAGCTCGCCGGCATCCTCGTCGGCCAGCAGTACGAGAGCGAGCTGCGCCGCCGCGACTTCCCGGGCGCGGCGGGCTACGAGTGTCAGGGCGCTGGTGCGGTTGACCTGGCCGAGCAGCACGTTGGTGATCTCCGCGGTGGCGCTGAGCCACTGGCCGCGGCGGTTCGCGGTGGCGTACAGGCGGGCGTTGTCCACCGCGACGCCGGCCGCCGCCGCGAGGGCGACCGCGATCTGTTCGTCGTCGTCGGTGAACTCGGCCGCGCCCTGCTTCTCGGCGAGGTAGAGGTTGCCGAAGATCTGGTCGCGAGTACGGATCGGGGTGCCCAGGAAACTGTGCATCGGAGGATGGTGCGGCGGAAAGCCGTACGAGCGGGGATGTTTGGTGATGTCGGGCATCCGCAGCGGCCGGGGGTCTTCGATCAACAGACCGAGCACGCCGCGCCCATGCGGCAGGTCGCCGATCTTGGCGTGCAGCTCCGGCGGGATACCGTGCGTGATGAACTCGGCCAGCGTGCGGTCGGGACCGATCACGCCCAGGGCGCCATACCGGGCCCCGACCAGCGCGCACGCGGCCTCGACGATGCGGCTGAGCACCGAGCGCAGCTCCAGGTCGCCGCCGATCGCCACCACGGCACCGAGCAACGCGCGCAGCCGTTCGCGGCTGGCAACGACGTCACCGATCCGGTCGAGCAACTCCTGGAGCAGCTCGTCCAGAGCCGCCCGGGACAGCGGGCTGAGTCCTAGCGAGGACCACGACTCGTCATCACGGCCAGACACGCCCTGATGCTACGCGCCGGGTCACGGAGCTGTCACCGACCGACCGAACGACCGCTACGGGGCAGTCGGCGTGGTGAAGCAAGGACTGGCACACCGAGCCGAGCAGCAGGCCGGCGAAGCCGCCGCGACCGCGGGCGCCGACGACCACGAGCTGCGCCATGACCGGGAGAAGTGATCGCTCACGGCTCCTCGGGCACCAGATCGATGGCGCCGGCGGGGCACTCGGTGACGCAGATGCCGCAGCCCTTGCAGTACTCGAGGTCGATCGCGTACCGCCGGCCCGGTCCCAGTTTGATCACCGCGTTGTCGGGGCACACGCCGTAGCAGTTGTCGCACTCGAAGCAGTTGCCGCAGGACAGGCAGCGCCGAGCCTCGAACAGTGCGGTGTCCTCGTCGAGCCCCCCGACCACCTCGTCGAAGGTGGACGTGCGGCGCGCCGCGTCGAGCCGTGGCCGGACGGTCGCCGGCGCGTCGCTGTAGTACCAGGTGTTCAGGCGCTCGAACGCCGCGCGCGGGGGACGCGCGGGCGACTGGTACGGGCGTCCCCGCAGCCAGGCGTCGATGTATCGAGCGGCCCGTTTGCCGTGCCCGACGGCGGTGGTGACGGTGCGCTCCGAGGGGACCATGTCGCCGCCGGCGAAGACGCCCGGCACCCCGGTCATCATGTCGGCGCCGACCTGGACCACGCCACTGTCCACGCGCACGCCCGCCAGACCGTCCACGATGGACCGGTCGACGTCCTGGCCGATGGCCAGGACCATCGAGTCGGCGGGCAGTTCCTCGAATTCACCGGTGGGCTGAGGAAAGCCGGTCTCGTCGAGGCGCATCTTTTCGACGGTGACGGTCCCGTTCCCGGCGGCCGTGATGGTGGTGAGCCAGTGCATCCGCACGCCCTCCTCCTCGGCCTCGGTGACCTCGAACGGCTGGGCGGGCATCCGCTGGCGGGTGCGCCGGTAGACCACCACCGCGTCGGTGGCGCCCAGCCGCCGGGCGGTGCGCGCGACATCCATCGCGGTGTTCCCGCCGCCGTAGACGACGACCCGCCGCCCGAGCAGGGGCGGCTCGTCCTCGGCCACGCCGCGCAGCACGCCGAGCGCGTCGAGGATGCGTGCGGAGTCACCGGCCGGGATGTCGGTGCGCCGGGACAGTTGCGCGCCGATCGCCAGGAACACCGCGTCGAAGTCGGCGAGCGCCGCCGCGGCGTCGGTCACGGGAGTCTCCGGCTCGAAGGTGACGCCCATCGCGAGGATCCGGTCGATTTCCGCGTCGAGCACGTCGCGACCGAGGCGGTATGCCGGGATGCCGTACCGCATCATCCCGCCCGGCCGGCGACCGGCGTCCCGGACCGTCACCTCGTGACCGGCCAGCCGCAGGTGGTACGCGGCGGCGAGTCCGGACGGCCCGGCGCCGACGACCAGCACCCGCTTTCCGGTTGGCGCGGCGGTGACCGGCACGGTCCAGCCCTGCCGGATGGCCTCGTCGCCGAGGAACCGCTCGACGGCGTTGATGCCGACCGCCTCGTCGAGCTTGCCGCGGTTGCAGGCGGTCTGGCACGGGTGGTAACAAACCCGTCCCATGATGGCGGGGAACGGGTTGTCGCGCATCAGCTCGCGCCACGCCCGCTCGTAGTGGCCGTCCTCGGCCTCGTACAGCCAGCGCTGCACGTTCTCCCCGGCGGGACAGGCGTCGTTGCAGGGCGGCAGCTTGTCGGCGTACACCGGGCGCTCGGTACGCCATGCGCCAGTGTGGTTGGCGAGGCTGGAGCCGACCTCGAGGGTGATGGCGAAGGGCCGTTCCATGGCTACCCCTCCCCGGAGAGCAGGTGGAATCGTTCGATGTTGTGGTCGGCCGCGGCCTGGATGCGGTCGATGACGTCGGCGCGGCGCTCCGGCTCGAACAGGTGCCGGAACCGTGCCTGGAGCCGCAGATACTCCTCGACCGGGACGTGCCGGCGGATCGGCGTGCTCGCGGTCAACACCCCGTCCTCGGCTTCGAAGACCGGGAAGATCCCGCTCTGGGTCGCGAGCCTGGCGATCGCCACGGTCTGCCCCGCGGTGCTGCCCCAGCCCAGCGGGCACGGCACGAGAACGTGCAGGTAACGCGCGCCGTGCAGGGCCATTGCCCGCTCCACTTTGTACTCCAGATCGCGCAGGTCCGCGATCGTGGCGGTGGCGACGTACGGGATCTCGTGCGCCATCGCGATCAGCGGCGCGCTCTTGCCCTGCCCGAACACGTTGCCCGGCTCGGGCCCGACGGCCTGGGTGGTGCTCGTGCGGGCGGCCGGCGGGGTGGCGCCGGAGCGCTGCACGCCGGTGTTCATGTAGCCCTGATTGTCGTAGCAGACGTACAGCACGTCGTCGCCGCGCTCGAACATGCCGGACAGGGCGCCGAATCCGATGTCGACGGTGCCACCGTCGCCGCCCTGGCCGAGCACCCGGATGTCGGTGCGGCTCTGGGCCTTCAGCGCGGCGGCCACGCCGCTGGCGACCGCGGGCGCGTTGCCGAACAGGGAGTGCAGCCACGGCACCCGCCACGACGTCTCCGGGTATGGGGTGGAGAAGACCTCCAGGCACCCGGTGGCGTTGACGGTGACCAGCCGCCCCTTCGAGGCGCGCATCGCCGCGTCCAGCACGTACCGTGCCGCGAGTGCCTCGCCGCAGCCCTGGCAGGCCCGGTGCCCGGATGTCAGGGAGTTGGTGCGGGTGGGGTCGGACTGCACGGCCCGCAGGTCGGCGGGCAGCAGCCGGTTGCCGACCGCGAAGCTGCCGGTCTGGTAGAACTTCACCCTCGTCGGTGTCATGCCATCGCCTCCTTCGCGGTGTGTCGCAGCAGCCGCTCATCCAGATCCAGGAAGGTCAGTGGCCCCAGCGTGCCGGCTGCGGCGGCGGTGAGCGCGTCGCGTAGTGAGGCGCGGGTGACCGGGCGGCCGCCGAGCCCGGCCACGACGGTGTGGACGGTCCGGCCCGCCACCGGCAGCGCGGCGGCGAGGTCGGCGGTGACGATGCCGCCGACGCCGGGGGCGAATGCCCGTTCCAGAACGACAATCCGTTTGGCGTCGCCGATGGCCCCGGCGATAGCCGCGGCCGGGAACGGCCGGAACGCCGTCAGTCCCAGCACGCCGAGCGGGACGCCGTCGACCCGCATCTCGTCCACTGTGTCCTTCAGCGTGCCCAGCACCGATCCGAGGGCGATCACGACGGTATCCGCGTCGGTGCAGCGGTAAGGCGAGACCAGCCCGGCGACCGGCCGTCCGAACGTCGCCCGGAACTCCGTCGCGAGCGTCGCGATACGGGCCAGGGCCGCGAGTTGGGTGGCGTGAGCCAGGTATCGCACTTCCGTGAACGCCTCCGGCCCCACCATGGCGCCGATCGTCACCGGGTCGTCGGGGTCGAGCAGTTGGCGCGGCTGGAAGCGTGGCAGGTACCGGTCGACCTCCGTGGCGCCGGGTAGCTCGACGGACTCGACCGCGTGTGTGAGCACGAACCCGTCCATGCACACCATGACAGGCGTGGACAGCTCCTCGGCCAGCCGGAACGCCAGCACGTGCAGGTCCGCGGCGGCCTGGTTGTCCTCGGCGTAGAGCTGGATCCAGCCGCAGTCGCGCTGGCTCATCGCGTCGCTGTGGTCGTTCCAGATGTTGATCGGCGCGCCGATTGCCCGGTTCGCCACCGTCATGACGATCGGCAGCCCGAGCCCGGAGGCGTTGTACAGCGCCTCGGCCATGTACAGCAGGCCCTGGCTGGCCGTGGCCGTATAGGCGCGCGCCCCGGCCGCGCTGGCCCCGATCGCCACCGACATCGCGGCGAACTCGCTCTCCACGTTGACGAACTCGCACGGCGCGAGCCGGCCGGATTTCACCAGCGCCGACAGCGCCTCGACGATGTGCGTCTGCGGCGAGATGGGATAGGCACAGACCACCTGCGGCCGGCAGCGGGCGACGGTCTCGGCGACCGCGCGCGACCCTTCGATTTGGCTACGCATGGGAGCGCTCCTTCAGCTGTGCGTGCACGAGGTGGTACGCCTCGGCCGCGGCGGCCACGTTCGCGGTACCGAGCAGGCCGGGGAACCGCTGGCCGATCGCCTCCACGACGGCCGCCAGCGGCACCAGGTGACACAGGGCGGCCAGGCCGCCGAGCAGCGCGGCGTTGGGCAGCGGCCGGCCCACGTGCGCGCGGGCGAGCTCGCTGGCCGGGACCGTGAAGATCCGGCCGTCGTACCCGGCGAGGCCGAGCTCCGCCACGGTCCGGCCGGAGTTGACCAGCACCTGGCCGTCGTCGGCGAGCCCGGCGAGAACGTCGGTCTGGCGGAGCAGTGTGACGTCCTGCACGACGATCGCGTCCGGGCGTAACACCGGCTCACGCAGGCGGATCGGGCGTTCGGCGATCCGGCAGAACGCCACGACCGGCGCCCCGGTCCGCTCGGAGCCGAAGCTGGGAAACGCCTGCGCGTACCGTCCAGTGTGGAACGCAGCTACCGACAGGAGCTCGGCGGCGGTGACCACGCCCTGGCCGCCGCGGCCGTGGATGCGCACCTCGAACATGGCGACCTCCTAGCCGACGAGGGTCTTGACGGCGGCGGTCAGCGCGGTGAGGCCGGCACGGGCGTCGGCGAACAGCATCGCCGTCTTCGGATCGGTGTACAGCTCGTTGTCGATGCCGGCGTAGCCGTGCCCCATCGAACGCTTGATGACGATGACGGTGGAGGCGCGATCGACGTCGAGGATCGGCATACCGGAGATCGCGGTGCCGGGCCGACGGGCTGCGGGGTTGGTCACGTCGTTGGCGCCCACCACGAGAGCCACGTCGGCCTGCGGCAGCTCGGCGTTGGCCTGCTCCAGCTCGAGCATCTGCGTGTAGGGCACGTTCGCCTCGGCGAGCAGCACGTTCATGTGCCCGGGCATCCGTCCGGCGACCGGGTGGATGGCGTAACCGACCTCGGTGCCGCGGGAGGCGAGCAGTTCGGCGAGCTCCCGCATGGCGTGCTGCGCCTGCGCGGCCGCCAGCCCGTAACCGGGTACGACGATCACCTTGCGCGCGTACGCGAGCTGGATCGCCGCGTCGTCCGCCTGGATCGCGCGCACCGCCGCGTTAGCCCCGGCGCCCGTCGCCGGCTCGTCGCCCGTGCCGAAGCCGCCGAGCAGGATCGCGCCCAGCGAGCGGTTCATCGCCGCGGCCATGAGCCCGGTGAGTATGGCGCCGGAGGCGCCGACCAGCGCACCCGCGACGATGAGCACGTTGCTGTCCACCACGAAACCAGCCATCGCGACCGCCGTGCCGGTGCACGCGTTGAGCAACGAGATCACCACTGGTGCGTCGGCGCCGCCGATCGGCAGCACCAGCAGCACGCCGGCGGCCAGGACCGCCACGGCCAGGATCGCCAGGGCCACGCCGCCGCCGGATCCGGCGAGGAGCAGGCCGGCGCAGACCGCCGCCGCGACGGCGAGGCCACCGCCGAGCACCCGGGCGCCGCGGACCAGTACCGGACGTCCGGGGACCAGGCCCTGGAGCTTCCCGGCGGCCACGAGCGATCCGGCGAACGTCACCGCGCCGATGACCAGGTCCAGCACCGCCGGTACCCGGACCGACGCGCCCGCCGCGGGCGGCGCGAGCTCGGGTACGGCCACCAGCGCCGCCGCCCCGCCACCGACCGCGTTGAACACGCTGACAAGCTGGGGCATGGCGGTCATCGGTACGGCGCGCGCTGCGGCCCATCCGGCGCCGGTGCCGACGGCGGTGCCGGCGATCATGATGGTCCAGCCCAGTGCGGTACCGCCGCCGGAGTCGACGACCAGCAGCAGGGTGGCGGCCATGGCGACGGCCATCCCGGCGATCGACACGCGGTTGCCCCGGCGCGCGGTCGCGGGGGAGTTCATCAGGTGCAGGCCGGCCACGAAGAGCACGGCGGCGGCGAGATAAGCCAGCCGAACAACGGTGTCCACTGTGCTCATCGCTGGCTCCCGGGGCGGAACATGCCGAGCATCCGGTCGGTCACCACGTACCCGCCGACCACGTTCATGGCGGCGAACGCGGTTGCCAGGAAGCCGACGGCGTACTCGGCGGCGGTACCGGCCACGGCCGTCACCAGCAGCGCGCCGGCGAGGATGACGCCATGGATGGCGTTGGTGGCGGACATCAGGGGCGTGTGCAGGGTGGCCGGGACCTTGCCGATAACCTCGATCCCGACCAGCAGGCCGAGGACGAAGACGCTCAAGGCGGCCAGCAGTCCGGCGCTCACGGCGTCGCTCCCTTCCGGACAGATCCCTTGTGGACGATCCGGCCGCCGTGGGTGACGACGACGCCGGCCTGGATCTCATCGGCGAGGTCGATGGCCACGACCCCGTCCCGCACCAGGTGCCGCAGCAACGCCACGACGTTGCGCGAGTACGCGCGCGACGCCGCACCCGGCACCGTCGCGGCCAGGTTGCCAGCGCCGACGACGATGACCCCCTCGTCCGTGACCACAGTGGTGTCCGGCAGGGAGAGCGACACGTTCCCGCCGCGCGGCCCGGCGGCCAGGTCGACCACCACCGAGCCTGGCGCCATCGCCTTGACCGCGTCGTCGTCGAGCAGCACCGGCGGCCGGTGGCCCGGCACCAGCGCCGTGGTCAGCACGATGTCGTGCCGCGCCACGTGCGCGGCCAGGGCGGCCCGCTCGGCATCCTGCTCGCCGGTGGCCAGCGCCCGGGCGTAGCCGCCCGCGGCAGCGCCCCCGGCGGGCGCGGCGATCTCAAGAAAGGTAGCGCCGACGGAGACGACCTCGGTCCGCGACTCCGGCCGGATGTCGTACCCGGACACGACCGCGCCGAGACGTCGCGCGGTCGCCATGGCCTGCAGTCCGGCTACACCCGCGCCGAGCACCAGCACGCGGGCCGGCGGCGCCGCACCGGCCGCGGTCACCAGCATCGGCAGGTAGCCGCCGAACGCGTTCGCGGCCACCAGCACCGCCTTGTACCCGGCCACGTTCGCCTGCGACGTCAACGCGTCCATGCCCTGCACGCGCGAGATGCGCCGCGGCAGGCCCTCGAAGGTGACGGCCGTGACGCCGTGTCCGGCTAGGCTGCCGGCGTACGCGCGGTCGTCGATCGCGTCGAGCAGGCCGATGAGCGCCTGCCCGGCGCGCAATTGGCCTTCGCCGGGCCGGCCCACCACCGCCAGCACGTCCGCGCGGGCCAGCGCCTCGGCGTCGGTCACCACCTCGGCGCCGGCGACGGCGTACGCCTCGTCGGAGAAGTGGGCCGCGGCGCCGGCGCCGGCCTGCACAAGCACGGTGACACCGTCGGCGCACAGGCCGCGCACGTCGACGGGGACCAGCGCGACACGCCGTTCCACGAGGGCGGTCTCGCGCGGTACGCCAACCGTCAAGGTCACCATCTCGGCTCCTTCCGCATGCTCGTCCTCCACGCTGCCCTTGCCCGCGCTCCGGCCGGCAGGGCCGTGCGGGACCTGGTGACGGGACCTTCGCCCCTGGAGCGACCGGGAGCGCGGGCACACGCTCGGACATGGAGGTGGACTCATGAACTACCGGATCGCGATCAACGGGTTCGGCCGGATCGGCCGCGCCTACCTGCGTTGCCTGCTGGAGCGGGGCCTTGTCGACCACGGCTTCGAGGTGGTCGGTGTCAACGACCTGTGGCCGGCGGAGACGCTGGCGCAGCTACTGGCGTACGACTCGACGTTCGGTCCGCTGGACAGCGAAGTCGTCATCGAGGACGACGCACTGCTGCTCGGTGGCCGGCGCATCGCCATGTTCCGCGAGCGGGAGCCGGAGCGGCTGCCGTGGGCGGAGTTGGGCGTCGACCTGGTCATCGAGGCGACCGGCCGGCTCCGGACCCGCGACGCCGCGGCCGCGCACCTCAAGGCCGGCGCCCAGCGAGTGCTGATCAGCGCGCCGGGCAAAGAGGTCGACGCGACGATCGTGCTCGGCGTCAACGAGTCGATCTACGACCCGATCCGGCACCAGGTGCTGTCCGCGGCCTCGTGCACGACCAACTGCGCCGCGCCGATGGTGAAGGTGCTCAACGACGCCTTCGGTATCAGCCGCGGCTACCTGACGACCGTGCACGCGTACACCAACGACCAGGCGGTCCTGGACGGGCCGCACAAGGACCTGCGCCGCGCCCGCTCCGCCGCCGTCAACATCATCCCCACCAGCACCGGCGCCGCGCGGGCGATCGGCCTGGTGCTGCCGGAGCTGGCTGGCCGGCTGGACGGCGTAGCGCTGCGGGTACCGGTCGAAGACGGCTCGATCGTGGACCTGACCTGCGAACTGCGCCAGCCGGCCACCGCGGCGGAGGTGAACACGGCGTTCGCGGCGGCCGAACGCGGCGACCTCGGTGGCGTGCTGCGCTACTCCGAGCGACCGCTGGTCTCCCGCGACATCGTCGGCGACCCGGCCTCATGCGTCTTCGACGCCGGCCTCACCCAGTCCGACGGCACCCTGGTCAAGGTCTTCGGCTGGTACGACAACGAGTGGGGCTACACCAGCCGGCTGGTCGATCTGACCGCACTCATCGCCCGCCAGGGGTGACCCACAGCGAACAGGAGGTGGTCCCCGTGACACACGCACGCCGGTGGACCGTCGACATCTACATCGACGAGCATGAAGACGAGCGGCGGACCCGCGCCGAGGCACGACTGATCAACCAGGATCGGGTCGGTGTCGCCGGAGTCGGCCTCGCCCGCCGCAACCCGGTCGACCCGGAGGTGCCGGAGATCGGTGACGAGCTGGCTGTGTCCCGCGCGCTGTCCGACCTGGCTCACCAACTGCTGGACGCCGCCGCCGGCGACATCGAGCAGCTCACGCACGACCGGCCGAGGCTGCCGGGCTGACCGGTCCGGCAACCGGGACCTTGGTCCCTACTCACTCCACCGCGCCCGATGTCGGATGGAAGTGGAAGGACCACAAGGAGGTCGCGATGTCCACACTCACAAGGTTCCGTTCCGGAGCACTCACGCCGTTCGACTGGAGCGGGCTGTCGCTGTTCCCGTTCCTCTCCCCGAGCATCCGGCTCGAGGAGTTCCTCGAGGGCGACACCTACACCATCCGGGCCGAGCTGCCGGGGATCGACCCCGCGCACGACCTGAGCGTGATGGTGGCCGAGGGCGAACTGCGGCTGCACGCGGAGCGGCTGACCAAGCGGGAAGAGAAGACCCGGTCCGAGTTCCACTACGGCACCCTGTACCGCGGCATCCCCCTGCCCGTGGGCGCCAAGCTCGACACCGTCACGGCCGAGTACGCCGACGGCATCCTCACGATCAAGATGCTCGTGGGGGAGCCGGAGAAGCTCGGCAAGACGATCCCGGTGACCGTCGTTCCGGCCAAGGCCGGCAAGAAGGTCGCTGAGAAGTAGTCCGGAAGGGAGCACGATGGCCGCGCTGCTGACGTCCCTGGATTCCCTGGTCGCCGCGCTTCGGGCGGACCGGCGCCAGGTCATCGGGCCGACGGTCCGCGACGGGGCCATCGTGCTCGCCGAGCTGGACTCGGCACGGCAACTTCCCTACGGCTGGGGCGTGCGGGTGGCGCCGGGCGGCTACCGGTTGCGCGAGCGTGCCGACCGGGCCGCCTTTGGCCACTCCGCCGGCCCGCAGTCGTGGAAGGCGTACCTGCACCCGCCACGCACCGAGCTGTGGAGCACGCGGCGCGGCGAGTCCCCTGCGGAGCCCGACGAGCCGCCGCCGCGGTACGCCTTCCTGGGCGTGCGCCCGTGCGACCTGCGCGCCATCGGGGTGCTCGACCGGGTGCTCGGCCAGGGCAAGTATCCCAGCGTCCGGTACGCCGCGCGCCGGGCGGCCACCTTCATCGTGGCCGTCAACTGCACCGAGCCGGGCGAGGCGTGCTTCTGTGTGAGCGCCGGCGGTGGGCCGAAGGCCGCGGCCGGATACGACCTCGTCCTGACCGAGCTGATCGGCGCGGACACGGTGCGGTACGTGGTGGAGGCTGGTTCGGAAAAGGGCGAGCGCCTGCTATCCACACTGGACACCTATCCCGCGGACGCCGCCACGGCGGAGGCGTCCGCGGCGGTCGACGCGGCCGCCGGCCGGATGGGACGGGCATTGCCGCCCGGTGACCTGCGGGCACTGATCGCAGAGAAGCGGGACGCCGCCCACTGGGACGACGTGGCCAGCCGCTGCCTGTCCTGCGCGAACTGCACCATGGTCTGCCCGACCTGCTTCTGCACCACCGTGGAGGACACCACGGACCTGACGGGCGAGGTGGCGGGCCGCTGGCAGCGCTGGGACTCCTGCTTCGACCCCGACTTCTCATACCTGCACGGGGGAGCGGTGCGCACCTCCACCCGCTCCCGGTACCGGCAGTGGCTCAGTCACAAGGTGGGGACCTGGCACGACCAGTTCGGGGAGGCCGGCTGTGTCGGCTGTGGACGGTGTGTCGCGTGGTGCCCGGTCGGCATCGACCTGACCGCCGAACTGGCGGCACTCGCATCCGAGGAGACAGCATCGTGATGGCGCCCCGCGATCTGCTCGCCGAGCACCCGTTCCTGGCCGGCCTGGAACCGCGCTGGCTCGATAACCTCGCCGAGCACGCCCACCCCGTGTACCGCAACCGCCAGCACAGGCTGTTCGCCGTTGGCGGCAGCGCCCGCCACTTCTGGCTGATCCGCTCCGGACTTGTCGTCCTGGACATCCATGCTCCCGGCCGCGGAGACGTGGTCGTGGAGAGCATCGGCGCCGGAGCCGTGTTGGGCTGGTCGTGGCTGTTCTCGCCGTACCGATGGAGTTTCGGGGCGGTCGTCGTCGAAGCGATCCAAGCGATCGAGTTCGAGGCGGCGCCCGTCCGGCGGCTGATGGCCGTCGATCCGGGGCTGTCCGCGGAGTTGACCGGGCGGTTCATGCGGGTCGTGGTCGAACGCCTTCAGGCCACCCGGGTGCGCCTGCTCGACCTCTACGGGTTTCCGACCGGGGCCAAGCCATGAAGAGCGCGATGATGCCGCAGCCGTACCGGGTGACCGCCCGGCGCGAGGAGACCGCCGACACCGTCACGCTCGACCTGGCGCCGCTGGCGGCACCGCTGCCGCCGTACGCGCCTGGGCAGTTCACCATGGTGTACGCGTTCGGGGTTGGCGAGGTGCCGATCTCGATCAGCGGCGGCGAGAACGGCGTCATCACGCACACCGTCCGATCGGTGGGCGCGGTCACCCGCGCGGTGTGCGCGGCCCGAGTCGGCGACACGCTGGGCCTGCGCGGCCCGTTCGGCGCAGGCTGGGGCGTCCCCGCACCGTTCGGTGCCGACCTCGTACTGGTCGCCGGCGGCATCGGGCTGGCACCGCTGCGACCGGTGCTCGACCACGCGTTGCGTGAGCGCGACCGGTACCGGCATGTGCTCCTGCTCATCGGCGCGCGCACGCCCGGTGACCTGCTCTACAGCAGCGATCACGCGGCGTGGGCGCGGGCCGGCGCTGACGTGCGGGTCACGGTCGACCGCGCGGACCGTTCCTGGACCGGCCGCGTGGGTCTGGTGACCGCACTCTTCGACGAGCTGTGGCTCGACCCCGGCCGCACCACGGCGTATGTCTGCGGTCCGGAGCTGATGATGCGCTTCACCGCCGACGCCCTACGGGCGCGCGGCATCCCGGAACCGGCGATCAGGGTGTCGCTGGAGCGCAACATGCGGTGCGGGGTGGGCTGGTGCGGTCACTGCCAGCTCGGGCCGTTGCTGCTGTGCCGGGACGGCCCCGTCGTCGGCTACGACCACGCCGCTCCACTGCTGACGGTCAAGGAGCTTTGATGGACGCCCCGACGCTTGCCGTGTGGAAGTTCGCCTCGTGCGACGGGTGCCAGCTCACGCTCCTGGACTGCGAGGACGATCTGCTGATGCTGGCCGGCCGGATCAAGATCGCGCACTTCCTGGAGGCCTCCAGCGCCACCGTCGCTGGCCCCTACGACGTGTCGCTGGTCGAAGGATCCGTCACCACTCCGTCCGATGTGGAGCGCGTCAAGCGGATCCGGGCCCAGTCCAAGGCGCTGGTCGCGATCGGCGCGTGTGCCACCGCTGGCGGCATCCAGGCGCTGCGCAACTTCGCCGACGTCGACGAGTTCCGGTCGGTCGTGTACGCTCGCCCCGACTACATCCAGACGCTGGCCCGCTCGGAGCCCATCTCGACCTACGTGCCGGTCGACTACGAGCTGCGCGGCTGTCCGATCGACCGGGGTCAGCTGCTGGAGTTGCTCGGCGCGCTGCTCGCCGGCCGGCGGCCGCAACTGCCGGTCCATAGTGTCTGCTTCGAGTGCAAGGCTCGCGGTACCCCGTGCCTGCTGGTAGCCGCCGGCACGCCATGCCTCGGACCGGTCACCCAGGCAGGCTGCGGGGCGATCTGCCCGGCCTACGGGCGCGGCTGCTACGGCTGCTTCGGCCCGGTGGCGGCCACCGATCCCCGGGCGCTGCTGGCGAAACTGCGCGCGCTGGGCATGTCCGCCGACGACCTGCGCCGCGCCTTCCGCACCTTCAACGCCGCCGCGCCGGCGCTCGCGGCCATCGAGGAGACGAGCGAACCATGACGCATCGCGAAGACCGGTTGCTGACGGTCGGCTCCCTGTCCCGCGTCGAAGGTGAGGGCGCGATGCACGTGCGCGTCGACGGCGGGCAGGTGACCGACGTGCGGCTGGAAATCTACGAACCGCCGCGCTTCTTCGAGGCACTGCTACGCGGCCGCCGCTACACCGAGCCACCAGACATCACCGCGCGCATCTGCGGCATCTGCCCAGTCGCCTACCAGATGTCGGCCTGCCAAGCCATCGAGGACGCCTGCGGCGTACGCGTCGACGGCCCGCTCAACGACCTCCGCCGGCTGCTCTACTGTGGAGAATGGATCTCCAGCCACGCGCTGCACATCTACCTGTTACACGCGCCGGACTTCCTCGGTTACCCGGACGCCATCGCGCTCGCCCGGGACGCGCGCGACATCGTCGAGCGGGGGCTGGCGCTGAAGAAGCTCGGCAACGACCTCATGACAGTCGTGGGCGGCCGCGCCATCCACCCTGTCAACGTGCGCGTCGGTGGCTTCTACCGGGTACCGACCCGGACGGCGCTGGCGCCGATAGCGGCCCGGCTGCGGCTCGCGCTCGACGACGCGATGGCCACCGTCGCCTGGGTCGCCGGCTTCGACATCCCCGACTTCGACCACGACCACGAGCTGCTGGCCCTCGTCGAGCCCGGCACGTACGCCATCGAACGGGGCGTGCCGCACACCGACGGCGGGCTGGTGTTTCCCGTGCGCGCGTTCGAGCAGCACATCATCGAGGAGCAGGTCCCGCACTCCACCGCACTGCACGCCCGGCTGGCCGGACGCGGGCGGTACCTGACCGGTCCGACCGCCCGCTACGCGCTCAACCACCGGTGGCTATCCCCGCTGGCACGCCAGGCGGCCAGCGTCGCCGGGCTCGGCACCCGGTGCCGGAATCCGTTCCAGAGCATCGTGGTGCGCGCCGTCGAGCTGGTACACGCCATCGAGGAGGCGCTTCGCATCGTGACCGAGTACGAGCCGCCCCCGCGCCCATTCATCGACGTGCCGTCCCAGGACGGGGTGGGGTTCGGCGCCACCGAGGCGCCTCGCGGGACGCTCTTTCACAGGTACTCGGTCGGTGCTGACGGCCTCATCCGCTCCGCGCGGATCGTGCCGCCCACCTCCCAGAACCAGGCCGCGGTCGAGGACGACCTGCGACGATTCGTGACCGGCCGGCTCGACCTGGACACCGAACGCCTCACGCACGCGTGCGAGCAGGCCATCCGCAACTACGACCCGTGCATCTCGTGCGCCACTCACTTCCTCGACCTGGTCGTGGAGCGCACGTGAAGGGCAACGAGGTCGTTATCGGGATCGGCAACATCTACCGCCGCGACGACGGGCTCGGCCCGGCCGTCGCCTCACTACTGGTCGGCTCGCTGCCGGGCGTCGAGATCGTCGAGACTGACGGAGAGGCCACCCGGCTGCTGGAGTTCTGGACCGGAGCCCGGATCGCCGTCGTGGTCGACGCGGTCCGCGTCCGCGGAGGCACGCCGGGACGCATCCACCGCTTCGACGAATCCGAACTCGCCGTGGACGTCCCGGGGGCCAGGCATAGCCACGCCGTGCGGCTCGGCGACGTGGTCGCGTTGGCGCGTGTGCTGGACCGGCTGCCCGAGCGCCTGGTGATCTTCGCCGTCGAGGTGACCGACACCGGATACGGCCTCGGCCTGTCCGCGCCCGTGGCGGCGGCGAGCGCGACCGTCGCGAACGAGATCGCCCGTCTGCTGGGGACTTAAGTCCCGATGGACGCGGGACCTGGTTCTCTGCCCGTGCCCGGCGCAACACCCGAGGATCTACTTCATCGGTTCTACCAGTGAGCTGAGCCCGCCGGGCAAGCTCCACAGACGACGGAGTGATCCCATGAAGCGCAAGACCCTCGACCTGATCGTCAGCACCGGCGGGCTGGTTCTGGCTGGCCTCCTGCTGATCGCCGGCCTCGTGCTGACCAGCAACGCCAACTTCGCCAACAACTACGTCAAGGATCAGCTCAGCCAGCAGAACATCACGTTCAAGAACGCCGACACCCTCACCGAGGAGGAGAAGGCGCAGGCGTGCGTGGTCGAGTACGCCGGGCAGCAGCTGACCACAGGCAAGCAGGCCGAGTGCTACGCGAACAACTTCATCGGCCTGCACCTGAAGTCCACAGCGGACGGTAAGACGTACGCCGAGCTCGGTGCACCACAGAGCGAACTGCGTGCGCAGGTCGCCGAGGCGCAGAAGACCAACGCCCCCAACCTCGCCGAACTGCAGGCGCAACTCGCCGAGGTCACCCAGCAGCGCGACACCGTGTTCAAGGGTGAGACCCTGCGCGGCCTGCTGCTCACCTCGTACGGTTTCAGCGAGTTCGGCGCCAAGGCCGCGCAGTTCGCCACCGTGGCGTACCTGGCCGCCGCCGCGATGTTCATCCTTGCCCTGTTCGGCTTCATGCACTCGCTGGTGACCCCGAAGACGGCGACGTTCGCGGCCCCTGAGCAGAAGAGCGAGCGGATTCCCGCCAACGTCTGACTTCAAATCTCCACCAGGCCGGTGGGACCGCGACCCGGTCCCGCCGGCCAGTCAGCCTTCGCTGAGCCGGATCCACCTTTCCCGAGGCGTATCCCGTCCGCTACTGGGCAATGCCATGACAATCTCGTCGACTCGGATGAGCGTCGGCGTAAAGTACATTCGCGCCTCACCATCTCGCATCTTCTTCGCTTCCCTCTCCCGCTGGGCCAGCGCTCCGGAGACAATCACCGCACCTCCGGAGTAGCCGTAGTTCGACTCCACGGCCGCCCGCGCCATTCGACCAGGACGGTAGGATCGCACGGTGAGTACCAGCAACGCCTTCTGGTCACTCAGAGGGAAGACGTGCCACATGCCGGCACTGGTTCCAGCGTTGGGAAAGCGGTGCCTCCGTCGAGTCTCATAAAGCCGCCACCTGGACACGTCAAACTCGATATGGCTTCTCGGGCGGCGACTGAACCGCTCTTTTCCCAAAAGAGTCGTCCTGCCAGCATGGATCGACCAGATTCCATAGATTGATGCTTCGAGGTCGCTCGAGGCGCTCATGGGTTTGTTCCTCCTGTCACTGGAGAGCTTCGGGATTCCGGAACGGCCGTGGGTCAGGCGCTGTGGTGTTGCGACACCCTGTACAGGTCCCGCAACCTCAAGGGGCGGGTGGTCCGTTCCATGCGGGTGGCGAGCACGAGCAGCAGTTCCGCGGTGGTGAACGCGTCGCCGAGGGCGTGGTGCGGCGTGTGTACCGGTAGACCGAGCCGCTGGGCGGCGGCCTCCAGGCTGGGCTCGCGGCCGGTCGCCGAGTCAGCCAACCGGGCGGCTCGCAGGAGGGCAGCGGTGTCGACGACCAGCCGTCCCAGCCGGCGCCCGCGGCTGCGCAGCGCCCGGTCGAGAAAGGCGCGCTCCACCCACGCGGCGTGCGCCACGAGGAGCCGGCCGGACAGCAGTCCGATGAGATCGTTGAGCACGTCGTCGATCGGCGGCGCGTCGGCCAGGTCGGCAGCGCGCAGGCCATGCACGGTCACCGCCGACGCCGAGACCGGCCGCGACGGGCGTACCTGCCGGTACACGACGTCACCGCAGGGAATCCTGGCGTGCCGCACGATCACAGCGCCGTACGAGATGATCTCGTCGCGGCGCAGGTCGAGACCGGTGGTCTCCAGGTCGAGTACGCAGAACTCGGCTTCCCGCCACGGCGTACGCGGGTCCGGTGTGGACAGTCGCGCGGTCATCCGGGCAACCGGTAGTGCCAGCTGCGGTCGATGCTCGTCTGCACCAGCGCGATGGCCCGGAACGTCTCGCGCAGGTGCCGGCGGGCCAGCGTGTCCAGGTCCTTGGGGGAGATGTACGTATCCGGCGTCTCGCCGGCCCGGATCGCCTCGATCTCGTGGTGCAGAAGCAAGCCGTAGATGTTTTCGAAGCCGCCGGCAAGGGTCTCCGCCTCGTCGGCGCTGAGCAAACCCAGCGCGGCCCCGCGGTGCAGTCGCTCGATCGTGGTGCCGCTGGCGTCGCCACCGACGATGGCGATCCAGCGGGCAAGCCCGACGACCGGGGCGAGGCCGCCGGCTTTGAGGTCGAGCTGGCCGCCGTGTTCGCCGGTGTGCTCGATTACGAAGTCGCGGATGAAGCCGACAGGCGGCCGCCAGCCCAGCGCATCGGTGAGCAGGGCCCGCAGGAACTGGCCGCTGCGCGTGTGGGACCGCATGGTCTCGGTCAGCGATCGGCCCAGCTCAGGGTCGGTCAGTGGGCGGCTGTCGGCCACCATCGCGGACAGCAGTAGGGCGTTTTCCTGAGTGGGATCGCGTTGCCAGCCGCGGGCGGCCGCGAGCCACCCGGACCTTGACTGGCTGAACACCGGGTTGTGCGCGTTCGCCCCGTTCCCGCACAGAGTGAAACCGCAGATCTGCAGGTCCCGCAGCAACTCCCTGGCGTCGGCGCGCATGGCGTCCGCCTTATCGGTGTCCGTGGCCCACACCAGCGCCGTATCCACATCGGACAGGGGAAGAGGTTCCCGGCGGGCCAGCGAGCCCAGCAGCACCCACGAGTGTCGTACCCCGTCCAGGGTCGGCAGGCGGTGCAGCCGTAGCGCGCGGCGGACGATCGCGTCGACGATCGCCGCGTGGACGGCCCCGATGTGCGTAGCGGGGACGCCGTTGTCCCATAGTTCCACCAGGGTGGTTGGGAGCAGGCGGCACGCGTCGGCTAGTTCATCGATGTCGGTGGCCGCGCCGATGGCTGAACGGACCAGCAGCGGGTCGCGCACCTCCACCTGAGCAAGGTCGACCGCGCGCAGGACACCGGTCGGCTGGCCGGCGGCGTCGACCACGACCAGGTGGTGCACGCCATGCTCGACCATCCGCAGCAGGCCGGTCGCCTGTGTGGCGTCCGCCTCGACCGTCAGCGCCGGCACCGTGGCCAGCACTTCGATGGGTGCGTCGACGCCGACCCGACCGGTGGCCACTGCCCGCCGGAAGTCCAGGTCGGTGACGATGCCCAGCCCGGCTCCGGTACGCACCAGGGCACACGACTGCTGCCCGGCACCGATCCGCTCCGCGACGTCCCGGACGCTGTCGTCCGCGTCGCACCAGAGGATTGGGCGCACCAGGCGGGCCAGCGGCTCGTCCGTGCGGCCCAGCCGGTCCGCCACCCGGGCCAGCCGCCGGACGCCAGGGCCGGGATTCACCGCGGCGAAGCGCAACAGGTCAGGGCGGGCCAGAAACGCGCGTGGATCGGGGATGCGCAGGCACAGGCTCTCCTCGTGTGCCCGGACCCGTAACGGCGGCGGCAGGCCCGCCAGCAGCCAGAGGTGGCCGAAGGCGTCGCCGGGGCCCAGCAGATCGACGACCTCGCCGCGATCCACGACCTCGAGGGCGCCGGTGCGGACCACCCACAAGTGCTCCAGAGGCTCGCCTTCGGCGATGACGGTGGCACCGGCGGCGAAGTACTCCACCTCCACGCGCGCGACCAGCCGCGCCAGGTCGTCCGCGTCCAGCGCGTCGAACGGTGGCTGCTCACTGAGGAAGTCGGCGAATTCCTTCACGCCGGCCCCTTTCCCGATCCCGCACCGCGATCATTGCCCGGCAACGGCGGGCTGTCGAGCGTTGGACGGTCACATGAAGGTCCTGATGAAGATGGGACCTTTGGCACTTCAACCGCCGACGAGCGGCGTAGACGATCGATCCGCGTGGCGTCATCTCGATCGCCAAATCGGGTCAGTCACGTTCCAGCCGCCACTCGTTCCATGGGACGATCGCCTTCCTGGGCATGGCCGCGTTTCTGGGCGCGGCCAGCGGTGCCGTATTCGCCCTCGTGGGAAAGGTGGCGCCCGCTGACAAGGTCGGCGCCGTCACCGGTGTGGTCGGCGCGGCCGGCGGCCTCGGCGGTTTCGTTCCGCCGCTGGTGATGGGCTGGGTGTACGGCGTCGAGGGCTCCTACGCCATCGGCCTGATGCTGCTGTCCGACGTCGCCCTCGCCGCCGCCGTCTACACCGCCGTCAAGATGGCCGGCATCGCCCGTCCCGCAACCCAATCATCGGCTCTCACCGGTATGACGAGGTGAGGCCCGCGGATAGGGCCATCGGCCCTACTGGAATGGGACCCGGTCCGCTAAAACGGAGTTGTAGGGCAGGAGGCCGTCATGCGGACACAGACCTCAAGAAGGTGGCCTGAGTACGACTCCACGGCGCCGATCGAGCGCGCGGTGGGCCGGGCCTCGGTGCGTGAGCGCGTTCCCCGAATCCCAGCGTCGAGGCATGCGGCGTTGCCGGTCGATGTCATCGAGCGCCTGGGCGACGACTACGAGCGCGCTATGTACTGCCGGGCGCAGGCCGAGAAGTACCGCCACCAGTGGTTCGAGGGCCGGGCCGAGGAGATCGCCTACGTGCGGGAGCGGAAGGAAGCCGGCGACCCCCGGTTCCGGCGCCTGACCCCTGGGCAGGTGGATCTGATCGGGCGGCTGCGCTGGTCGGAGTCCGGGATGGGCCAGGCGCTGGCCGGTCGCGAGCAGCGGTACACCCGGTGGATGAAGATCTACCTGGCGTTCGCCGAGTACCAGGTGCCGATCAAGCACCTCGCGTTCAACCGGCGATGACGTCGATGGTCTGGTCGGCGCGCAGGCGCGGTGTGTGCGGCGGGCCCGGGTGGTCGGGGTCGGCCGTGCCGAGGCGGAGCACCAGGTACGGGTAGCCGAGATCGCTGAGCATGCCGCGCAGCGTGTGCCGGGTGCCGGGTATCTCGATGACGGAGCTGAACGGCAGCACGGTCACGCCCAGTTCGGTGGCGGCCAGCCAGCCGGCCGACAGGGCCTCGCCGGCCAGCAGCCAGTCCGCCAGCTCGTCGCCGGGGCCGTACATGATGGCGTAGGCGGCGGCGCGGTCGTGACCGGAGCCGACGGTGAGGGTGCCGGCGCGCACGAAGTCGCGTCCCGGCACGGTGGTCTGTGGCGCCTGGCTGGGGATGACCGCGTCCGGGACGCCCGTGCCTTCGGGGCGGTCGCCGCCGACCCAGTACGCCAGCTCCTCGCGCTGCTCCGGGTCTTCGGTTTCGACCTTGTCGGCGTGCGACGCGGCCGCTGCCAGTTCGAGGATCTGGTCGCCGGTGAGCACGTGCAGGTCGATGCCGCTCGCGGTGACGGCCTCGCGGATGGCGGCGATCGCCTCGGGCCGCACCGGCGTGTCGCTGACCGGCCGGCGGTCGGTGTGCCGCAGGCGCATCGTCTGGAAGTGCCGCATGGCCTCCGGTGTTACCGCGGTGCGGCCGGTCAAAGTGATCCGGGCCAGGTGATCGCGGTCGGCAGGGTCGGGCATCCGGGCCACCGCCACGGTCCAGCCCTCGGCGGCCAGAGCCACCCGGGCGTGCTGCACCGCGGTGCCGCAACTGATCGCCAGCAGCCTGCCCTCGGGGTCGGCGACGTCGAGCTGCCGCTCCCGGACGGCGAACAGGTCGAGCGCCTCGCCGGCGGCCCGCCACCGCCAGGGCTGGGTGTTGTGCACAGAGGGCGCGTACCCGGCCGCCTGTGCGGCTTCGGCCAGTACCGCCGCCCGTGGCCGGTCACCGTCGCTCATTCCAAGTCCCTTCCGTCGTCTGGCTGGTGCCACGCTCGCACCTTCCATCGTCACCGTCTCTGCCGCGGGCCGCACGGCGAACGGCTCAGCCGGCGGCCGGGAGCAGGCCGGCGGCGTCGGTGACCGGCAGCGCCTCGGTGCTGTCCGGGTCGAAGAAGTACGCGCCGTCCAGGTCGACGGCCAGTTCCACCTCGTCAGTCGCGCGAACCGGCGCCAGTGCGGGCAGCCGAGCGGTCCACAGGTTGCCGGCGCTGTCCTCGACGAGGAGGCGTTCACCATGGTCGAACGGCGGTACGAACAGCAGGTTCTTCTCCCCGCCCAGGGACTCCACGGTCACCGCCGACACGCGCAGCCGTGAGCTGGTGTCGCCGTCGCGGGGCAGCCCGATGGCGCTCGGGCGGAGCCCGAGGATGATGTCGCGGCCGGCGTAACCGCGCAGGGCCGGACGGATCGCCAATTGCCGCTCGGGCACCGGCCACCGCAGGTCGCCCAACGCCAGCGCGAGTCCGGCGCCGCTGTCCACCACCCGGCAGCGGCTCAGGTTCATGGCCGGTGAGCCAATGAAGCCGGCCACGAACACGTTGCGGGGAGCGGCGTACAGCTCATCGGGCGGGCCCACCTGCTGCAGCTTGCCGCGATCCAGGACCGCGATCCGGTTGCCGAGGGTCATCGCCTCCACCTGGTCGTGGGTGACGTAGATCGTGGTGGTGCCGTAGCGCTGGTGCAGCCGGCTGAGCTCGCCGCGCATGGCCACCCGCAATTTCGCGTCCAGATTAGACAGTGGCTCGTCCATGAGGAAGACCTGCGGCCGGCGCACGATCGCCCGGCCCATCGCCACCCGCTGGCGCTGCCCACCGGAGAGCGCGGCGGGCTTGCGTTCCAGCAGCAGGCCGAGCCCCAGCACGTGCGCGGTGTCGGTCACCTGCTCCAACACCTGGGGCTTACGCATCCCGCGCAGCCGCAGGCTGAAGCCGAGGTTGTCGGCCACGGTCATGTGCGGGTAGAGCGCGTAGTTCTGGAACACCATCGCTATGTCGCGTTCCTTGGGCGGAAGGTCGTTGACCACCCGGCCGCCGATCTGGACCGTGCCGCTGGTGACGTCTTCCAGCCCGGCGACCATGCGCAGCAGCGTCGACTTGCCGCAGCCGGATGGCCCGACGAGCACCATGAACTCGCCGTCCTCGACGGTGAGGCTGACCTGGTCGACGGCTACCGTGCCACCCGGAAACTCCTTGGTCACGTCGGTGAGCGTTACCTCTGCCATGGTCAGTCAACACCTTTCGTCCGAAACGAGGCACGCAAGAAGATCGCCAGGCCCGGCAGGGCCGCGACGGCGGCGCAGGCGAGCATGTCGAGGGCGGTGAGCGGTTCGGTGCCGAGCAGGTCGCGCAGCGGCGGCACCAGAACGCCCGCCAGCTGGAGGACGGCCGACAGCGCGACGGCGGCCAGCAGCGCCGGGTTGCGGGGGCCGCCGGGCCGGCGCTGCGCCCGTACGGCCAGGGCAATGCCGAGCTGGCCGAGACCGAGCACCGTGAACACGATCGACTGCCATGGCCGGTCCAGCGAGTCGGCGACCACGCCGGCTGCCAGCACGACGGCGGTGAGCAGCATGCCGGTCGCCAGAACCGCGCGCAGCAGCCCGTCGCCGAGCACCGACTGCTGCGGCGAGCGCGGCGGTCGGTGCATCGTGCCGGGCGCGGCCGGTTCGGCGCCGAGCGCGACGCCGGGCAGCCCGTGGGTAAGCAGGTTGACCCACAAGATCTGGGCGGGCAGCAACGGCACCGGCAGCCCGAGGAACGGCCCGGCCAGCATCACCAGAACCTCCGCGAGTCCGCCGGACAGCCCGTACCGCAGGAAGCGGCGGATGTTGTCGTAGATGCGGCGGCCCTCGGCGACGGCGCCGCCGATGGTGGCCAGGTTGTCGTCGACCAGCACCAGGTCGGCGGCCTGCCGGGCGACCTCGGTGCCGCCGCCCATCGCGACCCCGATGTCGGCCTTGCGCAGGGCGGGCGCGTCGTTGACGCCGTCGCCGGTCATCGCCACCACGTGCCCACGTGCCTGGAGGGCGGCGATGATGTCCAGCTTCTGCTCGGGCTGGATCCGGGCGAACACGCGCATGTCGTCGATCCGCTCAGCCGTGATCGGGCCGTCGTCGCCGCGGACCACGTCGTCACCGCCGTGCCAGATGCCCACGTGCGAGCCGACGGCCGCCGCCGTGGCGGGGTGGTCGCCGGTGATCAGCAGCAGGCGGATGCCGGCGTCGGCGAAGGCACGGGCGGTGGCGGTCGCGGCGTCCCGGACCGGGTCGCCGATGCCCACGAGGCCGACGGGCTCCAAGCCGCAGACGGTGGCCGGGTCGGGCACGGCGCTGACCACCGCCGCGGTCACGGCGAGCACGCGCAGCCCCTCTTCGGCGAGCAGGTCGGCCCGGCGTCGCGACGCGGACTCGGGCGCCAGGACAGTCTCGGGCGCGCCCTTGCACACCACCAGGTAGCCGCCGGCCGGCCGCCGGTGCACGGTGACCATGCGGCGGGTCTGCTGGTCGAACGGGTGCTCGGCGACCCGAGGCCAGGCGGCGCGTTCGGCGCCAGTGTCCAGCCCGCACCGGGCGGCGAACGCGACCAGCGCCGCCTCCATCGGGTCGCCGATCGCGGTCCACTCCGGGCGGTCGCCGGCCGGCGCCGCGAGCGCGGCGTCGCTGCACAGCAGGGCCGCGCGGGCCAGGTCACGCACTCGCGGTGTGGCTCCGGCGGTACCGCTGGCGTCGCGGACCTCACCGTCCGGCGCGTACCCGTTTCCGCGTACCCGGAAAAGCTCGCCGTCGTTGGTGAGCGCCGCCTGCACGGCCATCCGTCCCTCGGTGAGGGTGCCGGTCTTGTCGGAGGCGACGACGGTGACCGACCCGAGCGTCTCGACCGCGTGCAGCCGGCGCGGGATGGCACGGGAGCGGGCCATCCGGCGGGCGCCGAGGGCGAGGGCCAGGGTGACCACGGCGGGCAGCGACTCGGGGACGGCGGCGACGACCAGGCTGACGGCGGTGATTGCCATGTCGACAAGCGGCCGGCCGGCGACCAGTCCCAGCACCAGGACGGCGGCGGACAGGGCGACGGCGGCGGCGCCGAGCGCGCGGCTCAGGCCCGCCAGCCGGCGTTGCAGGGGAGTGGCGCCGGGGCGGGTGGTCGCGACCAGCGCGGTGATGCGGCCGAGTGCGCTGGCCGGACCGGTGCGCGTGACGATGCCCGCGGCCCGGCCGGTGACCAGCACGGTGCCGGCGTACAGTTCGTCGCCCGCTTCCCGGGCGACCGGCACGGACTCGCCGGTCAGGGCCGCCTCGTCGACCTGCACCCGGTGCGCCAGCCGTAGCAGCAGGTCGGCGGGCACGATGTCGCCCGGCTCCAGCCGCACCATGTCCTCGCGTACCAGGTCGGCGGCGGGTATCACCAGGTCGGTGCCGTCGCGTACGACCCGGGCGGTGGGTGCGGCGAGCCGGTCCAGCGCGGCGATGGCACGGTCGGCGCGTACCTCCTGGGTGACGCCGATGGCCGTGTTGACGATGACGACGAGGGCGATCACCACGGTGTCCGGGATGTCGCCGAGCGCGCTGGTCACTGCCGCGGCGGCGAGCAGAAGCAGCACCAGGGGGTCGGCGAGCTGGTGCAGGACCCGGACGGGTAGGTGCCGGTGCGGGGGCGGGGCGACGCTGTTGGGGCCTTCGTCGGCAAGCCTGGCAGCGGCGGCTTCGGCGGTGAGCCCGATGGGTGCGGCCGCGGTCAGCGCCATTCGGCCACCTCCTGCAGGGGGCGGCGTGGGGAGGCGGCGCTGGGCGGGCCGTATCCGAACCGGAGCACCGCCTGAGCGGCGTAGCCGGTGGCCTGGTCTTCCAGCAGCCGGCGCAGGTCCGGCGCCTCCACCGGCTGGGTCATCAGCGTGCTGGCCAGGCCGCGCACGGTTGCGGTGAGCAGCACGCGCTGCAGCGCCTGGCCGCCGCGCAGCCACTCGTACGGGTTGTCGGTCACCGTGTACAGCACGGCGATGGTCGGCGCGCTCTCGAACGTCGCGGGGCCACGCCGGCGCGCCGGGCGCACCACGCTGAAGTCGCGGATCGGCACGGTCTCCAGGGCGTCCCACGGGCCGAACGCCTCCACCGGTACGCCGTCGCCCCGTCCGTTCTCGGTGCGGGTCCAGTCGCTCAGCTCGCGCCAGTAGGCCGGTTCGTGACGGCGGCGGTGTTCGGCGATGCGGACGACGTCCAGCACGGCGTCGCGGACGCCGGGGTCGACGATGACCAAGCGGCCCAGCTCGGTGGTGGCGGCGTCGCACAGGTCGGCGAGCGCGTCGGCCGGTACCCCGATCGGTTTGAACGGGTTGCGGTTGGTATGCCGGCGCGGGATCGCGTCGGCCAGCATCCGCGCCGTTGCCGGCGGTTCGGTGCGCGGCCCGAGCGTGATCCGGGCGGCGAGATCAGGCTTGGCCTGGTCGGGCAGCAGGTGCAGCATCGGCACCCGGCCGTGGGCGAGGATCGCCACGCGCAGGTTGAGGATCGCGGCGCCCACGCTGATCAGCAGCTCCCGGCCGTCGGGGTCCAGCACCGCGAGGCGCCGGCTGCGGTCGGCGTACACGTCGATGGTGTCGCCGTCGACGCGGAACCGCCACGGCTGGGTGTTGTGCACGGACGGCGCCGCGATCGCGGCCTCCAGGCAGTCGCGCAGCGGACCCCGCGGCAGGCCGCGGCCGCCAGCGACCGCGGGCCTGGTCATCGCGCCACCGCCGGGCCGCCGGCCCGGGGCTCCTCGACCCGGGCGTCGGGGCCGGGGAACACCAGCGACTCGCCGCCGGTGTCCAGCCAGCGGACCAGGTACGGTGGCTCGCCGTCGTCGCGCCGCAGCTGGGTCACGATGCCGACCCGGCGAGGGTCGCCCACGTGGGTGCCTTCGAGTATCAGCCGGTCGCCGAGCTTGGCCTTCATGGTGTCCTCCGGTGCCGGGCCCCGTGTGGAGCGTGAACCGTCACCTTCACCATCACCGTTGGCAGGACGCGGGCTGTAGGGCCGGGTTTCCGTCTGATTCGGGACCTTCGGCGCAGCCCAAAAGTGGCGTGGCGGACATCGGGACCTTTGGCCCTGTTCAGCTCCTCGCCCGCGCCTGGATGATCGGGCGATGTCGCGGGTGCTCGCGGAACTGACCGTCGACGAGTGCCTCACCCTGCTCGCCGGCACGCCGATGGGACGGGTGGTGTTCACCGACCGTGCGTTGCCCGCTATCCGGCCGGTCAACCACATCGTGGACGCGGGCGCCGTGATCATCCGGAGCCGCTTGGGCGGCAGTGTCGCCTCGACAGTCGGTTCCGCCCGTGGTGTTGTGGTGGCCTACCAGGCCGACCAGATCGACCCGCACGAGCACACCGGCTGGAGTGTGGTGGCCACGGGCACCGCCCGGCTGGTCACCGATCCGGCAGACAAGGCCCGCTATGAGCGACTGCTGCGTCCGTGGGTGTCGATGGACGCCGACTGCGTCATCCGCATCGAGCCGCAACTGCTCACGGGGTACCGGCTGGTCGACCCCGCGGCTGCGGCGAGGTAGGCGGTCCGAGCCGGGTCTGGCCGGTGCCCCGACTCGCTCCGCAGGCGCCGCATAACGCAAATCCCGCGACAAAAGCGGGGGATAAAGTGCGCACCTCCATCGAAGGCGCCGCAGCCGGCTCGACGTAGCGTCGCCGGCGCAACGCATGACATCGCGTTGCAGGCCAGACATCGGAGGTACTCATGTCATCCAGACGCGTGGCCGTTGCGGCGGCCCTAGGTGTGTGCGCGGTCGGGTTCGTCGCCGCGATGGCGGTAGCACAGGGCTCGCAAGCCGGGGAGGTGGAACGAACGCGGGCCGCGGCGCCGGTAGGGTCGCCGGACGACACTGGATTTCTACCGGGAGCCAACGATTTTGGCTGCAAACCGCCCGCCGCGCACCCGAATCCGGTCGTCCTCGTCCACGGCACGTTCGAGAACATGAGTAACAACTGGTTCGTGGCGGCCCCGAGGCTCGCCTCGGAAGGCTTCTGCGTGTTCGCGTTCAACTACGGCGGGCAGCGGGGAGATCTGATCCAGGGAACGGGGCCGGTGGCCACCTCCGCCCAGCAGCTGTCGCTCTTCGTCGACAAGGTGCTCGACGCCACCGGTGCGTCGAAGGTGGACATCGTCGGTCACTCGCAGGGCGGCATGATGCCGCGCCAGTACCTGAGGTTCCTCGGTGGCGCCGCCAAGGTGAACACTCTGGTCGGGCTCGCGCCGTCCAACCACGGCACCGACCTGAGCGGCCTGGCGCAACTGGCCATCAACTTCGACGTCGTGGGCGACACGGTTCAAACCGCATGCGCCGCTTGCACCGACCAGATCGTCGGCTCGGACTTCATCACCCGACTCAACGCCGACTCCGAAACCGTTCCGGGCGTGAACTACACGGTCATCGCCACCAGGAACGATCAGATCGTCACGCCGTTCACCTCGGGTTTCCTCGAAGGGTCCGGCGTCGACAACATCACGCTGCAGGACGTCTGCGCGAATGACACCACCGAGCACGTCGGCATCTCGTTCAATGATGCGGTGCTGACACTGACGCTCAACGCCCTCGATCCCGGGAACCCGCGCGAGGTCGAGTGTTCCTGAGCGGTCGCTGTTCGGAACGGGCGCCGGCCGGGCCTCAGGGCTGCGGCCGACGCCTCTCATTGGGGAAAGGTTCTCGGGTGGTCCGGCGGAGGCGACCTCGCCGCCGCTCGCGCGATCTGAGTGCGGCGATCAGTCCCTCGCTCGCACCTCCCAGTCCGGGAGGATCGCCTCCTCGAGCCGTTCGACCGCCCGGACGGCGGCGAGGACGCTGGCCGGGTCAGCGCCGCCCGCCGTGTCCGCGACGTCCACATAGGCCGCGTTGAGGGCTTCGACCACCGATCGTGGCAGGACGCCGGAAGCCAACTCCTTCATGCGGAAGAGCAGCATCGCGCACCCGGTCCTGTCGCCGCGTGCCGCGGCGACGCGCACGTCGGCGCCGTGCCTGCCCATCAGGTACAGCTTCGCCGCGTCGTATCGGGTCATCCGCCCGCTACCCGGTACATGGGCTTCTGCGCGCCACCGGCCGACACGTTGACCAGCCCTTTGCCGTGGAGGTCGGCGCGGACCAGGGGCTCCGCTATCGCGGTGCTGGCGGTGCCCACGTACCCGCTGATTCTGATGTCGAAGACGGAGCTGATGAGCGACTCCGGACCACCCGTGCGGCTGAGGCTCGTCGTCCGGGCGGCGACCACCCGCGGCTGTGCCAGGAAGTGGTGCGACCGCCGCGACACCACCTCGCGCATGGCGCGTATCTCCTCGTCATTCGCGGTCGCGCCGATCAGCACCGCTTTGCCTCCCAGTCCCTTGCGGGGTTTGATGACGTACTCGCGGATGTCGGCGAAGACCTTCCTTCGGTCGCCCGCGTCTATCAGCGGCACGGTGTCCGGCTGGCCGAGCAGTGGGGCGACGCCGTAGCGCCGGCGGATGAGCTCCGGCAGGTAGCCGAACAGGTACTTGTCGGACAGCGCGAAGGTAGCGGGATGGTTGACGACTGGCACCCGCGCCTTGGCGACCGCGTCGAGTAACTGGCCGGTCAGCCGGAACCGCCGGCTGTGATTGCACACGACCAGGTCGACCACCTGCCTTGTACCGTCGCCCAGTAGCAGCCGTACCGTGCCGTCCCCGCCGACCGTCACGTCCTCCGGATCGGCGAGATCGAAGCCGGCGGACTCCGCAACGATGGCGTGCTCGACGAAGTTGGGATCGGCGGGTCCGTGGGTGAGATAGACGATTCGCGGTGCGGAAACCGTGTCGCACAGCTCCTCGTGAACGCGGCGGATGGCCTGCCCGATCTCGATGACCGGGTCTTCGTCGAAGCCGGCGAACTCGTCGACGAGGCGACGGGTCGCCGTGCTCAACAGGGCGCCGTACACCATCCCGCTCGCGGTGCACGGGTTGTCCTCCACCAATTGGACGTGACCGTCGGTGTGGACCATCGCGTCCGAGCCCACGAAGGTCACGGCTCGCCGTTGCCGGGTGAGCACGGCCAGGGCGGCCCGGTCGTACGCGCACGAGTCCATGATGTGCGAGGGGATCACGGACTGGTCCCGGTCGACCAGTACCCGGATCAGGTCGTCGAAGACTGGCAGGCGTTGCGCGTACCCGCGGACGATCCGATCCCAGTCGCTCGTGGTGATCACGTACGGCACGGGGTCCAGGTTGAGGTGCCCGTCGTCGTCCGGATGGCGGAAGTACCGCGGCGTCAGGTCAGTGAGGAAGTCGACGCCGCGCCGCCGGTAGTCGCGCTCCAGGGCGGATCGCCGCGCGGTCAGTTTCGCCGGGCCGAGTTCGGCGCAGCGGCGCCGGACGGCCTCGTGGAGGGCGAGGCCGCGCGCCGAGACGCGAACCGGCTCAGCCATCGGCCCCGGCGTCCCACTGGTCGCGCGTGATGGTGTGCAGGGCCAGATCGTGCCAGCCGTTGTCGCGGTAGAGCGCGCCCCGCAACACTCCTTCGTGGACGAAGCCCACCTTGACGACCGAGCGGATCGCAACGACGTTCGCCGGCTCGGGCGTGCTCTCCACCCGGTTCGTATCGGTGTGGCGAAACAGCCAGCCCACGGTCAGCCGCATCACCTCCGTCCCGACTCCTCGGCCCCGCATCTCCGGCAGCAGCTCACGGCCGATGTTCCAGGCCCGTGACCTCGTCCCGGACCCGTACTGGACTGGCTTCCACACCACCTCTCCCAGTACGCGGTCGCCGTCCAGTGGCAGCACGACGAACTGCCCGCCGGCCTCGCCGATCACACCGCCCGCGGCCAGCTTCTCCGCGATCGTGCGTCGGCGGCCGCCGATGTTGTTCCACGAGCTGCGGGCGTCGGGGTTCTGCAGGATGTCGAGGCCGGGCTGGTCCTCGACCCGCGGCGGCCGAAGCCTGATCAGGTCGCCGCGCGGCCATGTGGTCTCCTGGTCGGTGTCGGGCATCGTGCGGTCCTTTCTCGTTGTCGGGTGGGTTCTCCCGGTCCCGCTGGTCAGATCGCGATGACGGTCAGGGCCTCCCGCCACGCGCCGCCCTCGGTCGTGGCCCGTGCCGCCACAGCGGTGCGGACCCGCACCAGCGCCCGTTCGAATCCGTCGAGGCGGGCGGCGTGGTCGTGGCCGGCCGACACGAGTCCGCGCAGCTCGGCTTCCCGGACGGGCGGCATGCGCCCGTCGCGTTCGAGCTTGCGTAGCGCGAGGCCGACCTTCTTCGGGGCGTACACGACGGTGTCGCGTACCGCCAGTGCCGCCATGCCAAGGGTGTTGGTCGCGGCCAGCAGGACCAGGTCCGCAGCGAGCGCGTCGGCGCCCACCGACCAGCTTCGCGCCACGTCGAGATAGCTGGCCACCCCCAGGCAGTGCATCGCCGTCACCACCGCGGGCAGCCGGCGCAGCGGCGTGGTGCCGGCGAGCCGCGCACCGGACGGGCCACCACCGACCGGCTGTCCTGTCGCGAGACGGCTCAGCAGCCGCACCTCCAGTGGCTGCAGGACGGCTGTGCGATGCCCGGTCAGTGGTGCCGCCGCGAGCGCCGCGACCCGGCGTACGGTCGCCATCGACACGGTCTCGACGTTGACCTCCTCGCCGCGCATCGTGCCGAGCCAGTTGCCGCCGAGCGAGCTGTCCGTGCGTACCGCACCGGGAAACGGGATCGTGGCCGGAATCCGTGACTCGGACTCGTACACCGCCAGGAAGTCGATGTCCGAGCCGGCGTAGTCGAGCCCGTCGGCCCGGGAACCCACGAGCAGTACGGCTCGCGCGTCCTCCAGCGCGAACCGCGTCCGCAACTCGTCCACAACGATGTCACCGAGCATCGGAGCGCACCGTCCGTTCGTTCCGGCGCGGTGCGAACGCGGCGCTCGTGAGCAGCACCATCTCGGCCCACGGGTCGGGGGGCAGTTCCAGAGCGGCCACACACCGGCGCAGGTCGCGTTCGGTCAGCGAGAATTGGCCGGGCTGCCAGCCCGCGCGCAACAGGTCGTACCCGGGGTGCGTGCCGCCCTGCCGGAGCGTCTCGGCGAGCTTGGGTCCGATCGCGTCGTCGGCCAGCCCTCCCTGGTCGAGCGCGGTTGCCGCGAGGGCCCGGCCGGGCGGGCTCAGGTCCGGCCACGCGGCGGCGAGTACGGCCGCCCGATGGCCGTGCAACACCTCGTCGAATCCGCGCCGCTCCGGCGCTCCGTGTTCCAGCAGCGCCAGCAGTGTGCGGGCGTGCGACCAGTCGGTGCCGGTCGGCGCCGCGCCGTGCGGTGGCGACTCGCCACCGACCACCGACTCGCCCAGGAACCATCCGGCCTCCCGCCGGGACCGGTCCGGTGTGTCGGCGGCGTGCATCAGCGCCAGCATCGCGTTGACGCCTCCCAGGTCGCGACGGATCGTGCCGGTGGCCGCCATGCGCGGGTCGGTCGCGCCCTTGAGCCGCTTGACCCGCGCGTGCGCGTCTGCGTCACCGGACACGTCCTCGTAGATCAGCGCGACGACCGGTCCATAGCGGAAGAGGCGATCCAGCAGCCGGTAGTGGTAGGTGTCCCACTTGTGTTTGATGTTCGCCGCGTTGACCGCGTCGAGCTGTTCCGGTGCCACCCGGATCAGGCTGGCGTAGCGGACCGCGAATCCCGCGGCGCGCATCCGCGCCACGATTTCGCCGTGGACCCGCTGGCTGATCGCGTCCGGCATGATCAGTGAGAAGACGTGTCGTTCCCAGGGGTGTTTAGGCATGGTCGGTCCGTTCCAGAGGTCGGCCGCCGGCGAGCGGCGATGGGTCCGGCTCGTCGCGCGGCAGCAGCCGGAGCGCGGCGGTGCCGGCGAGGCAGACCGCGACGAGCCCGGCGCCCGTCCACAGGGCCGCGCCGCGCGCCCCGAGGAGCACGACCAGCAGACCTATCAGCAGGGTGCCGAGCGGCATGAGTCCGTTGAAGCAGAGGAAGGTCAGACTCCCGACCCGGCTCATCAGGCGCTCCGGGACAGTGTTGTGCAGCGTCGTCATGAACAGGGAGTTGAAGAAGTGCAGGCCCACCCCGTAGGCGATCGCCGCCGTGTAGGCGGACGGGTGCCGGCCGATGAAGCCGACCACGGCGATCGACGCCGCCATCCACGCGAGCACCAGCATCAGGTTGGGCGACCGCCCGCTGGCGACGAGCCGGGCGAGCAGGACGGCACCGGCGATCGCGCCCACGCCTTCGAGGGTGACGAAGATGCCGAGTCTCGCCGCCTGCTCGACGCCGTCGGGCGAGAACACGAACGGGATGGCCACGTCGAGGTTGCCGACGAACACGGCGTTGGCCACGCTCCCGACGACGAAGACGAGCAGCAGGGCGCGGCGTCCGGCGATGTACCGCACACCGGTGGCGGCGTCGGCCAGTACCGTGCGCCAACGGGCCCCGGACGGCCTGGCGTCACCGGCGGGCGCCGTCGCCCGCGTGGCCGTGTCTCGCCGGATGGCGAGGACCAGCGCGCCGGAGAGCAGGAAGCTGACCGCGTTCACGGCGAACGCCGCCGCCGGTGACCAGAAGGCCGCGACGGAGCCGCCGATCACCGGCCCGACCACCAGGGCGATCTGCCGGGCGAGGGAGTTGGCGGAGTTGGCCGCCATCCGGCCCTCGGCCGGCACGATGTCGGCCACGAAGGCGAAGGCGGCCGGTTGAAAGAACCCCTCGCCCACGCCGATCAGCACGGCGAGGGCGACGACCACCCAGACCTTGCCCGACGGCGCCGACAGCGCCATCGCGGCGGTCGCCAGCGCGCAGAGCAGGTCAGCGCCGACCATGATCTGCCGGCGGGACCGGACACGATCCCCGGCGACGCCGCCGGCGACGTAGAAGACGAGGGCGGGGACGAGCAGGACCGTGGTCGCGACCGCGAGGCCCGCCGCCGATCCGGTGGCACTGATGATGTACGTGATGAGCGCGATCCGGAACGTGTAGTCGCCGATCAGCGAGAGGGCCCGGGCCGACCACAGCAACGCGAAGTCCCGGTCGGCGAGCGGGCCGAGCAGCCGCGCTCCCTTCGCGGGGCGGCCGTCACCTGTCATGGAGTCCCTCCCGGGCGTCGGTGTCGGTGGCCCGCCACGCCTGGGCGATGCCGGCGATCGTCGGGCCGGCTCGCTCGGTCGTGGGCGCCAGCAGGCACTCGACCGGCGTCAGGACACATCCCCGCAGCAGCTTGGCGCGGCTGGCGCCCAGGCCGAACGAGATCTCCGCCATGCCGAGGTCTTCGCCATGCTCGATAGGCGTGTAGAAGACCGCCTCGAAGTAGCCCCCTCGGGAACGCGGGACACCGCCGTCGGCGCCGAAGTACAGCGCGTGCCAGGTCGCGCGGTCGCGGACGAACAGCGAGAAGCAGAGCACGTCCGCGGGGTCGCCGGCGGTGTCGGTTCCGGCCGCGAACAGGTCGACCGCGCCGCCGAGCCGGTCGAGGAGCGCGGCGATGCGGGCGCGTTCGTCCGCCGGATCACAGGTGATCGCGTACCGGCTCCGGTGCGCCGCGCGCAGCAGCGCCATCCGGTCGAGCAGCCCCGCTGTCACCCGCTCCACCCGCCACGCCCGAAGTCCCCGGTCCCGCCAGGCGCGGCGTTCGGCGGCGACGCGCCGGCGGCGGTGCGCGGTCAGCCGTTCCAGGAACTCCACGAAGCCGCCGGCCGGTACAGGCAGGGTCGCGTCGTGCGTCAGCGGTATGGACGCGAAGCCCAGTTGGCGTGCCTCGCCGGCCAGCACGCTCCCGCCCGGCGCGTAGGGGATGGCGACGGCCGCCGCGCGGCCGTCCGCGGCCCATCCGACGACGCGTGCCAGCGCGTCCCGGACGGCGCGCGCGTCGTCGTGCCCGGGCCCGACCGGGAACGAGGCGTAGCCCGGCCAGGTCAGCAGCAGGTGCGGAAACAGGTCGGGGCGCGGCAGGGGAGTGGCGGCGAACACGTCGCGTACGCCGCGCGGGGCGAACGGCGAGGCTTGGCTGGCGGCCAGCGCGGCCACGTTGCCGAACGGGTACGCGCCGGGATCGGTGACGAGGTAGCCGGCGAGCCCGACCCGTACGCCCCGTGCGGCGCGCGTGGAGAACCACAGCGGTTCCCCCTCGATGCGGCCCGCCATCACCTCCAGCCACCGGCGCGACGCGAACAGCGGCACGTCGCCACCCCAGTCCTCGGGGTAGGAGTTCTCCACGCTCAGCCCCGTCACGACGTGCCCTCCGGACACGGCGCCGCTCGCCCAGCCGCGAAGGCGCGACCCAGCCGGCGCAGGCCGTCGTCCAGATCGTCGGTCGGCAGGGCGAAGGACAGACGGATGTGGCCGGGCGCGCCGAAGGCAGCACCGTCGACCACCTGTACGCCGTGCCGGTCACGCAGCCACCCGACCGGCTCCCGGCGGGCGCTCTCGGGTGCGGGGCCGGCGAGCCACCGTCGGATATCCGCGAACACGAATATGCCGCCGGCTGGGCGGACGGCCGAAACCCCGGGCCAGGTCGACACCGCCGCCAGCGTGCTGTCGAGGTTGCGGGTGAGGGCCGCGCGCAGCCCAGCGCGTACGCCCTCCCCGCTCGTAAGCGCGGCGGCCGCGATCGCCTGGGCCGCCGTACAGGTGCTGCCGACCAGATGCGAGCAGATCGCGGCGATCGCGTCCGCGCGTGTGGTCGATGCGAGAGTCCAGCCGATCCGCAGGCCCGCCAAGGCGTGGCTTTTGCTCAGCCCGTCCACAACGACGCAGCGCTCGCCGGGATCCGGCCGGACGTCCAGCACGGAGGGGGCCGCCGGACCGAGCGGCACCCCCCGGTAGACCTCGTCGGCCAGCAACACCACGCCGCGGCGCTCCGCCCAGTCCACCAGCTCGCGCAGCGTGTCGAGGGTGGCCACGGCACCGTCCGGATTCCGTGGGGAGTTCACGACAATCGCCGCGGTGCGGTCGGTCAGGTGCGCGTCGAGCGACTGGTTGTCCAGGTCGGCGCTGCCCACGCGGCCGGCCAGCGCGACGGGGGCGCCGCCGGCCGCCTCGATCAGCCAGGGGTAGCTGGACCAGTACGGCGCCGGGAGCAGGACCTCCCGCCGGTCCGGCGTGAGGATGCTCCGGAGCGCGGCCAGGATCGCGACGCGGGCGCCGGGCGCGACCACCACATTGCCGATGCCGACCCCGAGGCCCGCGCGGTCCGCGATCGCCGCCAGCAGATCCGGGGTACCGGCGGGCGGCTGGTACGGCTGGTCTGCCAGATGCGGGCACGGCTGTGCCGCAGGGGCGTACACCGGTACCCGCACATCGCCGGTCGACATTACGACCACGCCGGCCCGGGTCGGCACCGCGGTCGGCGAGGGGGCGGTCATCGGAGCCCCGCCGGTGACAGGCGCCCGACCGTCGGCTGCCCACCGGCGAGCAGGTCGCGCGCCAGCTCCGCGACACGGCGGCGGCTGCTGTGCTCGGCCTCCCGCGACAGGAAGGCGCGGTGACTGGTCACGATCACCGCAGGGTGGTCGAGCACATCCTTCCACAGTGGATCATCGTGCGGGTTCTCCGGCGCGAACACGTCCAGGCCCGCACCGGCCAGCCGGCCGCCCCGCAGCGCACTGCCCAGCGCCGCCGGGTCCACGAGCGCACCTCGCGCGGCGTTGACGAGGAAGGAGCCGGCACGCATCCGGGCCAGTTCCGCCGCACCGATCAGTCCCTCGGTGGCGCCGGTCAGCGGGCAGTGCAGCGTGACGACGTCGGACGATTCCAGCAACTCGTCCAGCGAGTCGACGGCCAGCGCCCCGTACCCCTCGGGCAGGTCACGGCCGATGTGCGGGTCGTGGACCAGCACCTGGCCGTAGAAGGCGCCCAGCCGCCGCGCGACGGCCCGGCCGATCCTGCCGAACCCCACGACGCCGAGCGTCCTGCGGTTGATCCGGTGCGGGACGCCGCCGGCGTAGATGTCGAAAGTGCCGCCCGACAAGCCGTTGTGCTGAGCGACAAGGCGGCGTTCGAGCGCCAGGGCGAGCGCCGACGTGTGCGTCGCCACCTCGTCGACGCAGTAGTCCGGGACGTGGTAGGCCAGCAGGCGGCGTTCCGCGAGAAGCGGAAGGTCGAGGTTGTCCACGCCTACGCCCTGCCGGACGACGGCGCGCAGACGCTCACCCGCAGCGTCCAGCAGGCCGCGGGTGATCCGGCAGCGGTAGACGACGAGGACGTCGCAGCCCGCGGCCAGGCGCGCGAGCTCGTCGTTGTGCGCGTAGCGCCCGTCCACGAACGGACCGAACCGCAGCTCCGCCCGCGCTCCCAGCGTTTCACGCTCCACTGTGGCGAGTTCGGGCACGGCCCGTCCGCCGTCGACGAGCCAGGGTGGGTCGGTGTAGAGGACACGAGGTCGGTGCACCTTGACTCCTTCCGGTCAGCAGGTGGTTGCCGCCACGAGCACGGTTTCGAGGGTCAGCACGCTTGGGTTGTTCCCGGCGCGGTCCGAGGCGAGCGCGGCGTCGAAAACGGGCCCCCACACGTCTGGCCGAAGCGCCAGTTCGGCGTGCGATCCCGGCTGCCCACCGGCGGCCAGAAGGTCGCTGACCAGTGCCTCCAGTGGTGATCCGCAGCCGTGGCGGACGATGGTGTCGATGTCGGCGGCCAGCGAACGCAGTGCCGCGGCGCCGCCCGGATGGCGGCAGTCGTCGGTGAGGTGAGCGTGGTGGGGCAGGAGCCAGCGCAGATGTAGAGCCACCGCTGTGCCATGTGCCAGCCCGCGGTGGGCGGTCAGGGGGTAGGACAGCGCGTGCGCGGCCGTCGTTCGCGTCAGGTCGATGGCCGCGCCGGCCCAAGCGGCGCCGATAGCCAACTCCGCGCGTACGCCAGGGTCGGCGAACGCGGCGGTGTCGCGCAGGACTCCCAGCATCGGCGCCAGCCGCCGCAGCGCCTCGTGCGCCAGCGACCGGGAAGCCGGCGTGGCACGAACCGACCAGTACGATTCGGCCGCCTGCGCGAGAGCGTCGAGTGCGGCGGGAATCCCCACCCGTACGGGCACGGTCGCGGTCAGGTCCGGGTCGACGAGCACGACGTCGGCGCGCGCCGCAGCGTGATCCACCGACCGTTTGACCCCGTCGGCGTAGATGGTGGCGAACCGGGTCAGTTCGCTGCCGGATCCGGAGACGGTTGGCACCAGGACGAGTGAGGTGCGGCGTGAGTCTGGCGGTCGCAGGCATGTAGGGTCGTCGAGCCCAGCACCGTGCGGGTCGTCCCCGAACAGTGCCGCGATCTTGGCGACGTCCAGCGTGCTCCCGCCGCCGATACCGACCACCGCGTCGGGGCGGAACATCCGTGCCGCCGCCACCGCCGCCCGCGCGTGGCGGAGGTTCGGGTTGGGCGTGACGCCCGCGAAGCACGCCACTGTCCGGCCGCCGCGGATCCCGTCGATGGTCGCCGCGACCGCATCCCGGCGTGCCGCGCCGACGCCGTGGACGACGAGGACGCGGGTGGCGCCGAGATCGTCGAGGGTGGGCCGGAGCCGGGCGGCGGCACCCCGCCCGGCGAAGGCGCGGGGGTGGCCAGGCAGCGGTAGCAGGCCGTCAGATGCCATCGCCGGACCCCACCGTGGCCGGGCGCAGGCTTTCCCGGAAGCGGGCCGCGACTTGGTCGAGGCCGACGCTGGCCGAGGCGCGGGCGCCGACGGCCTCCCTGGCATCGCCGTCCACCACGACGAACGACGGGCCCGTCGAGTACAACGCGGTGCGCAGCGCCGACACCTCCGCGACCCGCGCCGCGGACCGGTAGCCGCAGGCGAGGGCCAGTGCGGATCGATTGCGCAGTTGTGCAAGCGGCCCCAGCCGTCCGCTTGCCTGAAGTGGCCCAGTTGCGCAACTGTGCAACGGGGCAGGGGACTGCGGGGAGGAAACGATGCGGGAGCGAGGCACGATCGCGGAGGCACGCGGGCGGCCACCGGTGGTACCCATGCTGGGCCGGTGGGGCCTGTCGCCGCACGCGGACCTGATCTACCGGAGTCTCACGCTGCTCGGTCCGGCCAGCCGGCAGCAGCTCGTCCGGCAGCTCGGCGTCGCTCCCAGCAGGATCGGGCAGGCGCTCGACGAACTGGCCGCCGTCGGGGCGATCCGGCCCTCGTACCGCGGCCGGGAAGGCGAGTGGAGCGCTGTCGACCCAGACGCCGTCCTCGCCAGGGTGCGGCGGCGCCGATCCCCGGTCGTGATCAGCGATCAGTACCGGCGGCACCTCGCCCTCGTCGCCGACCTCCGCCTGGAAGAGGTGCCGGCCGTCGCCGTTCGCCGGTTACCGACCCGCACCGCCGCCCGTCGCCGGATCGCCGACCTGGCGGCCGCGGAGCGGCGCGAGCACCTGGCCATCAACACGGAGGACGTGATCAGCGCGGCGGCGGCCGCCGCCGCGAGCCCACTCGACCGCGCGCTGGTGGCCAGGGGCGTCCGGCTCCGGACCCTGGGGCTCGCGCCACGAGACGGCGGCCCCGACCGTACGCTCACCGCTGGTGCGGAGCATCGCCAGGTGGAGACCCTGCCACTCAAGCTTATGATCTTCGACCGGCGCAGCGCGCTGTTTCCCGCCGACCCCACCAACTTCGACGCGGGTGCGATCGAGATCGACGAGCCGGACACGGTCGCGCACCTGACCCAGCTCTTCTACCGGATCTGGGACGCAGCAGGCGATCCGCGCAGCCTGGAGGTGCTGCCGATCATGCTAACCAGCCGGGAGCAGAGCATCGTCTCGCTGCTTGCCGCCGGCCTCAGCGAGGAGGCGGTGGCCGCGGAGCTCGGCGTCAGCCGCCGCACCGTGGCCTACGCCCTGCGTGCCCTGATGGATCGGCTGGGCGTCGAGAACCGCTTTCAACTCGCGCTGGTCCTGGGCGCGGCGAAGGCGGTCCCGCTTCCCCCGACCACTCGACCGACCGAAGAGGAATCTTGATGCCATCGACCGGCCGCCGCGTCCTTGCCGCCTCGATCGCGGCGACGCTGCTCACCACCGCCGCGCCCGTCCAAGCGGATCCGGTGCCGTGGGCGATGGCGCCCTGCGTGACCATGTCCAGTATGGAGCCCGCGTCGAAGCACTACTCGACGTACATCGTGCTCGAAGGGTTTGCCGTACAGTGCGACCCGGTGGTCGAGAACGGCGGTTTCCGTCTCGCCACCTACTCCTCGGCCGCGCCGACCGGAGACGCTCCCGGCTACAACGTGCGCCTGTTCCCATCAGCCACGGTCGGCGCGGTGCGCCACTTTGGGGCGACCGCGGTGCCAGCGACGGTGGGCGAGTACGGCGTCTGCGTGCTCGCCGGCCAGCTCGAGCGTGTTGCCTGCTACTGGGTCCGTGTCGCCTCGACCACCGCCGGCGATCTGAATGTCGTGGCCGTGCCGCTGGCCACGGACGCGTCGCTGGTCGACAAGGACGTGGTGACAACGCCGTACACCGGAACGATCCTGCCGCCACCGCCGAAGAGCCCCCCGAAAACGAACCCCGCCTGCGGCACCTGCTTCTGACACGTCCAGGGGTGGCGGTGCCCGGGTACCTTTGGCCCTTGTGGACGATCGGGTCGGTCTGGTTGGTCACGCGTGGGCAGTGACCGTCCGCGACGGCGAGCGGGCGACGCTATGGGTATGGGCGTGGTGTTGGACGACCGCCGCGCTGTGACCACAAGAAAATGATCAACTAAGGGCTGTCCTCATGACCAACTGGGGTCCACACCCGACAGTCAAGGTCAAAGATCAAGCTAATACACCGTGAGGCCGTGTGAGCGCAACTGGGCGCGGACCCGGTCGACGAGGTCGGCGGTCGGTGGCGGGGTATCCGCGAGCGGAAAGTCGATGCCCAGGGCGGCGTACTTAGCGGCGCCCAGCCGGTGAAACGGCAGCACCTCCACACGCTGGACAGTAGACAGTGTCGCGACGAAGCGGGCGACGGCGGCCACGTTGTCCGGGGCGTCGGTGAGCCCAGGCACCAGCACGAACCGGATCCACATAGGGGTGCCCCGGTCGGACAGCCGCCGCGCGAAGCGCAGCGTCGGTGCCAACTCACCGCCGCCGGTCACCTGCCGGTACGTGGCGGGATCGCCGGACTTGATGTCGAGCAGCACCAGGTCGGTGGCGTCCAGCAGGCCGTCGGTGGCGCGGTCGCCGAGCGCGCCGGAGGTGTCCAGGGCGGTGTGCAGCCCAGCCTCCTTGGCGCGGCGCAACAGCGCCTCGGTGAACGCCGGCTGCAGCAGAGGCTCGCCGCCGCTGATGGTCAGCCCACCACCGGCCACCGCGATGAAGCGCGTGTACCCGGCGGCGATGCGCCACAGGTCCGGAAGCGAGGTGCGCTGTGCCGGCCGCATCCGCCAGGTGTCCGGGTTCTGGCAGTACTGGCAGCGTAGCGGGCAGCCGGCGAGGAACACCACGAACCGGGTGCCGGGCCCGTCCACTCCGGTGGAGACGTCCCAGGAGTGGACGGACCCGGTGACGGTCGCCGTGAGGGGGGTGTTCACAGTGACCCGTGGAAGGTCCGGGAGATGACGTCCTCCTGCTGTTCGTGTGTCAGGCGCACGAAGTTCACCGCGTACCCGGACACCCGGATCGTCAGCTGCGGATACCGCTCGGGGTGGGCCATCGCGTCGCGCAGGGTGTCGCGGTCGAGCACGTTGACGTTCATGTGGAAGCCGCCGCCGTCGGTGTATCCGTCGAGCACGCCGGCCAGGTTGGTGATCTGCTCGTCCCGGGTGCGGCCCAGCCCCGCCGGGGTGATGGTGCTGGTCAGGGAGATCCCGTCGCGGGCGCTGCCGTACGGCAGTTTTGCTACCGACAGCGCCGCCGCGACCAGTCCGTGCCGGTCCCGGCCGTTCATCGGGTTGGCCCCTGGCGCGAACGGTTCGCCGGCGCGGCGGCCGTCCGGGGTGTTGCCGGTGTGCTTGCCGTAGACCACATTGGACGTGATGGTCAGCACCGAGAGGCTGTGCTCGGCGTTGCGGTACGCCGGCTGGCCGCGCAGCTTGGCCATGAACGTCTCGACCAGCCACACCGCGATGGCGTCGGCGCGGTCGTCGTGGTTGCCGTAGCACGGGAAGTCGCCGTCGACCGCGTAGTCGACGGCCAGGCCGGTGCGGTCGCGCAGCACCTTGACGGTGGCGTGCTTGATGGCCGACAGGCTGTCGACGGCCACCGACAGGCCGGCGATCCCGGCGGCCAGGTACCGGTGCACCGGGTAGTCGTGCAGCGCCATCTGCAGCCGCTCGTACGCGTACTTGTCGTGCATGTAGTGGATGACGTTCAGCGCGTCCACATAGGTCGCGACGAGCCAGTCGAGCATCCGGTCGTAGGCGGCGACCACCTCCGGGTACTCCAGCACATCGCCGGTGACCGGTGCGAACGGTGGCGCCACCTGCTCGCCGGTCAGCTCGTCGCGGCCGCCGTTGATGGCGTACAACAGCGCCTTGGCGACGTTGGCGCGGGCGCCGAAGAACTGCATGTCCTTACCGACCCGCATCGCCGACACGCAGCAGGCGATCGCAGTGTCGTCGTCGTACGCCGGGCGCAGCAGTTCGTCGTTCTCGTACTGCAAAGCGCTGGTGTCCAGCGACACCTGTGCGCAGAACCGCTTGAAGCCGGCCGGCAGCGCCGGGCTCCATAGGACGGTCAGGTTCGGCTCCGGCGCCGGGCCAAGGTTGTAGAGGGTCCGCAGGTACCGGAACGAGGTGCGGGTCACCAGGGTGCGCCCGTCGGTGCCCATCCCACCCAGGGCCTCGGTCACCCACGTCGGGTCTCCGGAGAACAGCTCGTCGTACTCGGGTGTGCGCAGGAACCGGATGATGCGCAGCTTGATGACGAAGTCGTCGATCAGTTCCTGCGCGCCCGCCTCGTCGAGCAACCCTTCGGTCAGGTCACGTTCGAGGTAGACGTCGAGGAACGTGGCGGTGCGGCCCAGAGACATCGCGGCGCCGTTCTGTTCCTTGGCCGCGCCGAGGTACGCGAAGTACAGCCATTGGATCGCCTCGCGGGCGGTGGTCGCCGGGCGCGAGATGTCGTAGCCGTAGCCGGCGGCCATCTGCTTGAGCTCGCGCAGCGCCCGGATCTGCTCGGCCAGCTCTTCCCGGTCGCGGATGACGGTGGCCGTGGACGGGTAGGCGTCGAGGCGAGCACGGTCGTCGCGCCGGGCGGTGATGAGCCGGTCCACGCCATACAGCGGCACGCGCCGGTAATCGCCGACGATGCGTCCGCGGCCGTACGCGTCCGGAAGCCCGGTGATGATGTTCGACCGGCGGGCGGCGCGGACCGCTTCCGGGTACGCGTCGAAGACGCCCTGGTTGTGTGTCTTGCGGTACCGCGTGAAGATCTCCTTCACAGCGCCGTCCATCGGGTACCCGTAGGCGGTCAGCGCGTTCTCCACCATGCGTACGCCACCGGCGGGCAGGATGGCTCGGCGCAGCGGCGCGTCGGTCTGCAGCCCGACGATCAGCTCGCGGTCCCGGTCGATGTAGCCGGGCGCGTGCGCGGTGATGGTCGACGGCGTATGAGTGTCCACATCGTACACTCCTCGCCGGCGCTTCTCGGCGAACAGCTCACCCAGCCCATCCCACAGCGCCCGGGTCCGCTCCGTCGGTCCTGCCAGGAAGCCCGCATCGCCCTCGTATGGGGTGTAGTTGTGCCGGATGAAGTCCGCTACGTCGATCCGCTGCCGCCACTCGACGCCGGTGAAGCCCCGCCACGCCTGGGTCATTTCCGCCTCCTGCATTGGGGAAACCCTTCCATTTCCAGCCTGGGCCGTTCGGCGGGCCCGGCCCAGAGGCTTAGGTCCCGCCGGTTCGGGACGGTCCTACTCCGGCTGGCGCAACCCGCGCAGCGTGGCGTCCGGCTCGATGCCGGCCGGCGCGAGCCGCAGCTTCGCGTCGACCGCGACCGCGCCGTCCGATCCGACCATGACGGGGTTGAGGTCCAGTTCGGCGATCTCCGGCAGGTCCTCGGCGAGCCGGCCGAGCCGCAGAACCAAGTCCTCGACAGCCGCGGTGTCGGCGGGCGGCGCGCCCCGATATCCGGTCAGCAGCGGCGCCGCCCGCAAGGAGCGCCACATGCGGCCCGCGTCCAGGTCGGTCATCGGCACCAGCCGGAAGGCGCGGTCGCCGAGTAGATCGGTGTACACGCCACCGAGGCCGAGCATCACCAGCGAGCCGAACAGTGGGTCGTGCACGATGCCCGCCACCAGTTCCACTTGGCCGACGGCTTGAGGCTGCACCAGCACCCGCGGGTCGGGCTTTCCTACCGCGGCCGCGATGGCGCGGTAGGCGCTGCGCACTGCTGCTGGCTCGTCGAGTCCGATGTGGACGGCGCCGATGTCGCTTTTGTGGACCAGTGCCGGGTCGGCGGCCTTGAGTACTACTGGGTACCCCATCGTACTGGCCGCCTCGACCGCGGCGCCGGCGCTGGCCGCCTCGACGGAGGCCAGTACGGGGATGCCGTACCGGCCGAGGATGTCGGCGATGCGCGGGTACGGCTGCCAGCCGCCGCCACCGGCCAGAGCGGCGTGCACGACTGCTCGCGCGCCGACGCTGTCTACATCGGACAGGGTGGGTCGGGCGCCGAGTGGGCTGCGGCGCCAGCGCGCGTACCCGGCCGCGTGGGCCAGCGCGCGCACGGCCCGCTCCGGCAGGTCGTAGACCGGTACCCGGCGCACGCCCAGCGCCGCCGGTGAGTCGCTGGTGCCGATCACCACCACGGTGGCGGTCAACGCCTCATGCCGATCCAGCACCGGGGTCACCTGAGCCAGTACCGCCGGTACGTCGTTGGCCCGGGTCGCTGCCACGACCAGCAGCACGGCGTCCGCCTCGCCGCTGGCGGCCACCGCCTCCACCGTGGCCGCGAACGCGGCTGGCGTGGCACCGGCGCCCAGGTCCAGCGGGTTGTCCAGCGCTGCCGCGCCGGCTGCGGCTCGGGCGAGCCGCTCCCGCAGTTGCTGGCTGGGCGCGGGCACCCGCAGACCGGCGGCCTCAGCGGCATCCGCGGCCAGCACGTTGACCCCGCCGGCGTTGCCGACGATGGCGAGCCGGTCGCCGGCCGGCAGCGGCTGCTCAGTAAGCAGGCGCGCGGTGTCCAGCAGTTCACCCAGGTTGTCGACCCGGACCACGCCGGCCTGGGCGAACAGGGCGTCCACCGCGACGTCCGGCGCGGCCGCGGCCGCGGTGTGCGAGGCGCCGGCCCGCTGCCCTGCGGCGGAGCGGCCGCTTTTGACGGCCAGTACCGGCTTGCGGCGACCGAGCGCGCGGACCAGCCGGGCGAACTTGCGCGGGTTGCCGAACGACTCCAGGTACAGCGCCACCGCGCGGGTCGCTGGGTCGTCGTACCAGTACGCGAGCAGGTCGTTGCCGCTGATGTCGGCCTTGTTGCCCAGCGAGACGAACGTCGAGATACCGCAGCCGGTCCGGGCGGCCTGTGCGAGCAGCGCGATACCGACGGCGCCGGACTGCGAGGCGACGCCAAGGCCGCCGGGCGGCGACGCGGTCGGCGCGAAGCAGGCGTTGAGCCGTACGTCCGGCGCGGTGTTGACGATGCCGAGACAGTTGGGTCCGACCAGCCGGATACCGTGCGCCCGGGCGATGCGGACCAGTTCGGCCTGCGCGGCGCGGCCACCGGTGCCGGACTCGCCAAATCCCGAGCTGAGGATGACCGCGGCCCGTGCCCCGGCCCGGCCCGCCTCGACCAGCACCTCGCGCACCGCGTCGCCCGGCACCGCCACGACGACCAGGTCGACGGGCGCCGGCACCTGCGCCAACGACGGCCAGGCCCGCAGCCCGGCGATCGCGTCGGCGCCCGGGTTCACCGGATAGATCGGCCCGGTGAACCCGCCCTCGACGAGCGCGCGCAGCGTCTCGTGGCCGATCCCGCCTGGCCGCCGCCCGGCGCCGACCACGGCCACGGAACGCGGCGCGAGCAGCGGCCGCAGGGCCGCCCGCTCGGCCGCTCGGTCCCGGGCGTCGGCGGCCAGTAATGCCGTCTCGTCGGTGGTGGTCGCGACGTCCACGTCCACGACGCCGTCCATCAACCGGGTACGGGTGCGGCCGGTCAGATCCTTGGCGACCCGCAGCATCCGGAAGTTACCGGGCAGCACCTCACCGGTCAGCTCGACTATGCCATGTTGCCGGGCGTGCGCGGCCAGATGCTCCAGTAACAGCGTGCCGATGCCCCGGCCACGATGAGGGCCGGCTACGAATACGGCGAACTCGGCACGCAGGTCGTCCTCGGTCGCCCGCTCGTACGAGGCCACCCCGACCACGTCGCCGGCGACCTGAGCCACCATCGCGCCGTGTTCCGGGCCCGGCGCCCGAACGAGCCGCTCGACTTCGGAGGCGATCACCGAACGGCTCGGCGTGGCGAAGAACCGCAGTCGCAGGCTCTCCGGCGACGCGTCCGCGTACAAGCGAGCCAGTGCGGCCACGTCGTCCCGGGTGGTCGCGCGGATGTGGACGATGCCGCCGTCCGCGGCAAGTGCGTCGCAGCCCGTCAGGGCCATGCTGGTCACGGTGTTCCTCCTCGATCGTGGTCAGCGCCAGCGGCTGGTCCGGGCCAGCTGGGCGCGCAGCCGTCCCTGCGCCAGGTCGACCGCTTCGGTCACGGTCGGCGCGGTGGCGCGGGCGTGCAGGTCGACGCCGCTGACGTCGGCGTGCACGCGGACGGTGTAGAGGCGTCCGGGGTTCTGGTCCGTGAGCCGCTCGATGGTCAGCCGGACGAACAACACCGGGCGAGGTGCAGTCCGGAACGCGGCGGCCACCTTGGTCCGGGCGTAGTCGACCTGCGCGGCCGGGATCGGGCCGCGGACGTGGACCTGCGGTTGCGGTGATGCGACGGTGCCGGGCATCAGGGCCTCCCATCACTCGTTTACGAGGCCACCATCCCGCCCGCTGGAGGTTGCGAGACAGGGCCTTTGGACCCGGGCCGCGCAGTCGATCGGCACTGACGCCGGGCGTGCGACCAGCCCTACGGTCAGGTCAGGAGATGGACTCGGGAGAGGAAACGAGGCGGACCATGAAGCTGTGGAATGTTGGTGACGTCATGACGAGAGACGTCGCCGCGGTGCGAGAGGGGACGCCCTACCGCGAGATCGTCGACATCCTCGCGAGTCGCCAGGTCAGCGCGGTCCCTGTCATCGACGACTTCGACCATGTGCTGGGTGTGGTGTCCGAGGCGGACCTGCTACGCAAGATCGAGACTGAGGGGCGCCCGGAAACGCGACGGGTCTTCGAGAGCCGGCGGCGCCGCGCGGCGCGGGTCAAGGCCGGTGCGCGGGTGGCCCGCGACCTGATGTCAACCCCCGCCGTCACCACGATGGCGCACACGTTGATCCCGGCGGCCGCGCGCCTCATGGACGCCGAACAGGTCAAGCGCCTTCCGGTCATCAACGACCTGGGGCGGCTGGTCGGCATCGTGACCCGCAGCGACCTGCTGAAGGTACACCTGCGGCCGGACGCCGACATCCGCCACGACGTGGTGGAGGGCGTGCTGCACCGCGTCATGGCCGTTCGTGACGGCACCGTCCGCGTCGAGACCCACGACGGCATCGTCACGCTCACGGGCGAACTTGACCTGTGCAGCGCCACCAGGACTGCGGTCCGGCTGGCCCAGGCCGTTCCCGGTGTGGTGGCAGTGGAGGACAGGCTTTCCTTCCAGTACGACGACACCGCGCTGGCGCACCTCACGCAGGGCGGCGCGTGAGCGTCCAAAATGACCAGAGGACCCCGCGAGGCGGGGTCCTCTGGCGTCGATCAGGGCACGGCCGGCGTGGCCGGGCTGGGTACCGGGTGCGGCACCGGCACCACGACGACGGGACAGCTGGACTTGCGGATGCACTCCTCGCTGACCGAACCGAGCACGGTGTGCCGGACCCGGCTGTGTCCGTGGCTGCCGAGTACGAGCAGGTCCGCACGCCGGGCCGCCGCCGCCAGGACGTCGCCCGGCCGTCCCTCCAGTACCTCCGTGGCGATCGGCAGGGCACCGCGCTCGTGTGGCGGCACCATCTCGATCTCGTGCCTGAGCATCGTCTCGGCCCGCTCGCGCTCATCTGCCGGGCTCAGCGTGCCCGGCGGCATAGCGTCGATGCCGTCCCACCGCCATGCGGTCACGGCCTGCACCGTGCCGCCATGGCCGGCCGCTTCGCGCACCGCCCACCGCAGCGCGCGGCGACCACCGTCGGAGCCGTCGACTCCGACCACGATCTGATAGTTCGTCGTCATTTCCGGTCCCTCCTTCGCGGTTAGAGCAGGACTCGTTCGGCGTGATGCGGGACCACCGCACACCAGCCGAGTTCGGTGCCGATCCGGGCAGCGAGTGCGGCGGCCGGACCGGGCTCACCGTGCACCACATAGCAGGCGCGTGGCGGCTCCGGCGCGGTGCGCAACCAGGACAGTACGCCGTCGGCGTCCGCGTGCGCCGAGAGATCGTCCACGCCGACCACCTCGGCACGGACGGGTACGTACTGGCCGAAGATCTTGAGTGCCTTGGCGCCGTCCAGCAGCGCTCGGCCGCGGGTGCCGGCGACCTGGAACCCGGGCAGCAGGATCAGGTTGCGTGTCTCTGGGGCCAGGGACTCGAGATGATGCACGACCCGGCCGCCGGTGGCCATTCCGGACGCCGAGATCAGCACGCACGGTCCCGGCGGGTTGTTCAGCCGGCGGGACTGCTCCTGGTCGGGCACCAGGTGTAGCTCGCCCGGGTCGAAGGGGTCCGTCGGTGATTCGCGTACCGCTGGCGCGATCTCCGGGCTGTTCTCGCGTACCGCCTGCCGGTAGACGTCCAGCGCGGCGAGCGCCATCGGGCTGTCCACATAGACCGGTACAGTCGGCAGCGCACCGGAACGCATGAGCTCGCGTAGGGCCATGAGCAGCAACGGAGTACGGTCGATAGCGAAGGCCGGCACGAGCACGACGCCGCCGCGGGCGATCGTCCGTCGGATCGGATCGGCCAGCCGCTCCAGGTCGCGGGGCGGGTGCCGGCGGTCGCCGTAGGTCGACTCCACGACCAGCGCGTCCACGGCCGGCACCGGATCGGGTGGGGCCAGCAAGGGGTGCGAGCCGCGCCCCAGGTCGCCGGAGAACCCCACCGACCGGCCCTCCGCCCGCACCTCCACAGTGGACGAGCCGAGGATGTGGCCGGCCCGGCGTAGCCGCACCGTCAGGTCGTGCAGGTCGCCGACCGGCTGGGTACGGCCGTACGGCAGCGGCCGGAACAGCCCGATGGCTTTCTCCGCGTCCGCGGAGTCGAACAGTGGCAGCGGGGGATCATGGCGGCTCGATCCGCGCCGCGCCGCGTGTTCGGCGTCTTCCTCTTGCAGGTGTGCCGCGTCGCGCAGCACGATCGCCGCCACCTCGGCGGTCCACGGTGAGCAGTACACCGGCCCGGAGTACCCGTGGCGGACCAGCCGTGGCAGGAAGCCGCAGTGGTCCAGATGCGCGTGGCTGAGCACGATCGCGTCGAGGTCGAAGACGGTGCCGGGGAAGGCCGCCCAGTTGCGGCGGCGCAGCTCACGGTCGCCCTGGTACAGGCCGCAGTCCACCAGCACCCGTCCGCTGTCGCACGAAACCAGGAACTTGCTCCCGGTCACCGTGCCGGTCCCACCCAAGAATCGCAGGCTCGCAGTCTCGATCATGCCACCATTGCACGCCCGCGCCCGGCGGCGAGGTAGGTCCGCAGGACCCGCCAGGCCGGGTCTTGCGGCCCCCTCGCCGCCCGTGACCGTGGCTCAGCGGCTGTCCGAGCCGGCCGTGCCCTTGGCGGTCGCCGCGCGGCCGGCCTCCAGCCGGGCGATCGGAACCCGGAACGGCGAGCAAGACACATAGTCCAAGCCGGCCTCGTGGAAGAAACGCACCGAATCGGGGTCGCCGCCGTGCTCGCCGCAGACGCCGATCGTGAGGCCGGGACGGGTGGCGCGCCCCTCGTCGACCGCGATCCGGATGAGCCGGCCCACGCCCGGCACGTCGATGGATTCGAACGGCGAGGTGCCGAATATGCCCAGCTCCAGGTACCGGGGGAAGAAGGCGCCCTCCACGTCGTCGCGCGAGAAGCCCCAGCTCATCTGGGTGAGGTCGTTGGTGCCGAAGGAGAAGAACTCGGCGGCGCCGGCGATCTCGCCGGCGGTGACCGCCGCCCGGGGTACCTCGATCATGGTGCCGATCCGCATCGGTGGGACGCCGCCGACCCCCGCCAGCACCCGCTCCGTCTCGGCCCGGACAGCCTCCAGCTCCTGCACGGTACCCACCAGCGGCACCATGATCTCCGGATGCGGGTCGCCGCCGGAGCGCGCGTGCTCCGCGGCGGCCTCGGCGATCGCGCGCACCTGCATGGCGTAGAGTCCCGGGATCACCAGGCCGAGCCGGACGCCGCGCAGGCCGAGCATCGGGTTCTGCTCGTGCATGCGGCGCACCGCGGCCAGCAGCTCACCATCGCGACCAGCGTCCTGGCCCAGCGCCTCGGCACGGGCGACCCGCGCGGTCAGCTCCGCGAGCGGCGGCAGGAACTCGTGCAGCGGCGGGTCCAGCAGCCGGATGGTCACCGGCAGTCCGTCCATCGCCTGGAAGATCTCGACGAAGTCGGCGCGCTGCAACGGCAGCAGCGCCGCCAGGGCGGCCTCGCGTTCGGCGGCGTCGGCGGCGAGGATCAACCGCTCGACCAGCGCCCGGCGCTCGCCGAGGAACATGTGCTCGGTGCGGCACAGGCCGACGCCTTCGGCGCCGAACCGCCGCGCTCGCGCGGCGTCCGGTCCGGTGTCGGCGTTCGCATGGACGCCCAGCCGCCGCACCCGGTCGGCGTGCGTGACGAGGCGGTGTACCGCCGACAGCAGCCGGTCCCGCACGGGCCGCGCCTCGCCCTCGAAGTACCGCACCACGGGGGAGGCGTGCACCGGGATCCGGCCCAGGAACACCTCGCCGGTCGCGCCGTCGATCGACAGCAGGTCCCCTTCGCGGACCGTGACGCCATCCGTGGTGAACCGTCGACCCGCCACGTCGACGTCAAGGTCGTCGGCGCCGCACACGCACGTCTTGCCCATGCCCCGAGCCACCACGGCCGCATGGCTGGTCTTACCACCACGGCTCGTGAGGATGCCCTGCGCGGCGATCATGCCGGGCAGGTCGTCGGGATTGGTCTCGCGCCGGACCAGGATCACCGGCTCGCCACCGGCGGCCACCTCGACGGCGCGCGCGGAGTCGAAGACGACCCGGCCGACGGCGGCGCCCGGCGATGCCGGCACCCCGGCGGCGAGCGGGACGGGGGAGGCGGAGCGGTCGAAGCGCGGGAACGTCAGCTGCGCGAGCTGTGCGCCGTTGACCCGCTGCAGCGCCTCGTCGAGGTCGATCAGCCCCTCGTCGACGAGCTGGCTGGCGATGATGAAAGCCGCCGCCGCGGTGCGCTTGCCGACCCGCGTCTGGA
>NZ_BSDI01000028.1 GCF_027923225.1 Phytohabitans aurantiacus
TCGCTATCGAGCGTGCAGGCGATCTAACCGGAACCGACCGACCACGCCCGGCGTGTCAGCAAACCCGGTGAACGTTTCTGGTCAGCGCACTAGCTGTGATCGGCGGCCGGTTGCGGGTGCCGCACCGCGAACTCGCTCTGATCGGCCGCAGTCCGGAACGGTACGTCAGCGAGAAGATCGCCTTCACGCTGTTGGGCTTCGTTTTTCCGTCGGTGTTCAGCCTCATTCTCGCCCTGAGCGGCCTGTGGTTCGGCGTCGCGATCCCCGCCGTGGTCGGCGTCCTGCTCGCCGTGCTGTTCTTCTTCCTGGTCGACGTGTCGGTGCGCCAGCGCGCCGCCGAGGCTCGTGAGGAGTTCTCCCGGCACGTCGCCGTCCATCTCGACCTCATCGCGCTGGAGCTGGCCGCCTCCCGCGGCCCTACCGAGGCTCTGGAGCGCGCCGCCGCCGTCGGTGGCGGCTGGGTGTCGCGGCGCATCCGCGAGTCGTTGGAGACTTCCCGGCTGCGGCTGGAACCGCCGTGGGACGGACTCAAAGCCGTCGCGGCCGAGATCGGCGTACCGGACCTCGGCGACGTCGGAGAAATCATGACGCTGGTCGGCGACGAAGGCGCCCAGGTCTACGACACCCTGCGCAGCCGGGCCGAGTCGCTGCGCGCCGCGATCCTGGCCAAGGGGGAAGAGCGGGCCAACACCGCCACCACCGTCCTTTACATCCCCACCAGCCTGCTCGTGTTCGTGCTGTTCATCATCGCGGCGTACCCGTTCCTGGTCCGCCTCGTCACCACCTGAGAGCGTCCCGGCCTCGAACCCGGGAAGAGGGGAGAAGCACGATGCACCAGCTGGTCGGCGCCGCAGTCACCCTGCTGCGCGCGCGTTGGCAGGCAGCGCGCGACGACGACACTGGCGCCACCGCGATTGAGTGGGCGATCTTCGCGCTGCTCGCGATCGCCGTGGCTGGCCTCGTCGCCGGAGCTATCACACTGGCCATCAACAACCGAATCCCCAACATCAAATGATTACGCACGCCGCGCCGCGACTTCGCCTGGCCGGGCCTGGACCGGGCCGGCCGCGCGACCGCGGGTCGGCGTCTATCGAGTTCGCCATCACCGCCACCGCCGTCATGGCCATCATCTTCACCGCCATCCAGGCGTCCACGTACTTCTGGGCGCGCTCGATCGCGCACGCTGCCGCCGCCGAGGCAGCAGATGCCCAACGCGCCTACAACGCCCCAGCGGGCGCGGGCGTCGCCGAAGCGAACGCGTTCACGGCCTCCACCGGCGACGGGCTGACCGATACCACCGTCACCGTCACCACCGACGGCCAGCAGGTCCAGGCCACCGTCACTGGCAAGTGTCTGTCCGTGCTTCCCGGCTTCTGCAACGCGTTCAAGGTCAGCGCGACCGTGCACGGCACCGTGGAACGGGTGACCGCACCATGACCATGCGGCGACATGCGGACCGGGGATCGGCAGCGATCGAGGCGGCGATCATCGCGCCGTGGCTGTTGATTCTGATCGGTGCCGCGATCGTCGGTGGGCGGATCCAGGTCGCGGGTGGCGCGGTCGAAGAGGCGGCCCACGACGCCGCCCGCGCCGCGTCGATCTCACGCACCAAGGCCGAGGCCAGTCAGGCGGCGTACGCCGCCGCCAGCGCCACCCTCAGCCAGGAAGGACTGCATTGCGCCCGCCTCACTGTGGCCGCGAACCTGGCTGGCTTCGACGTACAAATCGGTCAACCCGCCACCGTCAGCGTGTCCGTAACCTGTGTCATCGACTTCAGCGACTTGGCCGCCGACGGCCTACCCGGGTCCAAGACGATCAATTACACGTTTGTCAGCGCGCTCGACAACTTTCGGACAAGATCATGAGCGGCAAATGGAGCCGGCAGGCACCCCGCGACGAGGGCCGTATCTCACTGCTGGTTATCGTCCTGACCTTCGCCGTGCTTGCAATGATCGGGTTGTCCGTTGACGGCGGGGGCAAGGTCCGGGCCCTGCGCCGCGCCGACAACCTCGCCGCCGAAGCAGCCCGCGCCGCCGGGCAGGCCGTCCAAGGCTCGGAGGCAATCCCCGGCGGAGACAAGCTGGTCGACCCCGGGCCGGCGGTCGCCGCCGCACAGATCTACCTGGCCGCCGCTGGCGAGACCGGCGCCGTGGTCGTGTCTCAAGACCGCATGCAGATCACCGTCACCGTCACGATCACCTACACCACGGTGTTCCTGGGCTTGGTCGGCCTCGACACTCTGCCGGCCACCCGGCAGGCAACTGCCGTCCTGGTCGAAACGTAGTGACACGAGACACCGGTAGGGAGGGAGAATGGTGCCGCGCCACACCACGCGGGCTGGACGCCGCGTCGGCCGGGTCCTCGTCGGCTTGGCGGCTCTGGCCGCGCTGGCCGCCCTGCTGGTGGCCGTACCCATGGTGCTGGCGGTCGCGTGGCGTTTCCTAGGTCCGCCGTTTCCGACGCCGCAGGAGCTGACCAGTCCGGACGACGGCACCTTGTTCGTGCGGGTGCTGTGCCTCGTCGGCTGGCTGGCCTGGGCAACCTTCCTCTGGGCGGTGCTCGCCGAGATCCTGGCCGCATGGCGTGGTTGGCGGCTGCCCGGACCGACCTGGCAGCGGCACATCGCCGCCGGCCTGATCGCCGCGATCGCCGCGATGCTCACCTCGCCAGCGATTGCCAGCGCCACCGCCACACCGGTACGCGCGGCCCCCGCAGCGGTCGCCCCGGCGGTCGCCACCGTGTCTGCCGACACTGTCACGACAACCACCACGGCAACGACGGTCGAACCAGTCACGGCGAGCCGCTACATCGAGCACCACGTGCGCCCTGGCGAGCAGATGCCGGCGCTGGCGGAGCGCTACCTCGGCGACAAGTACCAGTGGCATGCCATCGCGGCGGCCACCTACGGACTGGCGCAGCCGGACGGGCGCGTGCTGAACCCTGGCGACACCCGTGTCTACCCAGGCTGGACGGTGCGAATCCCGACCACCACCATCGCGCGGACAGCAGGACTCACCCCGGTCGCCCAAAGCACCACTGTGGACGCTCCGGTTACCGCGCTGGTGTACGAGGTCGCCGAAGACGACTGGATGTGGTTCATCGCCGAACGGTTCCTCGGCGACCCCGAGCGATACACCGAAATCCGGGATCTCAACCCGAAGTACGAGAAGCGCGATGGCCGCTTCCCTGACCTGATCCTTGCAAACGACCGGCTTGTACTCCCCAACGAAGCACGCGACCGTGGTCCCCGCACGCACGCAACCGGCACCATCGTCAGCCCCGCGCCACCGTCCACAGGCGCCGTACCAGGCGGCCCGCCTTCGGCCGGCGGCGCCGGCCCAGGCGCACCGAGCACCGCCCCGACCGCGCCCAGTCCTTCGGCCAGCCGGCGCCCCACAGCCACCACCAGCCCGAGCGCGACCGCAAGCCCCACCCGAGGCGCGGCCAGCACCGGCCAGGCCGTCCCCGAGCGCACCCCGGCACCACAGGCTGCCACGCCGGACGGTCACCAACCCGGTGAGGACGACAGCATGCTCGACAACGCGCTCCTGATAGGCGTTCCGCTGTTCGGCGCCGGTCTGCTCGCCGCGCTGCTGCTGACCGTGCTGCGACGCAACCGGCGCCGCCAGGAGCAGCACCGCCCCGTCGGCCGCCGCCTTCCCACACCCGTCGAACCGAAGGCGGAGACACAACTACGCGTAGTCGCTCAACCTGTCGCTGTCGAACGCCTCGACCACGCACTGCGTGTGCTCGCCGCTGGCCTCGCCGACCGCCCGACCGAACGTATGCCCGACATCGTCGGCGCCTGGCTACACGGCGACACCGTCAACCTGCTGCTCACCCAACCCTGCTCCGACCCGCCGGCTCCATGGGGCGGCAACCAGCTCAACTGGACGCTGCCTGGCGACATCGACCTGCCTGACAGCGATGGGCAACTCGCTCCGCTACCGACTCTCGCCGCCGTCGGTTCCCGGCCGGGCATGCACCTACTGCTCGACCTGGAGCGGCTCGGCGTACTCGCCGTCACCGGCGACCAAGATCGAGCCGACGATCTGCTCCGGTACCTCGCCGCGGAGTTGGCGTGCAACGCATGGAGTGACCACGTCGAGATCACCGTCGCCGGGTTCGACGCAGCCGAGACCGGCGAACTCATCGCGTTGGGCGGTGACCGTATCGAGGCCGCTCCGAATATCGGCGTGGCCATCGAACGCATCCGCCGCCGCGCGTCGCAAGTGGTCCAGTCATTGGACCACCTCGACGCGGGCGACCCGCTTGCCGGACGGATCGCTGACATCGCCGCCGATGCCTGGATGCCGCAGGTCCTGCTGGCCAAAGCCCCCGGCCCGGACGAGATCGCCGCGCTGGAAGCCCTCGACAGCGACCTGTCCGCAGCCGGCCGCTGCGCGGTTGCCGTCGTGGTCACGACCGCGCGGAACGTCGGCCGCTGGCCCATCTCCGTCGACGCGAACGGTCGGCTTACCATCCCGTTCCTCGGCATGACCGGCGACGACGCAAGCCTCACCACCGCCGGGCTGCCCCGGACGGAACTCTGCAACCTCGCCGACCTGCTCGACACCGCCCGCCGCCACACCCCCCAGCCTGATCCGGCCCACGGAGCCAACGCTGACGAGGGAACCGGCTGGCCGCGAGTGCCTGCCGCGCCGGAGGTCGAGCCGTGGGCAGCGGGCACCGACGCCGCTGGCGGGCTGCTCCACGAACCGGTCGGCGAGGCTTCCTCCACCACTGAGGCCCGCCGGCCAGACGCGTACGGTCTCACCGACGACGAGCGCCCTGCGGGAGTACCGCAGGAGCCCGAACCAGCGGCCAACCCCATACCGCCGCCGCCCCACGCGGGCGCGGAGACCAGCAGAACCGTCGACGAGGCCGCCCGAGTGCCGACAGTCCTGCCATTGGATGGCAGCCAAGGCCCAGCGCGCAAGACGGTCACCGCGCCGGCCCGCCGCCGCCACAGTGACCCAACCCTGGACGCCGACCTCGGTGCCTGGATCGACGCTGATCCCACCCGCCCGAGGATCGCCATCCTCGGACCCGCCACAGTCGAAGCTTCCGGCCACCAACCGTCGGAACGGCTGCGCTTCTACGCCGAGATCATCATTTACCTCGCCGCCCGCGGTGCTCGCGGCGCCACCGCCGACCAGTTCGATGAGGCGCTGTGGCCAGGACAGCAACCCCAGGCAACCAGCCGCCGAGTCGCCGTCGCACGAGCCCGCCGCTGGCTCGGCGTAACAACCGACGGCGAGCCGTGGCTGCCCGACGCCACCACCGACCGCCGGTACCACCTACGCGACGGATACCTTCTCGACTGGCACCTGTTCCGGCGGCTACGCAGCTGCGGCGAGGCACGCGGACCAGCCGGCGCCGGAGATCTCCGCCAAGCCCTCGCCCTCGTACGTGGAGCGCCGCTGGCCGGGGCCGACATCGCGTACTCCCCGGTCGCCCGCAACCCGTATCCATGGCTACCCAAGTCCGAAATCACTCCCTACCACCTCGCTGCGGCGGTAGTGGACACCGCACACCGCTTCGCGGAGCTGTGCCTCGACGCTGGCGACCTTCCCGATGCCCGGTGGGCCGTCGACCAGGCATGGCTCGCCGACCCCGACCGCAGCAGCGACATCACCTGGCGCGACCTCCTGCGCGTCGCCGCAGCCGAAGGAAACACCGCCGAACTCGAACAGATACTCGGCGAGCTGATCCGCGTCCGCGAAGCCGAAGTCCCCGAAGACCTCGACAAGGAGACGTACCGTCTGCTGTGCGACCTGATGCCCGACCGCATGCGCGCAGGCGTGCGGTAACCCGTCTACCCGAGTTGCGACATCGTTCACCGACCGCGCTGTTCACCTCGGATGTGGGCGATGCGCCGGTCCAACGTGTTCACGTGGACCGAGTCCGGCCCGTACTCGGCGACCAGGCCGGGCCGTAGCGCCTCCAGCAGCCGCAGACCATCGATCGCACGACCAGCCGCAGGTAACAGCATGCCGAGCCGGTACGTCGCGTCCCGGAACAGCGGGTCGTATGGCTCGGTGCGGTCCAGGAAGAGCTTGAGCGAGGTGATGGCTGGTTCGACGTTTCCGGTTTCGGCGTGGCTGACGCCGGCGTAGTAGTGCAGGATCGCGCTGTCCGGGCTGTCGTCGAGCTTGGGCAGGATCTCGTCCAGGATGGCGGCGACCCGCCGGAACTCATCGGCGAACCACAGGGTGGATACCAGCACGACCTGCATATCCAGCTTGAGGTCCGGTTCTGCGGCCGCTCGGACGACGGCCTCGTCGAGCAGGTCGATGGCGTGCTGGAACTGTGATTCCCGCACCAGGTTCGCGACCCGTTCCCGGATGTCGTCGGCCTCGTCCATGCTCAGCGGTGCTACTGCCCGTGGCGCCTGCCGGGCGGCGGGCGTGCTGCGGCGGGACGCTGGGGCGAGCGGGCGGACGAATGGCCGGCGAGGGTCGCGGCCGCTCGCGTCGGTTGCCGCGTCGGGGTGAGCAGCGAACGGAAGCAGGGTCTCGTAGACGGCCGTCGCGGCGGGCCGGTCGGTCGGCCGTTTCGCCAGCATCGCCGCGATCAGGGCGTCGATGTCGGCAGGTACGTCTGGATGGACGGCGCGTGCCGACGGGGCGGGGGCGTTGATGTGTTGGTCCTGATAGGACCGGTTCGTCGTCTCGACGAACGGGACCCGGCCGGTGAGGGTCTCGTACAGCACGCAGCCGAGGGCGTACACGTCGCTGGCGGGTCCGACCGGGTTGCCGACCACCTGCTCCGGCGGCATGTATGGCGGGCTGCCGACGGTCATGCCGACTTGGGTCAGCTTCGGCAGGGCACTCGCGCCGCGGAGGATGGCCACGCCGAAGTCGAGCACCTTCACGAGCCCGCCGTCGGTGACCATCAGGTTGGCCGGTTTGATGTCGCGGTGGACGACGTCGACCCGGTGTACGTCGACCAGGGTGGCGGCCACCTGCGCGGCGATCGCCGCTGCCCAGGAGACGGGCCAGGGCTCAGCCGCGTAGTCACGGGAGTCGATCATCTCGGTCAGCGTCTGCCCGTACACCAGTTGCATGACCAGGTAGATCCGGCCGGTGGTCTCTTCGACGCCGAAGTCGTACACGGCAGGTATGCCTGGCAGTTCGAGTCGCGCGGTGGTGCGGATCTCTCGCAGGAACCGTTCCCGGTCCGCTGCCGCGGCCTTGGCGAGGGCGGCGCCTTCGGCGTCGCCGAGGTCGACCGGCGTCGCGGGCGCGTTGCGCATGAGCTTGATCGCGACCCGGCGGTCCAGATGCTGGTCGTAGCCGCTCCAGACGGCGCCCATGCCGCCGCTGCCGATGGGCGCGTCGACTCGGTAACGGTCCCCGAAGACCCATTCTTCATCCGACACGTCGGTCACTGCCACCTCCCGGCCGGTCACCCTTCTACGGCGTCGCGGGCGACCTGGGTGCGTAGCTTACGCAACGCTTCGGTCCGAGAGGGGCTCAAAATCAAGTCGTACGCACGGCGCCGCGCCTCCTGCTTGACCGCGGCCTGGAATTCCGGATTGTCGAAGTACCGGCCGACGAACGTGGTGTTGCGGTCGTGGTTGCGGGCCACGATGTTGTCGAGTTCCGGGTCCGCGACCTGGCCGAAGCGGGCGATGTCGTTGTTCAGCGCGACCTGCTGCATGTTCTCGTCCTCGGCCAGCGAGATGATCTGCTGTACCAGCAGGATCTGGTCGGAGGTGCTGAGGTCGTAGCCGAAGCGCTGGTTCAGCTCCTCGATCACCTCGCTGAGCGGTTGCTCCTCGACCTCGCGGGCCGCCCCGCCGTCGGGTGAAAAGCCGGGGATGAGGTGGGCGCCGGACGGCTGCAGCGACAGGTTCTCCTCGGCCAGCTTGTTGATGCGCAGGTGGCTCAGTGTCGTCTCGCCGATGTCCACGCCCGCGCCGGGCTCGCGGGGCAGGCGCCGTGTCAGGAATCGGCTGTACAGGTAGAGCCGCTCCAGGTCCGGGTCGGCGTAGCCGATGACCTGGGCCAAGAAGCCGTACGCGCGGACGTAGTCGTTGATCGACGACCGGAACTCCTCGGCCCGGTCCCGGTCCTGCTTCGCCAGCTCGGTGAAGCGGTCGACGGCCGGCTGAAGGAAGCGGTACAGCTCCGCGTGTGCACCGTCCAACTGTCCGGTGCTCTCGGCGGTGAGCAGCGCTGCCGCGAACGAGTCCATTTCGGACTCGACGAGGAGCTGGTGGTCCATCACCTCGCGCTGCTTGTCGTAGAGCAGGTTAGGGTCGGTCGGTTCGGTGATGGTGGTTTCGAAGTACGGCTTGAACGCCTTCTGGATGTCCTGCGCCTTGTTCGCCAGGTCCAGCACGAACACGTCGTCCTGCGTCTTGTCGGGGTGGGTGCGGTTGAGCCGGGACAGTGTCTGAACAGCGGCGACGCCGGCGAGCGGCTTGTCCACGTACATCGCGGCCAGCAGCGGCTGGTCGAAGCCGGTCTGGTACTTCTCGGCGACGACGAGGATGCGGTACTCGGTCTGGTTGCGCGCTGCGGCCTGCGGATCGTCCACTTTGGTGTAAGCGAATGCTTCTGGCAGTGCCGCCTCCGAGACGCCGTTCAATCTCGGCTCGGTGTAGTCGATGTCTTTGAGTGTCAGCGTGCCGGAGAACGCAACGAGCGGCGCGCAGTCGGTGATGCCACGCTTGTCGAGGTACCTGCGCAGCGCCTGGTACAGCTTCAGCGCGTGCTCCCGGGACCGGGTCACCACCATCGCCTTGGCCCGGCCGCCGATCCGATCGGCGACCTCGTTACGGAAGTGCTCGATGATGATCTGCGCCCGCTGGTCCTGCGACTCGGGGTGCAGCTCGGCGGCCCGTACCAGCTTCGCCTTCGCCTTTTTCGGATCGACCTCCGGGTCGGCCGTTTCGGTGGCCTCCACCGCCGCGTTCGCCAGCCGCCATCGCGCCTCGTACGTGATGTAATTGCGCAGCACGTCCAAGATGAAGCCCTCGTCGATGGCCTGCCGCATCGAGTAGACGTGGAACGGCTCGTCCCGGTCGGTGTCCGGGTTGCGGGTGCCGAACAGTTCCAGCGTCTTCTGCTTCGGCGTGGCGGTGAACCCGAAGAACGACAGGTTGCCGTGCCGGCCGCGGGCCAGTGCGGAGGCGGTGAGCAGGTCACCGTCGTCGTCGATATCGTCCGAGCCCGACCTGCCGAGCGCCTTCTTCAACGCGCTGGCGGATTCCCCAGACTGCGACGAGTGCGCCTCGTCGATAATCACCGCGTAGCGCCGTTCGCCAAGCTTGGACACCTTGTCCAGCACGAACGGGAACTTCTGCAACGTCGTGATGATCACCCGCGCGGCGGACCCGGTCAGCGCGTCGGCGAGCTGCTGGGAATCTTCGTCGATCTTCCGGACGACGCCGGCCACGTGGTCGAACTGGTAGATCGTGTCCTGCAACTGCCGGTCCAGCACGACCCGGTCGGTGATGACGATAGCCTTGTCGAAGACCGGCTTGTTGTCCGCATCGTGCAAAGTGGACAGACGGTGTGCCAGCCAAGCGATCGTGTTCGACTTGCCGGAGCCGGCTGAGTGCTCGATCAGGTAGTTGTGCCCGGCGCCCTCGCAGCTGGCGTGCGCGGTCATCCGGCGCACCGCGTGCCACTGGTGGTAGCGCGGGAAAATCAGCGGGCTGGTGTGAGGGTTGGCCTTACCCTTCTTCGGCACGGCGACATGCACGAAGCGTTGCAGCAGCTCCAGGAAGTTGTCCCGCTGCCATACTTCCCGCCACAGGTACGAGGTCTGGTAGCCGTCCGCTGGCGCGGGCGGATTCCCGGCGCCGCCGGACACACCCGGCCCATTCGAGCCGACGTTGAACGGCAGGAAGCGGGTCGCTTTCCCAGCCAGCCGGGTAGTCAGGAACACCAGGTGCGGGTCCACGGCGAAATGCACGAGGGTACGCCGCGCGAAGATGAGTTCCTTCGCGTCGCGGTCTTCGCGGTACTGCTGCTTCGCCTTCTCGACGTCCTGCCCGGTCAGAGTGTTCTTTAGCTCGGCGGTGGCGATCGGGATGCCGTTGACGAACAGTGCCAGGTCCAGCTCGTCGCCGCTCTTGTCGGAGTACCGCAACTGCCGGACCACGGTGAGTTGGTTGCCGCGGTACTCATCCAGCGCACCGGCCGCGAGGGTGTGACCGGGCCGGAAGTAGCAGAGCTGGATGGTGACGCCGCGGTCCTTGACCCCGTTGCGCAGCACATCCAGTGCACCTCGCTTGTCGATCTCGGCAGCGACGCGCTTGGCCAACTCGTGCTGCGCGGTGGGCAGATCGCCGTACGCGTTGACGAGCTTGTCCAGCGCCGGCTTCTGCGTCCTTCCAACGAAGGTGTCTAGCTCGCCGGTGTCGAGGCCGAGGTCGGGCCGGTAGCCGCCCTTGGTAAGTCCGCGAACCCAGCCGTTGTCGAGCACCTCGTCCACAATGGCCTTCTCGAACGCGTCTTCCTTATAGACATTCGCGTTCATGACAGATCGGCTCCCCTCCCGGTCGTCACATCGAACTGCCCGGTCACCGCCGCCGTAATCAACGCCTGCCGCCGCTCAGCCAACAGCTCCAACTGCCGCCCAATCGGGCTGCGCAAGCGCAGGGTCGACTTGATACCAATTTCCAGATTCTTGATTCGTTGTTGCTTTTCGGCATCGTCAAATACTGGCACCGGAACCGATCTCAACCTGTCGGCTTTAATTCCTAGCGCAGTCGATCCTGTTGCACGCCTTAGGAGTTCCGACTTCCCTAAGGGAGATCGAAAATACCAGTAAATCCAATGAGCGTCCAGGGCCTGATGTGGACGTATGAGGATGATTCGTTGAGCCAGCGCGACAGCAGGATCATTCAGTATCGCAACCTCACCCAACGGTGCCTCTGTTGTTAGCAAGACGTCCCCCGAACGAGGAAGGCCGCGTCGCATCCAGCTATCGTAGTCATTCTCACTAATGAATTCAGGCGAGCGACCATAATCCACACGACCGTTGAAGATATTGCCGGCCGTTATAAGCGGCACACCATGCTCGGTCTTCGTCGGTGTGGCGCCGCGGTAGTCGATCCATTTTGCTACAAGACGCCTGATTTGTCTTGAATGGTCACCATCACGGAAGACGTTGTCGATCGTCGTCCGATCCCGCTCGTCTAGGAGCGACAAGGCATCGATCATTGAGGCGCGCAGTCGGTCGATGCGGGCTGTTTCAGTGTCGAGGAAGTGGGCGATCCGTCGCTGCTCCTGGAATGACGGCAACCATAGCGGGCACTCAGCTATTGCATCCCAAGACGTCCTCGGCATTTTGGACCCGTATGAAGTCATTTCGGCCCACTCCAGCCACGGACGTGAGAGTGTCATGTAGAGAAGGTATCTTGGCTCCATTTGCGGAGTGGGCCTGAGTACCAGCAGTTCACCCGTCCCTGTGCCGGGCCTATCTGCCATGAGTGACTTTGCAAGATACGGACGCAGTTTGCTGAAGAGGACGTCGCCTTTTTGGTGACGTAGGCTGTCCGTCGCGCTCTTGATCGGCAGCTCATCTGCGCTCAGTCGGCCCGCATTTCCTTCGATCGACTCTAGCCCGACAAAGGGTTGAGGTGATCCGTCCGACTTCTCGACAATGTTTCGAACCACGTGCCTCATACGTAGTTGCCTCATGAAGTCACCTCGCTCAGCAGGGCCTGGATCTGAGCTTCGAGGTTGCGGAGTTCGGTGTCGATTTCGGCGAGGGGCCTAGGCGGCTTGTAGACGTAGAAGTGGCGGGTGAAGGGGATCTCGTACCCGATCTTGGTCTTGGTCTCGTCGATCCAGGCGTCAGAGACGTGTGGGTGGACCTCGTGTTCGAAGTACTCGTGGATGTCCTGCTCCAGCGGAACGTTCTCGTAGTCGCGCAGGTCGGGGTCCGGCTGCACCGCGCCCTTGACCTCCTGCAACTCCCCTTCCGGGTCGGCCACCGCGACCCCATCCATCACCGCCTTCGCCGGGGCGCCGGTCGGCCACAGCACTCCACCGGCGGCAGCCGCCTGCTGCAGCGCGTCCTTCGCGTCCGCACCCGTGCGCCACACCGTGCCCAGCAGCGGCTTGAACGCGTCCAACAGCGACTCCCGGTGCGCCCACTTGGCGAGCGGCTTGCTCTCGGCGAGCGCTGCGAGCGTCTCCTCCGTGATCTCGAAGCGGAGCTTGAGGGGTCGTTCCACCGTGATGCGCCGGTAGCCGAAGTCGGTGGTACGGAAGACCTTCACCTTGGCGTGGTCGGAATGGGACTCGTCGGCCGCGATGGTCAGTGCCTCGCCGTAGAGCCGGGTGATGTACGCGATCTGCTCGTCGGAGATCATCTTGCGCTTGTCGCCGAGGCTCTTGCGCATCTTGATCCACTGGTCGCGGGCGTCGAGCAGGATCACCTTGCGCCGGAGGCTGGCCGGCTTGCGGTTGGACAGGATCCAGAAGTACGTGGAGATGCCGGTGTTGTAGAACAACTGGTCCGGCAGCCCGACGATGCCCTCCAACAGGTCGTTCTCCAGGATCCAGCGCCGGATGTTCGACTCGCCGGACTCGGCGGCTCCGGTGAAGAGGGGGGAGCCGTTGAAGACGATGGCGATGCGGGAGCCGCCTTTGTCTGGTGGCTCCATTTTGGAGATCATGTGCTGGAGGAAGAGGAACGACCCATCGTTGATACGCGGCAGGCCAGCGCCGAAGCGGCCCGCGTGCCCGACCTTCGCCTCGTCTTCGACGGCGTCCTTGACCTTCTTCCACTCCACGCCGAACGGTGGGTTCGCCAGCATGTAGTCGAACCGCTTGTCCTCGTGGCCGTCCTCGCTGAACGAGTTGCCCAGGTAGATGTTCGACGGGTCCTGGCCCTTGAGCATCATGTCGGAGCGGCAGATCGCGTACGACTCGGCATTCAGCTCCTGGCCGAAGAGGTGTATCCGGGCGTTCGGGTTGAGCGAGGTGATGACATCCTCTGCGGCTGACAGCATGCCGCCGGTGCCGCAGGCAGGGTCGAGCACGTTGATGACCGGTGCTCCGGTGAGGTGTTCGCTGTCCTGGCCGATGAGTAGGTTCACCATCAGCTGGATGACCTCGCGCGGGGTGAAGTGCTCACCGGCTGTCTCGTTGGAGATTTCGGAGAAGCGCCGGATCAGTTCCTCGAAGACGTACCCCATCTGGTGGTTGTCGACCTTCTTGGGGCTGAGGTCGATGTCGCGGAACTTCTGGACCACGGGGTAGAGCAGCTTGGCTCCCCGCAAGCGGGCGATCTGCGTGTGGAACTCGTACTTGTCGATGATTTCGCGGGCGTTGGGGGAGAAGCCGTTGATGTAGTCGATGAGGTTCTTCTCCACGTCCGGTGCGGAGGCGCCGATGGTGGCGAAGTCCTGCATCGACGTGTTATAGAACGGCAGGCCGGCGGCGATCCGCAGCAACTGGTCCTTGTTGGCCATCTTCAGGGCGGCGTCCCGTTCCCACACCTGTTCCCGGGTCGGCGCCATGACGCAGTCCAGCCGGCGTAGCACGGTCAACGGCAGCATGACCTTGCCGTACTCGGACCGCTTGTAGTCGCCGCGCAGCAGGTCCGCGACCTGCCAGACGAGGCCGACCAACTCCTGATGGGTGCTCACGTCAACAGCTCACTTTCGGGTTTGCGGTTGGGGTGGTTCGGATGGCAGCAGCAGGCCGGTGGTCAGGCCAGCAGCGAGGCTGTGGGCGACGTCTTCGGCGAGCCGGCTGGTCGTCTCCGCAACCGCGCGTAGGTCGTGGACGCGGCGGAAGGCGAGGCCGTACTGACGTTGTTCGGGCAGGGCCATGATGGGCACGCGGAGGCGGCGGACGTCGACGCGCACGACGGAGCTGCCGCTGGTCGCCGCGCTGACGTTCTCCTGGGCGCTGAGGAAGCCGGCGAGGAACCATGGGTCCAGGCGTTCCGGGTCGGGGCGCAGCGCCAGGCGCTGGCGGCCGAGCGCGGTGCCGCCCTCGTCTGCGCCGGCCACCCGCGCCTCGTACGAACCGGCGAACAGTTCGGGCAGGAGGATGTCGCCGGGCTGGATGTCGACCGGAGTCGCGCCGCTGGCGGGTACAGCGCGCCGCATCGTGAGGGCGCCACCGCGCAGCAGGTCCGCCACCGTGGTGGTGCGCCAGGTCTGGGGCTGGTCGCCGGCCGGCGACCATGGCGCGTCGTCCGCGGCCGCTTCGGCAAGGGCGTTCGCCGCGCGTCGCAGGTCGGCTCGTGTACGCCGGACGGCCCGTGCGTGGTCGGCGGGTCGCACGGCGGTCGGGGCGGATTGAACGTGGCGGGCCGGTGTGAGGTCTACCGGGCCGGCGAGCAGGTCGATCACCGGCACCGCGCGGGTCAACGACGGTACCGCGGCGAAGGTGCCGTCGTTGTAGTCCCACCAGGCGGTGGACGCGGTGTCGCGGACAGCGTCCCAGCCGTCCACCTTTCGGCGGGCGGCGTCGACCAGCAGCACGGTCTCCGGCGGATCGGCGCCGGGGGCGGGCCGGGTCAGCAACCACAGGTGCAGGCCGACGTGTGCGGGCGGCGCGGCGCCGGCAGGTAGGGCGATCACTGCGCGCAGGGCACCGCCGCGGATGAGTTCGGCCCGCAGCCGCCGGCCCGGCGGGCGCTCGGCCGCCGCCGGTGGCATCAGCAGTACGGCATACCCTCCGGGCGCGATATGGGCGAGGCAGTGCTGGACCCATGCCAGCTCCGGCTCACCTTTGGGCGGCAGGCCGTACGCCCAGCGGGGGTCGTAGGCCAACTCGTCGTGCCCCCAGTCACGGTTGCCGTACGGGGGGTTGCACAGCGCCGCGGCCGTGGTGAGGGTGGTGAACGCGTCGGCGCGGAGGCTGTCGCCGGCCCGGATGTCGGTCGTTTCCGGCCCGGCCGCGATGTCGAGCCTAGCTGCGGCCTGTGCGGCCTGGCCGGGATTCAGGTCCTGCCCGTACGCGCGCCGGGCGCCGAGCCGGAGCGCGGCGTCGAGTAGTGTCCCGACGCCGCAGGCCGGGTCGTATACATCGGACGGGTACGCCCGCGGTCGGCCGAGCAGGCTTGCCATGAGTTCCGCGACGGGGGCCGGTGTCCGGTAGTTGCCCGTGGTGCGCTCGTCCGCGCCGTGTTCGGCGAGGACGTCGGTGGCGACCACCGGACCATCCTTCTGTACACACCGCAGCAGCGCACGGAGCAACACGGCCTCGTCAGCACCTCGGGGGACCGCACCGGGGCTCGGCGCCAGCGTGGCCGCTCGGGTGGCCAGGTCGTGGTCGGGCAGAGTCGCGAGGTCGTCGAGTGCTGACCGGTCGAGGCGGTGCGCGGCCACGACCAGCGCCAGCAGGCTCTCTGTCGAGGAGTCGGGGCGAGCGCGTAGTGCGGCGCGCAGGTCGTCGACGGCGGCGCCGGTTGGCAGCAGGCCGCGGGCGTCGAGCCAGGCGCGTACCGCGTCCAGGTCATACGCGGGACTGCTGTCGGTGCCACCGGCGGGCGCGGGAAAGTCCAGGTGGCGTCGTCGCCAGTTGCTGACCGTCGCCCGAGTCACCCCGGCCAGGCGGGAGATCTCGGCGGCGGTAACTAGCGCCGGGGGCGACGGCATCGGCGGCTCCTGTCAAAAGGGTACGACCGACCCTACCGTACGCGAGCCTCTCACTCAATATGGCGATTGACAGTGCTTTCAGTCGGTGCTGTACTCGGTTAGCGCCGCGTGACCCCACCTTGCCGTGCCGTCGCGCGACAAGGCGTCCGCTTTACAGACGCCCACCGCACCTGTCCGCCCGATGCCTGCACCCGTTCGCCTGACCCCATTCGGGGTCCGGCGGCGCGGTGCGTTCTCAATGGAGGCCCACATGACCGCCGTACGCACAGACACCGTCGACCAACTCGTCCTTGATCGGCTCGATCGTTCGGCGCTACCCGAGGCCGCCGCGAACCTCCTCTACGCCGCCCTGCTCGGCCCGGATGAGTTCGCCGAGGCGCTCGGCGGGACCGCGCCGACCCGGCCGGAGCCGCCACCCGAACCTCCCCAGCAGCCCGGCGAAGCCGAGGAACGGAAAGGCACGTACCTGTCCTCTGTGGAGGTGACGGGATTTCGCGGCGTCGGCCCGACGGCGCGACTCGATCTCACGCCCGCGCCCGGCCTGACGATCGTGACCGGCCGCAACGGCTCCGGAAAATCCAGCTTCGCCGAGGCGGTCGAGCTGGCGCTCACCGGAGACAACCGCCGCTGGTCCGGCCGCACCCAGGTCTGGAAGGACGGTTGGCGGAACCTGCACGTCACCGATGACCCCACGATCGTGGTGCAACTGGGCGTGGAGGACCACCGCAACGGCGCCACGGTGCGGCGGCAATGGCCCACCGGCGCCGACCTGGACGCGGGCCGGTCGTCCTTCCAGCTGCACGGCCGGCCGCGACAGTCGATCGCCGAATCGGGCTGGCAGGCACCATTGGAGCTGTACCGTCCGTTCCTCTCGTACGCGGAACTGGGCGGGCTGCTAAGCGGCCGCCCCAGCGACATGCACGACTCGTTGCAGAGCATCCTCGGGCTCGAACGGCTCGTCGATCTGGAGACGATGCTCAAGCAGGCCCGCAAGGCAGCCGACGGGCAGCGCAAGGCCGGCGCCGCGCTGCTGCCCGCCCTGCGCGACACACTCGCCGCACACCCCGACGCTCGGGCCCGCGCCGCCGAGCAGGCGCTGTCCGACCTCGGGGAGCTGGCACTCATCGGGTACGCCGACGATGTCGCGGATGACGAGGTGGCCCTCCCGCTGCGCCAACTCGACGCGCTGCAGCTGTCCGCCCGCGCCGACCTAGTAACGCTGCTGGACGGGCTGCGCGCGGCGCAGGCGCGGATCGAGGATCTGGCGGGTACCCCGGCCGAGGACGCGCGCGCCGTCGCCCGCCTGCTTCAGCAGGCGTTGCAGCACCACCGTGCCCATCCCGACCAGGCGTGTCCGGTGTGCGGGGGGCGCACCCTGGATGACACGTGGGCGGCCGAGGCCCGCGCGGAGCAGCAGCGGCTGACCACCCAGGCCGAGTCGCTGGAAGCCGCACACCAACAGGTGCGGGCCGGCTGGGCGGCGCTGCGAACGTGGGTACCGCCACTGCCCGCGGCCGACGTCGCGGGGATGGCTGAGACCGTCGCAGCGGCCAAGCGCTGGGCGGACGCGATCGCCGCGCAACGCCTCGATGAGCTGCTGGCCGCCCACGACACCCTGGAGGAGGCGCTGCGGTCAGCGCAGGCCGCGGCTCGCACGGTGATCACCCAGCGCCGGCAGGCGTGGCGGCCGGTCGTCGAGCAGATCTGGCAGTACGTCGCGGCCGAACAAGCCAGCCGACAGGCCACCGCTAATCATGCCGCCCTCCAGAAGGCCATCACCTGGTTGCGGGAGACAGGGGAGGAGATCCGCAACCAGAAGCTCGCACCGATCGCGGACGCGGCCACGGAGATCTGGAACACTCTCCGCCAGGAAAGCAACGTGGAGCTGGGCGGCATCCGCCTCGCCGGTACCGGCACATCCCGCAGGGTCGCCCTGGACGCCACAGTGGACGGCGCGGCCTGCGCGGCGCTTGGCGTGATGAGCCAGGGTGAGCTGCACTCGCTGGCGCTGGCGCTGTTCCTGCCCCGAGCCACCATGCCCGAGAGCCCGTTCCGCTTCCTGCTCATCGACGACCCGGTGCAGTCGATGGATCCGCTCAAGGTGTACGGCCTCGCCCAGGTGCTCGACCGCGTCGCCCGTACCCGTCAGGTCGTGGTCTTCACCCACGACGACCGGTTGCCGGCGGCTGTGCGTCACCTCGGCCTACAGGCCCGGATCCTGACTGTCAGCCGGCTGGCCCGCTCGCAGGTCGTCGTCTCCGATGACAAGGACGGTGACCCGGCCCGTCGCTACCTTCAGGACGCCCGCGCCATCGCCGCCGACGATAAGCTGGACGAGCCGGTACGCGTCCTGGTGGTGTGCAACCAGATCCGCGACGCCCTAGAGTTCGCCTGTCACGAGGCCATACGGGTCCGCGACTTCCACGCCGGCCGGCCAATCGCCGACACCGAGGCCGATCTGGCCGGCGCGAAGTCACTTCACGACGCACTGCGGCTCGCGCTGCTGCACGGCAGCCGGCAGACCAGCGACTACCAGGCCGCGCTGAGCAGCCTCGACCCCGCCGCACCGCGCGTCGTACGCGCCGCCAACAAGGGGGTCCACGGCCAGCCCGCCGGTGGCGGGCTACACGCGCTCATCGACGACGCCGAACGGGTCGTCCGGAAGCTGAGGCCACGGTGACGGCGCCGGCTCCCCGCACGCTGCTGGACTTCGCCCGCACGCTGCTCGCGGCACCGCCAACCAGCCTGCGTCGCAGCTGGCCGAGGGCCTGCGCGGCTCTCACCCGGCTCGCGCTGGAGCAGGCGATGCGGCGGTACTGGGAGCAGCATCGGGCGCAATGCCTGGTTGGGCGGCCGATGCGGCACCAGTTGCTCGCGTTGCCCGTCCTCGCTGACCGCGACACCGCCGCGCTGGCGACCTCCGCGTGGCATGGGCTGTCTCGTGCCATGCACCACCACACGTACGAGCTGCCCGCGACCGTCGCTGAGCTTCAGGGATGGCTGAAGGATACGGCGACGATGATCGACCGGCTGACTGCAATGTCCGGAGGAGATCTGTGATCCATCGGTTGTCTATCCATCCACGTCGGACTGTCCATTTGGATAGTCGGTTGATCGCCGGGCAGGTGATCGAAATCTAGGGCGACGAACCCGCACCACTGCTAACATATGGGTCCAGAAGGGTTGGCTTGTCGTCCGCTACCCGACTACAAGTGCCCGGTCAGGGTTTCGCCGCCGTACGTTCGTGCGAAGGCGTCTGTGCGGACGCGTGGAACCACGACGGCTCGCCTGCCTAGTGGGGTCGGTTGAGCGTCACCGGAGGTAGGTAACGCCCACTCGGCCATCGACACTCTGCTGAATTGACTGTCCCTCCTGGATCGGGGGTGGCGCAGTGCAACGGTCCACTCGTCGAACGCGTCGTTCTATCCTTGTTGTGGCTGCGGTGGCGCTTGTGCTCTCACTGGTTTCACCGCCGGCCGCGTTTGGCGCCGACCAGATCCAGTTCCGGCTCAGTCCTGCGGGCGCGGAAACGTCCAAGATCTCCCTCACCGTGCCTGCCGGCGAGACCGGCGGATCGGTCACGGTATTCCTCGGCCAATCCGGGGATCAGCCTCTTAAGGTGCGATTCCTGCCCCGGCTTGATTCTGGTGCGCTGATGGTTCTCGATGAGTCCAATCAGCAGGCGACGGGGATCACCTTGCCGCCACTGGGGGAGTTTGCGGTGGTTCAGCTCCGAGTGAGCGTGCCCCGGCCCGGTACATACGATGGATCGCTGCTGGTCCTGGATGGCGGGGCGCTCCGGGGACAGCTGGCTATAGCGGTTACGAAGAACACCGACGCCGGCCTGCGCCTCGACGGTGCAAGCGGCGGCAGCTTGTCGATGGAAAGCCCGGTGCCGGAGTTCCAGCGCGCCTTCCGCGTGCTGTCCACGTCAGGCGCACCAACACCGGTCCAGCTGCGGGTGAGTCCACTGACGGATCCCCTGTCGATGCAGGTGCCAACGACGGTGGAGTTCAGCGGTCGGAGGTACGTCGGCGAGCAGTTGGTGGTCCCGGCGCAGGGTGAGCTCGCGTTCACAGTCGCTGCGGATCTCCCCGTAGGCGGCGACTACCGCGGCACCGTGGCGGTCGTCTATGGCACCGAGCCGCTGCTGGTGGACCTCATCGTCCGCCGCACCAGGGTGACCCCAACCGTCGCCGTGGATCCGATCGGCACGGTGCAGGCGCGCATGCTGTGGGGCTTTCGTCCGACCGACGTTGACGTGCGCGTGCTGCTAAGGGAGACAAATGGTCAGCGAGTTGTCCTGGATGCACCGGCTCTTATTGCACTTACGAGGGACACTCGCGGCGGCCCGGTCGCAGCTGACTACGACACCGTGCAGGTGATGGTCGACGGCCGTCGGACAGAGACGGTGACGCTCGAGCCCAACCAGACGCGAGAAATTACGCTGCGGGTTACCGGCCTAAGCCATCCCGGCAAGTACACCGGCAGTGTACGACTGGCGTCCGGGGACACCTCGGCGCTGACTAGCCCAATCTCGATCCTGTTACACCAAGGCATTCTGCTGGCGGCGCTGGCGATCCTGCTTGGCGTGGCAATCTCGGCGGTGCTGCGCTGGTACTTGACCGCCTACCGGCCTGCCCTGACATCCCAGCTACGGCTCAGCCGCCTCCGTGACGACCTCGATATCGCCCTCAAACACCTCACACCGCTCGACGAGCAGACCGAAGTGCCGCTGAAGCGAACCGTCCAGGAGCAGCTTGACCAACTCCGCAGACAGTACGGTCAGCGAGAGAGAACGGGCGAGGCAGACCTGACATCGGCAGCCGACAAGGCGAACCGGCTGCCAACGTGGATTCGGCTGCGACGCGCGGTCGACGCGGCGGGCAACCCCACCGAACTGGTCTCGCTGCTCTCCGTCGTGACTGCCTATCTCGAGGCCGACCTCGTCGATCCGCAGCGCGATGCGTTACTGACGGAGGCCGATCGGGCTCTCGTGGAACTGAAGAGCAAGGCGAAGCCCGCGGCGACGCTCAGTAGGGCACTGGATGCGCTCGCGGCGGACGCGTCGGGCCGGTCGGACGTGCTGGCACATGTGGACGCCGCCAAGGAGGCAATGCGCGTCGGGAAGATGCAGGACGCCAACGCTCGATACAGCGAGGCCAGGCTGGGACTGGCCCGAGAGCTCACCGACGAGGTCAACCGGACCGCCACGGGCACCGCCCCAATCGGGGTGGACCCAACAGATTGGAACAACCTCAAGCGCGCGACGGCGGCAGCGGCGCGAACCGCCCGAGCCGCCACCGTGCCTGAGTCTGCGGAAACCGCCTACCGCGACGCCTCTCGTCGCCTGTTTGGCATCCTGATCGCCGGCCTGCGCGTGGCGACTGAGAGTTTGCGGAAAGTCACTCAACAGCCTTCCGCCGGCGCAGCTGAAGACAAGAGGTTCGGCACGCTGCGCATGACGATCGACCAAGCGGACAAGGCGACGACGGCCGGCGACATGCCGGCGGCCCGACGGCACTACGAGCATGCGCGGAGTCTGTACGAGAACCTTGAGAAGGAGGCGGTGACTACTGGGCGGATGGGTCCTAGCAAGAACCCCGTTGCGACTGCGCCATCGGTGGCGGCTGCGCACCTGGCGTGGCGGCCAGCCGAGGAGAAAGGGCCGACCACAGAAGTCAGGTTGTCGTCGGCTACGCAGATCCGCATTCGGCAACTGGTCTTTGACAGCTTGACGAATGCCGTAATCCTTGTCGTAGCGGTTGGGCTGGGCCTCTTCCTACTTTTCGTACCCGATGCGAGCTGGGGGGGCTTGGAGGATTGGCTGACAGCGATCTTGTGGGGCCTGGGCCTGCATCAGGTTGGCGACTCGGTCTTTGGAGGCTTCTCGGGCCTGCGTCGCCAGTTCGCGACGGCGACCCAGCCGAATGCCGCTGAGTAGGACGGAGGTGGCGACGTGTCCGGAGAAGAGTTCGTGCGGCACGACGTTCAGGTCGCGGCTTGGCAGTCGCGCACGGGCGGCGCCGATATCCACCTCGACGGCGTCCCGCCGGTGTACCTAACCCCGGCATCGCTGCGTGCGTGGCGGGCCGGCGAGTCGATCCCGCCCCCGCTGCGACCGCGTGGCCGGGTGGCCCGGCACCTCGCGCGCGCGACCGCATCATCCGCTCCGGCGGTCATGGATCCCCTGCGAGCCACGCTAGTCCGGGTCACGCTGGATCTGCATGGACCAAAGGTGATCTCGTTGCCGTGGGAGGCAGCGCTTTACGCCTCCGTTCGATCGGCGGCGATCGTGCGGGTGTCGCCGTCGCGGCCACGGGTCCTCGACATGTCGCTGACGTTCCCGTTGCGGATGCTCCGGCTCGACTCGGTCTTGCCGGGCAGCCCAGTGCCGACCCATGCGCTCGAGCAAATGATCCAGAGGATCATGCCGGCAGATAGTGACGACGCCGTCGTCGTGGGGCGGACGCCAGTGGTCCAAATGGAGGAATTCCTGGGTCTCCAAGCGTGGCCGACGGTCGAGGTGATCGAATTGGCCGGCTCGATACTCGCGCCGGTCGAGGCGAGCCGGGCAGGGGCGCCGCGTGGGCTCCTGTCTACCGCCCAGCCCGACGGGATCGGAACCCTTGGCTGGTTCGAGCGAATCGCGGCCGGTCGCCAGGTACGGCTGCTGGTGGTCGACTGTCAAACTGCCGCGGAGGCGGCTGCTGCTCGGCTGCTCGCGGCAGAGCTGACCGCACGCGGTGGGGCAGCGGTCGTCGTCGCGGACCGAGTGTCGCCGTATGCCCTCTTCTCGCTCTACATCCGGATCATCCATGACCAACCGCTGGATATGGCCGCCGGGACCGTTGCGCCCGGCCTCGGGCTCACGGTTGGTCGTCACGGGGAGGAGGCGCTACGCATCTCCCGAGTAGTGACTGACCTGTACGACCTATCGAAGCGGCTGATCGACCCGGGCGACGACGCCGGGGTGCGCGCGCTCCGCCGCACGCTCGAGCGGGCAGACCGGCTAGCCGACTTCGATACGTTGGCTCAGACGCTGCCGGACTTCAGCTATGAGTCCGCACGGTACGACATGGAAAGTGGCGGCTTCGTGCCGGTGTCCCGGCACCTTGCCTGGGTCCGCTCGATGTCCAGGATCGGTCGCATCGGTACGGGTGGCCGCGTCGTCGACCCGCCCCTGACACGGATTCGCGAGGCGCCAACCCCCGGCACCCCGCCGCGCTTCTTCAATGTCGGTCTGCACACTGAGGAGGAATCGCCGCAACTGGTCGCGCCGACGGGTCACTCGCTGCTCCGCGCCCGACCGTATCTTCTCGGCGTCAACGTGGGGCCTCAGGATCCCGACCGCACGCCCACCGGCGCGCTGGCACTGGTGGAAGAGGTGTTCGCGTGGGAGCCGGGTCAGCAGGGTGCCTGGGCAGAGGTCGCCGTAGTCGGCATCGACTTCGACGTCGTCGGCGAGCCTGTGCAGCAGTTGTGGGTGCCGCGCTACGAGCCCAGTCAACAAATCTTCTTCACCGTCGTCCCCCGCCGTGCCGGCGCCAGTGCACTACGGGTCTGTCTATACGTCGGGACGAACATCGTGCAGTCCGTGCGGCTCGCCGCGCTCGTCGACGACGCGACCGGCGAGCAGGAGCCGGATCCGGCCGAGCTGGCTCGCCTGCTCGATTTGTCTGAGCATGACGTGGCAGATGCTTCCTGGCGGACCCGGCTGGAGTATGCCACCCGCAACCTGAGCGACATGGCGGCGCCGTCCAACGACCGCGCCCTAAGCCTCGTCGTCAACGACCTGGTCGGCCGGAGCGTGGTGACAGTCAAGGGCCAGGACCTGCTACTCACCGAGGTCCGGACCGACGCGGACCTGCCTAAGCTCGTCACCGACGTCCGGCAGGCGCTGGAGGATCTGTCGACGCCCCCGGCCGAGCCGGGAGTGCTGGAGGAGCATCGCTCCTATGGGTATGGCGTGGGCGAGGACTCGAACGCCGGGAAGCCGGAACGATTCGATGTTGATCTGGTCCGGCTCGCGGAGGTTGGGTGGAATCTCTTCGACGCCGTCGTGCCCGGGGACAAACAAAGCAGAGAGCGGATCGCGGAGCTGCTCGACCTCGACCCTCGACCGATCCACATCGCGCACGTCTATCTGCACAACGTGATCCCCTGGGCGGCGGCCTACGACCGCGTCTACGAACCTCCGCAGAGGCGGCGTCGCTCGGGCGGACAACCAGTTGCACACGGCACCTGCCCGGCCGGGCTGCCCGGTCCGGACGGGCAGATGCCGCCGGGGCGCTGCGGTGAGCTGCCCGGTTGCCTGCTGGCTGGCCCCGAGGAGGAGCGCCGGTCGTTGGCGCAGGCGACCGGGGCACCCTTGTACATCGAAAGCACCGTCGTCTGCGCCCGCCGCTTCTGGGGGTTCCGGCATCAGATCGAGCTGCCCGTGCAGCAGGTGACTACGACCGGTGCGACCATCCCGGAAGCCGCTCGGGATCTGCGCGGGTCGCCCATGCTCCAGATGGTGGTCGGCATGAACGCGGGCCTTCCGAATGCGGCGAAGCATCTTGATTGGCTGAAGAAGACTGTGACCACCACTTCCCGCATGGCCGAGATCGTCGCGGAGGCGTACGACGCGGACGACGTCAAGGACAGTCTCAAGGCGGTCGACCTCGACATCGTTTACCTCTACTGCCACGCTGACGGGGGAGTTGGGACCGGCATCGAACCACCGATCCTCCGGTTCCAGATGGAAGGTGACGACGAACGCTCCCTCCAGGCCGCAGACCTCCACGCGGATGCGTGGCTGCACCGGCCACTCATCGTGCTGAACGGATGCCGGACGGCGGCGTTCCGCCCGGATGCCCTGAGCCCGTTCCTTCGTAAACTCGTCCAGGACCGAATGGCCGGGGCACTGCTCGGCACCGAAATCTCAGTTTGGGAGCAGCTCGCGACTGAGGTGGGTGCCAAGTTCCTCCATGCATTCCTGGACGGACAGACCGCCGGCGCCGCGCTCCTGAAAATTCGACAGGATCTGCTGGCGCGCCGCAACCCACTCGGCCTCGCGTACACGCTCTACGCGGACGTCAACTTCGCCCTGGCGACACCGGACCGGCCGGACCCCCTCTACCTCGTCGGCGTAGAACCGGTGACCTCAACCCCTGCGTCCGAGCCCGCGTTGGCATCCAATCAGGCTCAGGTCATCGCGCTGGCGTGAGAGTGTGACCAGGCAGGCGACGATCGTCAACGCGCTGCGATAGACGCCGTCCGCCCACGGATACGCGCGAGGGCGTTGACGGCGGCGTCTTCCGTGCCGGGCAGGGTGTGCAGGTACTTGCCCGTTGTGCTGATGCTGCCGTGCCCGAGTCGTTCCTTGACCACCTGAAGATCGGCGCCACCGGCCACGAACCATGAGGCGTGTGTGCCTTCTGCCCGCAGTCGCTGTGTCGCTGTATGGGAGATGGAGGTTTGTTGGCCCTCCGGAACCGGCGTGCGGACGCAGGTTTCAAACCACCACGAGGGGTGTTGGCTGAAGACCGTCGTCCTGAGCGTCGTTGGAAAAGGCGTGGCTGTGACTGCGTCAGGTGTGGACCGGGAAGATGAGTGAGGTTCCACCCCGGGACCGGATACCGGGGTTTCAAGCCACGAGGCGATGGGCTGACGGTGGCAGACACGGGTTTCTTACGGGGTGCGGTGGTTAAGTGTCGAGTGTAGACGGTCGTGGTTGTAGTAGCCGAGGTAGGCGAACACGGCCTGGCGGGCGTCGGCGGGTGACCCACACCCGGGTGCCGATCTCGGCTTTCAGGGTGGCGAAGAGAGCGACTCGGCGACGGCGTTGTCGTAGGCAGGGCCCGACCCGGCCCATCGGCGCGCGCATCCGCAGCCGCGTCAGTGTCGCCCGGAACTCGGCCGAGGTGTACCGGCTGCCGCGGTCGGTCAACGCTTTGATCGACTTCCTGTACTGGCCGATCGTCGACTCCATGTAGCCGGCCGCCCGCGACTCCGCGACAACAACCGACCCGATCCCTGCGACCGTCACATCCATGGCCGTCTCCTCTCCGCAGCGCGAAATGGACACGGCGGACGGTAGCCGCCAACCGCAGGATCGTTAAGCCGAGAAATCAGACCCAGCAGCGCTCCTACCAGGCCGTCCCACGATCCCTCGGCTTATCCCAAAGCTCGGCATGATCGGAGTTAAACCGAAATCGGTTTAACTCCGATCACGGCCCAATACGCCTCCGCCGCGTTCGCCGCCGCTTGCCAAGCCGCCGGCGTGCGCCAATCGATGAGCGCGATCGGCTCCAGCGCGGACAACGCCGCCGCGAATCCTTCAATGCCACCTTCAAACGCGAAACCCTGCAAGGCCGCCGCGCGTTCACCGACGAACGCGAAGCCCGACTGACCGCCTGCCGGTGGCTGCACCCCTGCAACACGCTCCGCCGCCACTCACGCCTCGGACACCAATCCCCGATCGCCTACGAGAACACCCTCAATACAACATCAACTATGCTGGCATCAGCCGCATAACCCCGTGTCTGATCAACGCCCTCTCAAACACGCACTTAGCCGCGTTGGTCACTGTCACCCTCCAGGTCACCCGTTCGATGTCCTTGCCTTCCTTGGCGTCGCCTTTTCGCCGGCCGGGCTACAACGCGGCCTCGCCCGTCGCCGCGGTCAGCATGTGCACTGCGGCCCGCAGGCATAGGCCTTGGACGCATACCTCGATCGCGTCCAGAGTCTCGTCCAGCAACAGCGCATCTCGGTGGGCCACTGCCCGCGGTAGCTTGGCCGAGGATGCCCACAGCAGCCGGGAGTAGCTTGCCGTTGACGTCGGTATGGCGTCGGCGGCACGGCGGATGTGGACCCCGTACGTCAAGATCGCCGTCCACTCGATCTCCCCCGTGCCGAGGGGGTCTTCCACCGCGTCCAGCGCAAGAAACCGCGGCACTGCCACGGCCTCGAACCGGCCGTCGACGAGTGAGTCGGCGAGCCCTAGCTTGCGGCCAAACAATGATTCCACTGCGAATGGGTGCGCCGATCCGAGATACCCGCCCCTGCCTACCACGAATTCGGGCCCGTTGACCGGGTAAATCCCTATGCATGCAACTGGTTCGGGCATGTCCGCCGTAAGCAGGCCGAATACATCGGCGGGCAGTCGAAGGGTGGGCGTGCTTAGCACGCCAGGATGGCGTGGAGAGAGTGCCGACGGTCTCCGTACGCCGAGCAGCACCATGCCGGGGTTCGCCTCATCCGCCACGACGACCGAGATCACGCCGACCGGGTCGTCGACCGCCGAACCGTTGCCGACCTTCACCGCTGCTCTCCCGGCCGGGGCTTGGGCAGGACGTTCGCCAGGAGCCACCCCTGCTGGAGGCGGAGAAACCGGTTGAGCCGGTTGACGTACGGATCCTGGTAGAGCATCGCGACCGGGATGGGGCGCATGTCGCTGCTCCAGCCCTCCACGATGTCGAGCTCGTCGATATCCTCGTCCTGAATCAGGTCTAGGCGGAAGACGGCGAAGCCCAGGTGCGTGCCGTCTTCCCGGTTGACCAGACGGTAGCCGTGGAACTGGAGTCGATCGAAGTCAACGTTTAATCCGCACGAGATAAACAGCTCGCGTTGTGCCGCCTCGGCGAAGAACTGTTGCTGCAACAGCAGCCGCTCGGGCCGGCCCGCCGCCCGCCAGATCTGCTCCCGGGCCCGTACGTCGTCGGGATCGAGCGGGCCAGGGACCTTCTTGATCCAGTCAACGAGGTCCTCCACGATGACGTGCTCACTGACCAACGAGAGCCGGTCAAAGTCGTCGATCGAGTTGGATCGGTCCCGGTTCTTCAATATAACCACCGAGCCTTGTGACGTCTGCCCGCAGACGGCGACCACGACGGCAGGCTCGGTTTCGTGCGGCTCCAGCCTGCGCTCCTTGCTAAGCCGCCAGATCCGTGGCGTGAAGGCGTTGGCATCGTCGCCGGGTTCCCACTTAGGCCCGTAGCAACGGACCTGGCGGATCTCCCATCGACGGCTGCCGGGCAGAAGCTTGTCGAGCACGTGCCGCTGGACGGCAGCCGTCTGATCCGGGTCAAGGGGAGCGACTGTGAGGATTCCCTCCACCGGATAACCGGCCGCAGGTATATAGGTCAGGCTCGTCGCCCGGTAGTCGGCATCCTTACGGACGAGAATGGTGCAGCCGCCGGCATCGTACTGATACAGGTAGATCTTTAAATTGTCCCGGTTGGCGCTATCATCCCGATTCGGTACCACCCAGTTACGCATGCCGAACAGACCGGCGATCCACCGCTGGATGCGCGGGGCCATCGCCGCACCCGTGTTCTTCGCGTCCCGTTCGGGAACGAGATAGTGAACGGTCTTCGCCGGCGGCGGATTGCCGGCCTCCACACGCTGGTGTTGTAGTGTGATGAGCCGACGGGAGCATTCCCAGGGCATCACGCCCACGATGAAGACCTCGCTGGCATCCAGCATCTCGTTGAGAAGAACGTCGATGCCGGGACTGATCCGGGCGTGTACGGAGATCGTGGGTGCTTCGCGCTGTCGTGGAGTTGACGCGCCCTTGGCTGCCCGGACCTCGGGTGATTCGTATGTTGTCATGGTGGGCCTAGCGCTTTCCGCGCGATATGCGGCTGACTTCAGTGATTGCGTTCTGCCAGGCAGGAAAGAGGTCGTCTTCGGACGCGCCGACGTCACCAGCGGCTTTGACAAGGTCTGTACAGGCCCGGCGGGCCACGTCGTCGCGTAGCCGGATGCCCAGGATGTAGAGCCTGCGGCGTGCGGGGCTGAACGAACCGGTCAGTAGAGCGTCGATAGGCTTGGGTTCACTAAGCAGGTCGAGAATGCTATCCGCGACCTCGCGCTGTGCTTGCTTCGTCGCGCCGAGGCGTGTGAGCGAGGCCGCGATCACGGGTGCCAACAACCCTATAGTTGCGCCGATCATCCCGGCGGCGAGCGTTACAAGTGGCGACTGCGACATGCCCACCCCTCGTCTAGCGTTATCAGGTCAGATAACCCCGTGCCTGCGCACTAGAGATCATTTGCTCGGCGATCTCCCGTAGTCGCCCCGCTGCGCCATGGCTCCGTAGTCGGGTTCTGACCTTCTCAGCGGCCACGCGATGTGCTACCCACGACGACTGTTCCGGATTACTGAAGTTCTGCGCGATCGGCAGCAGGGCATCGAGTCCTTTGACGAATCGTGCGGTCGCGGTTTCCTGCGCCTCGTATTCCTGCCAACAGTCCACGAGTCGCTGAATAGCCTTCGCGTCCGTGCTTTCCCGCAGCCGCTTCATGGCGGTGTGCTCGCGCTCATGTTGCCCAGCCTTCCCATCGCCGAAGGCAAACGTGTCACCTACGAAGCGCTCGACAACATCGTGGACCACAGCGAGCAGTACAGCATGGCCTAGATCGATGTCTTCGTCAGCAAAATCCTGGAGCAGCAGCGCGGCGATAGCAACGTGCCATGAATGCTCGGCCACACGTTCTCGTCGGCTGCCCACGGTCAGCGGGTTCTGCCGTTCAAGGTCCTTCAGGGCGTCTAGGTCGAGCACGAATCTCAATTCCTCGGGAAGCTCGACAGCCGAAGACTGCGTTGACTCACTCATTCTGTATCCCTTGATCGACGACCAAGCTAATGGTAGGTGCTTTGACTTCACCCTGGTCCTTGATCGTCATTCGGACGGGTGGGCGGTACGCCGAAATATCCCACTGTCGCGGTGACGGAGCGCAGCGTCAGTGGCCGCTGCTGGGAGGCTAGCATGTCCATTACGGCGATGTCTTCTCGTTACGTTCCCCTATCGGATCGACTTCGCCTCCCCCATACTGGTGGTGCCAGAAGGCCGGACACCACCTCTCGATCGGGAGGCGTCGTTGATCGATAAGGCATTGGTCCTTGCAGATTTGCAAGGTGCCGTCGGCCGGTGGACGCTCGCGGGGGGCCGCGCGGCGCCTGTACCGCACAGACTCGACGCCGTCGTGGACGATGCAGTGTCCATTGTGGCGGGCGAGACCCGTGCCGGTGGGCCTCGTGCGATGTTCTGCGTCGTCACCAAAGGACCGCATCTCGCGACCGATACCAGCCTTGCCTGTGTAGCTGCCCGATTGTCGGCATTCGGCGTGACTGTGAGCGGGCTACGTCGGATATCCGACGCCGGCAGGCACGTCGTCGAGTCGCTCTATCCGCTTGCCACCCGGTATTTCGACCAAGGCCCTACCGCACCGGCTCTGTGGGATCTGTTGGCGGACCGCTTCGACCGCGACGAGTTCTTGGCGATCTTCGGCTGTCGATACGATTCCTCACTAGTGGTCTCCGGTGCCAGGGCCATCCGAGACAACGGCCTGACGCCGGGCGAGCTCACACGGATTTGGGAGACCGGCCGCAGACCGGTCAGCCGCGACACGCTCATCCGGCATTACGGTGGTAGGGCGACCAGCGCACTACTCGGTGCGGGCGACGCCACGCAGTACGACTGGTTTCGTGGCCGGCTTCCGGTCGGTATCAGCCGGATAGCGTCCAGCCTCACGGCGTTCGCCCTACGCGATGATCGACTCTACGCCGGCGCGCCGGTCATCGTCATCAACGGTCATGTGCCCGGACTGGTCGATCTGTTCGATCCCGTCGCTTGGCTGTTCGACCTGGGGATCGAGGGCAGCGGTGTCCAGATTGGTGATGTGCGTCGAGCGCTCATAGGCGACGACAGCAGGCCGGAGCATTGCCGGCCTGGCTCCCTACGCCGGGACGCCGTCGATCATTTGATGCCGCTTGCCGACGATAGGCCGGTCACCTCGAGGTTCAACCTGGTACACAGCAGTGACGGCTTGTTAGCCGGGCTGACTGAGCTGCGCAAGCTTGCGCCCGACTGTGCGTCGGGCCCGGATCTGCTGACGGCGGGACTGATCCAGGGCGGCCTGACCGACGCCGAGATCGAGCGTATCGTTCTGGCGGACCCCCGCGTGCTGCCTGAGCGGCCGAGCGGCTGGTTGACCGACATGACCTGCGGGCTGGACCTCAAGGCATGTACGGCGGAGATCCTTCGGTTCGTGCCGCCAGTATTCGGCCCAGCTAATCAGTATGCCGACGGCGTGCGCTTCGACCTCCTGGACCGAGCGCTGCGGCAACCGCCGAACAGCGTGAGCGATGGCCCCGGTGCCGATGCTGGGGTGCTCAAGGAACCACTGGTTACCGTCACCGCGTTGCCAGACGCTCGGGATGAAGCCCGGGGCACCGCCATTATCGCCGCAGGTGGAGTCGGAGTGCTGGCTCCGGCTGGCGGAACAGGTGGACGCTTCGGCGGGTACGGAGTACCCGAAACCGATCCGGCTCGCCAGAAAGCGCTCGTCCCGGCGTTCATCGTCCGTAGGCGGCGACTGTCAGCGATAGACATCCGGCTCGCAAACGTAAGGCACTGGGACGCCGGGCAGCCTGGGCGCGTGCCGATGGCGGTGATGGCGTCGCCCACAAGTCAGGCCGCACTGCACGAATGGCGCGACCGGCTCGTAGAGCCGTACCGCCGTTCAGTGCGCATCTTCGCGCAGCACGGCATCTACCGAATAGACGTCGGGCTACTTAACGACAATCCCCGTGACGGCTGGGTCGACGTGATCCTGCGCGATGCACGGGGGCGGCCTAGTCTCAAGCCTTCGGGTGGCATGGGCCTGCTGTCGTGCTTCGTTCTTTCCGGTCTCCTGGATACCTGGGAGCAACAGGGGATCTCGTACATCGCTTCTGCCAACGGGGATGACGTAGGCTACCGACTCAACCCGGGCATCATTGGGTACCTCGATCGGCATCCCATGGTGGACGGTGTGTTGGCCGGCGTGCCCTGGGGGTTCAGTGCCTGCGTGCAGCGCGCGGGTGTATCGATCGCCGTTCGCGGGGACGAGTCGGGCTGGTCGATGGATGAAACCGGCTCGCCGTTGGCGCATCCGCTGCCGATCACCGTACGCACCTACGACGTTGGCGGCGCCCTATGCATGACCGACGGTCCGTACGGCTCCCACATGTCCATTTTGGATGGAGGGCGGACACCCGATGCTCTTTTCAACACCAATCAGACGTACCTGCGACTGTCGGCAATACGGAGAATCCTCAATGAAACGGATGCGGACCACCATGTGGAGGCCGTACGCCGTCTTACGGACCGCCAACCACTTTCACTGGAGGATAAGGTCGTCATGGTGGATGGCGTCGAGCGGCACGCTCGGCAGTTGAGCCAGCCGGCCCACGGCATCCTGGCAGCACTGCGCCGGGTCGACGTCGTCACCCTGACCCGCCGTATCGAGCCCGGCATCAGAGGCACATACGCGGCGTTGAAAAACCCGGCGGACGTGCGTTTCGGTCAGTTGGCGCTCGACCGCATGCAGGAGGATGACGACGACTTGTTGCTATAGCCGGCCTGGCCCTCCCACTTCTGGTCCTGTCGACCACTTACTGGTGCGTCCCGCCGATGACTGGCAGGGAACAGCAGGGCTGACCGGACTCTTGTCTGGCACTCCAAGATCTATGTACGACGGAAATCCGCAAACCAAAGGCGACAAGATGGCGATCGGCAACAAGCAGCAGTGGCAGGATGCCTTCGAAGCGTACAAGGCTCTGATTCATGATCCACGTTACGACTCAGAGTACCTGCGCCGTACCGGTCTCGTGCCACACATGATCGAATTGATCGGGGACATGCGTCGGCTGCAGGTACTCGACGCCGGTTGCGGCACCGGGTGGCTCTTCGACGCGATCACGCCACTCGGCGGCTGCGAGTGCGACGTCGTCCCGCCGGTGCGGCGCAACAACAGCCGCATTCGGTCTCACTGCCAGGACGTCTGCCGCCTGACGTACGACGATGACTCATTCGACCTTGTCGTTTCCAGCCTGGTGCTCATGTGGGTGGACGACCTGTACGGCGCATTTCGCGAGGCATACCGGGTCACCCGGCCGGGTGGCCGTCTGATCGTGAGTCTGATGCATCCGTACTTCCACACAAATGGGCATGTGCTCCATAACGGAAGCTTTCTCATTGACCAGTCGGTGGGCTCTCGCGAAGAGCGGAATGTGATGATTTCCGGGATCGTGGGCCCGCTGACCTACTACTCGCGACCGCTGGTGGACTATTACAACGCGGCGCTCCAGGCCCGCTGGCGCCTCGTCGGATTCCGGGATCACTTCATCGATATGGAGCGATACCGGATTGAAACCGTCGACCGAGTGAAGTTCACCCATAGGACCGACAAAATCCCGTTGTTCACATTCTTCGTGTGCGGCAAGGACACATGAGCGCAGATGGCCCCTGGCTGCGTTCATCCTGGTTGAGATGCCGCCAGCCAGTCACTGGTGTCGTCACCACTTGATGCTCTCCTGATCGCTGTCCACAGTCGAGCCGATGCTGCTACCCGAGTTAGGCCACTGCGAGCCGCGCCGCTTCATCGCTTGCAGGACGAGAGTGAGCTATTCCGCGTAACAGATCGTGGACGTTGAGTAGTCGGCGGCTTGGTGGCTGAGACGCGCCGAATCTGTCGCGGTGCAACGTAAAGACGCGGAACCCCTGTATGAAAGTGTGGCCTCTCACAGCTCAACTTTATAGGGGTCCCGCGTCGCCATGAGTGTTACATACACTGCCGGGTAGCCCGGGGGAATCTCAGCTGCGCAACTGTCCAGTTCCTCTGACAGATTCGGGCGCGCTTGATCTTCAGCCGCGGGACCTGCCGCGGATGCGCGCCAAGGCGTTGACGGCCGCGTCTTCCGTGCCGGGCAAGGTATGCAGGTACTTGCCCGTGGTGCTGATGCTGCCGTGCCCGAGTCGCTCCTTGACCACCTGAAGATCGGCGCCACCGGCCAGCAGCCACGACGCGTGTGCGTGGCGAAGTCCGTGCGGAGTCACATGAATGCCGAGCCTGGCGTCGTCGAGCGCCTTGGTCCACACGTTCCGGCGGAACCAGTCGCGGCCGATGTGCCCGTCGGTGTCCACCCTCTTGGGTGACCGGGGGTTATCCCGTCCATCGGCTCGCCGTCGCGCCCGATAGGCGGCGACGGCATCCTTGCAGTACCGGCACCGGCACTTTCCAGCCCCGTACGCGGTAGGCGTGCCGTGGAAGTAAGTCCTGCCCTTCTCGTTCGGCTCCGTCCGACCGAGAGTCTTTGGGTCGGGCAACACTTCAGGGATCCGCCTGCGCGGCCCATCCGGTTGGCGAAGCTGGAACAGCAAGTCGTCGAGGCCCAGCCCCTGGGCGGCGATGTGGTCCTTGATCTTGTCCAGCAGGTGATCTGCGACCCGAAACTGCCGCCACTCCTTGTCCTTGGGGTAGTCCTTGACCAAGAACCGCTGGCCGTCGGGGTGGAACTTCGGATTAAGTTCGACAACAACCCGCGAGACTCTAAGCGCGCCGGTGGAGAAGTCGAAGTCCTTGGGGCGTAGTTCCGTCAGCTCGCCCCAACGAAGGCCGGTCTCGATATCGGTCTCAACCATGAGGCGCATGTCGTTCTCCGGCAGGGCGCAATAGAAGGCGTCGAACTGCTCGGGTGTGATGATCCGTCGAGGCTTCGAAGCCACCGGAGGCGTTTTGACGCCTTTGCCGGCGTGCAAGAATGTTATCTGATCATTCAGGGCCGTAGTAAAAATGGCATCCGCGATTATCTTGCAGTACCGAATGGTCGGCGGCTTCACGCCCTGTTGCTGAAGCTTGAAGACCCACTCGCGCACGTGGAAAGGAAGAATATCCACCATGCGCATGGGGCCGAGCGCGGGCAGGATGTAGCGGTCGAGCAAATAGGTGTACGTCTGGCGGGTGGTGGCCTCAAGCTGGTGGTTCGGGAACCACTCGACCTCGACGTATCGCCGGAAGATCTGCCGGCCGCGCCGGGGATCACCGACCTTCCCGGCCGCAACCTCGACCTCCGCCTTCTGCCACGCCTTGTTGGCAGCCTTCTTGTCGCCGAATGTGCCTGCGGACCGCTCCTTGCCGCGGATGTCGACGTAGTAGGCGGTGTACCGCGGCTTGCCGTCCTTGCCGACGCGCGTTCGAGTGAAGCCCATCCCGCACTCCAAGATCGTTTGACCGTCGTTTGACCGTGGACCTGGACCGATGGTGACCGATGAGGAAAAATGAGGAAGCACCGACCTCGCCGCTCTGACCAGGAGGTTAGTCCAATCGAAGATCGTCCACACGTGTGTGATAGGACACTCCTACATCCTTCACACCGAAGAGGTCACTGGTTCGATCCCAGTATCGCCCACTCGAAACGCGTACCCAGACGCGGCCTACGAAGGCGGTAAAACCGCTAGTTAGGCCGCGTTCTCGGATGGTTCGCACCGGCCCTGCTCGTACGCGCCGTCGGGGCCAAGCCCGGGGGGAGCGGTTGTCGGGCTTCGGCTGCGATCTGATTGACCGCGTCCGTCCGTGTGAGCCGCGGTCCTGCCTGCCTCGGTCCTGTACTGAGTGGTGATGCCAGCGATCTGGTCGCGATGCTCGGCCCGGCAACGCGCCGCGCGGGCCGTTATCCGTGACCTCCTCCGCTGGGCCCAACAACGGCTCTAACCCGGATGAGGGCGGGGGCCGGCCCGGCCGTGGCTATATGAGTTGCTGTGCGCAAGGCGATGCCGGGCTCACGACGCGGTGGCGTTGGCTGGCCACGGCCGCCGTGCCGTGATGGCATCGTGGGCTCGCTATATCTCCCACAATCCTCGTACGGCTCAGGTGACGCCCGGCGAGGGCGCAATCCTGCCCGGTCTGGGCCCGGAGGGTGCCGCGTGGGGATCACTCCGGCTAGGTGCGAGCGCGCATGCCGGCCTGGTAGGCGATGACGACGAGTTGTGCGCGGTCGCGGGCGTCGAGTTTGGTCATGGCGTGGTTGACGTGTGTTTTGACGGTGAGGGGGCTGAGGGTGAGGTGGTCGGCGATCTCGGCATTCGACATGCCGGTGGCGACTAGGGCGACGATTTCGCGTTCCCGGTCGGTGAGCGAGTTGAGCAGTTCGGGGTTCGAGGCCGGGCCGTGGTCGTCCGTGGCGAGGTAGCGGGCGATCAGCCCGCGGGTGGCGGAGGGTGAGAGCAGGGCCTCGCCGCGGGCGACGGTCCGGATGGCGTCGATCAGCGTTTCCGGGCGTGCGCCCTTGCCGAGGAATCCGCTCGCGCCGGCGCGTAGCGCTTCGAAGACGTACTCGTCGACCTCGAAGGTGGTCAGGATCAGCACCTTCACGCCGGCCAGGTCGGGGTCGGCGGTGATGTGGCGGGTGGCGGCGAGGCCGTCGAGTTCGGGCATACGGATGTCCATGAGGATGACGTCGGTGCGGGTTTGGCGGGCCAGTTGTACGGCTTGGGCTCCGGTTGCGGCTTCGCCGACGACGGTCAGGTCGGGGGCGCTGTCGACCATGAGGCGTAGGCCGGAGCGGACGATGTCCTGGTCGTCGGCGAGCAGCACGCGTACCGCGGTCATGCTGCGGCGCCGATCGGGGTGGGCAGTTCGGCGGTGACGCGGAAGCCGCCTTCGGGGCGGGGGCTGGCTGTGAGTCGGCCGCCGAGGGCGGTGGCTCGCTCGTGCATGCCGATGATGCCGTGCCCGGCCTGGCCGGCCTCGGCGCCGGTTGCCGGTCGTGCCGCGGCGCCAGGTGTCGCCGGTCCGTCGTCTTCGACGGTGAGTGCGAGGGTTCCGGGTCGGAAGTCGAGCCGGATGGATGCGGATGCTCCCGCGGCGTGTTTGGCGGTGTTGGTGAGGGATTCCTGGATCAGGCGGTAGGCGGTGAGGTCGACGGCGTCGGGCAGGGGCCGGGCGGAGCCGGTGACGTTCCAGGTGACCCGTAGTCCGGTGGCGGTGAAGGTGGCGACCAGTTCCTCGAGCCGGTCGAGCCGACCGGCGGGTTCGACGCTCTCGTGTTCGCCGGGCTGGCGCAGCAGGCCCACGGCGAGCTTGAGTTCGGTGAGCGCGGCCTGGCTTGCGTTCTGGATGTGTTCCAGGGACTGGCGGGCGTGGGCCAGGTCATGTCTGTCAAGCAGGAGGGTCATGGCGCCGGCCTGCACGTTGATGAGCGCTACCTGGTGGCCGACCGCGTCGTGTAGTTCGCGGGCGATGCGGAGCCGTTCGGCTTGGACGCGGCGGCGGGCCTCGTTTTCGCGGCTCTGTTCGGCGCGCCGGGCGCGTTCTTCGAGCATGGCGCGCCGTGCCTGGTTGGCCTGGATGGCTTGGCCGAGGGCAGCGGCCGCCACGACCCATGGCAGGACCGCGATGTTGTCCAGTTCGATCCGGTCCTGCACGGTGGCTACCACGCTGCCGGCCAGTACCGAGGCGATGCTGACAGCGGCGGTTGCGGCTATCACGGCGGTCATGTCGCTGCGCAGCGAGTAGAGGAGCATCGCGGCGACCAGCGCGGGCCGGGCCGGTGAGTCGTCCGCTCCGGACGGCATCGCACCGATCGCGCCTGCGGTCGCGGTCGCCAGGATGAGCCAGTTCGGCCAGTGCAGGGCGGGGACGACGACGAAGCTGGCCGAGACCACGATGGCGGTGACGACGGCGCCGGGCGTGAGCGCGGACCGTTCTGGCATCGCGGTGATCATGATCGAGACCAGGAAGAGGGCGCCAGCGCCGGCTACGCGGGTGGCGGTGGGATGGGTTGCGGCGAGCCTATGAAGCTGGTCGGCCACCTGTTTGAGGTAGGCGACCGCATGATGTCCGCCGGCCCCCATGCGGCCCCTGGCCAGGTCTTTAGATCCCACAGGGCGACAGTAAGCAGCCCGTGGCCGTGGCCGCAATCAAACTACTGCGAGCGCAGTAGGCGTGGCCGCGCCGGGCTGTGAAGGCACCTGTGAACGCGGTAGACGGCCGCCCGGAGCCACCGCGATCGCGGCGGGTCGGGTCACCGCGGCAGGCCGATGACGAGTAGGGGCTTGCTCGCGAACGATGTAGGAGTCGCATTTCGAGGTAGCCCGGCGCAGCCGATGACCTGGCTGGTCGTCCCGCGCCACGGCGACACCAGCGGCGCCGTATCCGTAGCCATCCGCTACCGAAAGCGGACAGGCGATCCCATACGCCTTGAACAGGAGAAAACTTCTCATGGCCTCGTTCCTCTACCGGTTGGGCCGGTTGGCCTTCCGCCGCCGGCGGTGGGTCGCCGGCGCCTGGCTGGCGGTCCTGGCCGCGGCGCTGATCGGCGCCTTCGCGCTGTCCGGGCCGACGCAGGACTCGTTCAGCATTCCGGGCACCCAGTCGCAGAAAGCGATCGATCTGCTCGCCGAGCGGTTCCCGCAGGCGTCGGCTGGCGGTGCCACCGCCCGGGTGGTGTTCGCCGCGCCCGACGGGCAGACGCTCAGCAAGCCCGCCTACAAGGCGGCGGTCGAGAAGGCGGTCGCCGACCTGGAGCAGGCGCCGCAGGTGGCCTCGGTCAGCGACCCGTTCAGCTCCGGCGCGGTCAACCAGGCCGGCACGATCGGGTTCGCCGAGGCCACCTACCAGGTGCCGGGCGACGACGTGTCCGATGCCGCGCGTGCCGCCCTCACCAGCGTGGTCGACCAGGCCCGGGCCAGCGGGCTGAGCGTCGAGGTCGGCGGTGACGCGCTGGCCGTCGACGCGAAGCAGGGCCTCGGCGAGATCATCGGCGTGGTCGTCGCCGCGCTTGTCCTCGTCATCACGTTCGGATCTCTGATCGCCGCCGGACTACCGCTGCTGACCGCCATCCTCGGCATCGCCATCGGCATCGGTGTGATCACCGCGGCATCCGGGTTCGTCGACCTGTCGTCCAATACCCCGACCCTCGCGCTGATGCTCGGCCTGGCCGTCGCGATCGACTATGCCCTGTTCATTGTCTCCCGCTACCGGCACGAACTTGCCGCTGGACATGAGCCGCAGGAGGCCGCCGGCCGGGCGGTCGGCACCGCCGGTTCCGCGGTCGTCTTCGCTGGCCTGACCGTGATCATCGCTTTGGCCGCGCTGTCGGTCGTCGGGATCCCGTTCCTGACTCAGATGGGCGTGGCTGCCGCGTTCACCGTCGCTGTGTCCGTTGTGATCGCGTTGACCCTGCTGCCGGCGTTGCTTGGCTTTGCCGGTCGGCGGATCGCCGGCGGGCGGATCCCCGGGCTGCGCGCCCGAGACACGGAAACCGACAGCCGCACCACCTTCGGCGTGCGGTGGGCGCGGTTGATAGCCCGCCGGCCCGTGGCGGTGCTGCTGCTCGCGGTCGTCGGGCTCGGTGTGGTCGCCCTGCCCACGCTGGACATGCGGTTGGGGATGTCTGATGACAGCACCGCCGCCAAGGACACCACCCAGCGCAAGGCGTACGACCTGCTCTCCGAAGGGTTCGGGCCGGGCTTCAACGGGCCGCTGGTCGTCGTCGTCGACGTGCCGAACGCGGCCGCGCAGCAGGCGGCCACCCAGGTGGCCGAGCGGATCCGCGGCATCGAGGACGTCAGCGCGGTCACTGAGCCGGCGGTCAACCAGGCCGGCGACACCGCGATCCTGACCGTCATCCCGGACAGCGGCCCCAGCACCGAAGCGACCAAGGACCTGGTCCGGGCCATCCGGCAGCAGGACGGCGCGGTGCCCGGCGCGGCCATCGCCGTCACCGGGCTGACCGCCATCAACATCGACATCTCGGCCAAGCTTGGTGCCGCGCTGATCCCGTACCTCGCGGTCGTGGTCGGCCTCGCGTTCATCCTGCTCATGTTGGTGTTCCGGTCCCTGCTGGTGCCCCTGAAGGCAACCGTTGGGTTCCTGCTCAGCATCGCGGCTACCTTCGGCGCGGTGGTGGCGGTCTTCCAGAAGGGGTGGTTCGCCGGCGCGCTCGGCGTCGACCAGGTCGGACCGATCACCAGCTTCCTGCCGGTCATCCTGATCGGCATCGTGTTCGGCCTGGCCATGGACTACCAGGTCTTCCTGGTCACCCGCATGCGCGAGGAGTACGTGCACGGCACCGAGGCACGCAAGGCCGTGATCGCCGGGTTCGGGCACGGCGCCCGGGTCGTCACCGCCGCGGCCATCATCATGATCAGCGTCTTCTCAGGGTTCATCCTGGCTCCGGACGCGATCATCAAGTCGATCGGATTCGCCCTCGGCATCGCCGTACTCTTCGACGCCCTGATCGTCCGCATGACCATCGTGCCGGCTGTCATGACCTTGCTCGGCAAGTCCGCCTGGTGGCTGCCGCGCTGGCTCGACAAGCTCCTGCCCAATGTGGACGTCGAAGGCGAGAAGCTGCGCCACGAACTCGAGGACACACCCGAACCGGTCCCGTCCGAACCAGCGGCCGAACGCGTATCGGTCTAACGCATCGCACTCCCTCCCCAGGGGCCGCCGCCAGCCGACAGCGGCGGCGGCCCCACCCTTAGCCGTTCCGCGAAAGGAGGCCGCGATGAGCGTCGACCACGATGCGGCACGCCCGCGCCTCGCCGCTCCGCGGCTGCGGTGCGCGATCCGACAGAAGGTGCCGGAGCTGGTTGCCGCCGGAGTTTATGCAGGATCCCGAGGGCAACGAGTTCTGCGTCGCTTGATGCCACGATCAGTGGGCAGGCCGGCGTCCTGATCTGCCGCAGACAACGCGCGCGGGGCGCGATTGCGGCTCAGGTTGCGTAACGGATGCTGCCCGGGGTGGCAGGGGCCATGCCTGTTCCGCGTTGAGTTGCTCCGCGTTACGTGGGATGGCAAGGCCCTCATGATCTTGCCGCCGTGGCCCGGCGACGAACCGCCGCGACTACCACAGATGGCCCTGAACTGGGAAAACGCGGTTCTTATTCTGCCACGTATGGTCCACCCGAAACGCGTACCCAACGCGCCCCAAAACGCGTACCCCGGACGCGGCCCGAAACGCGGAGGCAGACGCGCCCCGAGCGCACTGTTCGCAAGGCGGCGCGAACCGCGAGCCGGCCGATGCGATGATCTGAACACCAAGGAGCGCTGTCCGGGCTGACCTGCACTGTTAGGTCTTGTCAGATCGGGTCAGGTCCGGGCCGCGTTCGCGCGACCTGACCGTTGCCGTCTGAGCAGTGTCGGCAAGTCGGTGCCGCGCATGGACACCCGGGCTGGCGGTGCGGCACCCGCCGTCGAGCTGGCTGTTCCTTCGGTCGGGGCGGCTTGTGGTCACCGGCCCGGGGAGCGGCCGGTCCTGGCGAGGTGTTCGTGGACGAGGCGGACCGCCATGGCTCCCTCGCCTACCGCGGATGCGACCCGCTTGATGGATCCGCTGCGCACGTCGCCCACGGCGAAGACGCCGGGGCGGCTGGTCTCCAGGAGATCGGGTTGGCGGTCGCTCGGCGGGGCCGGCGCGGCTGCCGGTCCGGTGTGGACGTAGCCGTGGTCGTCGAGCGCGAGGCGCCCGGCGAGCCAGCCCGTACACGGCTGGGCTCCGATGAAAACGAAGAGCAGGCTTGCATCGAGCGTGTGGCGTACGCCGGTGTGGGTGTCCTCCGCGATGACCGCTTCGAGCTGCCCGTCGCGGCCCACCAGCTCGCGCACCGCAGCGCGCCGCAGCACCTCGACGCGGGGGTCGCGCTCGATCTGGTCGACCAGGTAGCGGGACATGTCGCGGCCCAGGTCGTCGTGGCGGATCAGCAGCCGTACGGCGGCCGCGTGCTGGGCCAGGTAGACGGCGGCCTGGCCGGCGGAGTTGCCGCCACCCACGACGACCACCGGCTGCCGCAGGCAGAGCCGGGCCTCCACGATCGTGGCGGCGTAGTAGACGCTGGTGCCCTCGAACTCGTCCAGCCGCGGCACGTCGAGCCTGCGGTAGCGGGCACCAGTGGCGATCACCACGGTGCGGGTGCGGAGCTCCGTGCCGTCTTCGATCCGTACGGTGTGGAAACCGTCCCGTTGCTCCAGGCCGGTCGCCGCAGTGGGCACGGTGATCGTGGCGCCGAACTTCTCGGCCTGGATGACGGCCCGGTCGGCGAGCTCCGCACCGGAGATCCCGGCCGGGAAGCCGAGGTAGTTCTCGATGCGGGCGGACGTGCTGGCCTGGCCGCCGGTGCCGATAGCGTCCAGCACCACGGTCGTCAGTCCTTCCGAGGCGCCGTAGACGGCGGCGGCGAGCCCGGCCGGGCCGGCGCCGACGATGACGAGGTCGAGTTCGGACTCGGGCGGGTCGCGCGTGGGCAGGCCGATGATGTGGGCCAGCTCGGCGTTGGTGGGATTGCGGAGCACCTGCTCGTTGCCCAGGATCACCACCGGCGTGTCCGTGGGGGTGACGCTCATGTGCCGCAGCAGCGCCTCGGCGCCGGCGTCGTCGTCGAGGTCGATCCACGTGTGCGGAAGGCGGTTGCGGGCGGCGAACTCGCGCAGCCGCCGGGTGTCGGGTGAGAACCGCGAGCCGATGAGCCGGATGCCGGAGACCGCGCCGATCAGCATTTCGCGGCGGCAGATGAAGGCCCGCAGGATCACGTCGCCCAGTCTGGGATCGCGGGAGACCAGCTCGCGCAGGGCCGGCAGCGGTACGGCGAGCACCTCGCCCGGTGTGTCGACCACCGCCGAGACGAACGAGGGCTGGCCGGTGAGCAGGCCCAGCTCGTCGAGGAACCGGCCGGGGCCGTGGACCTTGACCAGCCGCTCCTCGGCGGTGCCGTACCCCTCGAAGATCGCGACCGTGCCGGCCAGGACGACGAAGAAGTCCCGGTGCCGTTCCCCTTCCCGGACCAGCACGTCACCGGCGCGGGTGGGGCGCCGCTCGCCGTACCGGCGCAGCGCCTCGATCTGGTCGTCGCCCAGGCGGGGAAAGGCCCCGGCGACGTCGGGTGTCTCGGCAAGGGTGCCGGACGTCATGTCCGGGACCCCAGTGCGTCGTCGACCCATCGGCGCAGAACGTGCGCCGGCGCGGCACCGGCCTGGCGCGCGACGACCTGCCCGTCGCGCAGCACCATGAGGGTCGGCACGGCCTGCACGGAGAACCGCTGTGACAGCTGGGGCGCGGTGTCCACATTGACCTTGACCAGCTTCAGCCGGCCCGCGAGGTCGCGGGCCACCTGTTCGAGCGCGGGGCTGACCTGGCGGCACGGGCCGCACCACGGCGCCCACAGGTCGACCAGCACCGGGACGGCGGCGTGCTCGGCGACCTCGGCGAACGTGTCGTCGCCGGCTTCGGCCAGCCAGGGCAGGTCCTGGTGGCAGCCGCCGCAGCGCGGTTTGCCGGTCGCCGCGGCGGGCACCCGGTTCTTGCGCCCGCAGTTCGGACACTCGACGACCCTCATGGCGCGGCGTGGGTGACGGTCAGTTCGCCGCCGGACACGTCGACCCGGATCACCGCGCCCGCGCGGACGTCCCCGCCGAGAAGGGCGCGGCCGATGCGGGTCTCGACCTCGCGGGCGATGTGCCGGCGCAGTGGGCGGGCGCCGTAGACCGGGTCGAAGCCCTGCCGGGCGATGAGGCGCTGGGCCTCCTCGCTGACCTCCAGCTGCATCTGCCGGTCGGCGAGGCGGGTACGCAGGTCGTTGAACATGAGGTTCACGATGCGTTCGATCTCGGGTTGGGTGAGCGGCTTGAACAGTACGATGTCGTCGACCCGGTTGAGGAACTCGGGCCGGAAGTGCCGGCGCAGCTCGCCCATGACCGCGGTGCGGGCGTCGTCCTTGATCTCACCGTCCGCGGTGACGCCATCGAGCAGGTACCCCGACCCGATGTTGGAGGTCATGATGAGGACGGTGTTGCGGAAGTCGACGGTGCGGCCCTGCGCGTCGGTGAGCCGGCCGTCGTCGAGCATCTGCAACAGGGTGTTGAACACGTCGGCGTGCGCCTTCTCGATCTCGTCGAACAGCACCACCGAGTACGGCTTGCGGCGTACCGCCTCGGTGAGCTGGCCGCCCTCCTCGTAACCGACGTAACCGGGCGGCGCGCCGAGAAGGCGGCTGACGGTGTGCCGTTCCTGGTACTCGCTCATGTCGATGCGGACGATGTTGTCCTCGGTGTCGAACAGCGCTGCCGCGAGCGAACGCGCCAACTCGGTCTTGCCGACCCCGGTCGGCCCCAGGAAGATGAACGACCCGATCGGCCGGCGCGGATCCTTGATGCCGGAACGCGCGCGGATGATGGCGTCGGCGACCAGCTGCACCGCCTCGTCCTGGCCGACCACCCGCTGGTGCAGGATCTGGTCCAGGCGCAGCAGCTTGTCCCGCTCTCCCTCGGTGAGGCGGCTGACCGGGATGCCCGTCCAGCGCGACACGATCGAGGCGATCTCCTCTTCGGTGACCACCTCGCGCAGCAGCCGCTTGCCGCCCTGCCGGGACGAGAGCCGATCCTCCTCGGACGCCAGCCGCCGCTCCAATTCGGGGAGCTTGCCGTGGCGCAGCTCGGCCGCGCGGTTGAGCTCGTAGTTCCGCTCGGCCTCCTCGGCGTCGTGCCGTACCTGTTCGATCTCCTGGCGCAGCTCCTGCACCCGGCGCAGCGCCTGGCGCTCCGCCTCCCACTGCGCCCGCAGCGCGTCGGCCTCCGCGCGCAGGTCGGACAGCTCCTTGCGGAGCTGGTCCAGCCGCACCCGGCTCGCCTGGTCGTCCTCTTTGGACAGCGCGGCTTCCTCGATCTCCAGCCGGGTCACCCGCCGGCTCAGCTCGTCGAGCTCGGCCGGCATCGAGTCGATCTCGGTTCGGAGCATCGCGCAGGCCTCGTCGACCAGGTCGATAGCCTTGTCCGGCAGGAACCGGTCGGAGATGTAGCGGTGGCTGAGCGTCACGGCGGACACCAGCGCGTTGTCGGCGATCTTCACGCCGTGGAAGACCTCCAGGCGCTCGCGCAGGCCGCGCAGGATCGAGATGGCGTCCTCTTCGGATGGTTCGTCCACGAGTACCGGCTGGAACCGGCGCTCCAGCGCGGCGTCCTTCTCGACGTGCTGGCGGTACTCGTCGACCGTGGTGGCGCCGATCATGTGCAGCTCACCCCGGGCCAGCATCGGCTTGAGCATGTTGCCGGCGTCCATCGCCCCTTCGGCGGCGCCCGCCCCGACGACGGTGTGCAGCTCGTCGACGAATAGCAGGATCCGACCCTCGCCGGCCCGGACCTCGTTCAGCACGGCCTTGAGTCGCTCCTCGAACTCGCCGCGGTACTTGGCGCCGGCCACCAGCGAACCCATGTCGAGGGCGAAGACGGTCTTGTCGCGCAGCCCTTCGGGTATGTCGCCGCGGGTGATCCGCTGGGCCAGGCCCTCGACGATGGCGGTCTTGCCGACGCCCGGGTCGCCGATCAGGACTGGGTTGTTCTTGGTCTTGCGCGACAGGATCTGGATCACGCGGCGGATCTCGCCGTCCCGGCCGATGACCGGGTCGAGCTTGCCGGCCGCTGCGTCGGCGACTAGGTCCCGGCCGTACTTGGACAGCGCCTCGTACGCCACCTCCGGCATCGCCGAGGTGACCCGTTGGTTGCCGCGGATCTCGGTGAGTGCCTGCAGGAACCGGTCGCGGGTCAGCCCCTGCTGGCGCAGCAGCCGGCCCGCCGTGGTCTGCGTGCCCTCGTCGAGGAGGGCGATCACCAGGTGCTCGACGGAGACGTACTCGTCCTTGAGCCGTTTCGCCTCCCGCTGCGCGGCGTCGAGCAGCCGGGACATGCGCTGGGTCACGAAGACCTGTCCAGGCGCGGCGCCCGGGCCGCTGACCCGGGGCCGGCGGTTCAGCTCGGCCTCCAGCTCCTTGCGCAGCCCATCGGGGTCGGCGCCGGCCGTCGCCAGCAGCCGGGGCGCCAAGCCGTCCGGCTGGTCGAGCAGCGCGAACAGCAGGTGCTCGCCGTCGACCTCGGTGTGCCCGAAGCGCAGCGCCTTGGTCTGCGCGTCGTGCAACGCCTCCTGGGACTTCTGGGTCAGACGGTTCAGGTCCATGGTCGGTCTCCGGTCCGTCGAGATGGTGTCTTGTGCAGCGCCCGTTCCAGGTCGGCGATCCGGTCCAGGAGATCAATCACCACGCCGAGCGCGGCGTAGTTCACCCCGAGCCCGGCGCGCAGCCGCCGGATCCGGGCCAGCGCGAACAGGTCCGCGGGACGGAACCACAGCTCGCCCGCCGCGCCCCGCTCCGGGTCGAGCAGCCCCAGCGCCACCAACCGGAATACGAGGTCCGGGTGCACCTGCCCCACCCGGCAGAACGCCTCCAGGTCGAACCGGCGTGGGTCCGCACTTGTGACGCGTACGAGGGCGTAGGTCATGATCCCCTCCTCGGGTCGAACCTGGAGGCGGCGGCGAGTTGCTCGAACAACCGCCGCTCCTCGTCCGTGAGCCGATCCGGGACCATGATCTTGACCTCGGCGAACAGGTCGCCCGGCTGGCCTCGCGGGTTGGGCAGGCCGCGCCCGCGCAGGCGCAGCCGCCGTCCGGACGACGTGCCGGCGGGGACCTTCACCTTGGCCTCGCCGCCCGGTGTGTCGATCACGACCGACGCGCCCAGCGCCGCCTCCCAGGGCGCCAGCGGAAGGTCGACGGAGATGTTCCGCCCGTCCACCCGGTACCGGGGGTGCGGGGCGACCCGGACGACCAGGTACAGGTCGCCGGCCGCGGCGCCGTCGCTGCCGCGACCACCCTGCCCGGCCAGGCGGATGCGCTGTCCATCGGTCACGCCCGCCGGGATCGTGACGTCCAGACTGCGCCCGTCGAGCGTGATCCGGCGGCGCCCGCCCCGGTAGGCGTCCTCGACCGAGAGCACCAGTTCGGCCTCCTGGTCGGCGCCGGGCACTGGACCCCAGCCGCGCCGGCCCCGGCCGCCGAACATGCTGCCCAGCAGATCCTCCAGGTCGATCCCCTCGGCGTCGGCGTAGGTGAACGGCCCGCCGTGGGCCTGGCCCGCCCCGGCTCGCGCCCGGCCGCGGGCCTGCGCCCACGTCGACGGATCGACGTCCGGAGGTACCTGGCGGAAGTCGGCGCCGAACGCGTCGTAGCGCTTGCGGGTATCCGGGTCGGACAGCACGTCGTACGCCTCGGAGATCTCCTTGAACCTGTCCTCCGCGCCGGGGTCGGAGTTCACGTCCGGGTGGTACGTGCGCGCCAGCTTGCGGTACGCCCGCTGGATCTCGTCCTGGCTGGCGTTCCTCGGCACCCCAAGGGCCTCGTAGAAGTCGCGAGCCATCTACTCGCCCTTCGCGACGACCACCGCCGCCGGCCGCAGCAGGCGCTCCTCGGTGCCGTACCCGGGCCGCACCACGCGCAGGATCGTGCCCGCGGGCGCCTCGGGCGAGGGCAGCACGGCCACCGCCTCGTGCCGGCTCGGGTCGAACGCCGCACCTTCGTCGGACCGGCGCGGGAAACCGAGCCGCGCGAGCACACCCAAGGCCTGCTCGCGTACCGCCCGGACGCCCTCGACCACCGGGGACGGATCGTCTCCGACGTGCTCCAACGCCAGGTCGAGGTTGTCGAGCACCGGCAGCCACTCCGCGGCCACCCGGGCCCGCTCGTCCTCGCGCTGCACAGCCGACTCACGGGCCGCCCGCTTACGCAGGTTGTCGGCGTCCGCAAGCGCCCGCCGCCACCGGTCCTCCAGATCCGCCACCCGCGTGCGAAGGTCACTCACCTCCGCACGAAGCTCGTCAAGCAGCACGGGCGACAGGATCTGCGCGTCGCTGGCAGCCGGCTCGGGTTCCAGGCCGTTGCGCTGGTCATCGTCGTCGGCGGCCACGAGGCTCAGCTCGGGGTGAACTCGGCGTCGATGACATCGTCGTCCGGTCCGCCGCCCGGCGGGCGGTCACCGCTCTGGTCACCGCCACCGCCGGCGGGCCCGGTCCCGGCGGCGGCGGCGAGGCTGTGGTAGACCTGCTGGAGCTCGGACGTGAGTGAGCGGACCCGGTCGATCGGCGCCTGCTCCTTGACGGCCTGGTGCGCGTCGGCCACCAGCATCTCCGCGCGGGCCTTCTCGTGTACGGGGGCCTGGTCGCCCAGATCCGACAGCCGCCGCCGCACCTGGTACGCGATGGCGTCCAACTCGTTGCGCGCGTCAACCTCCGCGCGCAGGCGAGCATCCTCGCCGCGGTGCTGCTCGGCCTCCGCCACCATCCGGTCGATCTCGGACTTGTCCAGGTTGCTGGTCTCGCTGATCGTGATCCGCTGCTCGGCTCCGGTATCGCGGTCCCGGGCCGAAACGTTGAGGATGCCGTTGGCATCGATATCGAAGGTGACCTCGATCTGCGGCTCGCCCCGCGGCGCCGGCCGCACGCCCTCCAACCGGAACCGGCCCAGCACCCGGTTGTCGGCCGCGCGCTCCCGTTCGCCCTGCAGAACCACGATGTCGACCGCGCCCTGGTTGTCGTCGGCGGTGGAGAACACCTCCGTGCGCCTGGCTGGGATGGTCGTGTTCCGCTCGATGATCTTGGTCATCACGCCGCCCATGGTCTCCACGCCCAGCGACAGCGGCGTGACGTCCAGCAGCAGCACGTCCTTGACCTCACCCTTGATGACCGCCGCCTGGACCGCGGCACCGAGCGCGACCACCTCGTCCGGGTTAACCGTCATGTTCGGATCCTTGCCGCCGGTCAGCCGCCGGACCAGGTTCTGCACGGCGGGCATCCGCGTCGACCCGCCGACCAAGATCACCTCGTCGATGTCGCTGTCGGCGACCTTGGCGTCGGCCATCGCCTGCCGCACAGGTTCCAGGCAGCGCTCGACCAGGTCGGCGGTGATCTGCTCGAACGTCGACCGCATCACCGTCATGTTGAGGTGTTTGGGGCCGTTAGCGTCGGCTGTGACAAACGGGAGGTTCACGGTGGTCTGAGTGACCGACGACAACTCGACCTTCGCCTTCTCCGCGGCCTCAAACAGCCGCTGCAGCGCCTGCGGATCCCGCCGCAGGTCGATGCCCTGCTCGCGCTGGAATTCGGTGGCCAGGTGGTCGACAAGTCGGCGGTCGAAGTCGTCGCCGCCCAGATGGCTGTCGCCGGCCGTGGCCCGCACCTCCACCACACCGTCGCCCACGTCCAGGATGCTGACATCGAACGTGCCGCCACCGAGATCGAACACCAGCACCGTCTCGTGCTGGCGCTTGTCCAGGCCGTACGCCAGAGCCGCAGCGGTCGGCTCGTTGATGATCCGCAACACCTCCAGACCGGCGATCCGCCCGGCGTCCCTCGTGGCGGTGCGCTGCGCGTCGTTGAAGTACGCCGGCACCGTGATGACCGCCTCGGTCACCTTCTCGCCGAGAAACTTCGCCGCGTCCTCCACGAGCTTGCGCAGCACCAGCGCGGATACCTCCTCCGGCGCGTACTGGCGGTCGCGGACCTTGAACCGGACCGCACCCTCCGGGCCAGACTCGACGTCGAACGTCACCGCATTAAGCTCGCTGGCAACCTCCTCGTACCGGCGGCCGATGAAGCGCTTGGCGGAATAGATCGTGCCCTTCGGGTTGAGGACCGCCTGCCGCCGGGCAAGCTGCCCTACCAGCCGTTCCCCCTGATCGGTAAACGCCACCACCGACGGGGTCGTGCGCGACCCCTCGACGTTGGCAATCACCGTCGGCTGGCCGCCCTCCACGGTAGCGATCACCGAGTTCGTGGTCCCGAGATCGATACCGACCGCCTTTGCCATGGCCGTCTCCCCCCAAATATTTCCGGATTTGACCGTTCCGTAGGGCCTACCCGAACTCCCGGAGCCGAAACCACTGACCGGGAGGGATATCAAGAATCGAAGACCCCCGCGATATCGGGCATCTCGCGCTGCCCGACCGGGACCGCGGTACCCCGCAGTGAACGCCGGTGGCCACCGACCTAGGTTTCACACCACGCGTCGGCGGACGGCCGCAACTGGCACATCTGGGCCCTGGACTGGGAAAACGCGGTTCTTATTCTGCCACGTATGGTCCACTATCTATATTTGCAGCTCGCAGCCCCCTCGCCTGAAATCTCGGGTAAGGGGCTGCTCCGTATGCACCCATTACTATGGGAGCAGCTGCGAGGACCTCCGCTTCCCGGTTCTAGATCTATGTAGACGGTGTCCTGGGCCCCCGGTCTGCCGTTGCCGTGGCTGCGGACCCGGTTCCGACGACCATTGAGGCTTCACCTGTCCGTGATCCGGGTGAGCGCTGCGGTGAGCCTCCGGACCGTGCGGGTGAGGTTCACTTCGTAAGTCGCATCGCGTGGGTCTGCCCAGGGGCTGGTCGAGGGTTGGTCGGCGTCGTCGGTTGGTGGCGGGACACGAGACGGTGATCGCTCGACACGTTTCGGGCGTGCGCGGGCAGGATCGTGGCCGTAGGTGTCGGCGATGGCATCCTGCGCTGCGGCTGGGCAACGCCGGTGCGAACACCGCGGCCGATCACCTGGAGGTCCTGGCGGAGGCGTTCGCGCAGATCCCGACCGAGCATCGGCGGCGCCTGCTGGTGCGCGGTGACTCGGCCGCCGCGGCTCACGCCGTGCTGGACTGGCTGGTCGAGCAAAACCGCAAGCGTGGCCGCAGTGTGGAGTACTCGATCGGCGATCGGCGAACCGGAACGGACCGCGATCGCTGGCATCCCCACGTCCGGGTGGTCACCAGCGATCAACGCCGACGGCGGATACCTGCGGTCGTGTGCGATCTGGGCGGCGGCGGGCGAGGTGGGCTTCCAGTCGTCGCCCGGCGCAGCGACCAGCTATGGGTTTGTTCCTCTATCCCGCGGCTCCGTTCGCAATCCGCGGGTGTCGGAATCAGCTGACCGACGAATGTCGGGACGCCAGCTCACCGAGCTCGGTCACCGCGCGGTCGAGGACCGCCGGCCCGCCCAGTTTTGCCGCTTCGTTGCGCACGTGCTGCAGCTCGTCCTTGTCCACGATATCTTCCACGCGCACGAACGATCGCGCGCTGTGTCGGGCGATCTCCGGGCTGACGGCAGCGGCCCCGGGGATGGCGTCGGCAACGATCAGTAGCAGGGCCGCGGTTGACGGGCGGCCGGCTGAGGCGAGCAGCTCGGCTGCGTTGCGGGCGGTGGTCCACAGTTGGGTCGTCTGCCCGGTGCGCCGCCAGAACTCAATGAGGTAGGCGAAGCCGTTGGCCGCACCCGCCACGTCCCCGGTCCGTGCCTGTGCCGACGCCAGGGATACCCGGGCCACCCCCTCGATGAAGCTGCAGCCGACCGAGATGGCTTCCCGGATGGCGGCCGAGTAGCACGCGATCGCCTGCCTCGATGGCAGCAGTTCACCCTCGACGTAGGCGACGAAGGCGCGGTGCGATCCGCACCGGGAGGTCACCCGCGCCCGGTCGAGCAGCGAACGGGCCGATGCACGATCGCCGTCGTACGCTGCGGCGAGCGCGGCGGAGCCGACGAACGTCGCCTCGTCGGGGCTGGGTGTCGCGGCGGCCTGCAGCCAGTCCTGGCGAGCCGCGCCGAAGTCACCGCGGAAGTGCGCGACGACCCCGAGCACGCTCCAACCGCGGATTTCGTCGCCCGCGTCGATCGCCTCGCGGGCGAGCCGTTCGGCCTCGTCCAGCTCGCCCGTGAGACGCGCGGCTTCTGCCGCGGCGGCGAGTATGGCCGGGTGAGAGGGGTGACCGACGAGCGTCGAGTCGGCGGCGAGCTCCGTGGCCCAGGACCAGATTTCGGGTAGGTCGCGCCACGTGGCTACCTGGTTCACGCCGAGTGTGATCGCCACCCGGTCGTCGAAGGATGCCAGGTCGCGCGCGGCGCGCAGGTTGTCCAGCTCGGCCCGCAGCCTCCGATCGACGCGCGCTTCTTCCGCCCCCGGCATCCGGGTGCCGATCTCCTCGGCTACGACGCGGCACCGGGACACGAACCGCGCGGAGGCTTCGTCGCGCTCGGCGAGGAGATCGATCTCGTCGTGAAGGAAAGCGCGGACCGTGAACAACAGCCGGTAGCGACCCGCGACGGGATCCGCGACCAGCAGCGACGCGTCCACGAGCCGGTGCAACAGGTCCACGGGGTCGTCGCGCAGCCCGACGCTCAGTGCTTCGACCGTGGGGACGTCCACCCCACCTGCGAAGGGCGCGATCGCGCGCAGGAGCCACTGCTGGTCGGGTGTGAGCAGGCGGTAGGACGACGCGATCGTCGCCCGCAAGGTCCGCTGTCGCTGGGCCTCCGGGCCCTCGAGCCCGGTCGCGAGGTCGAGGGCCCGGTCCAGGCGGGTGAGCACATCGCGCATCGGCATCAGTCCCACCTGTCTGGCTGCCAGCTCGATGCCGAGCGGCAGGCCGTCTAGGCGTTGCAGGATCTCGACAAGATCGGCCGCTTCCTCGGCGGCCAGTTCATAGGACGGCCGGCGCCGCCGAGCGTGCTCCACGAAGGCGCGCACGCTCGGCCTGCGACGTAACGCGTCGAGGTCGGCCGCATCGTGAGGCACCGGGAGTGTCTGCAGCCGCACGACGTACTCCCCCGGCACCTGCAGGGTCACGCGTGAGGTGGCCAGCACGCGCACGCCCGGCGACGAACGGCTGATGGCGACCACCAGATCGCGACAGGCGGCTGCGACGTGTTCACAGTTGTCCAGCAGGAGGAAGAGCGACCGGTCCGCCAGAGCGGCCGCGATGTCGGCCGGGTGGACCTCGCCGGTCATCCGCAGCCCGAGCGTGGACGCCACCGCCTGGCAGACGTGTTCGGCCCGGTCGACCACGGCCAGTGGTACGACCACCGCCTCGTCGGCGTCGGCCGCGATGTCGAGCCCCAACCGGGTCTTGCCGACCCCGCCCGCGCCAGTGAGAATCACCACCGCGTGATCGGCGAGCAGTCGAAGTACCTCCTCGCGCTCATGCTGTCGACCGATCATTGGACCGATCGGTCTCGCGACACGCGCGGCGAGCACCTGTCGCCCGAGGGTCCCGGCCGCGACCCGTTTCTCCAGCTCGGCCAGTGCGGGCGTCGGATCCAGCCCAGTCTCGTGGACCAGCCGGCGGCGAAACGCCTGGGCCGCCGTCATCGCCTCCGCTGCGCGGCCCTCGGCCGCCAGCGCGCGGATCTGTAGGAACGCGGTCCGCTCACGCAGCGGCGCGGCCGTTGCCGCGGCCGCAGCGTCCGCGGCGACATGCTCACCTGTTGCCAGGCGTCGCTCCAGGAACTCGTCGACCAGCTCCAGCTTCAGCTCGCCGAGTCGGACCGACTCACTCTCCAACTCGGGCAGCGAGCGGAACTCCTCCAAGGCGGGCCCGCGCCACAGCGACAGCGCCGCCCCGGGGTCGTCGGGAGCGAGGCGTTGTACGGCATCGACATCGAGCTCCCACGGCTCCAGGTGGAGGCGGTAGCCGTTGGCTCGCCGTTCCAGCCGCCCTGCCAACAGACCGAGATGACCGCGCACACGGGAGATGTGGTTGTAGAGCGCCTGCACCGCGTTGTCGGGCGGGTCGTCGGGCCACAACGCTTCGATCAGCCGCTGGACCCCCACCGTCCGCCCGGCCTCGAGAGCGAGCAGCGCCAGCAGGGCTCGCCGCCGGCTACCGGGGACGTCGACGGTTCGGCCCTCGACCATGACGGCGAGCGGACCGAGGAGGTCAACGCGTAGCGGGAGCCGGGATCGGTCCATTCCCGCACTGTGCCGCAGCGCGGGCGCGCAGTCACGCGGTTTGCAGCGGCGCGGCGAAGGCTTCTTGTGACACCCAGGTCCGGAAGCGATCCAGCCCCACCGCCTCGACAAGGCCGCCGGTCTGTGACCACTGGCGGAGTAGTGCCTCGACCTTGCGGTCCAAGAGCTCGCCGTCAAGCTCCAGCAGCAACGCGAGCTCATCGTCAGCGCACACCCGTGGACGACCGAGTTCGAAGACGTTGAAGTTCTCGTCCAGGTCCGCGTCGAGCGGCTGGGGCCGCGCGACCGAATGCAGCAGCAGCGGTGTCTCGCGGGCGCCGAGGATGGCCAGGTCGGTCCACCCGTTCACCGCCCGGTGGTCGGGGTGGCCCGTGAAGCCGTCCTGGCCGAAGGTGACCACCGTGTCGGGCCGGACATGGTCGAGCAGACGGCCCAATCGGGTTGCGGCCTCGGCCGGGTCGACCGAGGCGCAGGCGCCATCGTCGTACTCCAGCCAGTGGTGCTCGGTCACTCCGAGCACCGTCAGGGCGGCCTCCAACTCGGTGCTGCGCACGTCTGCGTCACCGCCGGCAGCGCCGCGGGTAGCGGTCACGCACACGACACGGTGACCGGCGTCCGTCAGCGCCGCCGACAGCCCGCCGGCCAGATAGGTCTCGTCGTCCGGATGAGCCCAAATCATCAGGACCGTTCCCAGGTGTTCCATGGCCACGATGATCCCGGCAACACCTGTCACGGCGCTGTCACCGCAAGGACAGGGCCGTGGGATCGGGCTCCTCCACACTCCTCAACAGCGCAACCTGGCGCCCCGACGAAAGGCAACAACGCATCATGACTGCACAGCTCGACGCACCCGTCCTGGACTCCGGCAGGCTCGAGGAGTTCGCCGGCAAGGTCGCCGGCGACCAGGCGGCAGCGTACAACGCGATCCTTGTCTACCTCGGCGACCGGCTGGGGATCTGGCGATCACTCGCGACGCTAGGCACGACCACCGTGGCCCAGCTCGCCGAGCACGCCGGCGTCGCTCCGCGATACCTCCAGGAGTGGCTGGCGGCCCAGGCCGCCAACGGCTACGTGACCTACAACGCCGCCGCGAACACGTTCACCCTCTCGCCCGAAGCGGCCTCCTGCCTAGCCGAGGAGGAGAGCCCCACTGCGCTGATGTCCGGCTTCGAACTCATCGCCGCGGTGTGGGCCGCCAGCGACAAGCTCGCGAACGTCTACACGACCGGCGAAGGGCTCGGCTGGCACGAGCACGACCCCCGCCTGTTCACCGCCGTCGCCCGCTTCTACGGAACGATGTACCGCAACTCGATGCTCAGCGAGTGGTTCTCCGCGGTGGACGGTTTGATCGAGCAGCTTGAGACCGGCATCCGCGTCCTCGACGTCGGCTGCGGTCTGGGCGTCCCGACCATCCTGTTGGCGGAGGCGTTCCCGAACTCCACGTTCACCGGCGTCGACTACCACCAGGACTCGATCCGGCAGGCTGTCGCTGCGGCGGCGGAGGCCGGTGTCTCCGACCGCGTGGAGTTCCTCGTCGGTGACGCGACAGGGTATGACGGCACCTACGACCTCGTCCTGTTCTTCGACGCGGTTCACGACTTCGGCGACCCCGTCGGCGCCCTAGCGCACGCCCGCAGCGTGCTGGCGCCTGGTGGCCGGGTCGTGGCGATCGAGCCGTATGCCGAGGATACGCTCGAGGCGAATCTGGCCAACCCGATCGCCCCCGTGTTCTACGTCGGCAGTTCGGCGCTGTGTGTCCCACACAGCGTCTCCGACGGCGGCGCGGCGTTCGGCGCCCAAGCCGGCCCAGCCCGTCTCACCCAAGCGTTCCGCGACGCCGGCTTCACCTCCGCGCAGGTCGCCGCGTCGACGATGACCAACCTGGTCATCGAGGCCCGCGCCTGACCCGGCAGACTCACCATCAAACCACCGCGGAGCCTGCGCCGAGTCGGTGAAGAGGCCGTTGAGCAACCGCATCCCAACGCTGGTTGATGAGCGACCGTAGGGCTTGTTCCGAAACAGGGCGCGCTGCCGCTGCAGGCTCGCCAGCGACTGGAGAGCCCGCAGCGGCGTGAAACCTCGACGGTCCCGCCGGTTCCGCACGGTGGGCCACATCGGCCACCGAGGCTGCAGTTGTCCGACGGCATCCCTGCGATCGAAATCGCCAGGGTGGTGTGATCGACAACGAAGGAGTTCACGATGGCCACGACGCTCGAGCCGGCCGGCCGCCACTTCGACCTGCTGACCGCCCCGACCCCCGGCCTGCCTGCCGACGCTTTCGCCGAGCGGGTGCTCGCGGCCACCCTCGGCACGACGCCGCGGCAGGGGAGCCGCAGTGGCGGCATCGCCTTGCGTCCATGCTCGAGAGCGCCACGTCGTTACGCTGCGGTGGGATGTTGCGGACTTTTAATCCGCGGGGGTTGCCTTTCGGCCCCGCTACCAAACGTAAGCCAAGCACGTCTAGGTTCTCGCCTGCCATTCCCAGTCAGATGGGCCGGAGTATCGCCAGGTCAGAGCGGTCGTTGCCCAGTGTAGTCTCCGAGTCGACAGGCGCTCAGGGCCAAAATCCAGACTCTAGGCGCGGAGTCCGCCCAGGGTCGCTGGCATCCGAGCACCCAGGGAGCACCCACAATCCACCAACCACTCCCGTGAGGGTTCTACGGGCCGACTCGCGACCGACGATGCGTCCGGTGCACGACTCGCAGAAGCAACGGTTCCCTAAACAGCCACTTCATCTGGCGTCCAATTACGCTGACCTGCTGACCGTGTGATGGCCGGCCGGGCGAACTCGTCGCGACTGGGCGCGTTCCCGCCGTCGGTGGCACGAAGTCGGCTCGATCATGTCACCCTCACGCCGCGACAAGGTCCATAGTAGATCGGTACTAATACGGCCTGCTGCTGGCCTTTTGGTGGAGGATTCTTCGGGGCTGCGGGTGGTATCGGTTAGTGACACACATTCCGCCGATGACTGCGAGGAAGCACGGCGCCCGTAAGAGGATCTGAAACGGTCGGCTGATCCCTGGTCCGCAGGGTCACCTTGGACGGGGCGGATTCAACTGGCCGTGCGACGATTCTGCGCGGCCGCGCGCGCTCGTTTGATCGTGCGGGTCAAGATGGGCGGAAGCAGATCGACCACGATCCGCTTGGCGCGCGGCGTGACCCTGAGGGACCTGGCGGGCGGCGGGCCGTTCGGCGGCACCGGACACGGCGGCGGTGTCGTCCAGTCCGATACCCGGATCAGGCGCTCTCCGGTCACCTGCTGCACTTCGCTCTTTGACGCCGGCTGGGCCCGCAGCCACTTGAGCATGGCGTCCTGGATGGGCTTGGCGTCCCCCCAGGTCGCATAGAGCTTGTTGGGAGTGAGACAGATCAGCCGGAGCCCGCCGGTGGCGACCTCTGGCCAGACGGCCGCTGGGACGCCGGGGGTGTGCGCGCTGCGAATGTCGTCGAACACAACGATGCCGTCGTCGATCAACACCGAACGGGCAATCTGAACGTCCTCCCGGACGACGTTGTAGAGATGGCACGCGTCCACGTGGACAAACCGACAGGTGCCGGGTTTCACGTGCTCGGGTAGCTCCGACGTCGGCGCCTGGAGCACCTCGGGCGACTCGGAGTGGAAGGCGGCGTAGTTGAATTCGAACGCCGCCCTGGTCAGGTTCTTGGTGTAGAACTGGGCAGTCCTGCGGTTCTCCGCCGTCGGTGGCTCCTCGCCGAAGAGGTCGCACACCACAAACCGTTCGCCAGGCCGGCGATGACGGCCGATCAGGATGGCGCTCTTGCCGAGGTACGCCCCCATCTCCAGTAGGTCGCCGGTGACCCCGGCGCTCTCCTGATAGCCCAGCAGCCAATCCATGACCAGTTGGTCGGTCCGGCGATACCACCCGCCGACTTCGTCGAGGGTGCGGGGCAGGGTATCGGGCACGCGACGCTGCACCTGGGCACCGTACCCTGTGTCAAAGCGGGGCTGCGGCGTCGCCACGCTACCGGGGGAAGATCAGGCCCTGCTCACAGCCCAGATAAGGCTTCGTGGTCGGCCCGCCACGGGAATGACCCAACGCGTGACGTCCGGCTCGGTCCGCACACGGCCGGGCGGTTCGGCTTGCAGATCCCTTTTCCGCGCGCCAGCGGCATGCCGATGCGCCCGCGCGGTCGGCGAATCAACCGACACTCCTTGTGCGACATCGTCATCGGTTGGCCGTCCGGCCCGGTCTCGCCTGGGATTCTCGGCTCGAAGATCCATTCAGCGCCGGGCGCCGCCTCCCTCAGCGCCGCGTCCAGGCTCTCGCTGAGTCGCCGCGCGGTCGCCTCGATGGACTCCGCACTGTCCGCCACGAGCGCGAACCGGGTGTCCACCGTGCCGACCGTGATCTGGAGAATCTCCGCGGTCTCCTCGACGGAGAAATCCAGGTAGAAGCGCAGCACCAGCACGGCGCGCTGCCGTGGGCCCAGCACCTTGAGCAGCCGCATGAGCGACTCCCGATCGGTGATCCGATCCGGCACCGACCACCCCAGGTGCGGCGGCTCCGCCTGGCTCGAATCCCGGCGGGACGCGCGCTTCTGCTCGTCCAGCCAGGTCCGGCTGAGCACCCGCTGGGCGTATGCGTCCCGCGCGCACCTTGCGCCAGTTCCGGAACAGCTTGGTCACCGTGATCGACACGAGGTCGTCCCTGGGCGACGTCGGGCCGGCCGTCGGCCGTCCAACTCACCAGGTCGTCTTCCTGGTACGCCGCTGCCCAACGCAGGAACAGCCGGTCCGAGGGCAGGTACGTCGTCATCGCCGGCTCGTCGCCCAGAAACAAGCGCCTGCCTCACAGCGAGATCGCTGATTGCGGAGCGACGAGCAGCGGCCCGCCCAGCCGACGAAATCCACGTGTACTGCAACAACTCCACATCCCGTATCGACTTGCCAAACCGTGGCCATACACGAATGCCGTCAGCGCAGGGCAGAACGTTGTCATCACCGAAGCCTTGATCGGGTGGGCGGGCCGGCTGTCAGCGGACCGTTCGGCGCTGCCGGCCTGCGGCTGGCTGCCGTTCGTGCGTGACAGCGGCCAATACGATGGAGGGGTGACCGAGTCGGACCTGCGCCCTGCCAAGAAGCCGTGGTTGCCGCCCCGTTGGTTCATTCGGCTATTCTGGTCGGCTCATCGGGGCGTGGTCCGGCGTTCCGGCGGCCGGGTCGGACTGTCGCGTCCGCACGCCAACCGGTACGGAATGCTGCGCCTGACCACCGTCGGGCGTCGCACCGGCCAGCAGCGCAGCGTGATCCTCGGGTACTTCGAGGACGGCGCGAATCTGGTCTCGCTGGCGATGAATGGGTGGGGGGAGCCCGAGCCGGCCTGGTGGCTCAATCTGCAGGCGCACCCGGACGCAACCGTTGACCTGGTCGACGGGCCGCGGTCGGTGCGTGGTCATGCTGCGACAGGCGACGAACGGTCGCGGCTGTGGGCCCGCTGGCGTGAGATCGATAAGAACCTGGATGGCTACGCTGCGCGGCGGTCGTCCGAGACTGCGGTGGTGGTCCTGGTGCCCCGGCCTGGCACGTCTGAGGCGTCGCGGGGCACCTGATCGACTAGCTTTGCTCGTGGCTATGAGAGTGCGCCTGTCGGCGCTCGTTAGGCGGACGCCCCCAAGCGGCTTGCGGAGGCGATTCGCAGAACCAGCCATTCAGCGCGTCGCCGGCAGGTACCGAAGGCCACCGGTATCCGGGATTAGATAGCCGACAGCGCGCGGAGGTGCCGGGTCGCCGTCGAGATCCTTGGCGTACGTCTCGCCGGAGACTTCGAATCCGATTAGCCCGAGCCGGAGGTCCACCGCGGCGCACAGATCGTGCGGTTCCCGTTCACGGCTGCCATAGCATTCCGCGGACCTGCGCGGCGCGCCAGAGGGCCGGAAGAGCACGGTCGACGCGATCGTTGTTGGTGTCACCGACCTCGATCGCGAGTTCGTAGAAGCCGCCGTGCCGGTTGTCGTCGATCGTGAACGCCGCTGGACTCGTCACCGGCCGATCATGCCCCGGGCCGGTCGCGGCGGCGACCGAGTTCCACATCGTCACTTCAGTAACCGTCACACGTGACCTGTATGCGGCACTGCGGGCAAACAGACGCACGCCTCGCGGCATGAGAATGCGTCGGATGGGGTCGCGGCATTGCTTGCATACTGGATAGGGGCACGCGGCCTGGTGGTCGCCGTTGCCACGTACGTCGTAACGACGAACGCCATAAAAGCACCAGGACGGTATACGACAAGGAATGCCGTGAAGGGTTGACCGGATCCTGCCCCTTCGGCCCTTCAAGAGATGTGCGTCGAAAGATAGACTCCGGCGGATATGTTGGTTGCTCTGGAGGAGGTTTTGTGCGCGCGAGAACCCTTTTCACCGCCGTGATCGTCGCCGCGTCGCTGGCCGCCGCCCCGGCGCCGGCCAGCTCGGCGGCTCCCGCCGACCCAGTGGCACCGACCGGCTGCGTGCCTACCGATGCGACCGGCCGGCCGATCCAGCTCGGGCAGGCCGACAACGGGCGCACCATCTGCCTGCGTCGGTGGCAACGGCTGTACGTCACGCTCTCCGTCGACCCGGTGCGATACCCCAACCCGTACAACTGGTGGACTCCAGTCCAAGCCAGCGGCGACGTCCTGGTCGCACTGCCGCTGCCGGCGCCCCCGCCGCCCGGCACGACCGCGGCCGCATACCGGGCTGCCCAGCCTGGCCGCGGCGGCCTAGCCTCGTACCGGGACGTCTGCCCGCCCGAGATCCCGTGCGGCGCGCCGGTACTGCCTTGGCGGGTGACCGTCGACGTGAACTGATCCCGGTGCGGCCCGCCCGCCTGCACGACGAAGGTCTCGTGCCAGAAGCCGACGTCGCCGGTGTAGCCGACCCTGCGGTTGAACATCCGCCAAGCGGCCAGGTGCGGCAGCAGCGAGTCACGGGCGAACCGCTGCAAATGGTCGGCGCTTCGCCAGTACTGCACCAGAACCGGGCCGCTCGGTCGCATTGCGATGTGGTGGCCGAGCAGGCCGAGATCCTCGTTCGATAGCCGATGGATCATCCGCGGCATCGCAACGAACACAGGCCACCATTTGTGGACCTTCCACAGCTTGTTGGCGGCGACGTCGCCGACCACGGCGCCGAGTCGGAGTAGGAGCAGGTACGCGACCTCTTCGACTGCCGGCACTGGTGCTCTTTGCCCTGGCAACCAGGACGTGCGGGAGGTGTTCCGGAAGGTGCGATGGTCACCGCCGCGACCGTGATCGCGTCCCAGGCGGCCCATATCGGCTACCTGCCCCGGCTGCGCATCGCTGGCTCGGACGCCCGAGAGCAGCAACGCCTCGGCGAGGAACGGCCTAACGCGTGCTGCGGTCAGAATGTGGCGATCGGGTTGACCGGGCTGCCGGACGTACCGGCGAAGCGGACCGGCGCGACCGCGAGCTGGAAGTCCCACTGGCCGAGCTCGGCAGCCGTCGCCGCGCACGCCTCCAGGTCGCAGTTGTCGAGCATCCACAGACCCATCGCGACGAGGCTCACGGCGTGCACCGGCATCAACACGTCGTCGTACCCAGACGGCTGGACGTCCTGAGGGGTGTCGGCGCCGATCAGCGCGACCTGCCGTTCATGCAGCCACGGCAGGCAGGACGCGTGCCAGCCGGCCTGCGTGAAACCGCCGGCCTCACCGGCCTCGTGCCGGACGCGGCCGTAGCCGGTTCGCAGGAGTACCGCGTCGCCGGCTCGCACCCGCACACCCTGGCGACGCTCGGCTTCCTCCAGATCGGCGGGAAACACACCCTGCCCCGGTTCCAACCACGGCACATCGCGCACCTTCGCGATGTCCAGCAGGACGCCGCGCGTGAGGATCCCGCTTGCCGCCGCCGTGACCGCGGCCCACGCCGATCCCGTTTCGGCGTCGACCAACGAGTGTGACCGCCCGTTGTACATCGTGCCGTCCCAGTAGATGTGGCACGGCGAGTCGAGGTGGGTGATGGTGTTGCCGTGAAACGTGATGCCGAGCCGCTCGGACGAAAAGCCCCAGCGCCGATCGGCGTGAAACGCGGCCACCGGCATGTTCTCGGCACCCGGCATGTCGGCGGCGCACGGGCAGGTCGTCGTCGACCGTTCCATGTCTTTCGGCACGGCGACCTCCCACGCGCACGACACGCTCCTGCCGTGGCGCACGGCCTGCGCCGCCCCCAGCCGGACGTCGTCGGTGATGTGGTTCAGGGTCCCGAGCTCGTCGTCGTCGCCCCACCGTCCCCAGTTCGACAGCGTGTCGAAGTATCCGAGCACGTCGTCCTGTGTGGGCATTGGCCGCCCTGCCGTCATTCCCGCATCGACTCCTCCGGTCACGCGCGTCAGGATACCGGCGCCTGCTGGCCCCCGATCTGTGTTGCCAGCTCGTTGGCGGTTTCGATGGCGATGTCGACGGCTCGGGCCGCGAGCGGTGATTGGGTGCGTCCGGCTGGCCAGTACAGGTACCACGTGGTGGTGGGTGATGGTCGCAGCTGGTGGACGCTGAGCTGGTCGTCCGACCAGGCTTCGGATCCCTGGAGGGCGAGCCATGGCAGCACCGCGGAGCCGATGCCCGCCCGCACCATCGACACGATGGTTTCGTGGCCGGTGGTGCGGAATACGATCCGTGGCCGCGCGCCGTTGCTGGCGAGCGCACGCTCCAACCATCGTTGGTGATAGTTGGCGGGCCAGGCGACCATCGGTGCGTCGTCGAGCGACCTGACCCGTACCGGTCCATTGTGGAATGCGCCGGCGCCCGCCACCAAGAGGTACGGCTCGTCGAGCAGTTCGACGTGTTCGACATCGCCGTCGATCCGGCTGTAGTGGAACAGCAGGTCGAGCTCTCCGATTCGCGGATCGTCCGGCCCCACCTCGAAGAGCCTGATGTCGCAGCCGGGATGCTCGTCGAGCAGGCGGCGTACGACGGTCGGCAGGATCAACCTGGTCGCGCCCTGGAACGTGCCGATGTCGATCCGGCCGTTGCCGGCCCGGAAGCGATCGACCGCCTCGCCCAGCGCTTCCGCTTTCGCGAGCAGGTCGCGTCCGTGGGCCAGGACCACCTCGCCGAGGGGCGTGATGCGCACCTGCCTGGGACCTCCAGGCCGGTCGAAGACGGCGCCACCGACGGCCTTTTCCAGCGCGGCGACCTGTTGGCTTACCGACGATTGGGTGTAGCCGAGCCGACCCGCCGCCTTCCCGAACGTTCCTTCTTCGGCGATGGCCACCATGGTTTTCAGGTGGCGCAGCTCCACGTCGGCCATGCGTCACAACATAACAAATAACGATTGATTTGATCGAAAAGTATCGCTTTCGACAATGAGCTGTTTGGCCTAGCGTGGTGATCATGAAAATTCAATCGGCGCTCTGGCTGCCGCTCTTCAATGATCTCGCCGATCCGGTAGTGGTGGCGCGCCTGGCCGCCGAGGCGGAGGAGGCCGGCTGGCACGCCATGTTCGTGTGGGACCACCTGCGCTGGCGGGCGCCGGTCCAGCAGGTGGCCGACCCGTGGATCACGCTGGCCGCGATCGCCACCGCCACCGAACGCCTCCGGTTCGGACCCATGATCACACCCCTTGCCCGGCGCCGGCCGGCAAAGCTCGCCAAGGAAACCGCCACGCTGGACCGGCTCAGCGGCGGCCGCCTCACGCTCGGCGTCGGCCTCGGCAGCGATCGCTTCGCCGGTGAATTGTCTGCGACCGGCGAGGAGCTCGATGATCGGCGGCGGGGCGAGATGCTCGACGAATCACTGGAGATTCTCGCCGCCGCGTGGTCCGGCGAGCCGGTGCATCATCACGGCCGGCATTACACCGTCGACGGCATCTCCTTCCTTCCCAGACCCGTGCAGCGCCCCGGCGTGCCGGTATGGGCCGCGGGATTTCCCGGCAACGTCAAACCGTTGCGCCGTGCCGCTCGGCACGATGGTTTCTTCCCGGTCAACCTCGAACACCCGGACCAGCTCGCCGAGGTCGTCACCACCATCACCGGCCTCCGTCAGCAGAAGGCGACCCAATACGACATCGCTGTCGCCCTCCCTCCCGGTACCGATGTGGCGCCCTACGTGGCGGTGGGCGCCACATGGTGGCTGGCGGAGCTCGATCCGGAAACGGTGTCGCTCGACGAGGTGCGAGGCGTACTCCGCGACGGCCCGGCCCGTCCGTCCACATAGGTCTGCGAAACAGAGTATCGTCTAAGGCGATCAAAACGAACGTAAACAATCGCTTTTCACGATGCGACTGTGGATCTAGCGTCGGTGACATGACAACCAACGGCGCCCTGGCAACAGCCGCACTGGCGATCGAACCGCGACCGTCTCGGGCGAGGCAATCGAGCCTGGTGTGGGCGCTCACGGCGACGCACTTCGTAAGTCGGGCCGGCGGGGTGGCGCGGTCGTTTCTGGTGCTCTATCTGACCCAGGAGCGCGATCTCTCGCCGGCGACGGCCGGTGCGGTGGTCGCCGCGGTCGGCGTCGGAGACATCGGGTCGCAGCTGTTGGGCGGCTGGCTAGCGGATCGGATCGGCCGGCGCCACACCATGCTCGTCGGGTTCCTCGGCACAGCCATCGCGCTGATCGCGCTCGGCTCGGCGGAAACGATGCCGGGGATCTGCGCGGCGGCCGTCGGTGTCGGGCTGATGGCGGAGCTGTTTCGCCCGGTGGGGTCGGCTGTCGTGGCGGATCTGCCCGCACAGGAGCGGGTCCGCGCCTTCGGTCTGCTCTTCTGGGCGGCCAATCTCGGCTTCACGGTCTCGACCGTGGCCGCGGGGGTCCTGGTTCGACAGGGATACGGCATCCTGTTCTGGATCAACGCGGCGGCCTCGGTCCTCGCGGCGCTGATCGTGTGGCGACACGTCCCCGAGACCCGTCCGTCGACGCCGGAAGCGACCCGGCGAGCGCTGCTACCGGTCCTCCTGCGCGACCCGCTGATGCTCGTCATGGCGGCGATCCACGTCGTCTACTTCACCCTGTTCCTGCAGGCGTTCTCGACGCTCCCGCTCCTCATGGCGGGCGACGGCCACGGTCCAGGGACATTCGGTGCGGTGCTCGCCCTGAACGGGATCGTGATCGTCGTCGTCCAACCGATCGCGGTCCGGCTGCTCGACGGCCGCGACACAGCGTCGGTTCTGGCCGTCTCGATGCTGCTGGTCGGCATCGGCGGCGGACTCGGCGCTGTCGCGCACAGCGGGACCGGACACGCCGGGGCGATCCTCGTGTGGACCCTCGGCCAGATCGGTGTCTCCGTCAAGTTCGGCGCCACCTTCGCCGACCTCGCGCCGGCCGACCTGCGCGGCCGATACATGGGCGTCGCCGCCACCACGTGGAGCCTCGGCGCCGTGCTGGGACCGCTGCTCGGCACCGCCCTGCTCGAACACGCCGGGCGCACCGCGCTATGGGCGGCGTGCTCGGCCATCGGGCTCGCACTGTTCGCCGCGCAGCGGGCCATCGCCCCGGCACTGCGCACCACCACCACGAATTAGGAGAAATCATGGAGCGACTCATCCAGACCAACGGCGTGACCCTTGCTACCGAAAGCTTCGGCGACCCCGCCAATCCGGCCATCTTGCTGATCATGGGCGGCGGAGCCTCGATGGACTGGTGGGAAGACGAGTTCTGCGAGCGCCTCGCCACCGCCGGGCGGTTCGTCATCCGGTACGACCACCGGGACACCGGCCAGTCGACCACGTACGAGCCGGGCGCTCCCGGATACAGCGCGAACGATCTCGTGGCCGACGCCGTGGGCCTGCTCGACGCGTACGGCCTCGCCACCGCGCACATCGTCGGCATGTCGATGGGCGGCCGGATCGCCCTGAAGCTGGCGCTGGACCATCCCGGCCGGGTGGCCTCACTCGCCCTGATCTCGACGAGCCCGGGGGAGGGAGATGATCTCCCCTCGATGACCCCCGAACTCCAGGCCGCGTTCTCGGGCGAGATGGCCGAACCGGACTGGTCCGACCGCGCATCGGTGATCGACTACCTCGTCGCGGACGCCCGCCGGTTCGCGGCGGCCTCCCGTCCCTTCGAGGAGGACGCCATGCGGGATCTCGTGAGCCGCGCGTACGACCGCACCACCAACATGGCCTCGGCCATGAACCACTTCACGGCCGCGGACTCGGGCCATCCACGGGAGCAACTCGCGAAGGTGAGCGCTCCCACGCTGGTACTGCACGGCACCGAGGATCCCCTGTTCCCGTACGAGCACGGGCGTGCCCTGGCAAAGGAGATCCCAGGCGCCCGGCTGGTGGCCCTGGAACGGACCGGGCACGAGATCCCGAAGGTGGCCTGGGACGTCGCCATCCCCGAGATCCTGCGACACACGGGGTAACGGTGAGTAGTCTGTTGATCGTCGACGGAGGAAGCGCGTGGACGAGCACACGGACGGCCTGACCCAGGCGCGGGAGGCATACGCGGCGCGCGAATGGCTCACTGCCGCGACGCGCTTCGACGCCGTCCCGATCGATCGGCTCGCCGCGCACGACCTGGCCGGTTATGCCGATGCTGTGTGGTGGCTCGGCCGCATCGACGACAGCCTGCGGCTCAGCGCCGCGGCATGCGACGCCTTCCTGGCCGGCTCCCGACCGGTGGAAGCCGCCGCGTCCGCCCTGACGCTGGGCGTATTGCACCTGGCGCGGGGCGACGAGACGCAAGGCGTGGGGTGGATCGGCCGCGCCGGACACCTGCTGGAGGGCGTACCGGAGTGCCCGGTGCACGGGCTGTTGCTCCACCTGACCGGGGTGGAGCCGAGCCTGCGGGCCGGGCAGCCGGCGGCCGCGTTGGACGCGGCACGCCGGGTGCGCGACGTGGGCCGCCGGCTCGGCCAGCCCGACCTGGTGGCCATCGGCCTCAACGGCGAGGGGCGCGCGCTCATCAGGTCGGGCCAGGTGATCGACGGGCTGAGGCTGCTCGACGAGGCGATGATCGCCGTACTGGACGGCGAGCTCGCCTCGTTCGTGTCCGGCGTCCTCTACTGCCACACCATCGCGGCCTGTCACGAGGTCGCGGAGGTGCGCCGGATGGCCCGGTGGACCGACCTTGCCGAGCGGTGGCTGGCCACATTTCCCGCGGCGGTGGCGTTCGGGGGGCTGTGCGCGGTGCACCGGGCTCAGCTCCACGTCATCCACGGCAGGTGGGACGAGGCCGAACGCACAGCGCTGCGGGTCCTGCCCGATCTCGACGCCAACCGTATCGACTACGCCGCCGAGGCCTGGTACGTCGTCGCCGAAGCACGCCGGCTGCGCGGCGACCCGAGCGCCGCGGGCGCCTACGACGAGGCGCACGCCCGCGGGCGTGACCCGCAGCCGGGGCGGGCACTGCTGCAGTTGTTGGGTGGCGACGCCGCGGGAGCCGCGACGTCGGTACGCACCGCCCTGACCGCCGCGGGCAGCGATGACCTGCGCAGAGCGACGTTGTGCGCCGCCGCGGTCGAGATCGCGGTCGCCGCGGGACGGCCGGACGACGCGTCGGCAGCCGCCGACGAGCTTGCGGCCACGGCGGCGACCTATGCCACCTCCGGGCTGGAGGCGATGGCGGCCGGTGCGCGCGGCGCGATGCTACTGGCCGGGGCCCGCGCCGAGGAGGCCCTTCCGGTACTGCGCGACGCCTGCCGGCGCTGGTACGAGCTCGGCGCGCCACACGACGCCGCCCTCACCTGCATCCGGCTGGCTGAGGCGTACCGGGCACTCGGCGACGAGGCGTCCGCCGCCGCGGAGGAGACCCGGGCAGAAGAGGCGTACGAGCGGCTGGGCGTTCGCCGGCCGGGTCGGGAAGCCCCAGACGGACTGAGCGGGCGCGAGTGCGAGGTCCTCACGCTCGTCGCCGAAGGACGCTCCAACCGCGAGATCGGCGAGCGATTGTTCATCAGCGACCGCACGGTCGGCCGGCACCTGACGAACATCTACAACAAACTCGGTGTCACCTCCCGCACCCAGGCCGCCCGCTACGCCATCGAGCACGGGATCGACTACGCGGAACCGCGTAGTCGGAGCCGACGCGGGTCGGCTGGTTCCACCGATGCCACACACCCGGCGCGCTCCTAGCGTCCTGGGAAGAGGCACCGACCAGTGGCGCCGAAAAGGTCAGGAGCAGCCACCATGAACGAGAAGCGGATCCACCGAGCCGTCTCCGCCGACGGCACCGAGATCGCCGGACGGGTCGCGGGGCAAGGGCCGGCGCTGGTACTGGTCCACGGGGCGATCGGGCACGGCGACCTCGCCTGGGAGGCACTGCTGCCACACCTCACCGACCGGTTCACCTGCTACCTGCCGAGCATCCGCGGTCGCGGCCTGTCGGGCGACCACCCCGACCACACGCCGCCCCGCCTTGTCGAGGACGTCACCGCCTTCGTCGACAGCATCGGCGAGCCGGTATGCCTTGTGGGCTGGTCGGGCAGCGGGCCGTGGTGCCTGGGCGCGGCCGCTCGAAGCGACTCCGTGACCGCCGTCGCCGCCTATGAGCCGATCGTCCCCGGTACCGGCCAGGCCGACATGCCACGGCTCGGCGCGGCACTGCAGAACGTGGGCCTGGCCGCCGCCGACGGCCGGTTCGTCGACGCGGTACGCGCCTTCGCCGCCGGCATCTGCACCGACGACGAGGTCGCCGCACTGGAGCCGACGAGCTTCTTCGACCGTTGGGCCGGCGCCGTACCGGCTCTGCTCAACGACCTCGGGCAGGACAACGCCTACGAGGGCCCGCGCTCCATCGACCCCGAGGCGCTCGAGCAGGTCAGCGTGCCGGTGCTGGTGCTGTGCGGCGAGCAGACCCTGCTCAGCTCCCTATGGAGGGAATCGGCAGAGCACATCGCCCGGCACGTGCCCGACGCGCACATCCGCGAGCTGCCGGGCGCCGGTCACTTCGCGCCAGTACTCGAACCCAAGCTCCTCTCCAAGGAGCTGAGCTGGCTTACTTTCGTTTGGCGAAGTCTTCGTACTGCTTGACGACCTCGTCGGTGGGGCCGTCGGCGCGGATGACGCCGGACTCCAGCCAGATCGAGCGCTCGCAGGTGTCGACGATCGAGGCCATCGTGTGGCTGACGAGGAAGACCGTGCCGGCGTCGGAGCGCAGATCGCGTACGCGCGCCTCGCTGCGGCGGCGGAACTGGGCGTCGCCGGTGGCGAGCGCCTCGTCGATGAGCAGCACGTCGTGGCGCTTCGCGGCGGCGATGGAGAACCGGAGCCGGGCGGCCATGCCGGACGAGTATGTGCGCATCGGCAATGAGCTGAAGTCGCCCCGGTCGTTGATGCCGGAGAACTCGATGATTTTCGGCGTCTGGTCGCGTACCTGTGCCTTGCTCATGCCCATGGCCAGGCAGCCGAGCTCCACGTTGCGCTCGCCGGACAGGTCGTTCATCAGTGCGGCGTTCACGCCGAGCAGCGACGGCTGGCCCATCGCGTAGAGGGCGCCGCGGTCGACGGGCAGCAGCCCTGCGACCGCCCGCAGGAGCGTCGACTTGCCGGAGCCGTTGGTGCCGATGAGCCCGATCGCCTCACCCCGGTACGCCGTGAAGCTCACGCCCTTGATCGCGTGCACCTCGCGGATCGTCGGCGGGCGGCTGCGGGTGACCAGGCGCCGCAGTCCCGCTACCGGTGATCCGGTGCCCGGGGTGCCCGCGCCATGCACTCGATAGACCACGTGGACGTTGTCCGCGACGATCGTCGGGATCCGCTCAGCCACGGCCGTACTCCTGTTCACCCAGCCAGAAATACACGAACCCGCCGATGCCGGCGACGAGCGCCCAACCGGCGGCCAGCGCCCACAGCACCGGCACGGACGAGGCCAGCGGCGCCCCTTCGAGCAGCGCGTGCCGCATCAGCTCGATGTAGACCAGCAACGGGTTGGATTCCAGCACCCGCGTGGCCCACTCCGGGAGGTGGCGCTCGAAGAGGGCGACGCTGTAGAGCACGCCGGAGGCGTACATCCAGGTGCGCATGATGAAGGGGATGAGCTGCTTCAGGTCGGCCAGCTTCGCGCCCAGCCGGGCCACGATCATCGCGACGCCCGCGTTGAACACCGACTGCAGCAACAGGGCCGGCACGACGATCAGCCACTGGATGGTGACCGGCTCGCCGGTGACCAGGACGATCCCGACGAGGACGACGAGTGAGGCCACCATGTTGCTGAACTGGGTGAGCGTCACCGCGATCGGCAGGCAGGCCCGGGGAAATTGAAGCGCCCGGATGAGGCCCAGATTGCCCGAGATGGCCTGCACGCCGCCCTGGATGGCGGTCTGGCTGAAGACGAAGACGAACAGCCCGGTGCACAGGTAGGCGATGAAGTTGGGCACATCGGCCTTGGTGTTGAGCACCACGCCGAAGATCAGGTAGTAGACGGCTGCGTTCGTCAGCGGCGTGAGCACCTGCCAGAGCCGCCCGAGCCGCGTCGTGCTGAACGAGGAGACGATCCGCGCGTTGGCGTACGCGGATATGAAGTGCCGGTAAGACCAGAGTCGCCTGGTGTACGCCGCGAGGCCCGGCCGCGCGCCAGCAACGGTGAGGCCGTGCTTGGCAGCCAGCTCCGCCTGGGACAGGTGCGAGTCTGGATCGACTACCACCGTATCGGTCATTTCCGATCCTTGTCATCAGCGCATCGCTCAACCCGTGACTGGCGAGCGATGGAACGCTACCGTATCGACGCCAACTCAGGATAGTCAGAGCCCACGTCGATACGCAACCGTAGCGTCGTGGGCTATATTGCCCTGGTGGCGGCCGTGAGGAAGAGACCTGCAGCCGGCGCGGCCGTGCTCCGGGAAGATGTCACGACCGCCATCCGCCAGGCCGTCACGCAGGAGCTCGCCGCGGTCGGCTACGGCCGTCTCTCGATCGAGGGGGTCGCCCGCCGGGCGGGTGTTGGCAAGACCGCCGTCTATCGCCGGTGGAGTTCGAAGCTGGAGATGGTTTTGGAGATCGTCTCCGAGGTCGCCAGCCAGAGCCTGCCGCTGCTCGACACCGGCAGCCTGCGCGGCGACATCGAGATGGTGCTGCACGTCGTGTCCCGCGCGCTCCGGCACCGGCTGGCCTCGCAGATCATCCCTGACCTGCTCGCCGAGGCGGCCCGCAACCCGAAGATCGGGCACACCCTCCAGGAGGCGCTGCGGGCCAACCAGCGCCAGGCGTCGGAGCTGCTCATCGGGCGAGCCGTCGCGCGTGGCGAGCTGCCCGCTGGCACCGATCCGGACACGGCGGTCGATCTGATCATCGGCCCGATCTATTGGCGGCTGGCCGTCGCGCGCACGCCGCTGCCGCAGGGATATGTGAGCGAGCTCGCCACGTCGGTCGCGGCGGCGCTCGGCGCCCCGATTTCTCAGAGTTCCTTCCCGAACGAGCGGACGTCCGGTTCATCCCGGTAGAAGCCGAAGTCGGGGATCCGCTGGTACCCCGCCGACAGGTACAGGTTGATCGCCTCAGGCTGGCGTCCGCCGGTCTCCAGCACGATCCGGCGCCGGCCGTGCTCGCGGGCCGATCGCTCCACCGCGGCCAGGACCGCCCGCGCGAGGCCGCGCCCGCGGGCGGCCGGCAGCGTGTACATCCGCTTGATCTCCGCGACCGTGCCGTCTTCGCCGTGGCTGCGCCACGCGCCGGAGGACACCGGCTGCTGGTTCAGGTACGTCACGAGGAACGCCCCGTGCGGCGGTTCGAAGTCGGTCGCGTCGACCGGGGTGGCGTCGCCCTCGTCGTCCTCGTACCGCTCGGCCAGGTCGGCCAGGGCGGCCTTGATCAGTACCTGCGCGTCCGGGTCGAGGTATCCGACCCGCCTGATCTCGATCTTCTCCACCGGACCATCTTGCCTTGGCCGGCGGCATTTACCGATAAACTCGCGGCATGGTGACGATGGGTGACGTCGCTCGACTGGCCGGCGTCTCGAAGATGACGGTCTCGAACGTCGTCAACAATCGCACCGGAGTGAGCGAGCCCGTCCGCCGCCGCGTCCTGGAGGTGATCGCGGAGTCGGGCTACCACCTCAACCTCTCCGCGCGGACGCTCAAGTCCGGGCGTACCGGTGTCATCGGTCTCGCCGTGCCCGAGGTCGACCGCCCCTACTTCGGCATGCTCGCCGCGCGCGTGATCGAACACGCGGCCCGGCGCGGGTTCCATGTCGCGATCGAGCAGACCGGTGCCGTGATCGCCGGCGAGGTCGAGGCGATCGCCCAGTCGCACAACCTTCAGCTCGACGGCCTGATCCTCAGCGCGGTCGTGCTCGACCCGCGCCAGCACCAGGTGACCGATGGAAGCATCCCGATCGTGATGCTGGGCGAGCGAGACTTCGGGGCGGCCTTCGACCACGTCGCCATGCCCAACGAGGAGGGCACCAGGGCCGCCACCGAGCACCTGATCAACCGTGGCTGCCGCCGCATCGCGTTCGTCACCGGCGACGACCTCGAAGGCGTCAACGTGGTGGCCAGCCGCAGGCGCGGCTACGCCGCCGCGCTCGCCGAGCGTGGCCTCAAAGCCGATCCCGCGCTGCTGGTGACCTCTCCCGTGATGACGCTCGAGTCGGGTCGCACGGCGGTGCACCGGCTCGTGGGAGCCGGTGCCGAGTTCGACGGCGTGGTCGCGGTGACCGACACGGTCGCGCAAGGTGTACTGCGCGGCCTCGCCGATCACGGTTTGGCTTGCCCCCGACAGGTACGTCTCGTCGGGTTCGACGACATTCCCGAGTCGAAGTACCTGGTGCCGTCGCTGACCACGGTCGCACCCGACCACGGGTGGATGGCCGAGATGGCGGTCCGCCTGGTCGTCGAGCGCATGGCGGATCCGGCCCGCCCGACGGCCGAGTACGTCGCGCCGTTCGACATCATCGCCCGCGAGTCGACCCGCTGACGGTGCCGGTGACGGTGACGAAGGAGTGAGCCGGAAGGTGTACCCGGAGGGTGTCGCCTTCGATGGAGAAACCGTTGTGGGCGCGCGGGGCGACCGACTCGGGAGACTCCGGCGTGTTGTGGTCCTGGAGCGCCCCAGCGGTCAGGATGCGCGACTCGACCTCGCTGAGGGCACCGCCGCGCAGCTCGATCTCGACATCGGCAGCGGCATCAGCGTCCAGGTTGGACAGTGAGAGGAGTACCCGGCCGTCCTTGCGGCTGGCCGAAACCGAGACGGTCTCCAGGGTCGCGTCGCCGACCTCGCGGGTCGGCAGGCCACCGCGTACGTCGACGCGCAGGGACGCGGCGTCCTGGTGGCCCTTGTTCATCTGGAAGACGTGGTAGGTGGGCGTGAGTACCAGCGCCTTCGAGTCCGGGTCGGTCAGGATCATCGCCTGGAGCACGTTGAGCGTCTGCGCGATGTTCGCCATGACCAGGCGGTCGGCGTGGCGGTGGAAGATGTCGAAGTGGACACTCGCGACGAGCGCGTCCCGCAAAGTGTTCTGCTGGTACAGGAAACCAGGGTTGGTGCCCGGCTCGACGTCCCACCAGGTGCCCCACTCGTCGAGGACGAGGCCGACGGTCTTGTGCGGGTCGTAGCAGTCCATGACGTTGGAGTGCCCGGTGAGCAGCTCGTCGGTGCGGGCGGCCTTGACCATTGTCGCGTAGTACTCGTCGGTGTCGAACACCGTGGCCGATCCCTTGTTCGCCCAGGTGCCCGCGATCGTGTAGTAGTGCACCGAGAGGGCGTGGTAGAAGCTGCTGTTGACGCGCTGGCAGCCGAGGTGCCCGAGCTGCTTCATGAGCTGCTCGGTCCAGTCGTAGTTGAAGTCCGAGGCGCCCGCTGCGATCTTGTACAGCTTGTTGTCGCCGTAGTCGCGGCAGTAGGTGCCGTACCGGCGGGCCTCCTGCGCGTAGTGCTCGGCGGTCATGTTGCCGCCGCATCCCCACGTCTCGTTGCCCAGTCCCCAGAACCTGACCTTCCACGGTTCCTGGCGGCCGTTCGCCTTGCGCAGGCGGGCCATCGGGGAGTCGCCGTCGCGGGTGAGGTACTCGACCCACTCGCTCATCTCCCGCACGGTGCCGGAGCCGACGTTGCCGCTGATGTACGGCTCGGTGCCCAGCAACTCGCACAGCGCCATGAACTCGTGCGTGCCGAAGTGGTTGTTCTCCTCGACGCCGCCCCAGTGGGTGTTCACCATGACGGGGCGCTCGTCCTTGGGACCGATGCCGTCCATCCAGTGGTACTCGTCGGCGAAGCAGCCACCGGGCCACCGCAGGTTCGGGATGTCGAGGGCCCGCAGGGCCTCGACCACGTCGAGCCGGATGCCGCCCTCGTTCGGGATGTCGGAGTCCTCCCCAACGTAGAACCCGCCGTAGATGCACCGCCCGAGGTGCTCGGCGAAGTGGCCGTAGACGTGGCGGCTGATCCGCGGGCCTTCGATGTCGACGTTGACGACCGCGGCGATGACGTTGTCAGTCATGAGGTTCCTTCGAGCGCTTTACCGGTCACTTTACCGATACACTATAGGCCAGAACCGGGTAGGGTGACAGGCCATGATCGAGGTGCGGTTCGGGCTGGTCGGGTACGGGTTCGGCGGTCGCTACTTCCACGCTCCGCTGCTCGCGTCGGCGCCCGGCGTCGACTTCGTCGGCGTGGTGACCCGCTCCCCGCAGCGCCGCGCCGAGCTGGCGGGCGACCAGCCGGGAGTGCGGGCGTTCGACAGCCTCGCCGAGCTGGCGGCGGCGGGAGCGCGGGCGGTCGCGATCTCCACCCCGGTGGACACCCGGGTCGCCCTGGTGCACGAGGCGATCGCTCTGGGCCTCGCGGTGGTGGTCGACAAACCGTTCGCCCTCGACGCAGCGACGGCACGCGGGTTCGTCGAGGCCGCGCGGAGCGCCGGGGTGCCGCTCAGCGTGTACCAGAACCGGCGCTGGGACTCAGATCTCCTCACGGTCCGGCGGCTCATCGAGGCCGGGGAACTCGGTGCGGTGACCCGCTTCGAGTCGCGGTTCGAGCGGTACTCACCGGAACCGGGCCCGCCGGCGTCCGGCGGCGGCACCCTGCGCGACTTCGGCGCACACCTGGTCGACCAGGCGCTGCTGCTGTTCGGCCCGGCGACCCGGGTGTACGCCGAGATGCGCGGCCGCTCTGACCTGGACGACGACGTCTTCGTGGCGCTGCACCACGCCAGCGGCGTCGAGTCGCACCTGTGGGGGAGTTGGGTGCAGTCGGCGCCCGGCCCGCGGTTCCGGGTCACGGGCACGACCGGCACGTACGTGGTGAACCCCGTCGACGGGATGGACGGTCAGGAGGCCGCCCTGATCGCCGGCCGTACGCCGGCATCCGAAGGCGACAACTGGGGCGCCGAGCCGGAAGCGTCCTGGGGAGTACTCCACCGTGCTGGCGGCCACGAACCGGTGCCGACCGAGCGCGGTCGTTGGGACACGTACTACCCGGCGTTCGCCGCCGCCGTCCGCGGTGACGGGCCGGTACCGGTCGACCCGCGCGACGTGGTGCGCAACGTCGAGGTGCTCGACGCGGCCCGGGAAAGCGCGACGACCGGCCGGGCGGTCAGCATCTGAGTCGGGTCTGTGACAGGATCTCTCGCGGCGCGTCCTCCCAACGAAGGGAACACTCGTGAGTCGACCGTGGACTCGGTTCGGTATCCGGGCCTTGGCTCTCGCGTTGCTCCTGGTAGGAGTGGGCGGCGGCTATTACGTGGGCCAGTACCGCGACGATCAGCGGCAGGGGATCGACGCCCAGTTGGCCGCCGACGCGACTCAAGAGGAGATCGGGTTCCTCAAGGAGCGGCAGCGCGAGTACACGATCGCGACGGCGCAGCAACGCGAAGCCCAGCGGCTCGCCGCCGAGAAGGCGCAGGCCGCGGCGAAGGCCGAGGCCGAGCGGGTCAGCAAGGCCGAAGACGAGGCGAGCCGCAGGAAGCGCGAGAAGGAGGCGGCGGCGAAGCCCTACGACGGCCCGATCCCCACCTCCTGCAAGGAGTACAGCGGCAACCGCCAGATCGGCTGCGCGATGATGATCGACGCGGGCTTCCCGATCTCGGAGTTCCCGTGCCTGGAGAAGCTGTGGACGAAGGAGAGCGGCTGGAACCACAAGGCGCGCAACTCCTCGTCCGGCGCGTACGGCATCGCGCAGGCGTATCCGGGCAGCAAGATGGCGTCCGCCGGCAGCGACTGGCAGACCAACCCCGCCACGCAGATCAAGTGGGGTCTCGGATACGTCAAGGGCCGGTACAAGACGCCGTGCGGCGCGTGGACCTACTTCCAGAACAACGGTTCCTACTGATCATCCGCGGCACGTACCTGGCCGATGCCGTGGCGGCTGAGCCAACCCGCCGCCGCCGGCGTGCTGACGCTGGTGGCGACCACGGGCACCTGCGCGGCGAGCGGTAGCAGCGTCGACCGCCAGCAGGCCGGCGTGCCACAGGCGGATGTGCTGTCCACATGCCACGCGGCGGCCAGGCTGCGGCCCGCGAAATCGGTCGGGCGGTGGGCGAGCCAGCCGCTCAGGTCGTTGGAGCCGTCCAGCCCGCCGACGAGGATGAGGTTGAACGCCCCGTACCGGCGGATCTGCTCGATGAGCGACTGCACGCCCGGGTAGAGGGTTTCGAGCCCGGCGCAGTCGGCGTCCGTATGCCACCAGCAGCTCCAGACGAGCGACGGGTCGGCGGTGCCCACGGCCGGATAGCCGGCGTCGACCAGGTCGAAGACCACGGCGTTGTCGTCGCGGAACGCCCGGGCGGCGTCGAGCCAGAAGCTCTCGATACTGGTGGCGGCGGTGGCGCGCGGTGCCACGATCGGCGTGATGCCGTGCCGGATCAGCCGGCGGGCGTACGCGGCGACTTCGGTGAGGTAGGCATTGCGGTCGGTGAGCGAGGAGAGGCTGCCATTGCGCCAGCAGGCATCGCTGAGCGACATCCGGACGGTGTTGATGCTGCGAGCCCGCAGCGCGCGCACGGAGGCGTCATCGACCGGCCCGTCCCAGATACTGGTGCTCGGCGGGCACCCGGCCTCCACTGTGGAGCGAGTGATGCCACGTGCCCGGAACGGGCGAGGGTCGCGCTCGACCGTGACGATTTGGTTGCCGGACACGCGCAGCGGCCGCGCGTCGGTGGACGCGGCGGGCGGGAGGACGCGAATGCCGACGACCTCCCTGACCGTTGCGGCGCCGACGCTGTCGAACACCGTCGCGGTGACGCGGGTGCCGCCGTTTTCCGGCACACCACGCCAGTCGAAGGCCCACGGCGGCGTCGTGTCCACATTGAGCAGTACGCCCCGGGTCTTGAACTCGACCCGCGTGATGTGTCGCCCTGGCGCGACCGTCGCTTCGACCCTGATCGGGATCGTCGCCGGTGCGGCGAAGAATTCGTCGTTCTGCGGGGAGATCAACTTTACCGTTGGCGGTGTCGGGTCAGGGTTTCCCGGCCGGGGCGAGGAAGGCGTCGGGCTCGCTGGGGGCTCGTTGCACGCCTGGTCGTTGAACCGGAAGTTGATTGGCGGTTCAAGATATCCACTGTGGAATCCGCCCCAGCGCACGGTGATAGAGGCGCCGGTCGGCAGGGTGTCTCCCGGCGGCGGGATGAGGATCGGGTCGTTCGGCGTATGGGTGCCGCCACCGAGCGAGTAACCGGGCGGCACCGGTTCGAAGCCCGGCAGGACGTAGCCGCCGACGGTCCGCCATCGCAGCCGCCAGTCAGTGGCCGGAGGTCCGAGGTTGGTCAGCGTGATCTCGGCGGTGAAGCCGCTCGACCACTCGCGGATCAGCTTGTACTCCACCGTGCAGGGCAGCGCCGCGTAGGCCGGCTGCAGCACCATGGTCAGCGCTCCTGCCGCGACGATCGCCACAGACGCGGCCAGCGCGATGATTCGACGTCGCATCCCAGCCTCCCCGTTCAACCATCGGCGATACATCAGAGTCTGTCAATGCGAATTGCGCTTGCAAACCGTACGTCCGTACTGTTGAGTGGTGAGGGTGCGTTTGCTTCCACCGCCCGGGGCGGCTCGTGTCCTCGCTCTGTCAACCCTGGTCAACACCGTTGGCCGGGGCGTCTGGCTGACCGCCAGCGCGCTGTTCCTGACCCGGTCGGTGGGGCTCTCGGTGACGCAGGTCGGCCTCGGGCTCACCGTGACCGCCCTGGTCAGCCTGGTGGTGAGCACGCCAGCGGGCTACCTGGCGGATCGGTACGGCCCGCGCGGCATCCAGTTCGTCGCGCTGCTCTTCTGCGGTGGCTTGACGGCCGCGTTGGCCCTGGTCGGGTCGTTTGCGTCGTTCCTCGTGGTCAGCATCGCCATGGCACTGGCCGAGGCGGCCTTCCGTGGCGCCCGAGGCGCGGTGATCGCTGGAGCCGTCCCCGCTGACCAGCGCGTCCGCACGCGTGCCTACCTGCGGGCCACCACCAACGTCGGTATCTCGGTCGGCGCCGCGCTGGCCGGTGTCGGTATCGCCGTGGACACCCGGGCGGGCTACCTGGCGCTGATCATGGTGGATGCCGTCAGCTTCGTGGTCGCGGCCGCGATCCTCACCCGGCTGGCACCGATACCGCCGGTGGCGGCGCCCGCGCACGGGCCACGGCTGGTGGCGCTGCGAGACCGCCCGTTCCTGGTGTTCACGTTGCTCGACGGGTTGATGTCGATGCACTTCGGCCTGCTCAACATCGCGCTTCCACTGTGGATCGCCAGCCACACCACCGCGCCCCGCTGGCTCATCTCGGTACTGATGCTGGTGAACACCACGATGGTGGTTCTGTTCCAGGTGCGCGCCGCGCGCGGTACCGAGGAAGTAGCTGGCGCCGCGCGTGCCTCGCGCCGGGCCGGTGCGGCTATCGCGGTCGCGTGCCTGCTCTTCGCGGCCAGCGGCGCCGGAGCGACGCCCGTCGCGGTGGCCCTGCTGCTGGCTGGTTCCTTCACGCACGTCATCGGCGAGCTCTGGCAGTCGGCCGCGGGATGGGGGATCTCGTTCGGGCTCGCGCCCGCGCACGCGCAGGGCCAGTACCAGGGGGCGTACGGGATGGGCATGCAACTCGGCGGCATGCTGGCCCCGGTCGTGGTGACCACCCTCGCGATCGGCTGGGGCGTGCCGGGCTGGCTGGTGCTCGGCGCTCTCTTCGTCATCCTCGGCGCGTTGATGCCACCCGTGGTGCGCTGGGCCTCCCACACCCGAAAGCCCGAGCCCGAGCTGGCCAAGGTCTAGCCCTCCGCCCGCCCCAGGCCAGCTGAGCGCGGCGTGTCGCCACGCCGCCTCCGTCGATCAAGGGCGAACGCACGCGGTTGGATCTCTTTTCCGCGTGCATTCGCCCTTGATCCATGCAATTGCCCTTGATCGGCGAGCCCGCGCCGCCCGCGCCGCCCGCGCCGCCCGCGCCGTCCGGGCCGCACGGGCCGCACGGGCCGTCCGGGCCGGCTGGGCCGCCCGCGCCGACTCGGGGATCGTGAAAACGCGGAGGGTGAGGCCGCGGGAGCGACGGTATCGACCGCGACGGACATCGCGGTAGCTCAAAGCCCTTCGATCTGGGTTTAACCTGTCGGGATGCGGCTGAACCATCTGGGCCTCCCGGTGCGCGACGTCGGGCGCAGCAAGGGCTTTTACGAGAGGCATTTCGGCTTCGACCCCGCGACCGCCCAGGAGTATCCAGATCGGACGGTCATCGTCAGAAACTCCGACGGTTTCGACCTCGCTCTCCACCCCGTGGCCGAGGTCGAACCGTCGCCGCACTTCCTGCACTTCGGCTTCCGGGCCGCCACACCGGACGACGTGCGGGCGCTCCAGGCGCGCCTCGTCGAAGAGGGCGTCGTGCTCATCGAGACGGAAGACGAGCCGGAGTATGTCGGCTTCAAGGCGCTCGATCCCGACGGTCACCGCGTCGAGACCTACTGGGAACCCTGAACTGTTGCGGCCCGTGAACCGTACTGGACGGTAGGTAAGGGTCAGGCGATGGGAGGTGGGCCGCGTGGATCCAGATGCACCTTTCGCGGCGCCGGCGAGGGCGAAGCGGGCACACGCGGCCGAAGATGGCGGCTTCCTCAAGGGACGGCGCCTTCTGAAGGGGCGCCGCGCCAAGTGGCTGGCGTTCGGCCTCACGCCGGTGCTCGCGATTCCGCTCGCGGTCCTGTTCCTGCCACTGCCCTTTCTGGACGGATACATCGCCAGCGTGATCACCGAGCGGGTGTCGAGCCAGCTCGCGTGCCCCGGCAGCCTCGCGCAGCCGCCGAAGGTGGAGGTCGGCGGCGGGCGGCTCGTCCCGCAGGTATTGCGCAAGCGCATGTCGGAGGTGCGGCTGTCGGTGCCCGATATCACCATCGGCGACACCGAGCACGCCAGGTTCGAAGCCACGATGCGCGACGTGACCCAGCCGGAGGAGGGGACTACGCGTGTCGGCAGCATGGACGCGTCCATCACCGTCCCGTTCGCCAACATGCCGACCGCTGAGGGTGAGCCGCCGACCACCTACGGGCGGGCCGAAGACGGCTCGCTGACCGTCACGACGGTATCGCCGGCCGAGAACGCGAAGAACGTCACCGCCAAGCTCTACCTCAAGATGGAACTGCGTGGTGAGTCGGTTGCCGCGGTGCCGCAGAAGCTGCAACTGTTCGGGCGCGAGCTGCCCGCCGATCAGGTGAAGAATCTCGCTGGCGGCGAACGCAAGCAGGAGCTGCCCGACCTGCCGGATGGCGTGTCCTACAAGTCGATAACGCCGCGCAAGGACGGCGTACACGTCGTGCTCGACGGTGTGGCCAACGAACCGTTGAGCAACCTTCCCAAGGAGGTGGACGGCCGAGCGGTCACCTACTCGGCCAAGGGTGGGTTACTGGGAATCTCCACGGCGCTCAGCGTCGAGCCCATCGTCAACGTCCCGCTGACCATCCACACAGCACCGCGGCTCAACGGTGGCACGCTGACCCTGGTGCCGCAGACCGTCGAGATTCTCGGTGCGAACCGGCAGCCCGACGACCTGCTCGCCCGGATCGTGCTGGGGCAGATCAAGCAGGAGTCGTTGAGCCGCAAGCTTCCCGCCCTGCCGGCCGGCGTGACGTACCGGTCGGTGAAGGTCGACAGCGGTGGCATAAAGGTGGCCGTGGGCGGTACCACCATCCAGCCGTTCTCCGAACTGTCCTCAGGGGACGGTCGACCCACCACGTTCAGCGCCGAGGACGGGCTGCTCACCGCCACCACGAAGGGCGGCAACCCGGACGGCTCGCCGACGCCCATCGTCCTGTACGCCAAGCCGAGGATCACCGGTACGACGCTCGACATCGCGCCGCAGGAGATCGAGATGTTCGGCTTCCTCTTCCCCGCAGACAATGTGCTTTCTCAGGTACGGGCGCGCGAAACGTCGTATCCGTTGCAGGCGTTGCCGACGAACCTCCAGTACCAGGGTGTCGAGGTCGCTCCCGAAGGGCTGCGGATCACGTTGAGCGGTAAGGACGTGGTGCTCCAAAAGGGAGGGTTGACCGGCAACAGCAGCTGCTGACCGGTCAGCTGGCGGCGGTGACGGGTTCGAAGCTGGCGAGCATCTCCTCCAGGGCGCGCTGGTCGGGGCCGATGAACGGGTTGGCCTCGGGTGCCGCCGCGAGCATGTCGAGGAACTCGTTGTGCTGGCCGACAGCGGGCGGCAGGTGCGTGCTGAGAATCGCCGTCGGGGCCATCGAGCGCAGCGGCTTGACGGTTTCGAGGTACCTCGTTTCGTCGACGTTGTGCACCCATGGGCTGTCGAGGGTCGCCCACAGCAGTTGACCGTCGCGGACGGCTTCGGCCGGTGCCTCCTGCACGTCCGGGGCGCCAGCGAGCTCGCTCGTCGGCATGGGCGCGCCGAAGCAGTCGGAGCTGAAGCACACCCCGGACCGGTCGTCGTAGAAACCGACGGTGGCCGGGCTGTCGAACAGCGGCGGGCGGAACGCGGTGAGTTTCCGGTCGCCCACGTCCAGCGACTGGCCGGGGTTGAGCAGGTACACCCGGTCGAGCGGTAGTGGGCGCTCCGTCGACATGATGCCGGCACCGATGAACGTGGTGACGATCCGCGCCCGCGGTGCCGCGTCGAGCAGGGCGAAGATGCCCCCGGTGTGGTCGCGGTCGGGGTGGGTCAGCCAGATCCAGCGCACGTCCTTGGGGTCCATGACCGAGCCGAGCGACTCGACGAAGTCTCGGTCGGGCAGGCTGAGCCCCGTGTCGATGACGACGGGCTCGGCCGCGTGCAGGACGAACGCGTTGATGGCCAGGAAACCGATGCCGGGTATGGGCAGTTGATCGTTGAGGACGCTGACGTCGCGTCCGATCCGGTGGAAGCGCATCACGGGTTCTCCTCTCGTGGGAGCGCACCCAATTCGGTATAGATCACCAAATGTCGAGAATTGTCCTGCTGAGGTGATCCTGTCAAGAGGCCGAAAAGACGAAGGCCAGGTGGGCGTCCAGCGTCTTCAGCGCCTTCTCCGGCGTGGTCTGGGCGGTGAGGAGGTACATGCCCAGTCCTTCGGTGACCGCCAGCAGGCCGGTCGCCGCGGACTCGGAATCGACGCCGGTGCGCGCCGCCCCGGCCGCCTGCGCCGTCCGGATCTGGTCGGCGATGTAGGCGACCATCTGCGGTGCGTCCTGCCGCAGTGACGCGCCCGCCTCGGGGCGCACCGCCGCGTAGGCGAGAAACGCCAGCGCCACGAGCCCATCGGCACGGCTGGCGTCGTCGAGGGGGAGCAGTCCGGCCAGTACCGCTTGGAGAAAGTCGCGCGGAGCCGGCGTCGGTCCGAGGCGGGTGACCGCCGCGGTGATGCGGGCCTCGTTCCGCTCGCGCACCACGCCCAGGGCGAACTGCATCATCTCGTCCTTGGTGCGGAAGTAGTGCTGCACCATGCCCGACGTGACGCCCGCCTCGGTGGCGACGTGCCGCAGGCTGACGGCTTCGAGGCCGTCGCGCGCCGCGACGCGCAGGAGGGCGTCGGCGATGAGCGTGCGCCGTTCGTGATGGTCGACCACCTTCGGCATGGCCCCATGATTTCACATTGCGGTTGACATGAAACCGCGTTACATTGCAGTCGCAACGTAAAACGGCTGGAGGGGTGATGATCGAGACGTACGGGCTGGTCAAACGGTACGGCGGCGTCACCGCGCTGGCCGGCGTCGACCTCGCTATCGGCGCGGGCAAGGTGCTCGGCGTGCTCGGGCCCAACGGGGCGGGCAAGACCACCGCCGTGCGCATCCTCGCGACGCTGCTGCGACCTGACGCGGGCACGGCACTGGTCGGCGGGTACGACGTGGTGCGCGACGCGTACCGGGTGCGGCAGGTCATCGGCGTGGTCGGGCAGTACGCGTCGATCGACGAGGAGCTGACCGGCCACCACAACCTGAGCCTCGTGGGCCGGCTGCTCGGGCTGCCCCGGCCAGTCGCACGGCGGCGGGCCGACGAGTTGCTGGACGAGTTCGGGCTCGGCGACGCGGGCGGCCGGCCCGTCAAGACGTACTCGGGCGGCATGCGACGCCGGATCGACCTGGCGGCGAGCCTCGTCGGCCAGCCACGCGTGCTCTTCCTCGACGAACCCACCACCGGCCTCGACCCGGTCAAGCGCGGCGAGATGTGGGAGACGGTCCGGTCGATGGCGGCGCGGGGCACGACCGTGCTGCTCACCACCCAGTACCTGGAGGAGGCCGACCGCCTCGCGGACGAGATCGTCGTGTTCGACCGCGGCGCCGTCGTCGCCCGCGGCACGCCGGACGCGCTCAAGCGCCGCTCGGGTCGGCAGACCCTGGAGGTACAGGTCGCCGACCCGGCCCGCCTACCGGAGGCCGCCGCCCTGGTGGCCGAGGTCGCCGGCAGCGAGCCCACCCGCGACGCGACCACCGGGCGGCTGAGCGTGCCGGTTGCCGACTCCCGCGTGATGCCGGCCGTCGTACGGCGCGTCGACGAGGCCGCGATCGAGGTGACCGAACTGTCGCTGCGCCTGCCCAGCCTGGACGACGTGTTCCTGGCCCTGACCGGCCACCCGACCACGGAAGAGAGGATCGCCGCATGAGCACTGTGCCCGCGTCGGTGGCTGTGACCCAGTGCCTGGCCCTGTCCTGGCGGGGGATCGTGAAGATCCGGCGCCACCCGCTCGTGCTCGCCGACGTCGTACTCGGGCCGGCCGTCTTCCTGGTGCTGTTCGTGTACGTGTTCGGCGGCGCGATCGACGGCAGCACCGACCGGTACCTCCAGTTCGTACTGCCCGGCATCCTCGGGCTCATGACGCTGCTGGCCACCATGGGTGTGGGCGTCGCGCTCTGCCAGGACCTGCAGAGCGGCGTCTTCGACCGCATCCGCAGCCTGCCGACGCTGCGCATCGCGCCACTGGTCGGCGCCATCGGTGGAGACGCCGTGCGGCAGGTCGTTGCCATCGCCGCACTCCTCGGATTCGGTACCCTGCTGGGCTTCCGCTTCCAGACCGACGCCTTGGCGGTGCTGGCGGCGTGCGGCCTCGCGATCGCCTTCGCGCTTTCGCTGTCCTGGGTCTGGGTACTGTTGGGCCTGCTGATGAAGGACGCTCAGGCCGTACAGGGCGTTGGTGCGATGCTCATCTTCCCGCTCTCCTTCGCCAGCAACATCTTCGTACCGCCCGGCACGATGCCCGGCTGGCTGCGAGCCTTTGTGGAGGTGAACCCGATCCGCCATCTCATGGACGCGATGCGCGGGCTGATGGTGGGTGGGCCGGTGGCGACTCCGGTGCTCTGGACTCTCATGTGGATGGTGGTTTTCGTCGTGGTGTTCGCCCCGCTGGCCCTCGCCGCGTATCGCCGGAGCACCCGATGAACCTGCTGCGAAAAGCCTCCGCGTACGAGGCGGCGATGTGGAACAGCCTGTTTCGGTGGGTGCTGCGCCGGCCGCCGTCGTATCCACCGGGCACGCAGACGTTCAGCTACATGGGCGTGGTAAAACCCATCCTCATCGCCTTCATCGTGCTGTCCGCTGTGGAGGTTCCCATCTTCGACCTCATCGTCAGCCGGCTGGTGCCGTGGTCGCCGGCGCGCTGGATCGTGCTGGGGCTCGGTGTCTACGGTCTCATCTGGATGCTCGGCCTCTTCGCGATGCTGCGCCTGCGTCCGCACGAGATGGGCGAGGCGGGGATCCGGATACGCAACGGGATCGGGCTCGACGTGACGATCCCGTGGACGGACATCGCGGCCGTGCACGGGCGCTACAGGTCGCTGCCGTCCAGCAAGGGCGTCCAGATCGAGCACGACGACGACGGCCCGATCGTCAACCTGGGCACCGGTGGGCAAACCAGCATCGACATCATCCTACGTAGACCGTCCCCATTGGACCTCCCCAAGGGCCCCAGTGAGCCCACGACGAGAGTCCGCCTGTACGCCGACGACAAGGACGGTTTCGTCGCGGCGGCCCGCGCTCGCTTGTCGGCGCTCGCACCCCCGTGATCATTGCGTCATTCAAGTCGTAAGAGCGACTTGAATGACGCAATGATCACGGGGTGAGGCGGCGGATCGCTGCGGCCAGGTCCGCGCGGTTCAACTTGGTGTCCGTCGCCAAGGCTTGGAGCACGGCGCCGTCGACCAGCGCCGCCACGTCGCGGGCCGCCGTGGCACCGGTGTGCGGGATTAGCAGGTCGCGAAGGCCGTGGAGCCAGGTCTCGGCGAGCGGCCGCAGCGCGGGGTTGCGCGCCGCGGCGACATAGAGCTCGTACTCGACCCGCGCCCGCCGCCGGTCCGCGAGGTACCCCACCACCAGGCCGGCCAGCGTGGCGGCCGGGTCTGTGGCGGTGCCGAGCCGCGCCGACCAGGCGTCCAACTCCGCGCGGAGCGCCTCGGTGGCGTGCGCCAGGCCCGTGGCGACCAGGTCGTCGAGGGTTGGAAAGTAGTACGTCGTGGTGCCGAGCGGCAGGCCGGCGCGGGCGGCCACCGCGCGGTGCGTGGTGCGACCGATACCGACCTCCGCGACGACCTCGACGACCGCCGCGGCGAGCGCGGCCCGGCGCGCCTCCGGATCGCGGGGGCGCTGCGGGCGGCGGCCGGTCAATGCGCCGCACCGCCCACGTTGAGGATCACCACGCCGGCCACGATGAGACCGATCCCGGCCACCTTGATCAGCGTGATCGGCTCACCGAGGAACGCCGCGCCGATGGCGACGATCGCGGCGGTGCCGAGGCCGGACCAGATGGCGTACGCGACGCCGACCGGAACCTCCTTGACCGCCTGCGACAGGGCCAGGAACGAGACGGTGTAGCCGGTCAGGCACGCCACCGTCGGCCAGAGCCGGCTGAACCCTTCCGTCGACTTGAGCATGCTGGTGGCGAACACCTCGCAGGCGATCGCGGCGAGCAGGAAGGCGTACGACATATCTTGTACTTTAGTACAAGAGGGCTGCCGGACCTCGTGGGTCTGTGGAGAATGGCGTCTGAGGTAACTCCTGGGCCTGTATCAAGGTGGGGGCCGAGGCGAGGCGAGGCCCAGGCGGCGATCCGGTGCCGCCGGTCGTCGTCTGGGTCCGCCGTAGCCCGGTCATCCACCTTGATACAGGCCCAAGGCGCGTGTGCGAGCATTTCCGGCGTGGCAGGGGTGCAGACGACAGAGGCCGGCACGCTGACCGACAGCCTGCTGGCAGCCAGCCGCGTGTTGGTCGGCCTGGCAGCGCAGTCGCTGGCGCAGTTGGACGTCGACGTGACGCTGGTCCAGTTCCGGGCACTGGTGGTGCTGGCCGGAGGGCCGCAGCGCACCGTCGACCTGGCAAGTTTGCTGGCGGTGGCACCGTCTACGGTCACCCGCATGTGTGACCGCTTGGTCCGCAAGGACCTCGTCCGGCGGTACCGGCGGATCGAAGACCGGCGGGCGACCTGGCTCGGTCTCACGGAGACCGGCCGCGACCTGGTCGGAGACGTCATGCGGAGCCGACGCCGAGTGATCGGCCGGATGGTCCGCGCGAACCCGGTGGCCGACCCGTCGAGCGCCGCCGAAGCGCTGGACGCGCTGGTGGTCGCCGGCGGCGAACTGCCGGAGGCGCAGTGGTGGCGCCGGTGGCGCTCCTCCGCAACCCCACCCTCCGACGCCGTAACCGCCTAGCCCTCCACACCCACCTCGCGCCTCGCGCCTCGCGCCTCGCGCCTCGCGCCTCGCGCCTCGCGCCTCGCGCCTCGCGCCTCGCGCCTCGCGCCTCGCGCCTCGCGCCTCGCGCCT
>NZ_BSDI01000029.1:0-3476 GCF_027923225.1 Phytohabitans aurantiacus
TCCTCGCGTGACATCGGTACCTCGGGGTCGGCAGGTGAGCGTAGTCGTTCCCTGGCCTCGCGGAAGCTTGCGTTGGGTAGGCCCTTGCGGCGGCGCGCCATTCTTGAATCCTCTTCAACCGATCTCGCTGTTGGTCTGTACCCCGAGGACGGCTTTGAAGGCTTCACGGCGTGGCCCTCGCGGCCAGGTGTTGACGCCTTGCTCGATCTTGCCGATGAGGTTGGCGGTGATGGGCCCGTCGGGGTCGCATTTGTCGGCGAGGTACAGGTTGCAGGCGTCCGCGAGCTCCTCGCGTGACATCGGTACCTCGGGGTCGGCAGGTGAGCGTAGTCGTTCCCTGGCCTCGCGGAAGCTTGCGTTGGGTAGGCCCTTGCGGCGGCGCGCCATTCTTGAATCCTCTTCAACCGATCTCGCTGTTGGTCTGTACCCCGAGGACGGCTTTGAAGGCTTCACGGCGTGGCCCTCGCGGCCAGGTGTTGACGCCTTGCTCGATCTTGCCGATGAGGTTGGCGGTGATGGGCCCGTCGGGGTCGCATTTGTCGGCGAGGTACAGGTTGCAGGCGTCCGCGAGCTCCTCGCGCGACATCGGCACCTCGGGGTGGTCCTTGCGGCGGCGCGGCATTCTCGGTCCCCCTTCTATCCGTGATGCGTCGTATACCGACGACGTGTGGTGTGCGCCGTGTCTGGCGGCGTTAGATATCGAACTCGCCGGCCTTGGCGCCGGCGATGAAGTCCTCCCACGCCGGTCTGCCGAACTCCAGGATCGCGCCGTGCGGCTTCTTGGAGTCGCGTACGCCGACGGTGTCGGGGGCGGTGGCGACCTGGACGCAGTTGTCGTCGCCGCCGGAGCGGCTGGACTTGCGCCAGTTGGTGTACGTGGTGGCGGCCATGTCAGCTCCTGGTGTGGTCAGGTAGTTCCTGCGCCACGGTGGCGAGGAAGTACAGGCTGTCCGCGGTGTCGAGCGCCGCGGCACGCAGTCGCTCGTAGAGGGACGTGTAGTGGCCGATCTCGTCGGGGTCGGTCAGGACGACGTCGCTGGTGATGGTGTCGACGGCGACGACGATCGGATCCTCCGGGTCGCGGTAGCGGTAGGTGAAGAACGCTGACCGTGGTATGGCGTTGCCCTCGATCCTGGCGGCGAGCGGGAGGACTTGGATGGTGATCTTCTCGCGGTTGTGTCCAATGTCGATCAGGTGGTCGAGTTGAGCGCGGACGATCTCAGGGGGTGCGGCGTGTCGGCGGATGGCGAGTTCGTCGATGATGACCTGATAGCTGGGACCACCGGGTCGGTCGAGCACCCGCTGCCGGGCCGCGCGTGCGTCGATCGAGCGCTCGACGACGAATCGGCTGGGTGCTTTGGCGCGGTCGGCCACAGCGCGCGCCTCGGTGAAGGCGGGCAGTTGTAACAAGCCCGGCAACAGTGTCATCTGGTATTCGGCGATTGCTGCCGCACCGGCCTCCAGATCGGCGTAGAGCGCCTGCCGTGGCCCCATCTCGTCGCGGTACCGTTCCCACCAGCCGCTTTCCTGGGCTTCGCGGGCGATGGTCATGAGCTGTTCCCAGCGGTCCGCGTCCACGTTGAAGTGCGCGAGAATCCGCATGATCTCGTCCTGGTCGGGGCGGACTCGTCCGTTCTCCAGGCGGCTGATCTTTTGCCGCTGAATGCCCACCTCTCGCGATAGCTTCTCTGCCGAGTACTCGTGTTCCTCGCGAAGGCGCACGAGCTCTATGGCAAGTCGGCGGCGCCGGACGTAGGGAGAGATCACCGGCACCTCCGGCACTTGCGCAGATACCAACTCGCGGCCGGTCCTGGGTGGACGTCCGTGGCAAGAGCGTAACCCCGCCTTTCGGCTCACCGCACGGACCGAATTGGGCTCGTGAGATGAATGCGCAGGTCGCCGACTTTGCACCTGCGAATGCACCCTTTACGCACCCGCTTTTGCGGCCTTCCCGCCGTGTCCACATTCCGTGATCGTGGACATACCAGAAGCGACACATCAATTGCTGTCGGTGGCGGGCGTGAACCGCGGACGCTGGGCCGGCGATCAGCGGGAGGAAGGGGAGCGAGGTGGCGAACATCGACATCGCAGCGGCTGGTGAGGTCGCCGGCAACGCTACCGGAGCCTCGCGGCAGGCCACTGTCATCGACCCATCGGCCGACCTAGCGAATGTAGCCGGTATAGGTGCGATCGTCGCCAGGCCGCCAAGATCCAGGCAGGTTGTCCTCACGGTCGATGTCCGCCGCCCATCCTTGCGTCGGCGGGCATGTGGTCCTCGCCTTCTGAGGCTTCGCTGCCCGCGATCGGTCCCCGCCCCTGGACAGACGATCTGGCCTACGGCTGGTCGGGAACCGCACCGCCAGGCGTCGTCGTGGAAGGGGTCGGCGATGGTGCTGACAGCGTCTACCGAACAACTCCGGGCGGAGTACCCGCTGTGTGGCCTGCTGGTCTGCGCCAGTTGCGACCTGCCGCTGAGTCCGTTGGCATCGGCCGACGGGGAGCGCTGCTACCAGTCACCGTGCGGATGCCGGCTGCGGCCGGTCGACGCCAGCACCGTGGAGCGGGTGACGTACGAGGCGTTGGCCCGACGCGGCCTAGTGCGGCGACAGGACATCCCGCGAAGCGGATGGGCAACCTTGTTCGTTCGTGCGGTGGCGGCGGTTCGGGTTGGCGCGGTGCCAGACGAGCTGATGTTCGCCTGGCAAACGTAAAGGGCACTGGCCGCCGCCGCAGCCGAGGATGGCGCGGCGGCGGGCAGCCCGTCTAGCTCCAAATAGTTGTGACCGTGCCCCTGCGAAGGAGCGATCCGTGATGTCGGTGTGCGCGTACACCGGTCGCTCGCTTTCCGACCAGCCAGAACCCACTGCCATGCCGGCGGCTGTTGCATGGCCGCACGACCCCGCCTTTCCCGACTCTCGACCTGGCAACGGAGCTTCCTATGTGGCTGGCAGTCGACCGCGCGGCCAGCAACGTCTGCTCGACCGTTGGCGGCGGCCTGAATCACGGCCGAATGGCCAGCCTATTCGGGTTGCGTGAGCCTTTTGGTGTCCGCGGTTGGCCTAGCGTCCGGCGCCGGTCGGGCCGCCGGGAGGGCTCGATGAAGGCCCGCACAGTGCCAGGTCGCGCAGAGGTGGCTCGGTGAGCGGGCACGCCGGGTTGGCCCGGCAGTCGGTGGGTGCTGGGGGCCTGTGGTTCTTCTCGGTAGCGGCGGCGACGCCGATGACGGCTCAGGCTGCCGGTTCGTCCACACAGGACCTGAAGCTTCTGCACTGGGGCCTGGACCTGGCCGGTCAGCATCAAGCCGAGCCGACCGACACCACCAGATGCACCAACCAGCGATGCGCCCCTGCCGCCGGCTATCCATGCCAACCTGGCCGCATCGCCACCAGGCTCATCGCAGCCAGTGAGGCCGGCTGGGTCCACCGCTGGACCGCCCGGATCGACGCTCTCAGCTGTGGCCTCCGGCCGTGGGGGGG